>CACISK010000001.1 GCA_902589315.1 uncultured Pelagibacteraceae bacterium
GATAAAGCCTTAAAGAAATTTTCATTTTCTAAAAATGAAAAATTTATTCAGGAGGTTTTGTGGCGTACTTATTGGAAAGGATGGTTAGAATTAAGACCTAATGTATGGACAGATTACATAATAGAACTAAAAATTATAAGAGAAAAATACAAAGATAATAAAGATTATTTAAATGCCATTGATGGAAATACAAATATAGAATGTTTTAATGAATGGGTTAAAGAATTAAAAGAATTTAATTACCTTCATAATCATACAAGAATGTGGTTTGCCAGTATCTGGATTTTTACTCTAAATTTACCTTGGCAATTAGGAGCTGAATTTTTTATGAAGCATCTCTATGATGGAGATGCAGCATCTAATACATTGGGATGGAGATGGGTTGCTGGGATACAAACTCAAGGTAAGCATTATTTGGCAAGTGAATGGAATATAAAAAAATTTACTAATAACAGATTTAATAACATTAATTTAAATGAAAATGCACCACCTAAAGTTAGCGAGAAAATATACAAGGCTGTCTTAAAAGATTTTAGTAATCCAGTAAGTTTGGATGAGCAAAATTTAATTATTTTTGATAATAATCTTTCCTTTGAGTTGACTGATTTCAAAGACCATAAATTTAAAAAGATTTATTTAGTTAATAATAATAACGACAGTAGAAATATTACACTTAGTGAAAAAACAGTGAAATTTAAGACTAATTTAATTCATGATCAAAAAAGAAGGTTGGATGAAAAATCTTTGGATTGTGAAATTATTGATATTGGTAACCTTAAAAAAATTGAGAATAGTTATTTTTTATATCCTTGTGTTGGAGAAAACTTAGATTTTTTAACTTCTCAAGGAATAAATAATATAAAATTTCTTTATCGTAATTTAGACCGAAGTTCTTGGAAATATTGCAATAAAGGTTTTTTTAATTTCAAAAAGTATATACCAACTATAATTAAAGAATTTTTTTAAAGAACTATTGTAAATTATCAAAATTATGAGATAACAATAGTATGAATAACCCGCAAGTTCTTGAAATTATTGAAAATCTTAAAGGCAGAAGGAATTACGAAGAAAAGAAAGCTTAAAAATTAGGTTTCAACTCTCTTTATGCATATATCGAAAATAAAATATTAAAAGAGAAAGAAACTGCAGAAGCAAAAATTCTTGAACAATCAGCAGCTAGGGAAGAAGTAATTGAAGAAAAAAAATCAGAGAAAAAGACAAGTTGTTCTTGTTGTTAATCTATTTTAGCTGGACACCTTCAGCATCAATACCATCAAACAACTGAGAATTAACAATTTTTATAATACCAGATCCAACATCTTCTTGCACTGCCTCTAATCCAGTTTTATCGCTATCATCATTAGTGTTTGTAATTGTACTTTCAATAAACGCTCTCACATCACCTACACCTTCCTCTTCAAGCACAATTCCTTTACCACCATTTTTTACAGCAATTACACCATCAATACTTGCTATAACTGAACCATCATCTTCTTCAGAATTTTTAAAACCATCGTCTGTGTTATTTATAGAAATAGTGTTGTTGATAGTTAAAAATATATCACCATTATTTGCTTCATCAAAATCTAAACCTTCGTCTAAATTTCCATTTATAAATGAGTTATTAATGGTAACAACTAAATTTCCGGGACCAGCTTCATCAATATCAAAACCATCATCTAAATCTATGCCAAATTCAAATTCTTTAACAAAACCAGAGTCATACAAATCAACTTCTCTCTCAAAACATCTATCATCTGGGGTACCCTTAATCTTTCCAGGTATACTGTCTTCTTTTCTCACATTATCATCAAATTCACCTTCATCTTGTTTGGGCATAAATGGTTTTAAAAGTTTTGGATCACAATATGCTCCATTTAAAACAAAAGATGAATTATTTACTGTAGCATTAACATTTCCAGCATTACCTTCATCTAACTCAACTCCATCCGCACCAACAAGAGTAAACAGAGAGTTGCTTGCTTTGAAATCGATATCACCAATGCCTCTTTCATCAATCCTAAATCCATCCGCATCAAATCTTCCATTTCCTACATTACTAATTGTTAAATTATCAACTACAACTTTAATGGAAGCATCTGAACCTTCTCCCCCACCGCCTTGTCCACCACCACAGTCATCGGCTAGACTGCAGTCAGAAATATGAATTCCATGACTGGCAACATCGTTAACAGAAACGTTATTTAAAATTACATTTACTAAACCTTTTTGGTCGTCTCTAACATCTACAAATATACCTTTGCCCCATCCTCCTTTTTTAATACTAAATCCACCTACTCCATAAAAATTTAAATTAGATATTGTAAGGTCAGCACCATTTGAAACAAAGAGGAGTGTTTGATTTTGGGTAGTTTTAATAGACTGTCCTGACCCTACTATATCTAGGGGTTGTAGTCCTGTATATTCTAAAGTTGAATTAATAATTATTTCATCTTCAGTTGTAATTAATATTTTTGATGATTCTTTACTTTTAGATGCCTTTAAAAGTGCATGCCTTAGACTTTCAGGACCAGAATCTTTTGAATTTTTGACATTAAATGTTTTTGCTAGAGATTGTGAACTGTTGAAAAGGATTAATAATAGAATTAGTACTAAATTTCTTTGCATGAAAGATTTATAATTTAAATAAGATACAAAATTATTTCAGAAAGATTAAATAATTATTAAAATTAAATTCTTAGTTGTTCTTTGAACATTTCTTAGAACAATATTTCACTTTATCCCAGTTTAATTTCCATTTTTTTCTCCAAGTAAAAGGTCTCTTACATACAGGGCAAATTTTTGTGGGTAAATTTTCTTTTCTCACTATGCAGTATTTTGTTTAATAAATTTTTCTGCCTCAGCTAAAATTAATTTTTTTCTATCAGGTTTCATTTTATCAAAAATTCTAACCATCATAGAAAGTCTAGGATTTTTTAAAAAGAAGGCTCTATTTCTATTTATGAATCTCCAATAAAGACCATCCATGGTATTGCACCATTCTCCTTTTTTAAAATCCATCATTTTCATGAAATAAGCGGAGCCACAGATATATGGTTTTGTTGCAAATATTCCTCCATCACTGAAAAGCCCCATTCCATAAACATTCGGGACCATTACCCAGTCAGAGGAATCCACAAACATTTCCATAAACCATTTGTAAACATACGTTGGCTTAACTTCACATAAATTCATTATGTTTGATAAGATCATTAACCTTTCAATATGATGTGACCAACCATAATTCACTGCATTTTTAATAGCATAATCTAGAGGTGGTAATCCTGTTGTTCCTTCGTACCATGAGTTTTTCATTTTTCTATTTTGTTTAAAAAAATTTCTAGTTTCCATTTCTTTTGAATAGCTTTGATATATTCCCCTCATAAATTCTCTCCACCCAATTACTTGACGAATATAACCTTCTAAGGAATTTAATCTTATTTTATTTTTGTTGTGAAAATCTAAAACTTTTTTAATTATAAATTCTGGAGTGATAATACCTAAATTGATGTAAGGACTTAAAGCGCTATGAAATAATATATTGTCTTTCTGATCAACTGCATCTTCATAATCCCCAAATAAATTTGATTTCTCTTTAATAAAAAAATTTAATAATTTAATTACATCATCATATTCCGTAGCAAACCAAAAGTCTTTCGTATTACCTGGGTGACTTTTAAAATTTTTATCAATTAAAATTTTTAGTTTTTTCGTATGAACAGTCTCAGTAATTTTAGGAAATTTGGGTATAGATATATTTTTTGGAAGTTTATTTCGATTTTCTTCGTCAAAACTCCATTTGCCTCCTTCTGGATTACCATCTTTTTTCATGAGTATATCCAAATCTCTTCTAGTCTCTTTATAAAAAACTGCCATAAAAGGTTTTTTTGATTTCGATAAATAGTTTTTAAATTTTTCTCTAGAATTTAAAAACATTGGTGTTTGAATAATATTCCATTTAATTTTTTCCTTTTTTAAAAAATTGGCAATTTTATTTTCAAAAAACTTATCCTCAATTTCGAAACTTGAAATTTCTTTAATTTTTTTTGCTTTAATTATTTTTTTTAATTTTTCTGTGTAATCCAGCTTGAAAGATTTATCCTCGATCGAAGAATATTCTAATTTAAATTTATTTTTTTTTAGTCTGTCTGCGTGAGATCGCATGCAAGATAAGAACAATAATATCTTTTGTTTATGATGCTTTTCGTATGTACAAAGCTGATAATCTTCAGCCATAAAGAAAAAGTGGTCTTTTTTGTACTTTTCTAGATATTTCTCTGAGAAAAGCTGATTTCCAAGTAGAAAAAATAATTTCATTAACTATATATAACTCTTTAAAAATTTATGTCAGAAAAATATTTAGTAGTAGGTGCGACAGGATCTATCGGATCTAATTTAGCTGAACAGTTACATGCGGCTGGTAAAGAAGTACATTTAATTGGTAGGGATGAAGAAAGAACAAAATCTTTGTCTGAAAAACTAAATTGTAAATATACAGTCTCTGATGTTTTAGAAAATGGTTTTGTTGAAAAGATTAAGTCCGAAATAGATGATATCAAAGGTATAGCTTATTGTGTTGGTTCAATTGATTTAAAACCTTTGAGAATGGTTTCAGAACAAGATTTTACAAAATGTATGAAACTAAATTTATATTCTGCAGTAGATTTAATTAAAGGTTATCAAGAAAGTTTAAAAAAAAATAAAGGATCGATTGTTTTGTTTTCAACTGTTGCTGCTCAAAGGGGTTTTACAAATCATGCAATTATAGCTTCAACTAAAGCAGCTGTTGAAGGATTAACTGTTTCTTTAGCAGCAGAATTTGCTCCTAATATAAGAGTAAATTGCATTGCTCCAAGTTTAACTAATTCAAAAATTGCAGAGCCAATGCTTAAAAATAAAGTTTTAGCTGATGGTATAGCAAAAGCCCATCCATTAAAAAGACTTGGAGAAGGTAAAGACTCAGCTTCGCTTGCAAAATTTCTAATAACTGAAGAAAGTTCTTGGGTTACAGGACAAATTATTGCTGTCGATGGTGGTAGATCGAAACTTTCATAGAGTGAAGAAATTATTATTTCTTTTATCATTAATACTATTATCAACTAATTCATTTAGTAAAAATTTTAATTTTAATAAAATTATTGAATTAGAAGCACCTTGGGGTTCGTCGTTCGTTAATAATAATGAAATGATTGTTACCGAGAAAGGTGGCAAAATAAAACTTGTTAATATTTCGACAAGAGAGACAAGTGAAATTGGTCATAACTTAAATTTTGTAGAATATGGACAGGGAGGATTATTGGATATTCTGTATAATGAAGATTACATTTACATCTCATACACAGAAAATAGAAATAATTGGAAGACTAGTACTTCAATTGCACGTGCAAAATTTAATAAAAACAAATTAAATTTTAAAAATATTTTTCAAGCCAATCCACCAATTGACTCGCCTTATCACTTTGGTTCAAGACTGGTAATTAAAGACAATTATTTATTTGCTTCTGCAGGTGAAAGAGGCGGGGGAATGATTGCTCAAGATGGAAATAAACATCCAGGGAGTATAATTAGAATTTATCTAGATGGTGGCATTCCAAAAGACAATCCTCGTTTTGAGGGGAAATCAGACTGGCTGCCTGAAATATATCAAATTGGTGTAAGAAATCCTCAAGGTTTAGCTTTATCACCTTTCGATGGAAAAATTTATATGAGCAATCATGGTGCAAAAGGAGGCGATTGGTTTGGTGAAGCAAAGAAAGGTGAAAATTATGGTTGGAAAATTCTTGGATGGGGTGGCACAAATTATTCAGGTATACCAATAGGGCCAAAATGGAAACCTGGCTTTACAAAAGCCATTCAATATTGGGTTCCATCTATAGCCACAAGTGCGATCACAATTTATAAAGGTAATGAATTTAAAGAATGGAATGGTCATGCATTAATTACTTCTCTTAAAGATAAGTCTTTAAGAAAATTAGAGTTTAATGATTTATCAAACGTAAAAGAGGAAATAATATTTAAAGATAAAATTGGAAGAATCAGAGACATACAAATTCATCCTATAAATGGTAAACTATATTTTTTAAATCAAGATGGATTGTGGTTGATGGAAAATTCTAGTTAGTATCAAAAAGCTCTTTAAATAATTTAAATTCACCAATTTTAAAAATAATTGCATCATCTTTTTTAAATCCAAATTTTTCTGCATTTTGCTTAAACCTTAAAGGGGGCTCTAATATTGGTTCAAGTGATAAGACAAAAGTTCCCCAATGCATTCCAATTACTTTTTTACTTTTTAAATCTTTAGCAAGTCCAAGGGCTTCTTCAGGGTTAGTGTGGTAAGCAGAAGAGT
This sequence comes from uncultured Pelagibacteraceae bacterium, assembly GCA_902589315.1. GTDB lineage: Bacteria > Pseudomonadota > Alphaproteobacteria > Pelagibacterales > Pelagibacteraceae > Pelagibacter. Next base: position 6,350 of record CACISK010000001.1, read on the forward strand.
CTTTAATTGAAGCCATAGGATAAAAATTATATGCGCCAATGTTAATAAATGTTAAATCAATTGGACCATACTTATCTCCCAATTCTTTATATATTTTTCCAACACCAGTATCACATGAAAATAATATTTTTTTTCCTTTGTATTCAATCAAATAGCTGCCCCATAAAGTTTTATTAGTATCCGTTAAACTCCTTTTTGACCAGTGGACTGATGGAAGAAAAGTGATATTTAAATTCCGATTTATTCTTATTTGATCATACCAATCCATTTCATTTACATCTTTAAATCTATTAATTTTAAAATATTTTTTTAGTCCTAAAGGTAACAAAACTTTAGAATCTTTATATGGAAATCTCATTATTGTTTTCATGTCTTGATGATCGTAGTGATTGTGAGTTAGTAGAAAAATATCTGTTTTTGGTATTTCATTTAGTTTTAATGCTGGTTCGGTAAATCTCTTTGGCCCAAAAAATAAAGGTCCTGCATTTTTTGAAAAAACTGGATCTGTTATTATTGTTATTTCCCCTAATTTTAATAAAAATGTTGCATGACCTATCCACGCTACATAATCTTCTTTTTGGAAATTATTTAAATCCAATAAAACTTTTTCTTTTTTAATGATATTACTTTCAGGAAAAGTCATATCTAATTTTTTTTTTTCTTGGTTAAAGACCTTAAACGACCAATTGAAATTCATATCAATCACCTTTGATCCTTCAGGATTACGAAATGTGCCATTTGCTAAATGATGATATTTTTTTTTCATATCCGATTAATAATTTTTTGAAATAATATCTTGAATTGTATTACTTATAACTATTGTTCCAGCTTTGTTAGGATGTATGCCATCTTGTTGATTTAGATTTGGATCAAGAGCAACACCTTCTAGCAAAAATGGAATTAAAGGTAAATTATATTTTTTTGACAATTTAGGATAAATAGAATCAAAATTTTTTTTATATTTAGTTCCATGAGTTGTTGGCGCAACCATCCCAGCTATTATAATTTTAATTTTTTTACTGTTAGCGATTTTAATTATTTCTTCTAAATTTCTCTCAGTTTCATCTGGTTGAATTCCTCTGAGCATATCATTTGCCCCAAGACCAAGGATGATTAGATCAATACCGGGTTCTGATAAACTCCATTCTGCTCTATTCAATCCACCAGAAGAAGTACTTCCTGACACACTTCCATTTATTACCTTAATATTTAAACCACTCCTTACGAGATTACTTTCTAAAACCAAAGATAAGTGTTGTTCTTTAGGTAGACCATAACCCGCCATTAAACTATCGCCGAATAATATAACCTTTTCTATTGCACTTGCATTTATGTGCACTAGAAAGAATAACAATATTTTTATAAATAAACTTTTATTCATGAACACACTTCTTAAATTAAAAAAAATAAATCTCAAATACCAAACTGGGAAGGATAATATCAATGTTTTAAAAAATATTGATTTAACTATAAAAAAAAAAGAAACTGTATCTGTGGTTGGAGAAAGTGGGTCAGGAAAAACAAGCTTGATTATGCTTATTGGTGGACTAGAACGTCCAACCTCAGGGAAAATTATATTTCAAGACAGGGAAATAACAAATCTTAATGAAGACGAAGTATCTGAAATTAGAAAGCAAAATATAGGAATTATATTTCAATCTTTCTATTTAATTCCAAATTATTCAGCTGTTGAAAATGTAGCTTTAACACTTGAACTTAATGAGTTTAAAAATCCAGAGAAAGAAGCAAAAAGTTTATTAGACCGATTTGGTCTAAAACATAGATTCAATAATCTTCCAAGTCAATTATCTGGCGGAGAGCAACAACGTGTGGCGATTGCAAGAGCTATTGCAATGAAACCAGATTTGATTTTAGCTGATGAACCAACTGGTAATCTAGATACCGAAAACTCAATAATGATCTCTGAAATTTTATTTAAATACGTCAAAGAAGAAAGGTCTTCTTTAATAATGGTCACACATGATCCAAAATTAGCAGACAAAGCAAAACGAAAAATTAAAATCAAAGATGGAAAAATTAAATAGTTCTTCGGAGTTAAGTTTAATATTCAAATATGCTTTAAAGGATTTAAGCAGAAATTATAAAAAAATTTCAAGCATTATTGTAACGCTGTTTATTAGTCTTTTTATTTTAAGTGCCATCTTTACAATCGAAGATAGTTTAAAAAAAGAGCTTAATGATAATGCAAAAGTTCTTTTGGGTGGAGATCTCGAAATCGATTATAACCGTAATCAGGGGGATCTTAATTTAGTCAATAAAGTAAAGGAATTTTCAACTGTCTCACAAATGATAGAATTCAGTACAATGCTTTCTACGACAGGCAGAGAAAAAAATAAATCATTATTTACAAGAATTAAAACAGTTGATGAAAAATATCCACTTTACGGTGAAGTTGTTTATGAGCCAGAAGATGCTTATGAAAGAATGCAAAAGGAACCAAAGACAATTTTGATTAATGAAAGTTTATTAAAAACTTTAAAGATAAAAATAAATGACAAAGTTAAGGTTCAAGATCAAAGTTTCATAGTTGTTGGAATTATAAAATCTGTACCTGATGTCAGTGGGTTTGTAGCTTTTGGAGATTGGGCATTAGCAGGAAAACAAACTTTGGAGATACTAAAACTAAATGGAATAGGTAGTTTTTTAAATTATGAATATAAAGTAAAATTTAAACCAAGTGATGATCCAGAAAAAATAGAAAGTAAGATCAAAGATATGTTTAAAGATGACCAAAAAGTAAAACTTAGATTTCCAGAAAATTCAGCAAGTGGCTTAAAAAGGATAATTAATAATTTTTCCCAATTTCTCTCTTTAGTTTCAATTAGTGCAATGTTAATTGCTGGAATAGGTATCGCTAATACATTGTTGTCATTTATAAACCAGAACAATATGTCTATAGCTGTAAGAAAAGCTGTAGGATTTTATTCAGGGAATATAAAAACACTTTATTATCTTCAATTATTAATATTATTATTTATTATTACTGTAATTTCTTATGGCTCAAGTTTTTTAATTGTACCAATTGCAGATAAATATTTATCTGATGGGTTGGGGTTAAATGTTTATCCAAAATTCTCTTTAATTAATTTTATAAAAATATTTATTGTAGGTTTGTTAGTTCTTATAATTTTTTCAATACCGACAATAAGTTCAATTGATCAAGTTAAAGCATCAAACCTATTTAGAAATGTATTCCAAAACCTACAATTTTATTACTCAAAAAAGTCAGTTATTTTAAGTTTTATCTTGTTATCATTTTTAGTTTTATTGTTTACACTAGGATCTGAAAGGCCTTCTTATAGCTTGGGTTATTTTCTGGCTTTTTTTGTATGTCTAATTGTATTTTTTTTACTTTCGAAAATTATAATTTATTTACTGAAAAAGTTTAATTTTAATTCAAGTATCTCTTTAAAAGTATCGATAAAAAATATAACTCAAACAAAAAGTATCACTCCTATAACGATTATGTCTTTAGGCTTAGGTGTAACTTTATTATTAACTTTAGCTTTAGTTGGAACAAATTTTAAAAGAGAAATTGCAAGATCTATTCCAGATATTGCACCTGATTATTTTTTTGTTGGAATTCAAAAAGGTGAAAAGAAAAAATTTGAACAAGGTGTTTACAAAATGAATCCTGATGCGAACATTGAAATAGTGCCTATGGTTTCTTCCGGAATAGTAAAAATTAATGGTGTGAATCCAAATAGCTATATTAAGCCAGATAATGATAGTTATTGGGTAATTGGAAGTGAAAGAAGATCTTCTTGGGTTGAAAATATACCTAAAGATAACCCAATTTTAAAAGGGGAATGGTGGGATTTATCTAAACCTAACCAACTTCAGATATCACTTGATGCAAAAGTGGCTAAAGATTTTAACATCGAGTTGGGAGATATTTTTACTTTAAACATTTATGGTCGAGAAATTGATGGAGAAATAGTTAATTTTAGAGAAGTTGATTATCGTGATCTAAATATTAATTTTGCCATGTTATTTAATCCACAATTTGCAAAAAAAATTCCTCATGAATATTTAGCAACTGCCAAATTTAAAAAACCAGATAATTTTGATGAAACCAAAATGTTAGAAGTATTACCGAGTTTGTCTATGATAAAAATTGCTGATTACTTAAACAAAGTAACATCAGTTTTAAATAAAGTCTTCATAGCTGTAACCCTAATTTCTGGTGTAACAATTGTCGTTGGATTGATTGTTATCTCAAGTGCTATAATGGTCCAAGGAAAAGTAAAGGAGTACCAAAATCTTGTATTTAAAATTTTAGGTTTTTCAAAAAAAGAAATTATATTTTCGTCTTTGATAGAATTTGTAATTATTTTTATGTCGGTAATATTAATTGCAATTTTTTTTGCAGCAATTGGATCAAAATTTATTATGGAGAATATTTTTGAGTTAGTTTGGCAATTTGATTTTAAAGTTTTAATTTACCTTGTTGCCTCTATAGGAACTGTGACCTTGATTTTAATTATGCTAACTAATCTTAAGTACTTAAGTCCTAAAGTTTATCCTTTAATTAGAAATCAGTAATAAATTTTATTTATTTGCTCTCTTAAAACACTCAATTGTATTTTTAAGTAAACATGCAATAGTCATAGGTCCGACTCCACCTGGAACTGGAGTTAAAGCTTTTGCAACTTTTGATACTTCATCAAATGCCACATCTCCAACTAGGCCGTTTTCAGTTTTATTAATACCAACGTCAATCACAATTGCATCTTTTTTTACCCAATCACCTTTTACAAGCTCAGGGATCCCAACAGCAGCGACTATAATGTCTCCTTTTAAACATTCACCTTTAAGATCATTTGTTTTTGAATGAGTAATTGTAACTGTACAATTTTCTTTCAACAACAACTGTGTCATTGGCTTACCATTTAAATTTGATCTTCCAACAATTACAGCCTTTTTTCCATTAAGGCTTGGTTCAATTTTTTTTATTAACAAATAACAACCTAAAGGAGTGCACGGAATAGAACTTTCATAACCTGACGACAGATTTCCAACATTCATGGGATGAAATCCATCAACATCCTTCTCTGGCATAATTGCCTCTATAACTTTTTGTTTATCAATATGTTTAGGAAGTGGGAGCTGAACTAAAATTCCTGAAACGGAATCATCATTATTAAGTTCATCGATTTTTTTTAAAACTTCACTTTCTTCAACAGTGTCAGGGTATCTAATCACCTCTGATTTAAGGCCCACTTCATTGGCAGATTTCTCTTTATTTCTAACATAAATTTGACTAGGTGCTAAATCACCAATCAATATGACTGTTAAACCTGGTACTTTATTATGCTTATCTTTTAAAGATAAGACTTCTTTCTTGAGCTCTTCTCTTAAATCGGCAGCAGCTTTTTTTCCGTCAATTAAAATCATTTTTTAAAATATTAGTGGTGCAATGTAGAGTTTCATACACATTTCTATGAACCATATCAACAAAAGAAGTACGATAGGAGAAATATCAAAAGCACCAAGGTTAGGTAAAAATCTTCTAATTCTCATTAAAATCGGTTCTGTCATTTTATAAGTAAAATCTAATATTAAATATACAAACCGATTGCTTGTATTTAGTACATTAAAAGCGACCAACCAACTTATAACGACATTGGCAATTACGACATATGAATAAAGTTTTAAAATTTGAAGAGCTAAATAAAATATAGCAATCATTTTTTTTCAACATAAATAGACTGACTTGGAAATGCAAAAGCAGCTCCCTTACCTTCAACAATTTTTTTTATTTCAAGTGCCAAATTTTCTTTTACTTGTAAATAATTAGTCCAACTATTTGTTTTTGTAAAACATCTAACATACATATCAATCGAGCTATCTGAAAACTTATCTATTCTTACAGCGACTCCTACAGATTGGTCATAATCGTCACCTTTATTTATGTGATCTTCAATTTCGTCTCTTATTGTTTTTAATTGATCAATAGTGGTGTCGTATTGAAGAGTTATTATCCAACTAATAGCCCAATTAGTCTTTCTTGTGTTATTAATCACTGCATTTTCTGCAAATTGAAAATTAGGAATAATAGCCAGTGATTTGTCAAATTTTCTTATAACAGTTGATCTGAATCCAATGTTCTCAACAACCCCTTCGATAACTCCCTCAACTTTAATCCAATCACCAATTCTAAATCTTTTTTCAACTAAAACTAAAATTCCGGAGATTAAATTTTTAAATAAATCCTGAGCACCTAATGCTACTGCTACTCCAAATAAACCTAATCCTGCAATTATTGGTCCAATTTTAATTCCCCATAACTCAAGAACAGCAGCTGCACCTAAAATAAAAATTAAAATTTTAAGAGACTTTATAATCCAGCCTATTAATTCTTTTGTCAGGACTTTATCTAATCCACTTAAAATATATGATATAGGCTCAATTATCTGATGTATTATCCAAAATATTAAAATTGTTATTAAAGTTCTGTTAACGTTATCAATGAAACCCCTAGTCTCATTATCAAATGACATATAGTAACTGGCAAAAAAGACACCAAGAACAATTGGAAGAAACCTAGCAGGACCTTCCATAGATTTTACAAAAGTATCATCTAATTTATTAGTTGTTCTTTTTGAAATTAATTCCAATTTTTTTATTACAAGTTTGCTAATTAGACCTCTAAATATTAAAAATAATACAAATATTCCAAGACCTACTATTATCTGAAAGAAATCTACACCAAGAATTCCCTGCTTCCATACAGATAAAAATAATTCATTTAGTTTATTTAAAACGTCCATTTTTAAATTTTATATAGCAAAAACTCCTCTTCACCAGGGTTAAAAAGAAAAATTTTTTTCCATTTTATGTCATTCAATGCTGATGATGCTTTTTCGCCCATACACATTAGGTTAGTTTCCATCCAAATATTATCTAAATTATATTTTTTTATTAACTTAAAAAATGTCTTCGCACTATTTTCAGAATATATGTAAACAATTTTTGGCACAGAAGATTTGATATCTCTTAAAAAGTCATCACTTAAATTTTCATTAGGTATTGCTGTATAATTTATAATTCTCTTGATGACATAGTTTTCTGAAATTAAGTCTTGATCAAGATTATAAGAAACAATTTCCCCACAAATATAGGCCATTGGTCCAATCTTTGGGTCAAAGTTTTGTAAAATTAATTCTTTAAGATTATTTACGTTACCTTCTGCGCAGAAAATATTTTGAAAGCCTACTTCTTTTGCCCTTCTTTCTGTTGCAATACCAACACAAAAACAAATTATTTTTTTATCTATTTTTGAAATATTTAAATTTTTTAAAGAATTGGCGCTTGTAAAAATCACTCCTTTGAATTGGTTAAAGTCTATTTCTTGTGTCTCTATTTTTTTTATTTGTAATAAGGGTAGATGAGAAACTTTATGTTTCATAGAAGTAAATTTTAAAATTAATTCTTTGCTATCATCTAATGGTCTGGTTAATAAAATATGCATTTTAATTTTTATAAGAGCCTTTTGATTTTAATTTAAGCTCTTCTCCCACCATTCTACTAGTAGATTCTATTTTATCTTTTTGAAAACTTTTTTTTATGAAGTATCTATTTTTTCCATCGACAGAAAACAATTCGGTCAATAGATCTACTTTTTTGCCATTTGATTTTGCAAATACACCTACTGCGGTATCACAATCTCCTTCAAGAACTTTTAAGACCTCTCTTTCTGCTTTTGCAACAATTCTTGTTTCTTCATCATTAATGTTTTCAAGTAATTTTTTAATTTCATTATCATCTTCTCTGCATTGAATTGCTATAATTCCTTGGCCTGCACAAGGTATAAGTTCATCAACACTGAATTCCTGTGAAATTTTATCTTGTAAATTTAAAGCATCTACTCCCGCCTTTGAGAGAATTATTGCATCATATTCGCCTTTTTCTAACTTTTGAACTCTAGTATCAACGTTTCCTCTAATAAGTTTATATTTTAAGTTGGGTCTTTTTTTCTTAAGTTGATATTCTCGTCTATATGATGATGTGCCAATAATTGAGTTTGGCTCTAAATCTTCAAATTTTATATTATTTTTACTTATTAAAATTTCATTAGGAGAATTTCTTTTTAAAAAATTATTAGTTATAAGATTTTCGGTTTCTTCAGTAGGCATATCTTTGAAAGCATGTACTGCAATATCTATGTTTTTATTTAATAAATCTTTTTCAATTTGTTTTGAAAATAATCCTTTGCCTCCTATTTCAGATAATCTCTCGTCTTGCTTTTGGTCTCCTGCTGTTACTATTTTCCTTAATTCAATCTCTTTAGAATAATATTTTTTTAATTCTTTTTTCACATTTTCTGCGTAAATCATTGCTAACTTACTTCCGCGTGTCCCAATTACAAGATTAGCTCTTTTCATAAAAGTTATTTTTATTACATTCTTATAGATTAATTGTATTAATTATAAAAAATAATTTATGACTGAAAAACCAATAATATTAGGTATTGAGACCAGTTGTGATGAAACTGCGGTTTCATTGATCCAGGATACTGGAAATGATGTGCCAAAGATTTTATCAAATGTTGTTTCTAGTCAATTTGATGTTCATAAAGAGTTTGGAGGTGTTGTACCAGAGCTTGCAGCGAGATCTCACGTAGAAAAAATTAATTTGATTGCAGACAAAGCAATTAAGGAAAGTGGAGTTAGTTTAGATAAAATCTCTGCAGTTGCTGCAACCGTTGGGCCTGGACTTATAGTCTGTTTAAGTGTTGGGTTAAATTTTGCAAAATCGCTTGCATCATCTTTGAACATTCCATTTATTGGTGTTAATCATCTAGAGGGTCATGCTTTAAGTCCAAAGCTTCACACTAATATTAGTTATCCTTATTTACTTCTACTGATTTCAGGTGGACATAGTCAATTTTTAAGTGTGAATGGATTAGGTAGTTATAAAAGATTAGGAACTACAATTGATGATGCTCTAGGAGAAGCATTCGATAAAACTGCAAAACTTTTAGGGATAGAATTTCCAGGTGGTCCTAAATTAGAAAAATTTGCGGAAAAAGGTGATCCAAATAAATTTAAATTACCTAAACCAATAATAAATAAAGGTGGATGCAATTTATCTTTTGCTGGGCTTAAAACTGCGATACTAAGAATAACGAAAAATATAAATTCAGAACAAGAAAAATATGATTTAGCAGCCTCTTTTCAAAAAACTATTGAAGAAATATTATATATTAAATCTAAAATTGCATTTAAAGAGTTTTTAAAAAACTCTATTAGTAAAAAATCTTTTGTTATTGCAGGGGGTGTCGCAGCAAACAAGGGAATAAGAAAAAAACTGATTCAATTGAGTAATGAGAACGATTTTGAAGCAATTTTTCCAGATATTAATTTATGTGGAGATAATGCAGCTATGATTGGGTTGGTTGGAATAGAAAAATATAAATTAAAAAAATTTGATAATATGGATATAGAAGCAAGTCCAAGATTAGCTTTGGATAAAAATGCGAGTTTTTTAAAAGGTTCTGGCGTTAAGATTTAACCAAACAATTAATTAATCGATTTCTTTTATTTTTGTAAATTTAGATAAAATTAAATTTCCTCTTTTTACAAAATAAAAATCTTTTCCCTTATATATATCAAAGCACGTTCTTTTATCATTTTTATTGAAACTTGCTTTATTAGTCATAATTAAATAGTGGGCATCTGAGGCATTTGTAACTTTAAATTTTTTATATCTTTGAGACAAGTAATGAGCTGCAACATTAGGATCACCACCACAAACACCAATATTGAAATTTTTTGGTTTTTTTCCTTCAATTGTATCTGGTAAATCTTTTATTAATTCTTTCCATGAAGTATTCCAATAGTCATGTTCAAATTTATCAGATGCAGAACTTAACTTAATAAAATTATAATTAATGTAAGAATATTGATATGGAGTTAAAATTATAAATCTATACGTTGATATGAAGAATAAACAAATAAATAATGTTAGGAAAATATAGTTTGAAAAGTTTTTTCTAAAATTATTAATTATATAAATTAATGTAAGTGAACATTGAACACAAAAAAAAGGAATTATGAACAAAAAAAGTCTTATACCATCGTATATTTTGACATTGAATAATATAGTTAAAGAAACAGTGTAAAAAATAATAAATAAAATTAAAAATGAGAATTTATTGAATTCCTTTATTTTACTTTTAAAAAATTCTTTTTTAAGAAATATTAAAAATAAAGATATAAAGAATAAAAACGATTGATAAATTGGAATCTTGAATAATAGAAAACTTAAAAAATAAGTTTTTGGAGTATTTGATGTCTCGAAAAAATCTCCATTAATTAAAACAAGATTGGCACCCCCTGGCCAAGATATTGAATTTTTAAGTGTTTGCAGAATAATATTAATGTTTCCGCCATGCATATGTGGCCAAGTAATAAATGAAAGAAATAAAATACAAATTAATCCTAAAATTATATCAAAACTTTTTGTTTTTAAGAATTCAAAAATATTAATTTGAAATCTTTGTATGTAATAAATAATTCCAAAAACTACTATTGGAAAAATAACTGCTAAAAAAGATATTCTTATCCCACAGCCAAAACCAATGAACACTGAAAAGTATATTAAATTTTTAATATCTTTTTTTTTTGAAATATATTTATAAAAAAAATACAAAAACCAAATTAATGCGAAAAAAATTATTGTATCTTTTGGATTCATTCCCATGTGACCGAAAAAGAAAGGATTGAGAATAGTTAATAAAGTAGAAAATAATGCCAATAATTCGTTATTTGAAAATACTTTAATAAACTTAAAAAGTCCATAAATTGAAAGTGCAGCAAATGTAAAATTCACAAAATGTTTAATATTAAAAAAATTTCTACTTAAGAACTCAGGATAAAATTTATTAATTAGAAAACTAATTGTGCTACTAAACGTATCATATAAGCCAGGATAAAATTGGTTATTTGCATACTGATAATTTTGATAATCACCAAAAGAGATTAAATACCTTAAACGAAGAACACCATTAATGTGGTGAAATGGTTCATCCCACGAACCTCCAATGATTAATGAATTCCATAAAGCAAAAAATAACAAAAAAAAAACCAAAAATTTTAATGCTAAAATAATTTTATTTGAGATTTCCATTATTAGTTTATTTCGATGTGATCCAAACTTTCATTTTTTTTTAATTTTTGAATTACTGTTATATATGCGTTTTCTAAATGCTGAGTAAACAGTTTTGTATCAAATAATGGTTTGGTTGAAACATTGTGATTAATTTTTCTTTTTATTTCTTGCAAAAGAGAATTGTTTTCTGCAAGTTTTATTGCTACTTTTTGATATTCATTCTCGTTATCAGTTATTAATTCATTTAAATCTAGACAATTTAACAAACTTGAAGCAACTCTACTCGCAAAAGACTGACCTTTTAATGTCACAACTGGGATTCCTACTCTTAAAGCATCACTTGCCGTTGTGTGTGCGTTGTAAGGAAAAGTATCTAAAAATATGTCAGCAAGTTTGAGCCTAGATAAGTGTTCTTGATGGTGCATCCTGCTTGCAAAAATTAAACGGTTTTCTTTAATTTCATTTTTAATGAATTCATTTTTTAAATTTTTTTCAGTAATTTCATTATCTGTCATTAGCCATAATACGCTGTTCTCCACTTTTTTTAATATTCGTATCCAAATTCTAAACATATCTGGCAGTATTTTGTAACTTTGATTAAAACTGCAAAAAACTATTCCCTTCTCAGGCAATCCTAGATCTTTTCTTTCAAATTTTTTTTCTGAAACTTTAAGTGTTGAGTCGTTAACTTGATATGTATTTGGCATATATATAATTTTTTCAGAATAAAATTTTTTATTTTCTTCAGGTATTAATGTTTTATCAGCTACCAAATAGTCAATAGAATCGGATGCCAAAGTACCTGGATATCCAAGATAGCTTATTTGAATTGGTGCACATCTTTCAACAAATAAATCAAACCTGTTGTCATTGGTAAAACCTTTTAAATCTACGGCTATATCTATATTCAAATCTCTTGATAATTTAACAATTTCATTAGTATTTTTTAATTTAACGTCAAAAAACTTATCAAAAGATTTCGAAACTCTTTTCCTTATTTGAGACTCATCGTTTGGACCAAAAGAAAAGGCAAAAGTCTCAAATTTTGTTTTATCGTGAAGTTCAAATAAATTAGCCATTAAATACATTGTAGCATGATTATGAAAGTCAGCTGAATAATAAGCTACTCGAATTTTTTTATTTTGTTTTTTGTTTTTTAAATATTTTGGTTTTTTAAATTCACTTTCTACAAATAAATTTGATGCCATTTTTTGTATAGAAGGAGAATCATATATAAGTATTGTTGAAAATGGACTTGCAGCCTTTTTACCATTTAAAATATCATTCGCTAAAATCTCTTTTTCCTTTTTGAAATTTCTCCAATCACACATGCCACATTTTGATTGAAGAATGGTGCCACTTAGATATTTAATTTTTGGATTAATTTTTAATGCCTGCTCATGGTTATAAATTGATTTTTCTAAAGTTTTTAAATCCAAATATAAATTGCCAAGATTTTTATAAGCTTCAGCAAAATTTTTATTTATACTTATAGCTTTTTCGTAATTAAATATAGCTTCCTGTTTAAGGTTAATTTTATAAAGTGCTTTAGCTTTATTATAGTAGATTAAAGGAAAATCTGGGTTTATTTTTAAAGCTAAATTATAGTTCTCTATTGCTTTATTGAATTCATAAGATTCATAATAAATATTTCCTAAATTATTATATTCATTAAAATGTACTGGTTTAATATTTATAGCCTTCTTAAAAATCTTTATAGCATTTTTATAATCTTTTAAATTTGCATAAACACTCGCAAGATTATTATAAGCTTGCTTGTAATCTGGTTTTATTTCTAGAGCTTTTTTAAAGTTATCAATTGCTTGAGAATAATCTTTTAAATCAGTAAACGCGTTACCTTTTCCAAAATAACCTTCGGAAAAGTTAGGATTTAATTTTATTGCTTGATCCCAAGAATGTATGGCTTCTTTAAGTTTATTTTCCTGCAATAAAACTATAGATAAATTATTGTATATATCAAACCTATTTGGATTAATTTCAGTCGCTTTTCTAAATAACTCAATTGACTTGCTGTAATTTTTATTTTGATAAGATATTGCTGCTAACAGATTTGTTGCATCAAAATTATTTGGATCCAATTCTAAGATTTTTAGACAAATATTTTCCGCTTTTTCAAATTGCTTATTTTGGTAACACTCAACTGCACTTTTAAATAAATTATCCATTAATTGTTCAATTTTACAATAATTTTACAAATAATTGTTTTAAAATTTAATTTTATTAAATAATAAGAATTATATGAATTACTGGTTATTAAAATCTGAGCCAAATGTTTGGTCAATAAATCAACAAATTAAAGCAGGACCTAAAGGTGCTGATTGGGATGGAGTAAGAAATTATCAAGCGGCGAATAATTTGAAAAAAATGAAAAAGGGTGATCTTTGTTTTTTTTACCATTCAAATATTGGTAAAGAAATCGTTGGAATTGTTGAAGTAATTAAAACAGCATTTATCGACCCAACAGATAAAGAGAAGCGATTTGTAGCAGTAAAAGTTAAGTATAAAAGCAAACTAAAAACACCCGTTTCTCTTGAAAATATTAAAAAAAATAAAGATTTAAAAGATATTGCACTAATAAAACAAAGCAGACTGTCTGTAATGCCAATCGACACTAAATGCTGGAAAATTATTTTGAAGATGAGTAGTATCTGAAAAATTTATAATCGATGCCAAAAAAAAAAGTTAAAAAAAGAAAAAAAAAAATAATCACTAAAAGAAAAACTAAGGCAAAGTCTTTAGCTCCAAAGCAAGAAAAAGAACTTATATATAGAACAAAGAAAGACTGGATTAGCAAAGCCTTAGTAAACAAATCTCAGTACGAAAAAAAATATAAATCTTCAATAAAAGATAATGATGGCTTCTGGAAAAAAGAAGGAAAGAGAATTAATTGGATAAAACCGTATACAAAAATTAAAGATGTTAAATATAGTAAATCAGATGTTAAGATAAAATGGTTTTACGACGGTACTCTTAATGCATCGGCAAATTGTATTGATAGACACTTAAAGAAGAATAAAGATAAAACTGCGATTATATGGGTTGGAGATGATCCAAAAGTTCAAAAGAAAATTTCCTACAAAGAATTACACAAAGAAGTTTCTAAAGCTGCAAATGGTCTTAAAGAATTAGGGGTTAAAAAAGGTGATAGAGTAACAATCTATTTAACCATGATACCAGAACTTGCATATACAATGTTGGCGTGTGCAAGAATAGGAGCTGTGCATTCAATAATTTTTGGAGGATTTTCTCCCGATAGTATTTCTGGACGAATAAACGATTGTGAGTCTGATTATCTAATTACAGCTGATGAAGGTGTAAGAGGTGGAAAAATAATACCTCTGAAATCAATAGCTGATGAAGCTTTAGTAAATTGCCCAAATGTAAAAAAATGTGTTGTTGTTAAAAGAACAGGCAATAGAATAAATTGGGATGAACGAAGAGATGTTTGGTACCACGATTTAACGAAAAAAGTTTCAAATAAATGTGAACCCGAAGAAATGAATGCAGAAGATCCTTTATTTATTTTGTATACTTCAGGATCAACAGGTAAACCAAAAGGTGTAATGCATACAACTGGTGGATATATGGTTTACGCATCTATGACCCATCAATATATATTCAATTATAAACCTAAAGATATTTATTGGTGTACAGCTGACATTGGTTGGGTAACTGGTCATAGCTATATTATTTATGGACCATTATCTAATGGAGCAACAACTATTATGTTTGAGGGAATTCCAACTTATCCGGATAGTTCAAGATGGTGGCAAATCGTTGATAAATATAAAGTGAATATTTTTTATACTGCTCCGACAGCAATAAGAGCTTTAATGAGAGAAGGTGATAAGCCTGTTAAAAAAACATCAAGAAAATCACTGAAATTACTAGGAACAGTAGGTGAACCAATCAATCCCGAAGCATGGGAGTGGTATTATAAAGTAGTTGGGGACTCAAAATGTCCGATTGTTGATACTTGGTGGCAAACTGAAACGGGTGGGATATTAATTAGTCCACAAACAGGTGCTATAAATTTAAAACCAGGTTCAGCAACTAAACCATTTTATGGAATTAAACCAGTAATAGTAAATAAAGATGGGAAAGTTTTGAAAGGAGAAGCTGAAGGTCGTTTGTGTATCGCACAATCTTGGCCAGGGCAGATGCGGACAGTTTACGGTGATCATCAAAGATTTATTGATACTTATTTTTCTCAATTTGATGGTAAGTATTTTACAGGTGACGGGTGCAGGAGAGATAAAGATGGATATTACTGGATCACAGGAAGAGTTGATGATGTAATCATTGTTTCCGGACACAACCTTGGAACTGCTGAAATTGAAAGTGCGTTTGTTGCCCATCCAAAAGTAGCTGAGGCCGCTGTTGTTGGATATCCTCATGATATTAAAGGTAATGGTTTGTATTGTTATGTAACTTTAAATGTAGGAGAAAAATCGACTTTAGATTTAGAGAGAGATTTAAAACTTTGGGTTAGAAAACAAATTGGTCCGATAGCTACACCAGATTTAATACAATTTTCACCTGGGCTTCCAAAGACTAGATCAGGCAAGATTATGAGAAGAATTCTAAGAAAAATTGCAGCCAATGAACATGATCAATTAGGTGATACAACTACCTTGGCAGATCCAAGTGTAGTAAAAAGTTTAGTTGAAAATAGAAAAAATACTTAAAAATTTATTAATTCAATAAATTCTTTTTTAACATTATCCCATTTCAAGATCATAGAATTCAAAACTATTTTTTTGTCTAAAGATTTTAATTCTTCAGCGATTGGAGACCATTCATATAATGACAGAGCGCTAGTATTAAATGGTAATGACTCATGATATTCATTCCAATTAATTTTTTCATATCTTTCGAGAAAATTTTTTTTTGCGTTTTCATATATTTCTTTTGGCATTTCATTCTTTTGAAGTTCATTATCTAAAATTTCAAAATAAATTTCATTTGCTTTTTCAGTATCATGTTGATTTCTGATATTTTTTAGAAAAGAGATTGTATAAAAAGTTAAATCCTGTAAAGCAGTTGAATAAATATTCCATTTAGCTTTGTTAATCGATCCTAAAAATATCTCATCTTCGAACATCAATACATATTTTGCTCCCATTCTTGTTTTAAGATAGCCGTAAAGAGTTACTTGGCTAACCCATGCGGATTTTTTTTGAATGAATTCTTTCAAATCAGAATAATTTTCGATTTTTTTTGTTTTTTTGAAATATTTTAAGAATGGAATGAAATATTCCTTTAAATACTCAAATTTCAAATCTTTGAGCTTTAATTTGTATTTAATGCCCATTTAGAACTGATATTACCACTTTTACTATAAATATAAGCCATTTTTTACTCTTTAATTATTACTTTAAATGAGTATGAATTATATCTTTAACCTATAGGGAGGATTAAAATAATGTCAAACAAAGAAAAGCACTGGGAAAAAACTAAAGGATTAATGATTATTACATTAATTATTTGGTTTGTTTTCGGTTATCTGATCTTCATGTTTGGTTCTGACCTAAACACTTCAAGTTTTATGGGATATCCATTAGCGTATTACATGTGTGCGCAAGGTTCCATCATTGCATTTGTGGTCCTAATTTTTTGGTTTGCAAATAGACAGGAAAAAATCGATGAAGAGTTTGGTTTTACCGAAAAGGAGGATGATTAATGTTTAAAGGCAATTTTATTGACAACCTACCAAAAATTTACGGAACATATACTGGGGGCTTCATTGTATTCATCATATTGATGGCAATAGCGGAGCAAGCAGGTATGACCGCTAAAACAATTGGTATTTTGTTTGTCGCCTTTACAGTTTGTATATATGCCTTGATTGGGTATTTATCTAGAACTGTTCAGGTCGATGCTTATTATGTTGCTGGAAGACAGGTGCCAACAGTATTTAACGGAATGGCGACCGCAGCTGACTGGATGTCAGGTGCTTCATTCGTTGCAATGGCTGGTGGTATTTATTTTGGTGGTTATACTTATATGGCTTTCTTGGTCGGATGGACTGGGGGATACGTTTTGGTATCATCACTTTTAGCACCATACTTAAGAAAATTTGGATGTTATACTGTGCCAGATTTCATTGGAACAAGATACGGGGGGAACTTTGCAAGGTTCTGCGCTGTAGTTGTTTTAACATTGGCTTCTTTCACTTATGTAACAGCTCAAATTAACGCAACAGGAACAATTGCATCAAGAGCACTAAGTATTCCATTTGAATTAGGAGTTTGGGTTGGACTAGTAAGTATTTTACTTTGTTCAATGCTAGGTGGAATGAGAGCGGTAACTTGGACACAGGTTGCACAATACATAGTATTGATTATTGCTTATCTAATTCCAGTATTCTGGATTAGTAACAAATCAGGATTTGGTTTCTTTCCACACTTTATGTTAGGTGAGGAAGTAGCTAGATTAGGTGCACTTGAATCGCAATTTGGATTAGTTAAAAATGCTGCTGCAGACATTAAAGCTGCAGGTGTACCAGGTGGTCTAAAATCTATCGCTGTATCACACGCAGGTGTGCCAGAAGGTGGAATGGCTGCATGGAAGTTTATTTCATTAGCACTATGTATGATGGTAGGAACAGCTTCTTTACCACACATTTTAATGAGATACTTCACTACTCCAAGTGTTAAAGCTGCAAGAAAATCAGTGGCATGGTCACTATTCTTTATTGCATTGCTTTATACTTCAGCGCCAATGCTTGCAACATTATCCAAAATCTCACTAATAGATCCAAACTTACCAACAGGTATTATTGGAAAACCAATTGCTGAAATTATGCAAATTGAGTGGGTAAATGCTTGGATTAATGTGAAACAAGCCTTCATAGCAGACTTTAACGGAGATGGTATTCTTCAGTTAAATGAATGGTTTATGAGAGGTGACGTGGTTGTACTAGCAACTCCTGAGGTTGCTGGATTACCATACGTAATCTCTGGACTAGTTGCTGCAGGAGGAATGGCTGCTGCGATGTCAACTGCTGATGGTCTAATTCTTGCTATCGCAAATGCTTTATCACATGATATTTATTATAAAATCATTGATCCAAAAGCAGATGTAAGAAAAAGATTGTTAGTTGCTAGAGCACTTCTAATTGTTATTGGTGCAGCAGGAGCATACATTGCATCGATGAGGATCACTAGTATCCTTGGTGCAGTTGCTTGGGCATTTGACTTTGCAATGTCAGGATTGTTCTTCCCATTAATACTTGGTGTATGGTGGAAGAGAGCAACAAGACAAGGAGCAATAGCAGGTATGATAGCAGGTCTTGCATCAGGAACAGCTTATCTAATTTATGTGTATCCTAAATTTATGGGTAATGCACCTTGGTTAGGTATTGACCATTTACGTTTCGGTATAATCGGAGCGTCAGTCTGTTTAGTTGTAATGGTTGTAGTAAGTTTAATGACTGAAGAACCAGATAAAGCTACGCAACAAATGGTAGACGAAGTTCGTGTTCCATCAGGTAAGACAATACTTGGTAAGCAACACTAAATTAAACTTTATTGGGGGCGATATTCGCCCCCATTTTTTCAAAAAATAATGCCAATATATATTTTAGTAATAGATTATATTCTAGGTATAATCATGTGGACATTGATTGGAAGATCCGCAATGAATATTTTCCAAAAAGAAGATTCAGAATTTTTTTTTATGAAGGTCTTCGTAAAATATACAAATCCAATAATTAAAATTTTTAAATTCGTAACTCCTAGCTTTATTATAGGACCGTTAGTGCCACTTTATGTTGCATGGTTTTTTTACATGTTTAGATTTTATTTAATGCCTTATTTAATGGGTTATTCTGTTATGGGAATGTTATCGTTTCCATTAGAAAGTGAAATAGCTGCAGAAATTTATAAAGTATTTGGTAAATAATAATTCAAATATATTCAAAAATTGATAGTACTAGTTTTTATTTATTAATGAAAAATATACAAATTTCACCTTCAATACTTTCGGCGGATTTTAGTCAATTAGGTAAGGAGATTAAAAGATTAGAAGACGGTGGCGCAGATTTAATTCATGTTGATGTAATGGATGGTCATTTTGTTCCCAATATAACAATTGGACCCCCAGTTATAAAAACACTTAGGAGTTATACAAAATTACCTTTTGATGTACATTTAATGATCTCACCGGTTCATAAATATATTAAAAATTTTGCTGAAGCTGGATCTGATATAATAACAATTCACCCTGAGGCCACTGATAATTTGATTGAGTCAATTCATCTGATAAAACAATTAAAGAAAAAAGTAGGTATATCTTTAAATCCAAACACAGAAGTAGATGTCATAGAAAAAACTTTAAAGGATATTGATTTAGTTTTAATAATGAGCGTATACCCAGGATTTGGTGGTCAAAAATTTATGCCAGAGGTCATTGGAAAAATTAAAAAACTTTATCAAATAAAAAAGGATAATAACTTAAAATTTGATATTGAGGTTGATGGTGGAATAAATTTTTCCAACTCAAAAGAGGTTATATCAGCAGGAGCAAACATATTAGTTTCTGGAACAACAATATTTAAAGAAAACGACGGTGATATTAAAAAAAATATAGAAACTCTAAGATCAATGTAGGATGCATTTAAAAAATTCTTTAATTACAATAAATGAATTTTTTTACTCTTCTAAAAATCAAATAAGAAAATTATACCTAAAATCAAATCTCTATAATAATAAAATTTCAAAAATTGAAATAAACAACATTTCCTACAGACCTAGCCTAAGTATTCTTAGTTGCTTAATTAAATATGATAAAAAAAAGATTAAAATTGAGGAATTAAATAAAGAGAATATTTGGGATAATAAATTATTAATTGGAAATAATTTAAAAAAATTAAATAATTTTTATTGGTTGTTTAGCATTGATTTAAAATCCTCCACAAATATTACACAGTCAATAATCGAAAAGTGGATCGAAAAAAATGAAAATTATAATTCTTTTACATGGCAACTTGATATTTTATCAAAAAGAATAATATCTTGGATATCGAACTCTAAATTAACATATGATAAAAGCGACGATGAATATAAAAAAAAATTTAATTTTTCTGTAAACAAGCAAATTAATCATTTAATAAATGAAATAAGTAAATCACAATCTGTTGATGACAAATTATTGGGCTGTACTGCAATAATAATCACAGGACTATCATATGAAAATGAAAAATTTTTAAATTATGGCTTAGAATTATTAAGAAAAATTATTCTTAACTCTTTTGACGAAGAATATTTTCCAAAAACAAGGAGTATAAGACAATTAAATTTTTATTTAAAATATTTTGTTCTTGTTAGAGAATTATTAAAGGAATCTTTTAATAATATCCCTGAGTACCTTGATGAAATAATTTTCTATCTCGGAAAATCTTACGTGATTTTCTCAAAACCTGAACAAAGTTTACTTTTTAATGGGAATCATCAAAATGACTTAAAAGAATTTAATAAATATCTATCACTATATAAATATAAATTTGAAAATTCGAATAATGAAATTGGAGGATACGCAATTTTAAAAAATAAAAATTGTATTCTTGCTATGGATGTTGGAAGTTCACCTCAAAGAAGATTTTCACATAATTATCAAAGTGGAGCTCTTTCTTTTGAATTCTTTTACAAAGATAAAAAACTAATTTCAAATTCTGGGTATTTTCAGGATTATAAAAACAAACTAAATCTAATTTCAAAATCTACTGCTGCCCATTCAACCCTTATTATAGATAATCATTCAAGTTGTTCATTCAAAAATAACAGAAACTATAAGACATTAGAAAATGGTTTGAAAATTAGTGACAAAAACATAGTTAATGAAAAAAACTATTGGTTAATCAAAGCATCCCATAATGGCTATTTGAAAAAATTTGGAGTTTTACATGAAAGATCTTTAGAGTATTTTGCAGAAAAAGGTAAATTGATTGGAACAGATAAAATAATTTCAAAAAATAAGTTGGAGTCAAAAAAATATGATATCAGGTTCCATATGGAGCCTGGTGTTAAATTAACAAAAACTTTAGATAATAAAACTATACTAATTGAAATTGAAAATTCTGGATGGAGATTTTCTAGTAACTGCGAGAATATTAATATTGAAACGGGTATATATTTCGGTAATAAAAATTTATCTAGTGAAAACCAGAATATATGTTTATCAGGAAAAACAAAGGATATAAGTTTGGAAATTAAATGGGTATTCGAAAAAATACAGTAAAAATCAAGACTGCTTTAATTTCCTTGTCAGATAAATCTAATTTAAAACAATTATTAAGTTTATTAAAAAAATATAATATCAAAATAATAAGCTCAGGTGGAACATACAAAAAAATTAAAGCCTTGGGTTTTAAATGCTTAGAGGTATCCAAATTTACAAATTCAAAAGAGTTATTAGATGGAAGAGTAAAAACTTTACATCCAAAAATTCATTCTGGAATTTTAAATATTAGGCAGAATCAAAAACATCAAAAAGAAATGACAATTAATAATTATGAAAATATAGATTTAGTAATTATAAATTTTTATCCATTTGAAAAGGTTTTATTAAGTAGTTCTGGTCACAAAAATATAATCGAAAATATAGATATAGGAGGACCAACAATGGTTAGATCAGCTGCAAAAAATTATAATGATGTGGTAGTTATATGTAACTCAAAACAGTACGAGAATTTAGCCATTGAATTAAATAAAAATAGAGGTTTAACGAATATAGATTTTAGAGAAAAATTAGCTGAGGAAGCATTTATGGAAACTGCATATTATGAGTCAAAAATTTTTAATTATTTCAATCAGAAGTCTGGAAACATTTTCCCTATCAAGAATATATTTTCTGGAAAATTAGTTGAGAAGACAAGATATGGAGAAAACCCTCATCAAAAAGCTGCAATATATTCACAAAATAACAAACAGGAAATTATTCAAATCAGCGGAAAACAATTAAGTTACAACAACTATAACGATCTTTATTCAGCTCTAAATATAACTAAAAATTTACCAAAAAATAGCGGTGTAGCAATAATTAAGCATGCTAATCCCTGTGGAGTCTCCATTAATCCAAACAAAATCAAATCTTTTAAAGAGGCTTTAGAAAGTGACCCAATTAGTGCCTATGGTGGTATTATATCATGTAACTTTAAATTGAATATTAGTTTAGCTAAAGAGATTAATAAAATATTTTTTGAAGTAATAGTTGCAAATGGATTTGATGAAAAATCAGTCAAACTTTTAAAAAAGAAAAAAAACCTAAGGCTAATTGATTCTAGTAAATTAAAAAAAAATTTTAAATTTAATTTTATGAATAAATTTAATTCTATTTTAGTTCAAGATCCAGATACTCAAAATTTTTCTAAGAAAGATTTTGAGATTGTATCAAAATTAAAACCTACGAATAAAACTTTAAACAAACTTATTTTTGCATTTAATATATGCAGAAGTGTAAAATCGAATGCAATAGTCATTACAAAAGATTACAAAACAATAGGCATAGGTTCTGGTCAACCAAGTAGGTTAGATAGTTGCAAAATAGCAATAGATAAAATGAAAAAGTTTCAGAAAATAAGTGATAGTGATGAAATCTTAGCAGCTTCAGACGCTTTTTTTCCTTTTGTAGATGGTATAGAAAAATTGGTACAGGCAGGAGTTTCTGCAGTAATTCAGCCTTCAGGTTCAAAAAATGATAAAGAGGTTATTAAATTTGCTAACCAGACTAATACTATTTTAGTTTTTTCTAAAACTAGACATTTTAATCACTAATCAGCTTATCTTATCAATTTTAGCAGCTAAAATAAAATCACTTTCCGCAAGACCTTTTATTGCGTGTGTGAATATTTTTATTCTTGCATAGCCCCATCCAAACCATAAATCAGGATGATGTCCTTCAGTCTCAGCTATTTCTCCAACTTTATTTACAAATTCCTGGCTTTGTAGAAAGTCATCAAATTTAAAGTTTTTAATCAAATGAAATCCATCAATTTTATCATCTATTACTTCCCAACCATCTACCTGCTTTAAATATTTATGAATTTCTTCAGTATTAAACGGTGGAATATTTCCTTCACAAGGTATGCATTTTTTAGTTGCTAAATCAGTCATATAAATTCCTTAAATGGAGCGGGCAATGGGACTTGAACCCACGACCTTCTCGTTGGCAACGAGACGCTCTACCACTGAGCTATGCCCGCTTGTTCTTTTGGTACTAAAAATAGTAGCTTTTTTGTGTTTAAGCAAGAGTCAAAATATTAAATATTTTGTCAAGCCGTAAGATGAAAAAGTGATACATTACTCCTATAGTGGCAACATTAAAAAAATTATCAAAGTTTCAAACCGTTATATCTCAGATAAAAAAAAATATCATGATTATAAGGGTTTAATGATGATAATGTCTTAAGCAACTTCAATGCTGATGGAAATTTTTTTCTTTAATGAGATTTTGTCCAGTTGCCAGATCTATTTTTTTTAATATAAAATAACCTATTTAATAAATACTTTATTGATATGAATATACAAGAATTACCAAAGACAATACCTGTCTTTCCATTGTCTAATTTTATAATGTTCCCAGAAACTACTGTTCCATTAAATATTTTTGAACCAAGATACCTTCAAATGGTTAATGATAGTATGAAAAAACACAGAATGATTGGTATGATACAGCCAAAAAAATCAGGAATATTAAAAAAACCAGATTTGTACGAGATTGGATGTGCAGGAAAGATTACAAGTTTTAATGAAACAGAAGATGGAAGAATATTAATAATCCTTAATGGGATTTGTAGATTTAAAGTGAAGTCTGAAACGAATTCCGAAAAACTTTATCGTCAATGTGATGTAGAGTATGAGGATTTTATGGGAGATATAACTAAAAAAACTAACGAAGTTAATTTTTCAGACTTAAATTTAATATTAAATAATATGAAAACATTTTTTAAAAAACAAGGATATATTGTAAATTTGAAAGATTTAGAAAAAAAAAACTTGAGCCAAACTCTTAATGATCTTTCAATGGCATCTCCTTTTTCATTAGAAGAGAAACAAATTTTATTAGAGAGCCAAAATATAAATATCAGAAAAGAAAAAATGGAGCAAATTTTAAAAAACTATATTATTGATGAATTTGAAAATACTACAATTCAATAATTTATAAATTGAAACCATTTTCGGACAAAATACTAGAATATTTTTTGAAACTAGAGTTATTATTTAAAATCTTAAAAATTGGTTTAGATAAAAAATTATTGAACTGATTATCAATCTTAAAAAATTCATATATTCCATCAATTGCTTTTCCATAGAGATAATTAAGGTGTTTAGTAGATTGCTGAAACTCATCAGCTACCGAAATATCTATAGGTAATCCCAGATTAATTTTCTTATCAATTATGTTTGATAAAGATTTAATATCTCTAATTGTCATATTAAAACCTTGACCAGCAAGAGGGTGAATACGATGAATTAAATCTCCAAATGCTAAAATATTTTTAAAAATATAATTTCTAGTCACGAAGAAATTAAGATTAAATTTTTCTATCTTGCCTGTTTTAAAAATTTTATAAAATGAATTATAATGATTAAATAATTTAAGGATTTCCTCTGTTGACCTTGGCCTACCAGAACATGAAAAAACAATTGATGTTTGATTATTAGAAATTGGTAAGAACGCTAAAGGTCCATATTTTGTAAATATTTGCGAAGCGATATTATTATTTTTTTTTTTGTGGTACGCAATAAAGGTATAAGCAAAACTTTTATAATTTTTTTTTATTTTATTGTTAAAATGTTTTTTTGATATAATATTATTACTATCACTATTAATTACTAAGTCATAATTTTTAACTTTGTGTATATAATCTTGACTTAATTTATCTAACTTATTTAACTGAATAAATTTTGATTTCTTTATTTTGGTTGCAAATAAATTAACTAGTTTATCGAATTTAACTAAGTTAAATACTTCTCTATTGTTATTTTTAAAATTAATTATCTCCTTTGATCTAGTTTTTTCTATATAAATTTTAATTTCTTTTGATTGCCATGAAGGGATAGGCTTTTTTACTAAACCATTTAGATAATCAAAATTTTTCTCAGAAATTGCGATTGTTCGATCTGTCTTAAAATTGTTTGTTTTCTTATTTATATGGATATCTACAGAAACTTTTTTTTCTGCAAATACTAAAGCAAGAATAAAATTAGTTAAATTTTGACCAATTAGACAAATTTTCATACAAATTAATTTTACCAATAAAAATTAAATGATACAAAGTGACAAAAGCAGTTTTGATTCATGATAATTAAAAAATATATCAATAAAATAGCTAATTTTACACTTAGGAGGTTTGCTGAATTTATTGGAATACTTCTCATATCAATATCAATTCTATTATTTATTTCACTGGTGAGCTACTCACCTCAAGATCCAAACTTTATATTTCCTGAAAATAAAATAATTGAGAATTTTTTTGGTATAAATGGAAGTTATATAGCGGATATATTTTATCAATCTGTAGGTCTAGTATCATTACTTATACCCTTTTCATTATTTTTTACTGGTATTTCAATTACTATCAATAAAAAATTAATTTTATTAATAGAGAATACTTTCTTTATTATTCTCTACACTTTAATTAGCACACTTTTTTTTAGTATTTTTCACAAGGAAACCTATTGGTTAGTAATGAATGGTAATAATGGATTTGTAGGAGATTTATTATCTCAAACAATTTTTATAGATATTTTAAGTATTAACAAAGATTTCAGTTATTACTCATTGATAATTTTTGTATTTTTACTTTTTTTATTGAGTAGTGATTTTAAAATATCTTACATAAAAAAAATTTTTTACTTTGTTATTAATTTATTTTCAAGAAATACTATAATTATTGATACAGATAAAAAATTAAATGAAAATGAATTGAAAAACGAAAGCACTAATCAGAATAGAATACAAGAAAACTTATTTAATATTAATAAAAATACTAATGTGAATAATGACATAAAATTAAAATTACCTTTAATTGATTTTTTAAAAAAACCTGAAAAATCCTTAAATAAAAAAGAGGATATAAAAATTGATGCTGAAGGGTTAGAAAAAATTTTATTAGACTTTGGCGTTGAGGGTAAAATTAAAAAAATTAGTCATGGTCCTGTAGTATCTTTAAATGAATTTGAGCCAGCCGCAGGTGTAAAAGTTTCGAAAATAATTAATTTATCAGAAGATATAGCAAGAAATACTAGTTCGGAGTCAGCTAGAATTGCAACTATACCTGGAAGTAATACTGTTGGTATTGAACTACCAAAAGTTTCAAGAGAAAATGTATTTTTGAGAGAAATAATTTCTGACAGAAACTTTAAAAGAAAAGATATTAAACTTCCTATTGCTCTTGGTAAAAGTATATCGGGAGAAACTATCACAAGTGATTTAAGTTCAATGCCACATCTATTAATCGCAGGCACAACAGGATCTGGGAAATCAGTTTGTATTAATACAATTATTCTCTCTTTAATATACAAACATACACCTGAAGTTTGTAAATTTATTCTTATAGATCCAAAAATGTTAGAGCTTTCAACATATGAAGGAATACCACATTTATTATGCCCAGTGATAACTGAAGCTAAAAAAGCTGCATCAGTATTAGGATGGGTAGTTAAAGAAATGGAAAGTAGGTACAGATTAATGACACGAGTAGGAGTTCGAAATATAGATGGGTATAATCAAAAACATAAAGTCAAAATGCCTTATATAGTTGTTATCGTAGACGAAATGTCAGATCTTATGCTCGTAGCTGGAAAAGAGATTGAAAATTACATTCAAAAGTTATCCCAAATGGCAAGAGCAGCTGGAATTCATATAATAATGGCTACACAAAGACCGAGTGTTGATGTTATTACAGGAACAATCAAAGCAAACTTTCCAACTCGTATTTCTTTTCAAGTAACGTCTAAAATTGATAGCAGGACGATTTTAGGTGAACAAGGAGCCGAACAACTTTTAGGTAAAGGCGATATGCTTTATATGTCTTCTGCAAACAGAATCACTAGAATACATGCTCCATATGTATCAGAGACAGAAATAGAAAAAATAAACAACTTTTTAAGAAATCAAGCTGAACCTGACTACGTAGATGAGATTTTAAACTTTGCAGATGAAAAAGAAATTAATGAAAAAAATAAAGATAATTCAGATCTTGATGAATTATACAACCCAGCCTTGGAAATAATTAAAGCAGAACGAAAAGCTTCAACATCATTTTTGCAAAGGAAATTGCAAATTGGATATAATAGGGCTGCTAGAATAATTGATCAAATGGAAGCTAATGGCGAAGTAAGTAAAGCAAATCATGTGGGTAAAAGAGAAGTTTTGAAATAGTGAAATATATTTTATTATTATTTTTTACTCTTTTACCGCTAAATGCATATTCATCAGCTAAAAATGAAATAAAAAATAAGCTTGAGCTTACAAATAATCTGCACTTTAAATTTACACAAAATATAAATAATAAAACTGAAATGGGAGAATGCAAAATATCTTACCCAAAAAAAATATTATGTAAATATGATGATATTTTTGAAAAAGTTTTGGTATCAAATGGGAGATCTTTGGTGATAAATAGTAAAAAAATTGTCAACTATCTTATTTATAAGCTTAAAGATACTCCTCTTGATTTAATATTAGATAAAAATTTTCTAATTAATAAAATTGATGAAATAGATAAAGTAGAAGAAAATGATGAATCATATTTTTTTAAGATAAAACATAATGAAAGTCTTATAAAAATATATTTTAACAAAAATAATTTTGACATTATGGGATGGACTACTGTAGATATGTATCAAAATAAAGTTGAAACTATATTATATGAAGTTGAAACAAATCTAATGATTGATGATAAAATCTTTAGAGTTCAAAAATATATTAACTAATATCTAAATTTATTGTTTCAGACCTAAATATTTTCATACCTCTTTTAAGATAATTTTTTAATGCATTTTTATGGTCTAAAGAACAAGTATGCAGCCAAACTTTTTTAGTTTTTTTTCTAAATCCAAGTTTCAAAGCCTCAGATAAAAGATATCCCCCATATTTTTGGCCTATATATTGATCTAAGATCCCAAAATAAGCGATTTCACATTTTCTTAACTCTAAGTGAAAAAGTAGCTCAAAAAATCCAATTAACTCTTCATTTTCAGTCAATACATAAGTCTCCAAATTAGAGTTATTTGTATAATTCATCCATTTTACATCATCCCAAACAAGTCTGTCTATCCAACGATAACTTTTGCCAATTTGTTTATAAAAGAATTTATTTATCTGGAAATCTGGGGGATTTTTTACCTCAATTTTACAGTTTATCTTTTGCTCAGATGAGTTAATTTCATCAGGAGAATTAATTTCCAAATAATTTCTATCAACTTTGGTTATCACGAAACCATTTTTCCAACTTTTTCGCCACCAAATAAATGAAAATGTAAATGTGGCACTTCTTGACCACCATAGTCACTTATATTAGCAAGAGCCCTATATCCCCAACCATCAATTGATGAAATTCCTAATTTTTTTGAAACAGCTGTTATGCCTTTCATTAAACCTACTATTTCTTCATTTGAAGCATTTGAATTGAAGTCATCTAAATCAATATATTTTCCTTTTGGGATTACTAAAGCATGAATTTTTTTTTGAGGATTAATATCATAAAAAGATAAAACATAATCATCCTCATAGATTTTATTGCAAGGAATTTCTCCTCTTAAGATTTTTGCAAATATATTTTGATCATCATATTTCATAAAATTTTTTAAATTATCCTTATAATCTCATTAAGTCTATCGGGTAAAACAAATATTTAGGGAAATTGAGATTTTGGCCATTGATAAATATCAACTTTTCCATTGCATCTTACTCTAAGCTTAAATCCATCTGTCTCAGGATAATAAGCAAATTGACCGTCTTTTGGAGGATCTCCTATATACGATAATATTCCTAAATTATAATCTAATTTTTCATATGGACTTTTGGCATAATTAGTAAAATGCTTCACCGTCTCTCCCGCAATTGTTCCAAAATTAGTACAACTAACGTCTCTTGCTGTTCCCTCGGTATTATTTGTGTACTGAGTTTTTAAAGATACTTTACCCTCAATGTCGCAAAGCGCCCAATGCTGATTTATTAATCTTTTTAAATCTGCAAAATGTTTCTGACACACTCTATTTTTAGCACCACTTGTGTAGCCACTATAAGCAACTACTCCAACAGCAGCTAAAATTCCAATTATTGCAACAACAACTAATAACTCAATTAAAGTGAAACCTTTTTTATTCATTTTAAAAAATCTAATCGAGAGCTACGGCCAACTTTAAGATATACTCGTAATCTCCATTAGAATCTTTTGTATTACAGGGTAACTTATAGCACATCTCTACTGTAGCATTTTTATTTCCTTGAGTATTAATTATAATATACCCATGCTGTTTATCTTCATAAGCAGCTCCACCACTTTTTATCGCTTTCTCTGTACTTCCATCAGATTTGCCAAAAGGATTTTTATAATTGTATTTTTTAAATGCTTCATCAACATATTGTGCAATGGTTTGTGCTTTGACGCTTCCACATTTAACATTAGTTTGGTCAAAAGGATAATGGTTTGGGTCCACATTGCAAAGCATTAGTTCGTTTGAAATAAATTTTGAAACACTGCTAAAGTTTGCTTTTGCGGCTGCTATTTTAGCGCTAGCTGTATATCCACTATATGCAACAACACCAACAGCAGCCAATATACCTATGATGGCAACAACAACTAAAAGTTCAATTAATGTAAATCCTTTATTTCTCATCAGTTACACCATCCATCTTTTGCAATTAAAACTGGATAATATTCTTTATGAGTTTTTATCCATAAAGCTATTTGTTTTTTTGAAGATCCACTTGAACATTCTGTTTCGTCAAATCTCATTCTGCCATCTCTATCATTTGTTCCATTTCTTGCAGTATAAACTACTGGATCAGTTTCTCCATAAGGATTTTTCCATCCTAAATCTAAAAAATGATTAATAAAAATACCATTCATTGAATTAATGCCTCCAGCATTATTTGTAATATTGCAGTTAATTGATCTCTTATTGCTTAATTCCAATGTTCCTCCTCCTTGTACATCACACATTCCCAAAGAATTTTTTATAAACTTAACAGCAGTTTGATGTTGTGCTATTGTTGCATTTCTTTTAGCACTAAGAGTGTACCCATTATAAGCAACTACCCCCACTGCGGCTAGGATACCTATAATTACTACTACAACTAATAATTCGATTAAAGTGAAACCATTGCGTTTCATTTTGAAAATATCCTATTAAATTTTTTTTATTTTTGCATTGTTAAAATATATGCAACTAATAAGATCAATTTTAAAAAAAGAGAGGAAAAATGAATAAATTTAAATCAATTTATAAAGCTATTATTAGCTTAGTATTTGTTTTTTCTTTTGTTCTTACTTCAACAGCTGCTTTTTCAGAAATAGTTGGACGTTTATCTGTTCACTGGAGTCCGAAACACCATAGTGCAAAACATGCACAAATTTTTGCAGATGAAGTTAATAAAAGAGCAAAGGGGAAATTAAAAATTGAAGTTTATCCATCTAAACAATTATTTGGAATTAGAGAAGTGATGGGTGCAGTAACTTCTGGTGCAGTTGAACTAGGAGGAATTGTTGGAGTCGTAAGTTTTCCACCAATTAATAAAAACTTTAACGTGGCTTCCTTCCCAGGTTTGTTTAATTCATGGGAACAGCAAAGAGGTTTTTTTCAAAACTCACCAAAAGGAAAAGAGATTTGGGGTGAGTTAACAAAAAAAACTAATTCAACATTAGTCATGTATAACCCGGTTGGTCCTGTAATGACTTTTTCAAGTGCAAAAGAGTTAACAGGTATTGATGCTATGAAGGGTCTAAAGGCTAGAAGACTTTTAAAAAGTGAAGAGCCTATGTGGGATGCTTTAGGTGCAAACAGAGTATCTTTGCCTACTGGTGAAGTTTATACTTCATTACAAACTGGTATGATTGACACAATAAATAGTCCTCCAGGAAGTATCGAAGCATATAGCTGGTGGGAGTTTTTAAAATACGCTCAAAAGCCTTATCAATATTATGCTGATGCATATATTATGGCTAACTCAACTTGGTTTAATAGTCTGTCTCCAGACTTACAAAAAATCATAATGGATGTTGGTAAAGAAATTGGAAAAAGATCAACTGACTTAATTATGGATACTGGAGAAAGCACTCTTAAAAAATTCCAAGAAAGGGGCGGAGTTGTTACTACGCTTTCAGGAGCTGAAAAAGCTAAGTTTGATAAGCTTATGAAAGATGAAGTAATGCCAGCAATGGCTAAAATGATTGATGCTGATGCCTTAGAGGCAGCACAAGCATATGCTAAAAGTAATTAGAAGAAGTTAAGATTTTTCTATAAAGATTATGAAGGCATTGCGAGCTATTAACAATTTGCTAGCAAAAGCTGCAATTTCGCTCGCAATGTTCATTGTCTTTTTAATGGTGGCAGCTTTAGTATTAAGCGCCACAACAAGATTTATTACAGGCACAGGATTTGCTTGGTTTATTGAATTGCCGCCTGTAATGGTGAGTTGGTTGGTTTTTCCATTACTTGGTCCTTTATTAAAACAAGGACAACATATTAAAGTAGATTTTTTAAGTCACTATTTATCAGAAAAATCAAAAAATATTATTGGAACAATAGTAAATTTAATTGCGTTAATTTCTGCATGTGTCTTCTTTAAAGCAGGGGTTGATGCAACAACAATGTATTACAATTTAGGACAGATGATGGAATTAGAAATTAATATTCCTATTTGGTGGATGTTTTTAGCATTTCCAGTTGGTTTTTTAATTTTAGCATTAACTTCATTAGAACTTATTTTGGATAATTTAAAAAAGCTTTCAGGAAAAGAATAAATGTTTGGATTAGCTTTTATTATTTCTCTTATAACATTAGTCATCTCAGTTCCGATTTTTTTAGTATTTGGTTTAGGAAGTTCATTAGCTGCAATTGCTGGATTAAATTTACCTTGGTCAGTTTTAATTCAAGTTTCATTTGGTGCACTAACTAAACATGTTCTTATTGCAGTTCCATTATTTATATTTACTGGAATGGCGATGTTAAAAGGTGGAGCAGCATCAAGACTAGTTAAGTTTACAACAACACTTGTTGGACATTGGCCAGGTGGCTTAGGCGTTGCGATGGTTATTGCGATGGGTTTCTTTGCAGCTTTTTGTGGATCCATACTTGCAGCAATTACAGCAGTTGGAACAATTATGATGCCAAAGATGATTGAACAAGGTTACCCAACTCCTTTTGTTGTTGTCCTAGCTGCTTCTGCTGCACTTTTAGAGGCATTGATACCTCCATCCAATGCAGCAATATTATTTAGTGCTCTAACTAACGTACCTGTATCCAAAACCTTTGCAGCAGGGGTTATTCCAGGCCTTGTTCTACTAGTTTTGATGGTCCTTTTAGTTTTGTTTAAATGCAGGCATATTAGAACAGATGAAAAGGCTTCTTTTAAAGAAAGAGTAAGTTCTTTCATCGCTGCGCTACCAGCATTAATCACCCCAGTGATTATTTTGGGTGGAATTTATGCAGGGATACTAACTCCCTCTGAGTCTGCAGCTGTTGCAGGAGTATATGCGGTTCTAATTGGATTTTTAATTTACCGTGAACTTACTTTTTCATCTTTGATGAGCTGTTTAAGGGAAACTGCAATCATAACAGCTGTAATTTTTGCAATTATAGCTACTGCTACATTCTTAAGTGTAGTTTTAACTTACACTCAAGCTCCTCAAAAAATTATTACTTTCTTCACAGATAAAGGTGTGAGCGTGAATCTGTTCTGGATAATGCTTGGAGCAATTTGTTTAATTCTTGGAACGTTTATAGAAATTGTTCCTGTATTTTATTTAACCGTGCCCATATTTGCAGCAATTACATTATCTTTCAACCAAAGCCTACTTCATCTTTATGTGGTGTTTGTTGCATTTGCGGGAATAGGAATGATCACACCCCCCGTGTGCGTAGGTATTTATACAGCTGCAGGTGTGATCAAAGAAAACCCGGCCAAAGCTTTTAAAGAGGTTCCTTTATTTACAATCGTTGGAATAATTTATGGAATACTAATGATACTTTTTCCAATATTCTCAACCTGGTTACCTGGGAAATTATAAGGGAAGAAAAGCTAAACTCGGGCTTATGAGTCCCGCGCTCTGATGAAGTTTGTTATTTTGCTAAAAAAAGAAATGATAAATTAATAATCCAACCAGAATTCCCTTTATAAAAGATACCCACGCAAGTCCATGTTCAGAAAGTCCTAGTTTTTTCTTCCACAACTGAATTTGTTTTTTTTCCCAATTAATATAACCTTGCATCATAATTATTTCTTACGACTATTTAGTTCATCCATTACATCTTCAATTTTTATGCCACTTTTTTCAAGATACATGATTAAGTGATATAAAACATCTGCTGCTTCGTGGATTTTATTAGAGTCTTGCTCTACAGCTTCTATTAGTTCATTTATTTCCTCTAAAACTTTTTCTTTTGCTAAAGATTTATCTTCTAAAAGCTTATTCGTGTATGAGCCTTCAACAGGATTACTTTTTCTCTCTCTTGCAAGGTTGACGAGATCTTCTAAAATCTTTAACATACTAAATCCTAACAGGTATATCTTTTGAAGCCAAATATTGCTTAGCTTCATTTACTGAATAAGTTCCATAATGGAATATAGATGCAGCTAAAACAGCACTAGCACCTGATTTTATTCCATCTACTAAATGATCTAAAGTTCCAACTCCACCTGATGCAATAACTGGAATATTCACCATAGAAGATATCTTTTGCATTAATTCAATATCGTATCCTGATTGCGTTCCATCTTTATCCATAGAGGTCACAAGAAGCTCTCCAGCACCACATTTCTCCATTTTAGAAGCAAATTCTAATGCATTTATGCTAGTTGGATTTCTTCCCCCATGAGTAAAGATTTCCCATCCATCATCTTTTCTCTTTGCATCAATTGCAACAACGATGCACTGCGAGCCAAATTTTCTAGAACTATCTTCAACAACTTTTGAATTTTGAACAGCAGCTGTATTTATAGATACTTTATCAGCTCCACAATTAAGCAATTTATTAATGTCATCAATACTTCTAACACCTCCACCTACAGTTAGTGGTACGAAGCATTTTTTAGAAGTTTTCTCTACCACTTCATAAATAGTATCTCTATTTTCATTTGAAGCAGTGATGTCTAAAAAGCAAATTTCATCTGCACCGCCATCGCTATAAATTTTTGCTTGTTCTACAGGATCTCCTGCATCTTTAAGATCTACAAAGTTAATACCTTTTACAACACGACCATTTTTAACATCTAAGCAAGGTATAATTCTATTTTTAAGCATCTATTTCTTTTGCAAGTTCATCTAACTTTATATCGCCATCGTATATAGCTTTTCCAACTATTACACCCTCGATATTATTTAAATTTTTAGCTTTTTTAATGTCATTAATTGAAGAAACACCACCAGATATAACTACTGGACAGTTCGAGATCTCAGCAACCTTTTGAGTTTCTTCAAAATTTGGGCTTTGCTTTGTTCCATCTCTATTTATATCGGTGTAAATAATTCTGCTTACGCCATAATCATTAACTTTTTTTAGATATTCGGTTGTCAGTTTATCCGACTCTTCGGTCCAACCTGAAATTGCGAGATGACCATCTTTTGCGTCTAAACCTAATGCAATTTGGTTTGAAAATTTTTTACAAGCTTCTTCTAAAAATCTTCTATCTTTAATAGCAGCACTTCCCAAAATTACTTTTTCAACACCAGCATCGATGTATTTTTGAATAGTTTCAAAATTTCTTACTCCACCTCCTATTTCTATTTTAAGGTCAAATTTACCAACAATATCTTCAATAATATCAATATTAATCGGCTCCCCAGTTAATGCACCATCCAAATCGACTATATGTAAATTTTTAAATCCATTGTCTTTATATTTTCCAGCTTGCTCCACAGGAGATATTTCATATTCGGTTTTATTTTCAAAATCTCCTTTGATTAATCTAACGCACTTTTTATCTTTGATATCTATTGCAGGAAAAATTTTCATTTCAACTTTACCTTAACTTCACTAGACATATTCATATTGTTTAAATTATCTTTTTTATTTTTTTTTAAATTATTTGGATTCTGGCACGCAAATATCAGAAAGAATATTATTAATAAGTAATTTTTCATTTTACAAATTTATAAAATTATTAATTATTTTAAGTCCTAATTTATCACTTTTTTCTGGGTGAAATTGAGTTCCAAATATATTTTCTTTTTCTACTGCGCAAACTATATTTGATGAATAATCTGTTGTTGCAGCAGTGACTGAATTATCATTAGGAACGAATTCGTAACTGTGCACAAAATACATATGAGAATTGTTTTCTATATCTTTAAAAATTTTACTATCTTTAACGATATTTATTTGATTCCAGCCGATATGAGGAAGTTTAAATTTTCCGTTTTGATTATCAATTTTAGATACTTTACCAGAAATCCAACCCAATCCTTTTGTTTCAACCTCTTCATAACCAATATCTGCAAACATTTGAAGCCCTACACAAATTCCTAAGAGAGGTTTTTTATTATATAACGCAAACTCGCTTAGAGTGTCTATTAAGCCATTTATGCCATTTAAACCATCTATACAGCTCTTAAAGGATCCCTGCCCTGGCAAAACTACTTTGTCACTAGATTTAATTTTATTCAAATCTGAAGTTACTTCGATATTAACTTTATCTTTAGCAACTTCCTTAAAAGAGTTAATTACAGAGCTAATATTACCAGACTTATAGTCAACAATAGTGACGTCCATTAATCTTATAAAGAGCCTTTGGTAGAAGGAATTGTACTTTTATTCCTTGGATCTAATTCTAGCGCAGCTCTTAAAGTCCTTGCCAGGCCTTTATAGCAAGACTCTATGATGTGGTGACTATTATCACCATAAATATTTTCAACGTGCAATGTAATTCCTGCAGCTTGCGAGAATGCTTGGAACCATTCTTTAAACAATTCCGTGTCCATTTCACCAAGTTTCTCAACTTTTAATTTTACATTCCATATCAAATAAGGTCTGTTTGAAACATCTATTGCAACTCTTGTTAATGTTTCATCCATTGGTAACAGAATGTGAGCATATCTTTTAATGCCTACAAATTTTTTTGAAGCTTTCTTTAAGCATTCTCCGATAGCAATTCCAGTATCTTCGGTTGTGTGGTGAAGATCGATGTGTGTGTCACCTTTAGCTTTAACAGTTAAATCCATTGATGAGTGTTTGGATAACTGCTCGAGCATGTGATCTAAGAAACCTATTCCTGTGTCAACTTTGTACTTACCTTTGCCATCAATATTAAGGTCAACACTGATATTGGTTTCTTTTGTTTTTCTAGCTATTTTTGCTTTTCTTTTCATAATTTAAATTAGGTATATAGGTATTTTTGATTATATCAATAATACTAAACCTGGGCTTGAACTATTTAAATTCATATCCATTTATAGTCTATGACAACAATAGTGCTTGTAAGAAAAAATAATGACGTAGTTGTGGCTAGTGATGGTCAAGTTAGCATGGGTAATACTGTAATTAAGAAAACTGCTAACAAAGTTCGTAAAATTGAGAAAAGAAATGTGATCGCAGGTTTTGCAGGATCGACAGCAGATGCCTTAACATTGTTTGAAAGATTAGAGTCAAAGCTTGAAAAACATGCAGGTAATCTGACAAGAGCTGCTGTAGAATTAGCAAAAGATTGGCGTACTGATAAATATTTAAGAAGACTAGAAGCCTTGATGGCAATAGGTGATAAAGAAAAAAGTTTTATAATTTCAGGAACTGGGGATGTTTTAGAGCCAGAAGGTGATGTAATAGGGATTGGCTCAGGTGGAAATTATGCTTTAGCAGCCGCAAAGGTATTAATGGATACTGATATGTCAGCAGAAGAAATTGCTAAAAAATCTATTAAAGTTGCATCAGATATTTGTGTCTTTACTAACGACAATTTGAGTCTGGAGAAAATATAATGGAAAAATCAAATGTTACATCATTTCCAAAAGGCAAAGTTGCAAAAGAGAAGACTACAATTGCAAATTCATTATCACCAAGAGAAATTGTTTCAGAATTAGATAGATTTGTTGTTGGGCAAAATAAAGCTAAAAGAGCTGTTGCTATCGCTTTAAGAAATAGATGGAGAAGACAAGCATTAGAAGATGATATGAAAGATGAAGTTCTTCCAAAAAACATTTTAATGATTGGACCAACTGGTGTTGGTAAAACAGAAATTTCAAGAAGACTTTCAAAATTAGCAGAAGCACCTTTTGTAAAAGTTGAAGCTACAAGATTTACAGAAGTAGGATATGTGGGACGTGATGTAGAACAAATTGTAAGGGATTTATTAGAAATCGCAATTGCGATGGAGAAGGTTAAGAAAAGAAAAGAAGTTCATGCTCAAGCACAAAAATTAGCTGAAGATAGGGTTTTAGATGCACTTGTTGGTAATAAAGCAAGTGTTGCAACAAGAGAAAGTTTTAGAAAAAGACTAAGAGATGGAGATTTAGATGATAATGAAATTGAAATAGCTGTTAGTGAATCTAATCAGATGCCATCATTTGAGATACCTGGAATGCCTGGTGCAAATGTTGGAATGATAAATATTTCTGACATGCTTGGTAAATCTATGGGTCAAAAACCCAAGAAAAAGAAAATGTCAGTCAAAGAATCTCACGAAATTTTAATAAATGAAGAATCAGATAAACTTATAGAACAAGACAAAATTATAAAATCTGCAAAAGATTCAACAGAGAACAATGGTATCGTTTTTTTAGATGAAATTGACAAAATTTCTGCGAGAACAGATAGGGTTGGCGGCGATGTTTCAAGAGAAGGTGTTCAAAGAGATTTATTACCCTTAATAGAAGGTACAACTGTTAGTACAAAATATGGACCTGTTAAAACAGACCACAT
Organism: uncultured Pelagibacteraceae bacterium; assembly: GCA_902589315.1. Lineage (GTDB taxonomy): Bacteria > Pseudomonadota > Alphaproteobacteria > Pelagibacterales > Pelagibacteraceae > Pelagibacter. Next base: position 44,590 of record CACISK010000001.1, read on the forward strand.
TTTATTTATTGCTTCAGGTGCTTTTCAGTTGGCAAAACCATCAGATCTTTTACCTGAACTACAAGGTAGACTACCAATAAGAGTTGAGTTAGACGCTCTAAATAGTGAGGATTTTATAAGAATATTAAAAGAGCCAGATAATAGTTTAATAAAACAATATAAAGCACTTTTAAAAACAGAAAATGTAGATTTAGAATTTACAGAAGATGGAATAAATACTATAGCTCATATAGCAAGTGAAGTTAATTCCTCTGTAGAAAACATTGGTGCAAGAAGATTGCACACAATAATCGAAAGAGTTTTAGATGAAATAAGTTTTACAGCAACAGATAGAGCTGGAGAAAAAATTACTGTAGATGGTAAATATATAAAAGATAATATCGGTGAATTAGTAAAAGATACTGATCTTTCCAAGTTTATTTTATAGTTTTCAAAAATATATCAAAATTTCCTTTTGATGGGCTATTAACTGACTCAAAGTCAATTCTAATAATTTTATTCATTAATTCAGAATTATTTTTTATATATTCAGGTACTGAATATTTTAATATACTTAAGTCTTTAGATTGATAAGGATCCTCCAAATTTTTTGATCTCATTCCCTTACCAGTTATCACATTTATTTTCTTTACTTTATTTACATAACAATTCTCAATAAATTCAGTAATTTGTTTGTTAGCTTCTTCTAAAGTATATCCGTGAAGATCAATTGATTTTTCTGAAATTACTTCATTGTTTAATTGATCCTCATCCTTGCTCTGAAGTTTTTCAGAACTATCTAAGAAATTTTGCCAGTCTTTTTTATCTTTATTTGATAGCTTATTTGTCAAGCTTGAGTATCAATTAATAACCAATTTGGATTTGGAGATCTGCTATCTTTTGAGAACTTCCAAGTATCTAAAACTTTTTTAATCTTCTCTGGATCTCCTGAAACTACTTTATTATCTTTGTCTTTAACGCTAGATATGATTTCACTCACAAACTCAACAGTTACTTCCAACATATTTTTGTTTTGTTTGTGCTCTTTGACTTCAGCTGAATTAATACCAATGAAAGTTGTCTCAGAGGAATAGCTCTTCGCATCTCTATCCTTAATGGCTTCTTCAAACTGCTGATAAACATTTTTATCTAGTAATGACTTTATCTCTTTTAACTTTCCATTAGCAAAGTTAGTAATTATGGTCTCATAAGCAATCTTTGCTCCTTTAATAAATTCTTGTTTAGCATTTTCGTCAAATGTGTTTGCATTCAAATCAACATTTTGTTTAACAGGAGGTGCCTCATGAGCAAAACTTGAGTCTATATCTTCTTCAAATCCAGTTTTTTTACCTAAAATTCCTCTTAATCTTAAAAAAATAAACCCCGCAATCATTGCAAGAAGTATAATATCAATATATTCAAAGCTATAACTCATATGGTTATAATATTTACTATGTTGATAATTTCAACCTGCTAATTAAATTATAGACAAATGAACACAGTATTGCTTTTAATTATTGGTATTCCTCTTATTGAAATTTACTTGTTTATCAAAATAGGTTCTCAAATAGGAGCATTTAACACTGTTTTACTTATATTAACTACTGCAGTTGTTGGAGTTGCTTATGCAAGATATGAGGGATTTAACACTCTTCGATCTGGGATGAGCCAGTTAATTAAAAATGAAATGCCAATTTATGAGTTAATCTCTGGGGCAACATTAGCTTTTGCTGCATTACTTTTAATATTTCCTGGGTTTGCAACTGATTTTATTGGGATCTTATTAGTTATACCTATAACAAGACGATTAATATTGGGAAAATTAATAAAAAAAAAACAGTATAAAAAAAAGGAAACTAACAATTATATTGATGGAGAATACGAAGATTTAGACAAAGATGACAACAAAAAAATATGAAATAATTTTAAAGTATGTGAGGGACATGTCTGTTGAAATCCCAAATGCTGAGGTCTTCGTAGTAAGCAAAGAATTTATTACAAAATACTCTTTAGGGATAAATATTACAACTAACTCACTTAAAAATGATATGATCGAGGTTATTACAAAATTAACTTACAAAGATCCAAGCAACAATAAAAAGAAATGTTCCTTTGAAATTCAATATTCAACAGTAATTAAGATATTAGATAAATCTTTAAAAAAAGAAGATTTAGAAAAAATTATACTTTGCGATGTCCAAAACGAAATTTATTCAGAATTGGAGAGAATTTTTCTTGGTATAATAAGAGACTCAGGTTTTCCGGATTTAAAATTAGAGAAAAAAATTAATTTTGAAGAACTTTACCAAAGAAGATTAAATTAAAAGAAATTTTTTTTTAAATTTTTTTTAAGAAATAGCTTATGATTTTCTATTTCTTCTTTTGTTAATTTGATGATTTTTTTTGAATATGTGTTGGTAATATTTAAATTTTTTTCAGTTTTAACAAGGTCATTCTTAAACTCAAATATTGGTTCTTTCTGGTCTAACAAGTTAATATAAACTTTGGAAAGAAGTTCACAATCTAAAATAGCTGTATGTTTTACTCTCCTTGAATTATCAACTCTGAATCTTTTACATAATGCATCCAAACTATTTCCTGATCCAGGAAACTTGTTTCTAGCAAGATCTAAAGTATCAATAACATTTTCTTTTTGTATTTTTTTTTTATTAATTAATGATAGCTCATTATTAAGATGTGCAATATCAAATTCAGCGTTATGAATCACAATTTTCTTTCCCTCAATAAATTTCAAAAAATCATCAGAAATTTCTTCAAACTTTTGTTTAGTTGCTAAAAATTCATCTGTATGACCATGCACTTCCAATGCTGATTTTGATACTTTTCTCTCTGGGTTCAGATAGCAATGAAAAATTTTTTTAGTTGGTATCAAATTATCGAGCTCTATGCATCCAATTTCAACTATTCTATGACCTTCTTTTACTGAAAGACCAGTTGTTTCAGTATCGAGTACTATTTCTTTCATAAAGAATTCTTTTTTTTAAAAGATTAATTTTTTTTTTCATTATATTTGCTGGATAATTATTATGCACTATGTAATTTGCCAATTTAATTTTTTTCGATAAAAGTGTTTGGTTTTTTTGAAGATTTTTTAAAAATTCTAAATTAAAGTTAGGTCTTTTCTTTAATCTGTGCAAAATTTTACTCTTTTTTGCTTTAATAAATATTAATATGTCGCCCTTTTTGTTTAACTTATTTTCAATTAATAAAGGTATATCAAGTAAAATGATCTTTTGTTTTTTATTTTTTTTCAAAAATAAACTCATTTTTTGTCTAACTAAAGGATGAACAATATAAGAGATTTTTTTTAGGTTTTTTTTATCTTTGTTAATTGCTTCTACTAATTCCTTCTTTTTAATTGGAAAAGATTTAATATAACTTGGTAATATTTTCTTTAATTTATTAAAACATGCTTTGTTTGTTTTATAAATTTTTTTTACCTCATCATCTGCATTAAATACTGGACATTTAAATAGATTAGCAACAAAAGTTTTACCAGATCCTATATCACCAATTACTGCAGCTCTAATCATTTTTAATTAGATACACCTTCCCCCATCAACCTCTAATACTGTTCCTGTTATCATACTTGCTTCATCAGAACATAGAAAACATGCGGCATTTCCCATATCTTGAGGTGTGGAAAATCTTCCTATTGGGATAGTAGATAAAAAAGCTTGCTTTTTTTTTGGGGTATCACCCCCCATAAAAGATTTTAGCAATGGTGTTAATCCAGCAACTGGTGCTATTGCATTTACCCTTACATTATATGGAGCAAGTTCAATTGCCATCGCTTTTGTTGCGGTGATCATCCAACCTTTGCTTGCATTATACCAATTTAGCTTTGGTCTAGGGGATAAACCCGCGGTTGATGCAACATTTAGAATGACACCTTTTTTGATTTTTTTCATTTTTGGAACAAAAAATTTTCCACAATAATAAACTGACTTGGCATTTACTTTAAAAACTTTGTCAAACTCTTTCTCAGTCACAGTTTCCATAAATTTGGGTTTGTGAGTTACTCCTGCATTATTTACTATTATATCTATTTTATTATATTTTTTATAAACATAGTTAAATAATGATTTAAAATTTGATGCTTTAGAAACATCAGCAACAAAATAATCTTGAGACAAGTTTTTTGAAACTTTTTTTAATAACTTTAAATTCAAGTCTACCATTATTAAATTGGCACCTTCTTCGGTGAATTTTTTTGATATACCTTTTCCAAATCCAGATGCTGATCCTGTTATTATTGCAACTTTATTTTTTAATCTCATAATTCAATTTTTTAATAAATTTATAGTTTCTTCGTCAATATCCGGTTCAATATTATGCCAAATATTAAAAGCTTTTTGAGCCTGATAAAGGAACATATTTAAACCATTTTCAAAAATATTACCTTTTTGATTTCCTATGTTAAAAAATTTCGTCTCATATGGATCATAAATTACATCATAGAAGAATTTATTTTTTCCGAATTGACTAAAATCATGGTCAAAATCATTTTCTTTTTTTAGGCCTATACTGGTTGCATTAATTATCATATCAAAATCAACTAAACTACCCCAATCCAATATTATTAAGTCATTAAATAAATTTTTTAACTCATCGGCTTTGCCTTTCGTTCTGTTGCTCACAATGATTTTTGAAGCATTCATTCTTTTTAACGCATATATTATTGATGGGACTACGCCACCAGCGCCCAGAATAATTATAGTTTTATTAGTAACATCATAATTTAATTTTTTTATGCTTAATTCAAAACCATCTATGTCAGTATTGTGACCTATTAAATTTCCATTTTCTACGGAAATGGTGTTTACAGATTTTGTTCTTAAAGCATGTCCACTTAAGACGTTTATGTTGGGAATTATTTCCTTTTTAAAAGGTACAGTTACATTAAGACCATTTAACTGACCTTGTTTTAAGTTTTCACATAATTCAACTAGATCGCTTTTGTGTGTCTCCAATTTTCCATAAATTGCATCTAAATTATATTTTTTTATCCAAAAATTATGCAGTTTTGGAGATAATGAGTGATCAACTGGATTTCCGATAACTAAAAATTTTTTCATTTATATTTACCTAGATACTTTTTAATATCAATTATAGGTAATCCCATAACAGTATTTTCATCTCCATCAATAGATGTAAATAAATTTCTACCCTCTCCCTCTATTTGATAAACATTATATGCATACAATGCTTCATCTGTTATTTTTTCTAAATATTCTGCTAATTGTTTATCTGAAAAATTTTTCATAGTGAGGTATGCTTTATCTGTATAATTCCAAGTCATTGATCCATTTTTAGATATACAAACTGAACTTATCAACGAATGCTTTTTTCCATTTAATTTTTTTAAAATGTTAAAGGCGTCTATCCTATTTTCAGGTTTTGAAATTAATTCTCCATTTAAATCTATTACGCTATCTGCACCAAGAACTAAAACATCATAGTTTTTTTGGCTCACCTTGTTTGCTTTTAGTTCGGCCAAATTTTTTGAAATTATTTCTGGAGATGCGCCTTCACTTAATAAACTTTCTTTTACAGGGTCCTCGTCAATATTTGAAGGAGACACTACGCATTGAATTCCATTTTTTTTCAAAATTTCCTCTCTAACCTTACTTTTTGAAGCTAAAATAATTTCAACCATTTTTACTTTTTATTTCGAATATCTTAATTATTGATGCTGCTGTTTCTTCAACAGATTTTCTAGTTACATCTATTGTTGGCCATTTATTAACTTTAAATATTTTTTTAGATTGTTCGACTTCAAGTCTAATTTTTTCTAGATTTGTGTAATCTGATGCTTCGTTTTCTTTCAGTGAATTTAATCTATTTCTTCTTATATCGTAAAGCCTCTCAGCTTCTGTGGTTAAGCCAATAACACATAAAGTTTTTGATTTAACTATATCATTTGGGATGTTCATATCATTCACAAGTGGAATGTTTGAAGTTTTTAATCCCTTGTTTGCAAGATATATGGCAGTTGGCGTTTTACTTGTTCTGCTAACACCAACTAGAATAATATCCGATTCTAAAATGTTCTCAGTATTGTTGCCATCGTCATGATTCATCGTAAATTGTATTGCTTCAATCCTTTTGTAATAATCCTCGTCTAAAACATGTTGAGCACTAGGTTGGTGTGTTGCTTTTTCATTTAAAATTTTTGAGAAGTTCAGTATTAAATCACCCAAAACACCAAAACATGGAATATTTTTCTTGTTAGCCTCTTCAGCAAGAAACTTTGCTAATTTACTATTAACAACAGTATATAAAATTATTGGGCTCTCTTGTTTTTTAGCATCATTAAGTATTGTAGAAATTTGATTTTCGGTTCTTGTAAACGAAAATTGGTTCAAATCATAATCAAAGTTATTAAATTGCGCTTTCAAAGCCATGAATATTCTATCAAGTGTCTCTCCTGTTGAATCTGATATTAAATAAACTTGATGTGTATTTTTCATGTATAAATTGTTTATAAATTAATTATAGAATAAGAAAAACTTTTGATTTAGCAATCTCGTCTAAATTTAAACTACTTCTTATTATTTAATTAACATTTTTATAAATGTGAATAAGTTATTAACAATTTTTCATATATATAAAAGTTATCAAATAACGCTGCTTTTAAAGGATTTTTTTTTTACAATGATGAATAAAAAGTGAATAAAGTGTTGAAATTGAGTAATTTACGTAATCAACAATTCATACTAATAATAAATCTAAATATAATTATCTTATTATAAATGACACCAATAAAAGAATGTTTAATAAATAATAAAACAGATCTCACCCCTATTTGGTTAATGAGGCAAGCAGGCAGATACTTGCCTGAATTTAGGGAAATAAGAAAAAATAATCCAAATTTTATAAATCTTTGTTTAAATTCAAAATTATCAGAAGAAATAACTCTTCAACCAATAAGAAGGTTTGGTTTTGATGCGGCAATCATTTTTTCTGATATTTTAATGGTACCGTACGGTCTTGGTCAAGAAGTTGAGTTTAAAAAAAACTTTGGACCTAATCTTGCAGATTTTGAGATAGATACATTATTAGAGATTCAGGAGGAAGAATTTACAAATAATTTATCTCCAATATACGAGCTTTTAGTTGATCTAAAAAAAAATGAAGATTTAAAAAATAAAGATATAATTGGTTTTGTGGGAGCACCTTGGACGTTACTCGTATATATGATTAATAAAGTCTCTCCGAAAAATGGTTTAAAAAGTAATTTTTTTTCAGATAAGGGTTTAATTAATACTTTGTTAAAGATCCTTGATAAGTTTATTAAAACCCATATTAAAAACCAAGTAAACGCTGGAGCTACAATGATTCAAATATTTGATAGTTGGTCTGGTTTGATCAAACATGATTTTGATAAATACTTATACAATCCAACTTTATCCCTAGTTGATTATACTAAGAACTTAGGAGTACCGGTTATTTGTTTTCCAAGAGGTATAGCAGATTATAGTCATTTTTGCAGAGTTGTTAAACCAAGCATGATAAATATAGATTACGACGTAGATCCAAAAAGTTTTATCAAAAATGTAGATATACCTATACAAGGCGGATTGCACCCCGAGATATTATTAACAAATAAATCGAATTTAAAAAAAGAAGCAAACAAATATTTAGAAACTTTTAGAGATCACCCGTACGTGTTTAACCTTGGACATGGTATTCTTCCAGAAACAAAAATTGAGATGGTAGAAGAATTGGTAAAAATAGTTAGAGACTTCAAATGATAAAAGATCACCCTGAAATTAAATTTGGCAAAACTGGAGTTTTAATTGTGAACCTAGGTACTCCAGACTCAACAAAATGGTTAGATATAAGGCGGTACTTGAAAGAATTTTTGTCTGATAGAAGAGTTATAGAGGTTAATCCAATTTTATGGCAATTAATATTAAACCTAATAATTTTAAACTTAAGACCATCTAAAACAGCAAAAGCTTATAAAGAAATTTGGATGAAAGATATAAACATGTCACCTTTAATGTATTATACAAAAAAACAGGCTGAAAAAGTATCTAATTCAATATCGAATGAGGAAATATTAGTGGACTTTGCAATGAGATATGGAAATCCGAGTATTAAAAGCAAAATAAAAAAATTACATGATTATGGTTGTGAAAATCTTATAATTTTACCTTTATATCCACAGTATGCTGCTGCTACTACAGCAACAGTATGTGATGAAGTTTATAGAACATTAATGTCTATGAGATGGCAACCATCACTTAAAATTATTCCGCATTATGAATCTGATCCTTTGTATATTGATGCTTTAGTGAATTCTATTAAATCTAAAATAGAAAACATAAATTGGAAACCAGATTTAATATTAGCTTCTTATCATGGAATACCAAAAAAATATTTTGATAAAGGAGATCCATACCATTGTTATTGTCACAAAACCACCAGGCTCATTTCTGAAAAGTTTAATGAAATCGAAATTAAAACTACTTTTCAATCAAGATTTGGACCCGAAGAATGGTTACAACCTTATACAGATAAAACTTTAGAACGTTTACCAAAAGAGGGAATAAAAAATGTTCTAGCAATTTGTCCTGGCTTTTCCTCAGATTGTGTTGAAACATTAGAAGAAATATTAATTCAAGGAAAAGAAAGTTTTATGGAAGCTGGTGGAGAAAATTTTGATATGATTCCATGTCTTAATGATAATGATGATCATATAAAATTACTTAATAGTTTGATTAAACGAAATATTTAATTGATGAATTATTATCTTCTTTTTAAATCTTTGCATTTGATCTCAGTTATCTCATGGATGGCTGGTTTATTATATCTACCAAGAATTTTCGTATACCACGCTGAAAATAATGATGATAAAAAAATTTCAGATATATTTAAGGTCATGGAAAAAAAATTATATTTTTACATTATGACACCAGCCATGATTTTATCATGGATATTTGGCTTGCTTTTAATTCACAGCATAGGATTTCAACAATTAGGACAAACATGGATGATATTAAAAATAATATTTGTGATTTTCCTTAGTTTGTATCATTTCTATTTAGGAAAAACTTTAAAACAGTTTAAATTTGATCAAAATACTCATTCACACAAATTTTATAGATTAATTAATGAAATTCCTACAATATTGCTTATTTTGATTGTTTTTGTTGTAATATTTAAGCCTTTATAGGCTTGAAATCTTCCAAACAGGTTATTATATTATAAACATCTAACTTAAAACCCCCCTATATTATGAACATTCAAGAATTAAAGGAAAAAAGCTCAGAAAAACTTATTAATGAAGCAGAAAATTTAGGAATTGAAAACGCAAGCACCCTAAGACGTCAGGAAATTTATTTTGCTATACTAAAAAAATTAGCCGAAAAAGGTGAAGAAATAACCGGTGGTGGAGTTCTCCAATTACTTCAAGATGGTTTTGGTTTTCTAAGAGCTATTGAGTCAAATTATCTTCCTGGTGCAGACGACATTTACGTAAGTCCAAATCAAATCAGAAGATTTGGATTAAGAACAGGAGATACTGTTGAAGGGCCTATTAGAGCACCAAAAGAAGGTGAAAGATATTTTGCTCTACTTCAAGTTAGTAAAATAAATTTTGAAGAAACAGATAAGTTTAAACATAAAATTGCTTTTGATAACTTGACTCCTCTGTATCCAAATAAACAATTGGTCATGGAAGTAGAAAGCAATAAAGTTGAAAAAAAAGTAGATTTAACTCCACGTCTAATTGATTTAGTTAGCCCTATTGGCAAAGGTCAAAGGTCATTAATAATATCTCCTCCAAAAGCAGGGAAAACTATGATCTTACAAAGTATAGCTAACTCAATAACTGCAAATCACCCAGAGTGTTATCTTATGGTTTTATTAATCGACGAGAGACCAGAAGAGGTGACAGATATGCAGAGAACTGTAAAAGGAGAAGTAATTAGCTCAACTTTTGACGAACCTGCACAAAGACACGTAGCTGTAGCCGAGATGGTTATAGAAAAAGCTAAAAGACTTACGGAACACAAAAAAGATGTCGTAATTCTATTGGACTCCATAACAAGACTCGGAAGAGCATATAATGCCGTTGTTCCTAGTTCTGGAAAAGTTTTAACAGGCGGAGTAGATGCAAATGCACTACAAAGACCAAAAAGGTTTTTTGGTGCAGCAAGAAATATTGAAGAAGGTGGTTCTTTAACAATCATTGCTACAGCTTTAATAGATACCGGCAGTAGAATGGATGAAGTTATTTTTGAAGAATTTAAAGGAACTGGAAATAGTGAGACTATTCTAGACAGAAAAATATCAGAGAAAAGAATATTTCCAGCAATCGATATAACTAAATCTGGAACAAGAAGAGAAGAATTAATTTTTGAGAAAAATGATCTTCAAAAAATGAATGTTTTAAGAAGGATAATCGCACCCATGGGATCAATGGATGCTATAGAGTTTATTAATTCTAAATTAAAGGATACTAAAAATAATGCAGAATTCTTTAATTCTATGAACAAGCCATCTTAATAAACCATTTTTAAAAATACCTGTTATACTTTGTTAATGACAATATATGCACTTTCCACAGGACCAGGTGTTTCTGGACTTGCTGTAATTAGAGTATCTGGCAAAGATACTAGGGTTGTTATAAATAAAATAACTGGAAAAAGTGTTCCAAAGCCAAGAACCGCGGTTAGGAGAAAATTCAACAAAATCAATGATAATCAGCTAATTGACGAAGGTATATTGCTGTGGTTTCCTGGACCAGCAAGCTACACAGGTGAAGATATGGCCGAATTTCATGTTCATGGTAGCAGGGCTGTTATAAAAGAAATCCAGAACTCTTTATCTCAAATATCAAATTTAAGATTGGCAGAAGCTGGAGAATTTACAAAATTAGCATTTCAAAATGGTAAGATTAATTTATTAAGTGCAGAAAGTGTTGCAGATTTAATTTCGTCAGAAACAGAGATTCAAAGACAACAGGCCATAAACGTTATGTCTGGAAAAAGTTCAGACAAATTTAATTCACTTAGAGAGAGACTTTTAAAAATTTTATCGAAAGTAGAAGCTAAAATTGATTTCCCAGAAGATGATTTACCTGATGATATTTTATTAAATATTCACTCAGAAGTAAAAAGTATTAGAGAAGAAATTATGAAAATTTTAAATGATCAAAAAGTTGGAGAAAGAATTAGAGAAGGATTTAAAATATCAATAGTAGGTCCAACAAATGCAGGTAAATCATCTTTGTTAAATTATTTATCTAAAAGGGATGTGGCTATAGTCTCAGAAATTGCAGGAACAACGAGGGATATTATAGAAACTCATCTAAACTTAGATGGATATCCTGTTGTTATTTCTGACACTGCTGGGATTAGAGACTCTAAAGATGAAATTGAAAAAAAAGGTATAAAGTTGGCTTTAAAAAAAGCCGAAAATGCTGATTTAAATATAATTGTAATAGAGCCTAAAAGTATTGATTTTACTCACTTTTTTAATGATAAAATATCAAAAAAAGCAATATTGGTTATTAATAAAATGGATTTAGGTACAGACCAAATTACTAACGAGATAAAAAAACACGACCCGATTTACATATCTATTAAAGAGGAAAAAAATATAGACAAACTTATCAATTCAATTAAAGAAAATTTAAAAAATAAATTTATATCATCAGAAGAAATTTTTATAACGAGAGAAAGACATAGGATAAATCTAGAACAGTGTTTTGCAAGTTTGAAAGATTTTGAACAAAAAAAATCTTTAGAAGATTTTGATAAAGCTGCTGAAGATTTAAGGTTAGCAACCAGATATCTTGGAATTATAGTCGGAAAAGTAGATATTGAAGAGATTTTAGGTTCTATTTTTAATGATTTCTGTATAGGTAAATAATCGTTAATAATACTAGCTTTTTAGAAATTTTTAACTGTTTTCTTGTAAATTTTAATATCATTAATAGATTACGTCTATGAAAAATGAATTATCATTTGATGTTGTTGTAATAGGAGGTGGACATGCAGGCTGTGAAGCAGCAGCAGCATCAGCCAGACTAGGAGTTAACACTGCCCTATTCACACATAAATTTGATACAATAGGGGAAATGTCTTGTAATCCAGCCATAGGAGGTTTGGGCAAAGGGCATTTGGTTAGAGAGATAGATGCACTAGATGGTGTCATGGGGGTAGTAGCAGATAAATCAGGTATACAATTTAGATTACTAAATAGGAGTAGAGGGCCAGCAGTGAGAGGACTGCGAACACAAAGTGACAGGTCTCTTTATAAGAAATACATGCAAGAAAAACTCGTAAACTACTGTAATTTAAGCATATTTTCTGATCCTGTAATTAAGTTTATTTTTAAAAAAAACTGTATAATTGGTTTTACCACTAAATCAGGTAAAGAGGTTCAATCATCAAAGATAATTTTAACAACTGGAACTTTTTTAAATGGTTTAATTCATATAGGCGAAGAAAAAACTCCTGCTGGAAGATTTAATGAGAAACCTTCAACAGGTTTGAGTGAGCAATTAGAAAAATACAAATTCAAAATTGGACGATTAAAAACTGGAACTCCTCCGAGGCTAGATGCCCGTACTATAAATTTTGAAAGTCTAGAAGAGCAGCACGCAGATGATGATCCATACTTCTTTTCATTTTTAACTAAAAGAAATTTTAATAAACAAATTTCATGTCGTATGACTTATACGAATGATGAAGTTCATAAAATTATATCAAAAAACATAAAGCGAAGCGCTATGTATTCTGGAAGTATAAAAGGTGTTGGCCCAAGATATTGTCCTTCGATAGAGGATAAAATAAAAAAATTTGCTGATAAGCAGAGGCATCAAATTTTTTTAGAGCCAGAAGGTTTAAATGATAACACAATTTATCCGAATGGTATTTCAACTTCTTTACCAGCAGATATACAGGAAGAAATATGTAGTAAAATCAATGGTTTAGAGAATGTCAAAATTATAAGGCATGGATATGCTATTGAATATGATTTTGTTGACCCAAGGGAACTTTTATTAACATTAGAGACAAAAAAAATAAAAAATCTTTTCCTTGCAGGTCAAATCAACGGAACAACAGGATATGAAGAAGCGGCAGCTCAAGGATTGATAGCAGGTGCAAATGCAGCACTTGCTTTTAGAAATGAAGAACCGTTTATTTTAGATAGGTCAGAAGCATATATAGGTGTTATGATAGATGACCTAGTAACCAAGGGTGTAGCAGAACCATATAGAATGTTCACATCAAGAGCCGAATACAGACTTTCATTAAGATCAGATAATGCAGATATTAGACTTACTAAAAAAGGTATAAAAATAGGAATTGTAAATAAAGAAAGAGAGATAATATTTAAAGAGAAATACCATCAATTATCAAAAACGCAGTTTAAAATGGATAAATTGAAAATTACCCCTTCAAAAGCAGAAACATTTGGAATTAATATTGCAAAAGACGGAATTAGTAGGACTGCAAATCAGTTATTAGGACAAAAATCAGTAAATATGAACAAAATAAGAGAAATTTGGCCTGAAATTAAGTATGTTTCACGTGAAATAGATGAGCAATTAGAAATTAATTCACATTACAAAGGTTACTTAAAGAAGCAAAAAGCCGATATATTGGCATTTAAAAGAGATGAAAACTTAATTATTCCAAATAATATTAATTACGATAATTTTTCTGGGCTATCTAATGAGGTTAAGTCAAAATTCAAGAAAATTAGGCCTAAAACCATGGGTCAAGCTTTAAGAATTGACGGAATTACACCCGCCGCAGTATATATTTTGTTGTCTCATCTTAAAAGAAAGTCTATTAAGCATATAGCTTGATTGATTCGAATATATTAAAAATTGAAAATTTTAAACTCTTAAATGTTTCACGTGAAACACTCAATGAGCTTGAGGATTACTCAAAAGCGATTATCTCAAAAAATAAAAGTATAAATTTAATCAGTAAGAGCACAGAAAAATCAATTATTTCAAGGCATATTAATGATAGTGCACAAACTATTGATTTTATTGATAAAAATGATATAAAAATATGTACAGACCTTGGGTCGGGTGCTGGGCTTCCTGGTATAGTTTTAGGTATATTGATGAAACCAAAAAAACCAATATTTAAGGTGATTTTCTATGAAAAGAGCTATCACAAGAGTGTTTTTTTAAAAGAAATGACAAAAAAATTTAATTTAAACTCAGAAATTCATCAAAAAAATATTTTTGATGAAAAAAATTTGTGTACAGACGTAATTATTTCAAGAGCATTTAAACCGTTGCCAATTATTTTCCAGATTGCGAAAAATAATTTTAAAAATTTTAAGTATATTATTTTGTTCTTAGGCAAAAGTGGAAAAAAAATTTTAGATGATGCTTTTGAAACATGGAAATTTGATTATGAGGAAAAAAAGAGTTTAACAAGTGATGAGTCTATGATCGTAAAAATTTTTAATTTAAGGAAAAAAAAAATTTAGGAAAAAATATTTTGATATTAATGTTATTAATTGAGCTTAAGAAAAATTTTTAAATGAAAAAACTAAATCAAAAAATAAATAATTAAAAAAAAATGGAAAAAAAAATTATTTCAGTAATAAATCAAAAAGGAGGTGTAGGGAAGACTACTACGGTAATAAATCTTGCAGCTGGATTGTCTATGAAAGGAAAAAAAATATTAGTCATTGATCTTGATCCTCAAGGAAATGCAACAACTGGCCTAGGTCTTTCAAATTCTTCAAGTTCAGAAACTACTATTTATAGTGTACTTAATGGAAACAGAAAAATTTCAGAAGTAATTCAAGAAACAAGCTTTGACAACCTGAATTTAATCACCTCTAATGTTGATCTATCAGGACTTGAGGTAGAAACAGCAGGAGATAGTCGTAGAGCGTTTAAATTGAAAGACGAATTATCCTCTATTTTAAATGATTCTGGAGCATCATATGATTATATACTGATCGACTGCCCCCCATCGCTAAGTCTGCTTACAATTATGGCATTAGTGGCTTCTGATGCTTTAGTAGTACCACTTCAGACAGAATTTTTTGCATTGGAGGGCTTAACTCAGCTTATGAAAACAATCGACAGAATAAAGTCTAACTTAAATCCCTCACTAGAAATAAGGGGGATACTTCTAACAATGTTTGATAAGAGAAATAAGCTTTCAGGACAGGTTGAGATAGAAGCAAGAAATTATTTTAAGGAAAAAGTATACTCTACTGCTGTTCCAAGAAACGTTAGGCTTTCCGAAGCTCCATCTCATGGCATACCAGTATTGTTGTATGATAAGATTTGTCCAGGTAGCAAGGCTTATTTCAAATTTACTGAGGAGTTTCTAGAACAAGATAAACAAGTGGAGAGCGCAGCATGATAAATCCCTTTAAAACGAAAAAAGGACTCGGAAGAGGATTGTCTTCTTTAATAGGAGATAATGATGTAAAAATATCTAATTATAAAGTATCTATAAGTTCAATAACACCTAATAAAAATCAACCTAGAAAGTTATTTGATAAAGATGCTCTAGATGAATTGACCAATTCAATTAAGGAAAGAGGGATAATCCAGCCTTTAATAGTAAGAAAGTCTAGTGACCAAAACGATAAATATGAGCTAATCGCAGGTGAAAGGAGATGGCAAGCAGCACAATCAGCAGGCCTCCATGAAGTTCCAGTTGTAATTATTGATGCTGACAATTTAAAATCTCTAGAATTTGCAATTATAGAGAATGTTCAAAGAAAAGATTTAAACCCAATAGAAGAGGCTGAAAGTTACAAAAATCTGATAGAAAACTTTGGATACGACCAAGAAAAAGTGTCAAAGTTTATTGGCAAAAGTAGATCCCATATAACAAATTCTTTGCGATTACTAACTCTTCCTGAAAAATTAATTGATTTAATAAGACTTGAAAGACTTTCACAGGGCCATGCAAAAATTTTGATAGGTCTCGAAAATGCTTTATTGTTAGCCGAAAAAATTATCAAAAAACAATTGTCTGTGAGGCAGACTGAGAGTTTAGTAAGAATTTTAAAGAAAGGATCAAAAAATATTAATATTTTAAGAGATAGCAATGTTTTAAACACAGAAAAAGAACTGTCTGATAAAATAGGTATGAGAGTATTTTTGAAAAACAAAAAAAATAAATCAGGCACCCTTACTTTTGAATATAAGGATTTAGATCAATTAGAACGTCTAATTGATGTAATTAAGAAAAATTACTAGCAATTTATTACGAAATCAGAAACTAAATTTAGTGATTGATTGGAATTAGTTTTTACAGCCAACTCTAAATCATTTATTTTATAAATTACTTCCTTAAGATCATTTAAATCCCAGGAATTTGCCTGTTTTTTTACGTTTTCTTTATCTTTCCAAAATATTGGTGGTTTGAAATTTGATATAACTTTATCTATATTTCTTATTTCTATATTTTCCTCAATAATTACTCTTAATTTTTTTGACTTACCTAATAGAGTTCTAATTATTAGCACACAATCTTCATTTGAGTAGTTGTTCTCATTCAGAATTTTTGCAATATTTTTCTTATTTTTTAAAAAATAGCTGTCTGCAAGTTCATTTACAGCGTAATTTTCAGCTAAGTTAGACAGTTTTAGCACATTTTCTAAACTAACATTTTTATTAGACAGTGAATAATTATAAATTTTCTCTAACTCAGTTTTCAGATTCCCCCTTTCGCCACTAGCTCTGTTTACTAGTAAATTTACTGCTTCTCTTGATAATTTAATATTATTTTTATTTAAAAACTCAAAAGCAATATTAGTTAAATCTCTCGCATTATCTTCATAAAATGCAGTTAAAGATAAATTTTTTTCTTTTTCAAATAAAATTCTAAGTTTAGATTTTTTTTCTAATGCACCACTTTTAAAAATGATTTTAATTTCATCCAAATTTTTTTCTTGAAGATTTTCAATAAGTTTAAGTGACTTGTCAGTAGTTCTAGAAATTATAAATATTTTCTTGTCATCAAAAAAAGACTTATTTAAAATGCTATTAACAATATCGTCATAATTTTGTATGAACTCTGTCTCGTCATATTTTTCAATTTTTCCGTTAAAATTATGAATAAATTTTTGTTTTATTATTTCGTTTTGTAAACCTTCATTTTTTCCATAAAAAAGATATAAATCAAACTTTGTTAAAGTCTTTTCTGAAATTTCGAAATGTTTAATAATCATTAATCTAATGTAAGCAATGATGTTAAAATATCATCACTTATGTTGTTAGATAGATTAATAATAGTATTATCCTCGTATTGGGATAGTTCAAATTTATCATTTATGTTATTGTAAGTAACTTCTTTAAAAATATTATCTTTTATAATTTCTATGTTATTTTCATAAACAATGTAATCTACATTAATCTTAATTTTAAAATTAACTGGATCACCTTTCTTATTAGAGGAAATAACTTTTTTATCTTTGCTAGATTTTAAATTAATTTTGATGTTTCTATTTCCTTGACTTTTGCTTAATAAATTTTCCTGTATTATTTTATTTATAAATTTATTACCTGTTGTTTCAACTTCAGTAAAATTAAAATTATATTTTTTTTTTGATAAAATAGGCTCGTACGTGCACGAGTTAAAAATAAATAATAATAAAAATAGATATAAGAGTTTATTCATTTAATAAAATATTCATTAATCGATTTTTAATAAATATTACTTTTTTTATTGACTTATTGTTTAAATATTTTTCCATTATTTTATCTTTTTTAACAATTTCTAAAAGATCACTTTCTAAAATATCTTTTTTTAATTTTAAAATATGGCGTTTTTTGCCATTTATTTGTATTACAAAATTTTCCTCTTCTTTTTCTAAAGAAGTTCTATCAAACTTTGGCCATTTAATATCTTCGTAAATTTTTAAATCAGAAAGACACTCATTTGTGAAATGAGGTAAAACTGGTGAGAAACAGATTAAAATTTTTTTATAGCTGTCTTTTAAATTAATTATATTTTTCTTGTTTTTTATATAGTTTATTAGATAATTATATGCTTCATACATATTTGCTATTATTACATTGTAATTAAACTTATCTAAATTATTTGTTATATTAGATATTGTCTGATTAATAAATCCATCAAAAGATTTATCTTTAAATTCGGGTTTTTCATTTAAAATTTTATACTTTATTTCATTATGTAATATCCACAATTTTTGTAAAAATTTATATGATGATATCATTCCTTGTTCCGACCACTGAACATCTTTCTCAGGTGGACTGTCAGATAGTATAAATAGTCTTACAGAGTCTGCTCCATAATTTTGGATAATCAACTCTGGGTCGACAACATTTTTTTTTGATTTTGACATAGACTCAGATGGTCCTACTTTTACAATTTTATCTGGCTTATCTTTTTGCACATATTTATTATTTTTTTTTTCTACTTGATCTGGACTTAACCAATTATTATTTTCATCCTTGTAGGTTTCATGACAGACCATCCCTTGAGTAAACAAACTTTGAAATGGTTCTGTAATATTGAAATTATTATTCTTATAGTCTATCGCTTTCATAAAGAAACGAGAGTATAAAAGATGTAAAATAGCATGTTCTACTCCACCAATATACTGATCCACTGGCATCCAATAATCTATATCTTCTTTATTAAATCCATAAGAATTTTCTTTAGGTGAGCAGAATCTTAAATAGTACCATGATGAGCAAACGAAAGTATCTAATGTATCAGTTTCACGAATTAATTTTTTGCCTTCAATCTCAATTTCTCTCCAACTTTTTTCACTATCCAATGGGTTACCCTTTACATTTAGATTTATATTTTCTGGAAGTTTGACAGGAAGCATAGATTTAGGTATAGGATGAACATTTCCTTCGCTATCGTATGCTACTGGTATGGGGCATCCCCAATATCTTTGACGAGATACACCCCAATCTTTAAGTCTATAATTTACCTGTTTTTTCCCGATATTCTGTTTCTCTAGATAATTTATTGTTTCTAAAACTGAATTTTTTGGTGCTTCTAAACCATTTAAAAAGTTTGAATTAATAATAATGCCAGGTCCTGGATAAGCTTCATTTGTTACCTTGTAATTTTCATTTTCATCGTGAGGTCTGACAACAGTGTTAATCTCTAAATCATATTTTTTTGCGAAATCAAAATCTCTTTGATCATGAGCTGGACAACCAAACACAGCTCCAAATCCATAATCCATTAACACGAAGTTTGCAAAGTAAACTGGCACTTTTTGAGAAGGATTGATTGGATTTATTGCCTCCAAATTTGTTTTAAACCCAATCTTTTCGCCGACAGCTATTGCTTCTTCAGTTGTTCCGGTTTTAGAACATTCCTGCTTAAATTTAATAAAATTGGGATCTTCACTATAAAACTTCGATATTTCATGATCTACTGAGACAGCTAAGAATGAAAAACCAAACAATGTATCTGGACGTGTCGTAAAACATTTAATTTTTTTTATAGGTAATGGACCCATTACTTCAAAGTCTATTTCACAGCCAAAAGACTTTCCAATCCAATTCTTTTGCATTGTTTTAACTTTATTTGGCCATGTATCTAATTTTTCCAAACCATCGAGAAGATCTTGAGAAAACTTTGATATATTAAAAAACCATTGACTTAATTTTTTTCTTTCTACTGCAGCTCCCGACCGCCATCCTTTACCATCAATTACTTGTTCATTTGCTAGAACAGTTTCATCAACAGGATCCCAATTTACATAGTTTTCTTTTCTATAAACTAGACCCTTATCAAGTAGTTCTAAAAAAAAAGTTTGTTGATGTTTGTAATAATCTTCAGAGCATGTTGAGATTTCTCTTTCCCAGTCAATTGAAAGTCCAAGTTTTTTAAGTTGACTTTTCATTGTTTCTATATTTTTATTTGTCCAAATTTTTGGATCTAAATTATTATCTCTAGCAGCATTTTCTGCTGGCATTCCAAACGCATCCCAACCCATAGGATGCAAAACATTAAAACCTTTTAAAAATTTATAACGAGACAGGACATCTCCGATAGTATAATTTCTTACATGGCCCATGTGTATTTTCCCCGATGGATACGGAAACATCTCCAGGCAATAAAACTTTTTTTTAGATTTATCTATTGAGCTTGAAAACTGTTTTTTTTCCTCCCAAATTTTTTGCCATTTTTCTTCAACACTTTTGAAATTATATCTTTCCACAATTTTAATTAAATTCTTAGTCTTTTAACGTTTCGTTTATATATTTAGTTTTATTTTTAGATTTGTTCTGTTTCTCGTAAATTGCTGCTTTATTTAATATTTTTTTTGATAACTCGGCAGACAATGTTCCTGATTTGTCTGAAATTTTACAAGATTTCTCAACAGAGCAATTTTTGTAAAATACTTTTACAGCAATTGCGTCTGACCTAATCTCGTTACTTAAAAATCTGATTGAAATTTTGACAGACTCCTTGCTTGAGGTGTCATCACTATACCAGTCGGTAACAATTATTCCTCCACTATAATTTGCTAAAGCAAGAGGCATAAAATCAAGAGTGTCTAGAGAAGCTCTCCAAAGTTCATTTGAACTAGCAAAATCAAATTCACCTGTATTTTTTTTGTTGCCTCCCATCAACCTAAATCCTCTTCCTTCTTCAATGTTTTTTTGAACTCTTTTCTTTGGATCGTATGGAACTTTTCTTGCATCTGCACCTGGTAAACTTTCGCATGATCCTAAGAAAAATATTGAGAAAATAATTATAATGATATTGTTTTGAATTGTTTTAAGTTTCATAAAATAATAATACCTTTAAAACATTTAATAGATTTTGGAAATATTAGATAAAGACTAAAAAACCCTGTTTTTCGTATATTTTTACAGGTGCAATTTTGCAACACTAGACCATTATTTTTCGAAATATTGTCTTTTGGGAAGTTTTGTAAGGTCTTTTTGATAAAAGCGTTATGTTTAATATTAATATTAACAAATACAAAGGAGTATTTAATATGAACAAATATAGTAAAATAGGGTTAACAGCATTAGCTGGTTCTCTAGTTGCGGGATCTGTTTCAGCTGCTGAATTGTCAGCTTCTGGTTCTGCAGCAATTTATTTCTCGGGTGGAGATAGCAAACAACAAAAAGGTAATGGTTGGACAATGGCTGACTCAGTTACTTTCTCTGCTTCTGGAGATGTAAATGACATCGGTGTAACATTATCATTAGAATTAGATGGTGATTCTGCTGATGGAACAAACCAATTTGACAATCAATCAATCACTTTAGATCTAGGTGATGCAGGTACTTTAGTATTTGCTGGTCACGGTGGAGACAGTGCTATGAGTGCAGTTGATGACGTAACACCAAACGCTTACGAAGAGCCATGGGATGCAGTAACTGGCTCAGATGCAGATATAATTAATGGTCACAGTGGTAACAACATGTTTACTTACAGTTACAGCCATGAAACAGGTGTAAACTTAACATTAGCATACATTAATGCATCTAATGAAGTAACTGATGTATCATACAGTGATATCGGAATAAGCTACACAGGTATGGAAGGTTTAACTGTTGGATATGCACAAGGTGATGTTGAGGTAACTACTAATACTAAGAGCGATGAGCACACTATGTACGCTAAGTATGCAACAGGTCCAATAACTGTTGGTGTTCAAACATCTGAAAAAGATGTTGATGGTGGTGCAACAGCTGATACTGAATCTTCAGGATTTGGTATTACTTACCAAATAAGCGATGACTTTACAGTTGGTTTTACAACTCACAATATTGAGTATAACTCAGGTGATGACCAAGAATCTACTGGTATCAGTGCATCTTACACAATGGGATCACTAACTATTGCTGGAGCATTTAACAATGTTGATAACATTGCTAATACAGCTACAGATGATAGAGAAGCTTATGAAGTTGGTCTAACATTTGCGTTTTAATTAGTTAGAATAACTATATTTAAAGGCCCCTTTTTAGGGGCCTTTTTTTTATTCAAAATAAGATATTCCACTAAAACCAAAACAATCTAATAATTTAAGTCGTCTGATATTGAGCTTGGATATTCCTCCAAGTGCAATTATTTTTTGTTTAGTCGATTTTTTCATATTCAAAAATTTGTAAATTCCTAGATAATTTTTGTTATTCTTAAATAATGAGGAAATAAAAATTAAATTTACATTTTGTTTTTCTTTAATTCGAATTTCTTTAATATTATGTGCAGATCCGAGTAAAATAAATCTTGATCTGAATTTGTAACTTAAATGTTGAAAACTTTTATTAAATGATGGAATATAAGCACCATCACACTTTAATTTTAATGCAACTTTAAAATTATTAGAGAGAAAGAATTTTATTTTTCTATTATGGCAAAAATTTCTGATTTTAATTATTTGTTTTAAGTCCAATTTTTCTCTATAGTTTCTATAGATAACTGCTGTATTATTGTCTAATTTAACAATATTACTTTTTTTGTATGAATTTATAAAATAAAAATTTTTTGGAAAATTATTATGCATAATACAGTTCAAAATTTACTTAAAATTTCTGAAAAAGTTAAGGATAAGTTTAAATTAAATAAAAATTTATCTAAAATTCCTAACATAATAGCAGTATCTAAAACGTTCAAATTAAATCATATAAGACCTATTTTAGATCATGGGCACATTCATTATGGTGAAAATAAAGTTCAAGAAGCAATTGAAAAATGGACAGAGATAAAAAAAGAAAAAAAACAAATAAAACTTCATCTAATTGGTAAACTCCAAACAAATAAAGTTAAGTTTGCAGTAAAATTATTTGATTATATTCACTCTCTAGATAGTAAAAAACTTGCAGATAAAATTTACAAATACCAAGATGAATTAGATTTAAAAACTAAGTTATTCATACAGGTTAATATAGGAAATGAAAATCAAAAGTCAGGAATAAGAAAAGAAGAAGTTTTAGATTTTTATAATTATTGCGTAGGACTAAAATTAAATATTATTGGTTTAATGTGTATTCCTCCAATAAATACAAATGCCTCAAAATATTTTAATGATATGAGTGAGTTAAACAAAAAATTAAATTTGAATGAGTTGAGTATGGGTATGTCATCTGATTATCTTGAAGCAGTAGAAAATAATTCTACTTTTTTGAGAATAGGATCAAGTATTTTTGGTGAAAGAGGCTAATACAATTTTATTTTTGTATTTCTATTTATGAGTTTTGCCAAAATTAAAAAATCTTTTTCAGAAAGTGCAATACATCCTGCTGTTGGTTTAAAATTTTTTGTTATATGTATGAATATTGCGCTGCCTTTTCCAATTTTTGGATTTTCCCAGTTATATTTTATTGGTATAAAAAAATCATATTTATGATCGTATCTATATAATTTCTCACTTTTTACTTTTAATTTTGAACTAATCAATTTATTATAATTTTTCCCATCATGTATGTCATCGCACCATCTCATACTTTTCTTTATATTGATAATTTTCAAATTTGTATAAGGTTTAACTTTTCTATCTTTTCTATAATATAGATTTTCAAGCGCAAAAGTACCTATTGGAGTTTTTTTATCACCTTCAATTTTATTTTTAGAAAATCCATTCGCTCCAATACAACATTTGAATACAAAATCACCAAATTTTAATGTATCTTTATTTTTAACTATAATTATCATAATTTATAAATATGAATACAAACCAGTCCTTAATAATTTATAAATTTCCAGTTCTGTTTAATATATTAAATGAAATTAAGAGTTATTTGAATTTTAATATTGAAAACCTAAATGATGGCAATTTTGATGAGAATTTCCTAAAAAAAAACCTAGTTATAATATCTGGTGAAAAAAAAAAAAATTTTCAAAAACAAGTGAAAATTGATGAATTTCCAATAAACATAGAAAAATTAATAGAAATCATAAATATACAATTTTTAAAAAATAAATTTAACCAACAAAATAACGTAAATATTGGCAAATATAGCGTAAACTTTAATTCAAGAGTAATGAGTGACAGTAAAGGAAAGATAGCACTCACTGAGAAAGAAGTTAAAATAATAAGTTTTTTAAACAGTTCGATTAAACCAGTAACAATTGAAAAATTGCAAACCGAAGTTTGGGGACATAAATCAAAATTAGATACTCATACAGTTGAAACACACGTTTACAGACTAAGAAAAAAAGTTGAGAAAAAATTTAAAGATACCTCATTCATTGTTAGTAGAAAAAATGGATATAAAATCGAAATCTAAAAAAAATAAATACGCAAAAGATTTATTTAATAATAAATACAAACCGAGAATAGTGAAGCCAAAAAAAGGCAAGGGTAGCTATGATAGGAAAAAAGTTAAAGTCTAGCACCAATTTGCTGTATTACTTTTGAAGACATCTCTCTACCTTTATCAAGGCAATCCATAGATTTTAAATTGTTAACATATCCATGCAAAAAACCTGCTGCAAACAAATCGCCTGCGCCTGTAAGATCTTTTATGGAAAGGTTGGTTTCAATTCCATTTTCGTTAATTTCATCACCAAATATCGAAATTGCGCCCTTTTCTCCTCGTGTGATTACTAAAAGTTTTTTTAAATTTTTTGCAAAATTTACAACTTCATCAAAATTTTTTGCATCTATTAAAGACATTATCTCTTGCTCATTTGCAAATGTAATATCTAGTTTATATTTCACTAAATCTAAAAAGTGAGTTTTGTGTCTATCCACACAAAATTGATCAGATAATGACATTGCAACTTTATTACAATTATTAATTGCCTTATCGAATGCCTTTTTTGGTTCACCTTCATCCCATAAATATCCCTCTAAAAAAATTATTTCACTTTTTTTTACTACATCTGTTGAAATATCATCAGCATTTATTTTGCCTGCAGTTCCTAAGAATGTACACATCGTCCTCTCTGAATCGGGTGTAACCAATATCAAACAAGTACCTGTTGGAAGTTCTTCCTTTTTTTTACTATAGAAATAACTTACTTTTTCTGATTTGAGGCCATCTTCGTATTTTTTTCCTAAATCATCATCATTTACTTTACCTATAAAACCAACTTCATTTCCTAATTGAGACAACCCAACTATAGAGTTTGCTACTGATCCACCCGATATAGTCTTTTCAATTTCAAGATCTGATAATAAACTTTTAAATTCCTTTTCATCAAAGATTAGTTTCATTGTTCCTTTAGTTAATTTATTTTGATCAATAAAGTCTTCATTAACTTTACAAATTACATCAACAATGGCGTTTCCTATTCCTAAGATTTTCATTTAAGCCTTCTTTGTTTTTATAGGTTTTTTCCTTTTAGGATAACAAGTAGTACAAATTTTACAAGATATACCATAACATTCTCTTGCCTTACAATATTCTCTTCCATAATAAATTATTTGAAGATGTAATTTATTCCAATGTTTTTTATGAAATAATCTTTTCAAGTCTTTTTCAGTTTGTACTACATTTTTTCCACTAGTAAGACCCCATCTTTGAGCTAGTCGATGTATATGAGTGTCCACAGGAAAAGCAGGATTACCAAATCCCTGGGACATTACAACACTAGCAGTTTTATGACCAACTCCTGGTAATTCTTCTAATTCTTCAAATGTCCTAGGAACTTTACCATTATACTTTTCAACTAAAGTTTTAGATAAATTAAAAATACTTTTAGCTTTTATTCTAAATATACCTATACGTCTTATTAATTTTTCAATCTTTTTTCTACCAAGTCTTACAAAATGTTCAGGCTTATTATATTTTGGGTAAATATTTTTTGTTACATTGTTAACATTAACATCAGTACACTGGGCTGATAGTAAAACTGATATGAGCAGTGTAAATATGCTTCTGTGTTTTAAAGGAATAGGGGTTTCAGGATAAGTTTTGTTTAATATTTTTAAAACAATTTTTGCTCTCTTTAATTCATTCATTTAAAATTGAGAAGATTTCTCATAGAGTATAGACCTGGTTCTTTTTTAGTTAGCCATTTGGCAGCAGTTATAGCACCTTCTGAATAAAGTGCTCTATCAAATGCTTCATGATTTAATGTAATTATTTCTTTTCCACTTGAAAAATTAACTTCATGCTCTCCAATAATTTCACCCTTTCTAATAGAATTAAAATTTAATTTCTTTCCGTAAGGAAAATTTTTTTTGTTTAAAAATTTTTTCCCCACTAATTTATAAAAGTCTTTCTTTTTTCCTATAGCAATTCCTTTTCCAAGCATTAAAGCTGTGCCAGATGGATGATCTTTTTTGTGTTTGTGATGTATCTCAAAAACTTTACTTAAATAATTATTACCGAGGGACGCAGCTGCAATCTCAGTTAGGTACATAAGTAAGTTAATTCCAAGACTCATATTTCCAGCTTTCAAAATTGGAATTTTTTTTGAATATTTCTCAATTAAATTCTCTTCTTTTTTTGTAAATCCAGTCGTTCCTATAACAACTCTTTTATTAAGTTTCACTGCAATTTTTAAAACCTCAAATGTACATTTCGGTATAGTAAAATCTATTATTACATCTGCTTTGCCAAGGGACTTTTCATTATTTAGTTCAGGTTTAATTCCTTTAATATTTTTATTGATTAATCTATTTTCAGTAAGACAGACTAACTTAGAAGACTTATCCTTGGCAATAGATTTAATAAGCTGTTGTCCCATTCTCCCCATACATCCTGTTATTGCAAATTTAATTTTTTTCATCTTGAGTTTTTGTTAATATGTAATCACCAATAGTTTGGTACCTAGTATCAGTTTTACTTAAAATTTCAAATAACTTTGTTGTTTGAATCTTATTAAATTTTAAATCAAATAATTTAAGTTTGTTTTTAATTATAAAATTTTCAAATTCTAATTTAAAATTATTTTCACTGTTAACTAACATTTTGGAAAATTCGAAGAATATAAAAACATTATGATTTTTGATTATTTCTTTCATACCTTTTAGTGCTCTAAACTCAAATCCCTCAATATCAATTTTAATAATCAAATTTCTAGATAATTTAATAATCTTATCCTCAACTAATTCATCTAAAGAATAAATTTTGACCTTATCGTTATTATTTGTATTTTGATTTGTAAATCTAAAAGATCCTGAATTTTTGTAATTTATTAAATTATCATCAAAAAATTCATATCCTTTTTTTTCTGCTATGCCGTAGTTAAAAGTTTGAACATTTTCAATATTATTTAATTTAATATTTTCCTCTAATTTTTTTAGGACATTTTTTGATGCATCAAATGAATAGATATTTATTTTTGGATTATTTTTAGCAATCGGTATTGTATATGCTCCATAATTGCATCCGCAATCTATAAAAGTAAATTCTTTATTTTTTATAAGATTTAAAATAATTTGAATATTTTCCAAGTCCCATTCTCTAAGATTTTTTAGCATCCATCGACTTAGATCTTTTTTCTTTGGATAAGAGTAAAACTTATATTTATCAAATTCTAAGATAAAGGACCCTGAGATAAAAAATTTGAATAAAGAAAAAAATAAATAATATAATTTTTTGTTTTTTTTACATAAATAGTAATTAACTATTTTTTGAAAAATAAAATTAAACATCTATGTAATTTAGAAATTATCTTAGCACTAATGATCAATTTTTCCAGAAACTTTTAGCCTTTTGAAAAAACTTTTTTATACTTGGATTTGATTTATCGTTTTCTATTTCTCTAAATTTTTCAAGTAATTCTTTTTGCTCTTTATTTAAAGATATAGGAACCTCAGTATTTACTTGCACATATAGATCACCAAAATCATTTCCTCTCATAAATGGCATTCCTTTTCCTTTTAGTCTAAATTGTTTCCCACTTTGAGTTCCAGCAGGAATTTTTATTTTAGCTTTACCGCCATCAATTGTTGGAATTTCAATTGAGGTGCCTAGAGCAGCATCTGCTATAGAAACTGGACATTCAAAAAATAAGTTTTCATCAGATCTTTTAAATAACTCATGAGAATGAACATTAATGAATAAATATAAATCACCACTACTACCACCTCTTGATCCAGCTTCACCTTTTCCTGACAGCCTTATTCTAGTTCCATCATCCACACCTTTTGGAATAGTAACCGATAATCTTTTTGAAGCTTGTTTTTTTCCTTGTCCATTGCAGTTTGTGCAAGGATGAGTAATTTCTTCACCAACACCTGCACATTGAGGACATGTTTGCTGGACTGTGAAAAAACCTTGGCTTGATCTAACTTGACCATGACCACCACACATCGAGCATGCCCCAGCTTGATGCCCAGGTTTTGAACCTGAACCACTACAAGTGTCGCATTTTTCAGATGTAGAAAATTTTATGTCTTGTTTCTTTCCAGAAAAAGCTTCTTCCAAAGATATAGATAAATCATATCTTAAATCCGACCCTCTATTATTTGACCTTCTTGATCTACGGCCTCCACCAAAACCTTCACCAAAAAAGTCCTCAAAAATATCAGAGAAATGATTTGAAAAGTCAAAATTTCCAAATCCACCTCTTCCACCACCTCCATTTTCAAAAGCAGCATGACCAAAATTATCATAATTTTGTTTTCTCTCTGAATTAGATAGAACGTGGTAAGCTTCTGATGCTTCTTTAAACTTTTCCTCAGCTCCTTTATCACCCTTATTTTTATCAGGATGAAATTTAACCGCGAGTTTCCTGTAAGCTGATTTTATTTGTTCTGCTGAAGCACTTTTATTTACACCTAAAACATCGTAATAATCTCTTTTTGCCATAACATGTTATAGACAAACAGTTGTTTTGTTAGGCGCTTTTTTCTTTATTATCGTCTTTTACTTCTTCAAAATCTGCATCAACAACGTTATCGTCTTTCGTATCTTCTTTCTTTGCGTCTTTTGGAGCATCTTCAGGTTTTGCACCTTGTTGTGATTTATAGATTGCTTCACCCAATTTCATAGATGCCTGAACTAAATCTTGTGTTTTCTTCTTAATTTCTTCAACATCAGTTCCTTTAAGTGCATTTCTTAGGTTTGCTGATGCATCTTCAATAGCTTTCTTATCTGTGTCTGAAACTTTACTTCCATGTTCCTTTAAATTTTTTTCAGTAGAGTGTATTAATGTATCTGCTTGATTTCTTGCATCAACAGCTTCCCTTTTCTTTTTGTCCTCTTCTTTATTCGATTCTGCATCTTTTACCATTTGACTAATTTCTTCATCACTTAATCCTCCAGATGCTTGAATTTGAATTTTTTGCTCTTTACCAGTTCCTTTGTCTTTAGCCGAGACATTTACAATACCATTTGCATCTATATCAAATGTCACTTCAATTTGCGGAACTCCTCTTGGAGCTGGAGCTATTCCAACCAACTCAAAGTTTCCTAATACTTTATTATCTGAAGCCATCTCCCTTTCACCCTGAAGAACTCTAATTGATACGGCTGGTTGATTATCCTCTGCAGTAGAAAATACTTGGCTTTTTTTAGTTGGTATTGTTGTATTTTTATCTATTAATTTTGTGGATACGCCACCCAGAGTTTCTATCCCTAATGATAAAGGAGTCACATCTAGAAGTAATACATCTTTAACATCACCTTGTAATACCCCTGCTTGAATTGCTGCTCCCATAGCAACAACTTCATCAGGATTTACAGATTTGTTAGGATCTTTCCCAAAGAAATTTTTAACTTCTTCTATAACTTTTGGCATTCTGGTCATACCACCAACCAGTACAATTTCGTCTACTTCACTTGCTGATAATCCCGCATCTTTTAAAGCTGTTTTACATGGCGGAATCGTTCTTGAAATTAAATCTTCGACTAATGCTTCTAATTTGGCTCTAGTCATTTTCAAGTTAATATGTTTCGGTCCAGTTTTGTCAGCTGTAATAAATGGTAAATTTATTTCTGTTTGAGTAGCTGATGAAAGTTCTATTTTTGCTTTTTCCGCAGCTTCTTTTAATCTTTGTAAAGCTAATTTATCTGATTTTAAATTAATACCATTTTCTTTTTTGAATTCTGAAAGTAAGTAATCAACTATTGAATTGTCAAAATCTTCTCCACCTAAAAATGTATCACCATTAGTTGACTTAACCTCAAATACACCATCACCTAATTCAAGAATTGAAACATCGAATGTTCCTCCACCTAAATCATATACTGCTATTTTTTTATTTGCTTTTTTGTCTAAACCATAAGCCAGGGATGCTGCTGTAGGCTCATTTATAATTCTTAAAACTTCAAGGCCAGCTATTTTACCCGCATCTTTAGTAGCTTGTCTCTGAGCATCATTAAAATATGCTGGAACAGTAATTACAGCTTGTTTTACCTCAGAACCTAAATATTTTTCTGCTGTCTCTTTCATTTTTTGAAGCGTGAAAGCTGAAATTTGTGATGGTGAATATTTTTGTCCTTTTGCCTCAATCCATGCGTCGCCTTTATCAGAATTAACTATTTTAAAAGGTGCAGTCTCTACATCTTTTTTAACTGTGGGATCATCAAAATTTCTTCCAATTAACCTTTTAACAGCAAAAATAGTATTTTCAGGATTTGTTACAGCTTGTCTTTTAGCTGGTTGACCTATTAATTTTTCACCTTCATCTGTAAATGCGACAACAGATGGTGTAGTTCTTGCTCCTTCAGCATTTTCTAATACTTTTGCTTGTGTTCCCTCCATAACGGCTACACAAGAATTTGTTGTTCCTAAATCTATTCCTATAACTTTACTCATAATTTACCCTAATTGAACTTCATATAAGTGCTAATTTTACAACTACAACCATAATAAATAATTAATTTTTTGTCTCTTTTTCCTCAATTTTCTTGTCTTTTTGGTTATTTTGTTTCTCTTCAACTTTTTTTTTAGATACAGCTACTAACGAAGGTCTTAGCAACCTGTCCTTCATCATAAAACCTTTTTGAATTTCTTGAACTATTGTCCCTTGATCTTTTGTATCATCTTCAACTTCCATCATAGCCTGATGCAAATTTGGATCCAGTTTTTCGTTAATTGCTTTAATTGGCTCAATATTGTTTTTTTTGAAAATAGAAATCATATCTTTATTAATGATATTAATATGTTCTATCAATTTTTTTAGTGTGTCTTTATCTTTTATAGTTTCATCACTTTCCAGTGTTTGTTTTGATCTCTCTAAATTATCTAGAAGATTAAGAGTTTCCCTCGCAAATGAAAATCCACCATATTCAAAAGCTTCATCTTTCTCTTTTTCAAATCGTCTTCTCTGATTTTCCATTTCAGCGAATGTTCTAGCAACTTTATCTTTAAGATTTGCAATTTCATCTTCGGGTGAAAGTTGCTCCTCCTCTTCTTTTTTTTCGGTTTCCTCTGAGGCCTGTTTATCTGTGCTTAGCTCTGAGTTTTCGTCTTTTAAATTTTGATTTTCTTTATTTTGTGATTCTTCTTTTTCCATTAAGTTCTATATGGTAAGAAAATCGTGAAATTCTAGATGTTAAAAAAAAAAATTAAAGAAATCTTAGTAGGGTCAAATAATGAAGGAAAAATAAAAGAAATTAAAGATTTACTACCCAAATACTACACTATTACTTCTCCAAAAGACTATGGTCTAAAAAGCCCAAAAGAAAATGGACATACTTTTCTAAAAAATTCTTTAATTAAAGCAAAGCATTTTTCAAAAAAAACAAAAAAAATTTGTATTGCAGATGATTCTGGGCTGGAAATTGACTTATTAAATAATCAACCAGGTATTTATTCAGCAAGATGGGGTGGGAAAAAGGGAGATTTCAATTTGGCAATATCCAAAGTATATCAAAAGTTATCGAAGGTAGATAAAAATTGGAAGTCAAAAAAGATTAAAGCGAGATTTATTTGTGCATTAACTATTTATGGATTAAAAAAAAATCCAATTCAATCTCAAGGTATTGTTAATGGAAGAATTTCAAATAAGAAATTGGGTAAAAATGGTTTTGGATACGATCCAATTTTTATTCCAGAAAATAAAAGACTTACATTTGGACAAATGCAGCAAAAAATAAAATTTAAAATTGATCATCGATCTAAAGCTTATAAAAAAATTAAAAAATTTCTTTAAATTTTTTTTTTTCAATACTGTAGAAATTTAGTTGATGGGTTATTGTTTTTTTATTTATTTCAAATATCCCGATTTTTCCTTTAAATTTATTTTTTTTCAAAAATAAATTGTCATCACTTTCAAAATTATTATTAACTAATAAATAATAAACTAGACCTATTAAGTCATAACTTAAAAAAGAAATTTGATTTGGTATACTTTTAAAGTTTTGAAAGTATTCTTGTTTAAATATTTCAAAATTATTTTTATTTATAGAGGGAAAATATATAGGGTGTAATGATGTTTCTTTTAATAAAGACTCATCAAACCACTGGTTTAAGGTAATGTATTTTATCCTCTCAGACGATATGTCAGTATATAATAAAGATGTAGCGACGCTTTTAAGGCTCTCACTGAAGTCAGCAATTATTACAGAGTCAAAATTTATAAAGCCTAGAGTATCCTTTTTTTTAAGTTTATCGATCTTTTGTTTTTTATTCAAAGTGTTAGAATTTTCTATTCTCTTAATTTCATTTTCTAAATTTTGTTTCCTTTGTTGGTATCGTGTCAAGTCCTCTATTTGTTTAGTAAGTAACGTTGGGTCTTTACTATAAATAAATTTTTCTTTTAAAATTAAATTAGATTTTTGAATCGCATTTTCTACTTCTCTTCTATAATCAGTCTCAGGGATTAAAAAAATTGTATTTTCTAAACCTTTTGTTTTTAAGTATTTTTTAATTGTGTTTATTTGTGATATAGCATTGACACCTGCAGATATTACATTTTTTGGATTATTTCTAATCTTATTTGTAAAAGACAAGAAAGTCACATTATTTAATTCATCTAAATATTTATTACTTTCATTAAAAACTGGTCCAATGATAATATTTATACCTCTAGCATAAAGTTCATTTGAAACTCTTAAGGTATCAATTGGATTTGCTTTAGTATCTTTAGGAATAACAGTAATTCTGTCGTCATTAATTTTACTTAAAGCCATTCTAGTCGACTTAAGAATTGATTTACCTATATAAGAGTACTCGCCTGTTAAAGGAACAATTAAACCAACTTTGATTTTCTCATCAGAGAGTACTTTTTGATTTACAAAAACGATTAAAAGAAAAATTTTTAAAAGTATGATATAAATTTTTTTCATTAATCTAAATGTATAAATTTATAATAAATGATAAACTAAAACCTGGGCTATATTGTGTTTCAACGCCCATAGGTAATCTAGGAGATATTACTTTCAGGGCCTTGTACATTTTAGAAAAATCAGACATTATTTTGTCAGAGGATACAAGAGTTTCAAGCAAACTTTTAACAAAATTTGAAATAAAGAATAAATTGTTGTCAAATCACAAATTTAACGAAAAGAGAAATGTTAAACAAATTTTAGATTTATTAAAAAATAATAAAATTGTATCAATTATATCCGATGCAGGTACACCTGCAATTTCTGATCCAGGGCGAATCTTAATAAATGAATGTGTTAAAAATAATATTGAAGTATTTCCTATTCCTGGAGCATCTGCTGCGACTTCTGCTATTTCTGCAAGTGGTTTTTCTGATAAATTCTTTTTTTGTGGTTTTTTACCTGAAAAAAAATCAGATTTGAAAATACTTTTTCAAGAAATATCAATCTTAAATCATTCAATAGTTTTTTTTATTTCACCAAAAAAAATCAAAAAAATATCAGATCAAATCCAAAAATATTTTGGTGATAGAGATATTTTAATTACAAGAGAAATGACGAAGATGCATGAAGAATATATTAGAGATAAGGTCAAAAACCTCAGTAACATTGAAATATCTGAGAAAGGAGAAATGACAGTAGTTATTTCGGAAAGCGCCAATTCACAAAATAGGTTACATGTAATCGAAGAATCGGTTAAAAAAAAAGTTGTTAAACTTTTAAAAAAAATGTCTATCAAAGATGTAGCCTCAACAATAAACAAAGAAAATAATATCTCAAAAAAAGTCATTTATGATTTTTGTTTAAAAAAGAAAAATGAAGTTAAATAAATATATATTAATAATAATGTTTACAATAATTTCAGGATGTGTTGGTTATTCTTCAACTGGTGTCTTGGGTACTGGAGTTTCTATAGCTATGGATCCACGAACTATAGGTACTCAAATTGATGATTCTTTGATGCAAAAGAATCTAAGAGCAAAATTAATTTTAATGGATAAAGGTTATTTATTAAATGTAAAATCAAAGGTCTTAGATGGAAGAATATTTATAACAGGCAAAGTAGATACGGTAGAAGAAAAATTAAAAATTACAAAATTAGGTTGGGAAATAAGAGGTGCAAGGTCTGTTAAAAATGATCTTAAGATAAAAGAAAAGTTTAATTTTAAAGAAACAGCAAAAGATGTTTTGATAACTTCTCAATTAAGAACTGCTTTAATAACAAATAAAAAAATAAAGTCAGCAAATTATGACATCGATACATATAAAAAAATAATTTATATTTATGGTATTTCACAAAATGAAGATGAGAGAGCCGCTGTTATCAATGAAGCAAAACAAGTTCTTGATGTAGAGGATGTTATTGCTAGTATTTTTTTAGTTGAGGAACTTAGAGTTGTTAAAAACTAATTTGGTTTTTTGTAATTAATAACTCCCGCAGAGTAGGCAGCTACAGATGCTAAATTTAGTATATCTGACGTTGAGGATCTTAAGGGTGCAATTTCAATTGCCTGCCCTAAACCGATTAATAGTGGTCCAATAACTTTAGCACCACCCAATGTTTTCATTATTTTATAAGTAATAGCGGCGCTATGTTGTCCTGGCATTATTAATATATTTGCATTACCAACAATCTCGGAGAATGGATATAGGTCTTTATATTCATCACTTAAAGCTACATCAGGCTGCATGTCTCCATCAAATTTAAAATCAACTTTTTTATTTTTTAAAATTTCTACGGCATCTCTTATATGTTTAGTTCTAGCTGTGATTGGTTGGCCGAATGTTGAGTGTGAAAGGAAAGCAACTTTTGGTTCAAAACCAAATAATTTTGCGACTCTAGATGCAGAAATGGCTATTTCAGATAGCTGTTCAGACGTTGGATATTCATGAACACTTGTATCTGCAATAAATACCGTCTTACCCTTGTTAACAATCATATTTAATCCAAACATAATTTCTCCAGGTCTAACATCTATGACCTTCTTTACTTTATCAAGTGATTGTCCGTACCTTCTTGAGTTTCCTGTGACCATTGCATCAGCATCTCCACAAGCCACCATGCAGGATCCCCAAATAACTCTCTCATTTCTTACCATTTTATCACAATCTCTTTCTAGAAGACCTTCTTTTCTCTGAAGCTTTTTAAATAAGTAATTCGCATATTTTTTTCTTTTATCTCTCAAAGTAGAGTTTACAATTTCAATATCAAAATTTTCTCCGTAACCAATCTCTTTAAGTTTTTCCATAACTACTTTTTCTTTAGCTACTAAAATAGGCGTACCTAACCCACTGTTTTTAAATGCTATTGCAGCTTTAAGTGTATTTTCATCTTCACCGTCTGCAAATACAACTTTTTTATTTGTTTTTTTTATTTGATTATTTATTCCCTGCATAATCGTAACAGATGGATCAAGTCTTTGTTTTAATTGCTCGGAATATTGTTCAAAATTTTCTATTTTTTTTCTAGCAACACCAGATTTTATAGCAGCTTTTGCTACAGCTACTGGTATTACACTTATTAGCCTTGGATCAAAAGTAGATGGAATAATATATTCTTTTCCGTAATTAGGTCTTTCACCACCCATTGCAGCTGCAACTTCGTCAGGAACAAATTCTCTTGCAAGCGTAGCAATGGCATTAGCTGCTGCAACTTTCATTTCTTCATTAATGGTTTTTGCTCTAACATCTAATGCTCCTCTAAATATGTATGGAAATCCAATTAAATTATTCACTTGGTTTGGATAATCGGACCTCCCTGTTGCTATAATAGCATCATTTCTCACCTCTTCTACATCTTCTGGTTTTATCTCAGGATCTGGATTTGCGCAGGCAAATATAATTGGATTTTTGGCCATTTTTTTAACCATACTTTTTTTTACAACACCAGCAGCAGATAATCCTAAAAAAACATCTGCATTTTTAATTGCATCATCTAAACTTTTGTCTTTTGTCTCTACTGCAAACTCTTTTTTCCAAGAGTTAATATCTTTCCTTTTTTTATTTATGACACCTTTTGTATCTAACATTTTTATATTATTTTTTGGAATACCAGTGCTCCTAAATAATTTTGCACATGCCATAGCTGCAGCACCTGCTCCATTGATTACTATTTTAATTTTTTTTAAGTTCTTTTTTGCAATATCTACTGCATTAATTAATGCAGCTGTTGTTATAATTGCTGTCCCATGTTGGTCATCATGAAATACAGGAATATCTAAAATTTTCTTTAACTCTTCTTCAATTATAAAACAGTTAGGAGCAGCAATATCTTCAAGATTTATACCACCAAAACTTTTTGCAATATGTTTTATGGAGCTAATTATCTCTTTTGTATCCTCAGTGTCTATTTCTAAATCTATCGAGTCGATATCAGCAAATCTTTTAAATAAAACAGCTTTTCCTTCCATTACTGGTTTTGACGCTATAGCACCCAAGTTTCCAAGTCCCAATATTGCCGAACCATTACTAATAACTGCAACTAAGTTTCCTTTAGTGGTATATTCATAAGCCAGTTCAGGATTGTTAGCTATTGCTTTTACAGGAGCTGCCACACCAGGAGAATAAGCTAAAGCTAGATCTCTTTTTGTTGTAACTGGCTTAGATGAAACGATCTCTATTTTACCAGATTTGTCATTTGTATGAAAATCTAAAGCTTCTTTATCAGAATAATGTTCAATTTTGTTTTTTTTCATATTTTGTTTAGATATACAAAAGGATTAAGTTACTAATATGATTTATGAATTTAATTAAGTCAACAGGCACATTTAGTCTGTTTGTTATACTAAGTAGAATTTTAGGATACATCAGAGATTTTTTTATAGCAATTTATCTTGGTTCTGGACCAATCGCTGATGCGTTCTTTGTAGCATTTAGAATTCCAAATACTTTTCGAAGATTATTTGCAGAAGGTACTTTTAATGCAGCATTTGTTCCATCTTACACTTTAGAACTTTTGTCTAGTAAAAAAAAAGCACAAAGATTTGCAAAATCAGTATTTAATTTATTAGTTTTAGCACTCTTATGTTTAACAATATTAGTTGAGATTTTTATGCCAAGCTTTATAAAGTTAATTGCACCCGGTTTCTCAAACATCGATGAAAAGTTCAAATTAGCAGTTGATTTAACAAGAATTACTTTTCCATTTTTATTTTTTATTAGCATAGCATCTTTTTTTTCTGCAATTTTAAATTCTCATAATAAATTTGCTATTGCTGCCGCTGCACCGCTTATTTTAAACATTATATTAATAATATGCTTTCTTATTATAAAAAATGATATCGATTTGGTTTATTACTTAAGTTACGCAATAACATTGGCAGGAATTATACAATTTATATTTTTAATTTTTTTTACTAGAAAATATTTTTATCCAAGTTTTAGCTTCAAATTGCAAATAGATAATAAAATTAAATTCTTTTTTAAGAAGCTTTTGCCAAGTATATTTTCATCTGGCGTTACACAAATTAATATATTAGTTGGAACAATAATTGCATCTTTTCAAGCAAGTGCAGTTTCATATTTATATTATGCAGACAGAATATATCAAATAAACTTGGCTATAGCAGGAATTGCTATCGGTATAATTATTTTACCTAACCTAAGTAGATATATTAAGAGAAAAAATAAATTTAAATTAGAAATTCTTCAAAATAAGTCTCTAGAGTTGAGTTTATTTTTAAGTTTACCTGCTACACTTGCATTAATTTTTGCCTCTGAAGAAATTGTTTCTGCACTTTTTGGGTATGGATCTTTTGACGAAGAAAGTGTTAAAAATTCATCTCAAGCATTATTTTATTTTGCGTTGGGTCTTCCTGCATTTTCGATGATTAAAATATTTTCAAGTTTTATATTTGCTAGAAATGATACTAAAACACCATTTTACTTTTCACTAATTTCTGTAATTTTGAATATTGTTATTAGTGTATCTTTATTTGATAAATTAGGTTTTATTATAATTCCTATAGCAACAACTTTTTCTTCATGGTTAAATGGACTTTTATTGTTGATATTTGTTCTAAATAAAAATTACTTTAATTTCAATAATTCGTTTTTTACTCAACTCTTTAAAATATTTATTGCAAATCTAATTTCTCTTGGATCATTTAAAATATTATTAAATTACTTTAGTAATTATTTTATATTTTCAAATAGTTATAAATTTTTAGCGATTATATTATTAGTTCTTTTAACATTTACTTTTTATTTGTTGATTTCAATACTCATAAAGGCCTTTAAAATATCTGATATTAAATTAAAGTATTAAATTATGTCTAAAAAAATTTTTTCTGGTGTGCAACCAACAGGAAATTTGCATCTAGGAAATTATATAGGTGCAATAAAAAATTTTGTAGATTTACAAAACAATAAAGATAATAAATGTATATTTTGTGTTGTGGATCTTCATGCAATCACTGTAATGCAAGATCCGATGGAGCTGAAAAATAATATTAGAGAGACAGCAGCAGCATTTATAGCAAGCGGTATAGATCCAAAAAAAAGTATAATATTTAATCAATCCTTAGTTCCTGCACACTCTGAAGGTTCTTGGATTTTAGGATGTATTGCTAGAATGGGATGGCTTAATAGAATGACACAATTTAAAGAGAAAGCTGGAAAAGATAAGGAAAAAGCTAGTGTTGGTTTATATATTTATCCAGTTCTAATGGCCTCAGATATACTTCTATATGATGCAACTCATGTGCCAGTTGGAGATGATCAAAAACAGCATTTAGAACTCTGCAGAGATATAGCTCAAAAATTTAATAATGAATATAAATGTGCAGATTTCCTTAGACCTCCTGAGCCACTTATACAAAAACATTTTTCAAGAATAATGAGTTTGAAAGACGGAACAAAAAAAATGAGTAAGTCGGATATTGCTGAAGGAAGTAGGATAAACTTAACAGACACTGTGGATCAAATTATTAACAAAATAAAAAAAGCAAAAACAGATAATGATACTTTGCCTGGAAATGAAGACCAACTTAAAGGTAGACCTGAAGCAGAAAATTTGATGGGTATTTATTCTAGTTTAAGGAATCAAAATATTACTGAAACATTAAATGAATTTGAGGGAAAAAATTTTTCTGATTTAAAAAATAAACTTTCAGAAATAATTGTGACTAAACTGTCACCAATATCAAAAGAAATACAAAAATTGTTGTCAGATAAAAATTATATAGATCAAATTTTAGTTGATGGTGCATCAAAAGCGCAGGATATTTCTTCTAAAAAAGTTAAAAAGATAAAAGAAATAGTCGGTTTTTAATCATTTCATATATTGAAATAAACACTATATAAGAACTATGTTTATACAAACTGAAAATACACCAAACCCAAATTCATTAAAGTTTCTACCAGGTAGGAAGGTATCTAATAATGGTCCTTTAGAAGTTTTAAATCAGGAAGATACAAATAATTTATTGATAAAGAATCTATTACAAATAAATGGAGTGACTGGAGTATTCTTAGGGGAAGACTTTTTTTCAATAAATAAAGAAGAAAGTAAGAAATGGGAAGATATTCAGCATATTGTTATATCTTATGTTAATGAGCATTATGCAAATGGTAATACTTGCATTATAGATAATATTAATGAAGAAGAGCAAAACAAAAATTATTCAGAGATTGAAAAAAAAATAATTAGTATTCTAGATACTAAAATCAGACCTGCTGTTGCAAGAGATGGAGGAGACATAAAGTTTCAAGAATTCAAGGATGGAAAAGTCAAAGTTTTGTTAAAAGGTAGCTGTTCAGGCTGTCCATCTTCAACTCTTACTTTAAAAAAAGGTGTAGAAAACTTGCTTTGTCATTACATTCCTGAAGTTAAGGAAGTTTTAGCTGTATAATTAACGAATAATAATTATATTAAAATTGATGGTTGTGCGTATAAAAAATAAAAGTATCAAACTTAAGCAAAAAAAAAACAATATATTTAGATTTTCAGCAATTAGTATTTTTGTAATATTCTCATTCTTTTCTTTGCCAACTGTTATCAATTTTCTAAATAAAAATTTAAATTTCAAAAAATCTGTAATTTCAAATGCTGGTGTAAATTTTGATCAAGAATTAGAAAAAAGAAAAAAAATATTAAATTTCGAAACAGAAACCAAAACAAATAAACTGAGTCTAAAAAATATTTTTGCTGATATTGATTTTTTTAGTACAGATGACGAGGGACAAAATTCAATAAGATTTGATGCAAGAACAATTGAGCAATTGTTTAAAGATACGAATTATAATCTTGAGAGGGTTAAAGAGACTAAGTTAGTAAATATAGGCAACAAAATTGACCATCTTCCAAAAGAGATTAAAAGTATTGAGAACTCAAAAAAAAGAAAGAGACTATTTATTCAAATAGTTTTACCATTAATCGTTGAAGAGAATGCTAAAATTAGACTCGATAGAAAAGAATTATTTAGAATATTGGCTAAGAATATTAACACACAAAAAGAAAAAAATTGGCTAAAAGAAAAATTTAAACAATATGGTTTAAGAGATGGAGATTTTTATTCTCTTAAAGTTAGAATGGATGAAATACCTGTCTCTTTAGCACTTGCTCAAGCTGCTAAAGAAACTGGATGGGGTACATCTAGATTTGCACAAGAGGGTAATGCATTATTTGGACAATGGACTTGGAGTGGAGAAGGAATCAGACCAGCAGGTGTAGATAAAGATGCAAAACACAAAGTAGCAAAGTTTGCCGTTCTTAAAGCATCAGTGAGAGCATATCAACGAAATTTAAATACTCACAGCAGTTATATCGAATTTAGAAAAGAAAGAGCAATTCAAAGAGACAACGATGAAAAATTAGATAGTTTAAAGTTGGTAAATTATTTAGATAAATACGCGGAGACAGGGCAACAATATATCGATGTATTAAAAAAAATTATAAAGCAAAATTCACTTACAGATTTTGACGATGTGAATGTAATGCCTACAAGCAATAAGACTAAAAAATTAATTTAATTTTGAACAAATTGGAAACCCGAAAATCTCCACCCATTTTCATCTTTTAAAGAACAGTTAATCCTACCTCTTCTTTCAATAAATTTTTCTGAAAAATTAATATTTAATATATTGTCGATTAAGACAATTTTTGTTTTTCTCCATTTTGATCCTTCATTTGAAAAGCAATTTATATTTTCTAAATTTTTTTGATCTTCGAAAAATTCTATCACCATTTTAGGTGGGTTTTCTCCATCATTCATAAATTTGTTTTCAGGTTTAATAATTTTATACTGAAGTGGCAAATAAGAAATTACTTCTTTAAATCTTTTTATTTCTCCATACTTTTCGTTAATGGGGAATCTTGGTAGTTCATATCTATCTTTGTTTAAATCAATAACACCTGAATGTTGACCAAATGCAAATTCAAAATTATTTGAAATATAATTTTTCTGCTCTAAATTATACTCACCAAAGGGATAAGAAAAATAAATTGGATTATAACCTAATTTATTTTTAAAAATTTTAATTGATTCCTCAATATCTTCTACAAACTTTTGAAAAGTAAATTTAGTTAAATAATCGTGTGAATGTGAATGGTTACCAATATATGCAAAGTTCTCTTTTTCTATTTCTTTTATTTGGTTCCAACTCATATATCCCTTATTCCCGACTGCCTCTGTTGAGACAAATAAAATAAAAGGAATTTTTTCCTCTTTTAAGATTGGCCATGCATTTTCATAAAAAGACGTAAATGCATCATCAATAGTTAATAAAATTTTTTTTTGTTCCTTAACCTTTTTAAAACTTATTGAAAGTTCACCAGGATTATAAAAATTTAAATTATTTTCTTTTATTAAATCAATATGTTTTTTAAATATATTTAATCTTATATTTGTTGATGGATACTTATTTTCGTCAAATCTATGATACATAATTGCCAAAACACCTTGTTCATCTTTAAAATATTTTTTATTTACTACTTCAGCTTTAACGTTTAAAAAAATAATAAAAAAAATGAATACTTTAGTTATTAATGCTGCAGATGATAAAATTTTATTTTCTCTCATAACCAACTTAGAATCTTATACTACCACCTATATAAACAGTAGAGAAAATTTTGATAAAATAATGATATTAATTTTGAATTTTCTTAAAGAACATGATTCAAATTTAGATAAAATAAGTGAAATATTTGTAAATCAAGGTCCAGGCAAAATCTCAAGTATTAGAAATTCGATAGCAATTGCTAAAGGCATTGCTTTTGCAAAAAATATTGATTTATATGGATTTTTGAGCGAACAATTAACAGATAAAGATGTAGATCAGTTAGTAAAAATTGATAAAAAAAATTTTACAAATATTAATTTGATTAAACCCCTTTACTCGAGTTAAAATAAATTATGTTAGAAACTATTGAAGAAAAATGTCAAAAAAATGGAGTCAAACTCACAGATCAAAGAAGGATAATTGCTAGAGTTATATCCGAATCTAAAAAAACGTATGGAGAGTCTGACCACCCAGATGTTGATGAATTATATAATAGAGTTTCTCAAATAGATTCTAAAATTAGCATTGCTACAGTTTATAGAACTGTTAAGCTTTTTGAAGAAGCGGGTATATTAACAAAGCATGATTTTAAATCTGGAAAGGCGAGATATGAATTAAATGATGATCATAATCATTTAATTGATATAAAAACTGGAGAAATAATAGAATTTGTTGACGAAGAGATTGAAGAATTACAAAAAAAAATCGCTGATAAGCACGGCTATAAGCTCGTTGATCATAAATTAGAGCTATACGGAATCAAAAAAAAGTAATTAATGCATAAAAAGGTTTTTATAAAGACATTTGGTTGTCAAATGAATGAGTATGACTCCAACAGAATATACGATGCTGTTAGGGCTATAGGTTATAATAAAACTGAAAATCAGGATGAAGCTGATTGTTATATTTTAAATACTTGTCATATTAGAGATAAAGCCAAAGATAAAGTTTATCATGAGATTGGAAGAGTTAA
The DNA here is from genome assembly GCA_902589315.1 of uncultured Pelagibacteraceae bacterium. Lineage (GTDB taxonomy): Bacteria > Pseudomonadota > Alphaproteobacteria > Pelagibacterales > Pelagibacteraceae > Pelagibacter. The sequence goes on from CACISK010000001.1 coordinate 87,711, forward strand.
GAAATTATACAAAGATAAAAAAAAACCAATAATGGTAGTTGCAGGTTGTGTAGCTCAAGCTGAAAATACAGAGATGCTAAATAGAGAAAAATATGTAGATCTAGTTATAGGTCCACAAGCTTACCAAAAAATAAATAATCTTTTAAAGAATTTTGAGGAAAAAAATAAAGTTGAAGAAACAGAGTTTGATTCAGTTTCTAAGTTTAGGTACTTTGATAATATTAAAAACCATAATACTGATGTTTCATCTTTCTTAACGATACAAGAGGGTTGTGATAAGTTCTGTCACTTTTGTGTTGTTCCTTATACAAGGGGACCAGAGTATTCAAGACCATTCAAAAGCATTATTGATGAAGCTGAGAGATTGATAAAGAACGGATCTAGGGAAATTACCTTTCTTGGCCAAAATGTAAATGCATATTCTTATATAGATGGATCTAGAGAGTACCGACTGTCAGATCTTATTAACACACTTAGCAAATATGACGAAATATGTAGAATTAGATATACGACATCTCATCCAAGAGATATGACAGATGATCTTATTGAATGTTACAAAAATTCAAAAAAATTAATGCCTTTTGTCCATTTACCAATTCAAAGTGGTTCTGACAGAATATTAAAAATGATGAACAGAAAGCATACTGTAAATTATTATTTAAATATTTATGAAAAATTAATCAAAATTAATCCTGATATAAAATTTTCAAGTGACTTTATTATTGGATACCCTGGAGAAACAGAGAATGATTTTAAAGAAACTTTAAATCTAGTTAATAAAATTAAATTTATAAATTCATTCTCTTTTATTTTTAGTCCTAGACCAGGAACAAAGGCTGCCGGATTAGAAATTACTGATAAAAATAAACTTAAAAATAGGCTTATAACTATTCAAGACAAATTATTTAGTAATCAAATAGAATTGAATAAATCTTTTGAAGGCAAAACGTTAGAGGTACTTGTGGAAAATAAACTTAAAAACCAAAACAAATATTTTGGACGAAATAAATTTTTAAATTCGGTAATTTTCGATGGTAATGAAAGTCATATTGGTAAAATAATTAAAGTTAATGTCGAAAAAAGTAATCAAAATTCCTTATTTGGCAAAGCAATAGATGAAATGAAAGCAGCATAATTTGAAAAATTTTGCAAAATCAAAAATTAATCCTGATTTAAAATACGTATATTCAGAAAACAATGCCTTAAGTATTGTATTTCAAAGTAATGAATTACTTTTAGGTGTATTAGGAGAATTTAATAATAACATAAAAGAATTAGAAAAAATTACAAATACTAGCATTTACTCTAGAGGAAACTCAATTTTATTGAAAAATACTCCTGAAAAAAATGAAATAGTAAAGAATGCAATTCAATTTCTTGTAGATCAATTTTTAAATAATGGAACATTAGAAAAAAAGGATATAGAGTCATCGGTAAACAAATTTATGATTGATGAAAAAGTTACAAATAAAAGTGGAAATGTTGAATACATAATAAAAACTCCAAAAAAATCTGTAATACCTAGATCAGAGAAACAAAAAAATTATATAAGGGCATTAAAAGAATCTGATATTGTTATTTCTGCAGGACCAGCGGGAACTGGTAAAACTTTTTTAGCTGTAGCAGTTGCTTTAACTATGTTACTGGATAAAAGAATAGAGCGAATAATTTTATCTAGACCAGCAGTAGAAGCAGGAGAGAGGTTAGGTTTTTTACCAGGTGATATGAGGGAAAAAGTTGATCCTTATTTAAGACCTCTTTACGATTCATTATATGACCTACTAGATTTTGAAAAAATTCAGAAAAAAATAGAAGTTGGAGATATTGAAATTGCACCTCTAGCTTTTATGCGAGGAAGAACTCTAAAAAATTCTTTCGCAATACTTGATGAAGCACAAAATGCTACAGATACTCAAATAAAAATGTTTTTAACAAGAATTGGTGAAAATTCCAAAATAGTCATTAACGGTGATCCTTCCCAAATAGACTTACCCAATAAAACAATGTCAGGTTTAGATAGATCAAAAAAATTACTCGGTCATTTAAAGGAGATATCCGTAGTAGATTTTGATCATACTGATGTAGTAAGACACCCACTAGTTTCCAAGATAGTAAAGGCTTATTCTGATAAAAATTCAGATTAATGATTAAAGCCAACATAGTTATAGATAAAAAAATTTGGGAAAAAAAATTAAAAAAACCAGAAATTTACTTCAAAAAGAAATTAAACAAATTATCTAAATTCAGCTCTTTTAAAAACAAAAACCAAGAATTTACTGTAATGCTTACTAATAATAAAAAAATGAAAGATTTAAATTCAATGTTTAGAAATAAAAATGTTTCAACAGATGTGCTTTCTTTTCCTTTAAAAATTAAATTAAAAAACAAATTATATTTAGGAGATATAGCAATTTCATTTGAAATAATTAATAGAAGAGCAAAATTATCTAATTTTGATCATGAATTAGATAAAATGTGGATACACGGTTATCTACATCTATTAGGACATGATCATAAAAAAAATAAAGATTATTTTTTAATGAATAAAAAAGAAAAATTAATATTAAAAAAATTAAATAAATAAATTGAATTCTATTCTAGAAAATAAAGCTTTCCTATTTTTAATATGCTTACTTTTAGGTATACTAACTTCGTTTAGTTTACCCCCTTACAATTTATTTTTTATTAATTTTCTAACACTTCCACTATTACTTTACATATTAGTTAATTATGTAAATAAAAAAACTATTTCATTTTTTGTTGGTTGGATCTTTGGATTTGGATATTTTATTTCAAACCTTTATTGGATTTCAAATTCTTTAACATTTGATGTAAATTTCAGATTTTTCATTCCATTTGCATTAATATTAATCCCTTTATTTTTGGGAATATTTTATGGCTTAGTTACTTTTCTATGCAATTTTTTTAATTTAAAAAATAAAATCTCATCAATTTTAATCTTTTCAATTTTTTTTGGTGGAATTGAGTTTCTAAGAAGTTTTATTTTTGGTGGTTTTCCGTGGAATTTAATGGTTTTTAGTTTTTCAAATAATTTACATTTTTTACAAATTTTGTCTTATATAGGCACTTATTCATTAAATTTATTATCAATAACTATATTTTTATTACCAGCAATATTCTTTTTTAAATATAAAAGCTTAACTAAGTTTTTAATATTTGGTCTTAGTTTAATCTTAGTAATGATCAACTTTTTATATGGAAATTTGATTATTAAAAATTTTGAAAAAAAAAAATATGATAATTTAAATTCCATTATTCGAGTTGTCTCTCCAAACGTACCCATTGAAAGATTTTTATCAAACCAAGATACTGAAAAAAGTATTAATGAATTGATTAGTCTAAGTGATCCACAGAACCTAAAAAAAACAATATTCATTTACCCAGAGGGAATTATTACAGGTATATACTTAAAAGATCTAAAATTTTTCAAAGATATCTTCAAAGACAATTATAATACTAACCATAGGGTCATATTGGGTATAAATAGTATCAACCAAAATAAAATTTATAATTCTTTAATAGTATTAAATAACGAGTCAGAATTATTATATAAGTATAATAAGAATAAACTTGTTCCATTTGGAGAATTTTTGCCTTTTGAAAATTTCTTTAAAAAAATAGGTTTAAAAAAAATAACTCAAGGATATCAATCATTTTCAGCTGATGATAAAAGAGAAATTTTTGAAGTTGATAAATTAAAATTTATTCCACTTATTTGTTATGAAATTATCTATTCAGGAAAAATCAATCCAAATAAAAATTATTATGATTTTATATTAAATATTTCTGAGGATGGTTGGTTTGGAAAAACTATTGGACCTCAACAACATTTGATTCACTCAATATTCAGATCAATTGAAGAAGGTAAAAATGTTATAAGATCAACAAATAATGGAATATCTGCTTTTATTAATCCCAAAGGTCAAATTATTAAACAAATTACAGAAAAAGGATACTTTGATGTTAAAAAAATCAAACGTGTTAATAAAACTTATTTCGCTAAGCACGGTAATAAGATCTTCTTTTATTTTGTTCTAATTTATACTACTTTCATTGTGATTTTAAAAATTAGGGAGAATAAATGAAAAAAGATTACTTATTTACTAGCGAGTCAGTATCCGAAGGTCATCCAGACAAAGTTTGTGATAGAATTTCAGATATGGTTGTAGATACATATTTGGCAGCTGAACCTCAATCAAGAGTTGCCTGTGAAACTTTAACAACAACAAACAAAGTTGTATTAGCCGGTGAAGTAAGAGGTCCAGAAATTAAAAAAGAAGATTTAATAGAAAAAGTAAGACATTGCATTAAAGATATAGGTTATGATCAAAAGGGATTTACTTGGAAAGAGGCAACTTCAGTTGAAAGTCATTTACATGCTCAATCTTCTGATATTGCTATGGGTGTAGACTCCTCTGGAAATAAAGATGAAGGTGCTGGTGACCAAGGTATTATGTTTGGTTACGCATGTAATGAAACCGATGTTCTTATGCCGGCGCCAATACATTATTCTCATAAAATATTAAGAATTATGGCGGAGGATAGAAAATCGGGAAAGTTAAAAAATATAGAACCAGATTCAAAAAGCCAAATAACAATTGAATATAAAGACGGAAAGCCATCATCAGTTAAATCTGTAGTTATATCAACTCAACACTCACCTGATGTAAATCAAGCTCAAGTAAGAGATCTAGTTAAACCTTATATTGAAAGATCAATACCTAAAGATTTATTAAATTCATTGGATGAAAATGAAATTTATGTAAATCCTACAGGAAATTTTGTGATTGGGGGCCCGGACGGAGATAGTGGTTTAACAGGTAGAAAAATTATTGTTGATACATATGGTGGAGCTGCCCCTCACGGAGGAGGTGCGTTTTCAGGCAAAGATCCAACTAAGGTTGACAGATCTGCTGCTTACGCGTCCAGATATTTGGCAAAAAATGTAGTTGCATCTAAAATAGCGAATAAATGTTTGATACAACTTGCTTATGCAATTGGTGTATCAAAACCTTTATCTATTTATGTCGATTTATTTGACGATGATCAGGAAAAAAATATGCATGTAGAAAAGCTTATACGAGATAATTTTGATTTAAGTCCTAGAGGTATCAGAGAAATGCTTGGTCTAAATAAACCTATTTATGAAAAAACAGCTGCTTATGGACACTTTGGAAGGATTCCAGATGATAAAGGATCATTTTCTTGGGAAAAAACAGATAAATCGAACGTATTTAGCAAGTAAATAAAGTTGAATATTAAAAAAAAATAAATATATTCCAAGCATATTGTTGAAATTTCAAAATGGGCTTCGGCCCATTTTTTTTTAGGATTAATAAAAATGTTAAATAGAAGAGCAGATAAACTAGAATTGATAAGGATAGCCGAAGCAGTAGCTTTAGAAAAATCTATTGATAAAGAGTTAATAATAGGCTCAATGGAAAATGGTATCGCAAAAGCAGCCAAATCTAAGTTTGGATCTGAAAATGAAATTAAAGTTGAAATTGACAGGGAAAGTGGAGAAATAGGAATTTATAGAAAATTGGTCATTGTAGAAAATCCTGAAAATTCTAATCTAGAAATAACTCTAAATGATGCAATAAAGCTTAACGAAAGTAATCAAGGCAAACAAGTTGGAGATGAGGTCCTTCAACCTTTACCATCTTTTGATTTTGGAAGAATAGCAGCGCAAACAGCTAAGCAAGTAATTAGTTTCAACGTAAGAGAAGCAGAGAGAGAAAGACAATTTAACGATTTTAAGGATAAAATTGATACTATTCTGAGTGGAATTGTCAAAAGATTGGAATTTGGAAATGTAATTGTTGATTTGGGGAGAACAGAGGCAATTATTCAAAAAAATGAGATGATTCCTAGAGAAAATATAAAAGCAGGGGATAGAGTTAAGGCGTACTGTTTAGATGTAAGAAGAGAGCCAAGAGGACAACAAATATTTCTGTCAAGAGCTCACCCTAAATTTATGGAAAAATTATTTATTCAAGAAGTTCCAGAAATTTATGATGGGCTTATAGAGATAAAATCATCCTCAAGAGATCCAGGAAGTAGAGCTAAAATTTGTGTAAAAGCAATAGATACTTCTTTGGATCCAGTAGGCGCATGTGTAGGAATGAGAGGTAGCAGAGTTCAAGCAGTTGTAAATGAATTACAAGGTGAAAAAATTGATATAGTAAATTGGTCAGAAGATCCTGCAGTTGTAGTCGCAAATGCGTTATCCCCTGCAGAAGTACAAAGAGTGAATGTAGATGAAGAAGGAAGAAAATTAGATGTAATTTTAACTGAAGAAAACCTTAGTAAAGCCATAGGTAGAAGAGGTCAAAATGTTAGACTTGCAACGAAGTTAATGAATTACGAAATCAACATTATGACTGATCAAGAAGACTCAGAAAGAAGACAAATAGATTTTAAAGAAAAAACTGAAAACTTTGTAAAAAATTTAGAATTAGATGAAACTTTAGGACAACTACTTGTTGCTGAAGGATTTTCATCTATAGATGATATCAAAGATAGTGACCCTGATGCATTAATGAAAATTGAAGGTATTGAAGAGGAAACAGCAAAAGAATTGATTGAAAGAGCTAAAGAGTTTCACTTAAAAGATCAAGAGGAAATAGCTAATAAAATTAAAGACTTAGGTTTGGAAAATAATCTAATTAATCACAAAGGTTTAACCCCAGGCATGCTAGTTACATTAGGTGAACAAAAAATATTAACATTGAATGATTTTGCGGATTTAGCATCTGATGAGTTAACAGGTGGTTACGATGTTGTTAAAGGTGAAAGAGTAAGAATTAAAGGCTATCTAGAGGATTTTGCTCTTTCAAAAAAAGAAGCAGATGAATTAATTATGTCGGCTAGAGATATAGTTTATCAAGATTGAGAGATGAAAAATGGAAAAAAAAAAATTAAAGTTATCAATTTCTGGGACCTCCAAAAAAACTATTAACAGCATCGAGCAAGCAAAATCTCATTCGAAAAATACAGTTGTAATAGAAAAAAGATCTCCAAGGCTTGGTGGTAAACCAAACTTTTCTAGAGGAACTAGATCAAACGAAAATAAATCAAAGAATTCTTTTATACCTAAAAAAGTAAATTTTTCTAAACCCTCAACACCAATTGGATCTGATTTTGAGAAAAGGAAACTTGCAGAACAAAGAGCAACAAGGAGATTAAAAGGCGAAAATACACAGAAAGAAAATAAATTGAATAAATCAGGAGGCAAAAGACGAGAATTAAAACTCACAATATCTCGAGCATTAAGTGGTGATGAAATTGGTACTAGATCTAGAAGTTTAGCATCATTAAAAAGAGCTAAGCAAAAAGAAAATAGACTATTAAACAAAGAGGAAATAAAAGACAATTTCAAACCAGTCAGAAGAGATATTAATATTCCTGAAGTAATAACGATTAGAGAATTAGCAAACAGAATGGCTGAACAATCAAGCAGTATAATTAAGCACTTAATGGGGATGGGAGTGACAGTTACAATTAATCACACAATTGATGCTGATACAGCAGAATATTTAGTTAAGGAATTTGGACATAATCCAGTTAAAGAGGAAAAAGCAGAGGAAATTTTAGATAAAATTAAAGAAATAAAAACACAAAATTTACAGAGTAGACCTCCAATAGTTACTGTAATGGGTCACGTAGATCACGGTAAGACATCTGTGTTAGATGTGTTAAGAAAAGCGAATGTCGTTTCAGGTGAATTTGGAGGTATTACGCAACATATAGGAGCATATCAGATCATACATGAAAAAAATAAAATCACTTTTATTGACACCCCTGGCCATGCAGCATTTACTGAAATGCGAGCAAGAGGTTCGAAATTAACAGATATAGTCATTCTGGTTGTTGCTGCAGATGATGGTGTAAAACCTCAAACGATTGAGTCTATTAAACATGCTAAGGCTGCCAAAGTTCCTATTGTTGTTGCAATAAATAAGTGTGATCTTCCTGATGCTGATCCACAAAAAATAAAAAATCAGCTTTTAGAATATGAGCTTATAGCTGAAGATTTATCTGGTGATACTTTAATGGTTGAAATATCAACAAAAACAAAACAAAACTTAGATAAACTAGTTGAGAGTATTATTTTACAAGCTGAAATATTAGATTTAAAAACTGATTTCGATACTGATGCAAAAGGAATTGTCTTAGAATCCAAAATTGATGTAGGAAGAGGTCCAATCGCGAATGTAATAGTCACTGCAGGTACTTTGAATAAAGGCGATTATTTTGTAAGTGGTTTGAAGTGGGGTAAAGTCAGAGCTATAATAAATGATCAAGGCAAACAAATTGAAAAAGCAGAACCCTCAACACCAACTGAAATATTAGGTATTAATGGAGCAGCAAAATCTGGAGACGATTTCATAGTATTAAAAAGTGAAAAAGAGGCCAAATCCCTTTGCGATGGCAGAATACAAGAAGCGAAGGATAGCAAAAATTCATTGTCATTCGTAACTCAAGACTCCGCTTTCAAAGACATATCAACAGAAGAATTGAATATAATCATTAAATCAGATGTACATGGTTCCTCCGAAGCTATAAAAAATGCAATAAATCAAATTAAGCATGATGAAGTAAAACCAAAAATACTTTTATCAGATATAGGAATGGTTACAGAAACGGATGTAACCCTGGCTAAAGCATCTAATGCTGTAATTATTGCTTTTAATGTAAAGCCTAGCAAAGAAGCTAAAAAAAGAGCTGAACAAGAAAAAATTTCTATATCTAGCTTTAACATTATTTATGAAGCTTTAGATTTCATAAAAAGCAAAATGTCTGGTCTATTAACTCCAGAAGTAGATGAAAAAATTATTGGAACAGCAGAAATACTTGAAATATTTAAGGTTTCAAAAGTAGGTAAAGTTGCAGGCTCCAAAGTAACAGATGGAGAAATTACTCAAGACTCTAATGCACGGGTTATCAGAGATGGAGCTATAATTTTTAATGGAAAAATTGGCTCAATATTTAGAGAAAAAAATCAAACTAAACAGGTATCTGCCGGTTTAGAATGTGGAATAACACTTAAAGATTTTGTTGATTTTCAGAAAAAAGACGTAATTGAAGTGTATAATTCCACTATAACAGATAGAACAATATAATGAGTAACTCAGGAAAACCAGTAACTCAAAGACAGTTAAGAGTTGGTGAAATGATCAAACAAGCTCTAGGAATATTATTTATTAGAGATGAAGCAAAACTTCCATTATCGACAAAAGAAATTACTGTAACCGAGGTTAGAATGTCTCCAGACTTAAAAAATGCAAAAATTTTTGTAATCCCTTTGGGTGGTAAAGACGCTGAAGAGGTAGTTGATAAATTAAAAGAATTTTCATTTGTAATAAGAAAAGTTTTATCAAAAAAGATAGTTATGAAGTTTTTACCAAAACTATTTTTTGTTAAAGATGACTCTTTCGATTATGCAGAAAAAATTGAAAATTTAATAAAACAAACAAATAAATAAGGAAAATGAAAATGGCAAATAAAGCAAAAGAGCTGGCAATCCATGAGAAGGATACAGGTTCTTCAGAAGTTCAAGTTGCTCAATTAACAGATAAAATTGAAAACTTGTCTAAACATATTAAACAGTTCAAAAAAGATAAACATTCTTCAGTTGGACTTTTAAGAGCGGTTAATAAAAGAAAAAAATTATTAGACTACCTAAAGAAAAATAAAATGGAGTCTTATAAAGAAGTAATATCAAAATTAAATTTAAGGAAGTAAATGTTTAAGGTTGTAAAGAAAGAAATAGAAGTAGCAGGGAAAAAGATTAGTTTAGAAACAGGTAAAATAGCAAGACAAGCAGATGGTGCAATTATAGCTCAGTGCGGAGAGACAGTTGTTTTGGCAACAGCAGTTGGAGCTAAAAAAGTTAATCCAGATATGGATTACTTTCCTTTGTCAGTAAATTATCAAGAAAAATATTACGCAGCAGGTAAAATTCCGGGTGGATATTTCAAAAGAGAAGCAAGACCAACAGATAGTGAAACATTAATCTCAAGATTAATTGACAGACCTATCAGACCATTGTTTCCAGATGAATTTAAAAATGAAGTCCAGGTACTACCAACAGTTATATCTTATGACAAGGAGAATGAAGCAGATATTTTATCAATTATTGCTTCATCAGCAGCATTAGCAATTTCAGGAATGCCATTTTTAGGCCCTGTTGGTGCGTCTAGAGTTGGCTTTATTAAAGGAGAATACGTTCTTAATCCTACCAAAGCACAACTTAAAGATTCTAATTTAGATCTTGTGGTGGCTGGAACAAAAGACGCAGTTTTAATGGTTGAGTCCGAAGCAAACGGTTTAACTGAAGAGGAAATGTTAAATGCTGTTAAGTTTGGGCACGAAGGCTTTGTTCCTGTAATCGAGATGATCGAGGATCTAGCCAAAGAATGCAAAAAACCTGATTGGGTAGTTGAGAAAAAAGATCTTTCAGAAGTAAAAAATAAATTGGAAAGCGAATTTACCGAGGAACTTAAAAAAGCATTTTCAATAAAAGATAAACAAGAAAGATCGAATTTAATCTCAGAAATAACTGATAAAGCAAAAAAGCTTTATGAAGAAGATGAGAATTATACTGATCTTGACGTAAATTCTGAGCTTAAAAATTTAGAAAAAAGGATTGTCAGAACAGATATTCTAAAAAATAAAAATAGAATTGATGGTAGAGGTCTTGCAGATGTTAGACCAATTATGTGCGAAGTTGGAATTCTTCCAAGAGTTCATGGTTCTGCTTTGTTTACTCGAGGAGAAACTCAAGCAATAGTTACAACTACACTTGGTACATCTGATGATGAGCAAAAAATAGAGAGTCTTGAAGGATTACAAAAAGAAAGGTTTATGCTTCATTATAATTTTCCACCTTTTTCTGTTGGAGAAACTGGTAGAATAGGCACCGGAAGAAGAGAAATAGGTCATGGAAAATTAGCTTGGAGAGCAATAAATTCTTCTTTGCCTTCTAAAGAGAGTTTTCCCTACACATTTAGAATTGTATCAGAGATAACTGAGTCAAACGGTTCTTCTTCTATGGCAACTGTTTGTGGTTCATCTTTAGCATTGATGGATGCAGGCGTACCAATAAAAGAACCAGTTGCTGGTATTGCAATGGGATTAATTAAAGAAGGAGATGACTTCAGCGTACTCTCAGATATTCTTGGAGATGAAGATCACTTAGGTGATATGGACTTTAAGGTTGCTGGAACTAAAGATGGAATAACATCTCTTCAAATGGACATTAAAATTACAGGAATAACATTTGAAATTATGGAGCAAGCCTTAAAACAAGCAAAAGATGGAAGAATTCACATTCTAGGTGAAATGAATAAAGCTTTATCTAAATCAAGGGAAGATGTTGGAAAACATACTCCTAAGATGGAGAAAATTACTGTAGATAAGAAAGATATTGCTACAGTCATTGGAAAAGGTGGAGCTACTATAAGAGAAATAGTTGAGGTATCTGGTGCCAAAGTTGACATCAATGACGAAGGTGAAGTTACAGTAGCTGCTCCAGATGAGGAGTCAAGAAACAAAGCTATGCAAATGATTAAAGACTTAACTGCTAAAGCTGAACTCAATAAAATTTACAATGGAAAAGTAATGAAAATTATGGAGTTTGGTGCATTTGTTAATTTCCTAGGAAAACAAGATGGTCTCGTTCACATATCAGAGCTTGCTGATAAGAGAGTTGGTAAGGTAACTGATGTCGTAAAAGAAGGTGATGAAGTTAAAGTTAAAGTAATAGGCTTTGATAGAGGAAAAGTTAAGTTATCAATTAAACAAGCTGCAATATAAATTTATAGGAAAAATATGAAAAAATTTAATGATTTAATGAGCGTAAGCAATGAAATTGAAAATATCAGCGCTAGTGAAGCAAAAGAAAAGCTAAATGACCCAAATGTTCAATTTATCGATGTTAGGGATAAAGAAAGCTATTCAAAAGGCACGATCGGTAATGCAATTCACTTAGATAGAGGTTTATTAGAATTTTATTTAGCAGAAGGAAGTCCTCTTGAAAATGATATGTTTAAAAATAATCCTGATAAAGAATATGTAGTTTTTTGTGGTGTTGGTGGACAAGGAACATTAGCAACCAAAACTATGAAGGATATGGGCGTTAAAAATGTCAAAAATATCACAGGCGGAATTAAAGAATGGGAAAAGATCAAGTAAAAAAAAATTGTAATAAATTATAATAGTATGAAGCTTTTAAAAAACTTTAAGTTAGAACTACAAAAAAATAAATATGGAAGATATTTATTACTTGGTAGTTTTGCATTTTTTTTTATTAAAGGTTTAATTTGGTTGGGTATTTTTATTGCCGTTGGCTTAGGTATTACTAATTCTTTTTAAATTAAAACAATTACCAACAAAATTATTTGAACAAAATTTATCACCACAGAAACAAAGTGTGATTGTTTAAATTTTTTATCCTGCTTTTCATCTCTAAACTTATTTATCAGTGGCATAAGTACAAAATTTGATACAGCAAATAATACCGCAATACTTAAAATTAAATAAAAATCTAAGGAAAAAATTTTTAGAATTATAAAGCAAATTAAAACTAAAATACTAATAGCTAAATTAACAGTGTAGTAATAAGGAAATATTTTTCTTATGAATTTTCTAGCATTTTCCTCATTTAATGCAGTGAAAGTAACAGGTGCTACAACAAAAGAAAAGAAGAGCATAATTCCCAATATTAAACTCGTTAGATAAAGACTAATTTGTTGCATCATAATTTAACTAAATTTAACTAAATTTCAGGTAATGTTCTTAGGATCTGGCATTCCAACTTTATTGTAACCAGCATCTACATAATGAATTTCTCCAGTAACACCACCTGCCATATCGCTTAAAAGATATAATGCTGAATTTCCAACATCAAGATTATCAACATTTCTTTTTAAGAACGAATGATCAGCATTCCACTTATAAAGAAATTTAGCATCGCCAATGGCAGATGCAGCTAGTGTTTTGATTGGACCCGCACTTATTGCATTAACTCTAATATTCTTTTCTCCCAGATCCCTTGCTAGATATTTAACACTAGATTCTAGTGCAGCTTTACATACTCCCATTACATTATAATTAGGTATAGCTTTATTTGCTTCATAACTCAAAGTAATCATACTGCCACCTTGCTTCATTATTTTAGATGCCTCTCTAGCAACCTCAGTAAATGAAAAACAAGATATCAACATACTTCTTAAAAAGTTTTCTCTAGTTGTATTTAAATATTCTCCTGATAACTCGGACTTATCTGAAAATGCAATTGCATGCACAACAAAATCAATTTCTCCCCATTGACTTTTTACATCTTCAAAAAGTTTTACAACTTCTTCTTTTTTTTCTACATCACAGCTAAATGTTACATTTGAATTTAGTTTTTCTGCAAGTGGAACAACTCTTTTTTTTAAAGCATCACCCAAATATGTAAAAGCTAACTCTGCTCCAGCTTCTGCTAATTTTTTCGATATACCCCATGCAATTGACCTTTCATTAGCAACACCCATGATAAGACCTTTTTTTCCCTTCATTAAACTCATAGATCTAAACTTTCTCAAACACTAATGTTGCATTGGTTCCACCAAAACCAAAGCTGTTAGACATAATTGCGTTTAAATTTACATCTTTTTCGACTTTTGTAACAATTGGATAATTTTTTGCTTCATCATCCATTTCGGAAATATTTGCTGAAGCTGAAATAAAATTATTTTTCATCATTATCAAACTGTAAATTGCTTCATGAACCGAAGTTGCGCCTAAAGAATGACCTGACAAAGATTTTGTAGAACTTATCTTAGGTTTATAGTCTGGAAAAGCTTCACCAACTGCTTTTAATTCTGTAATATCTCCTACGGGTGTAGATGTTCCGTGTGTATTAATATAGTCAATTTTATTTTTTGAAGTTGCTAGAGCCATTTTCATACATCTCACTGCTCCTTCACCAGATGGTGCAACCATATCATAGCCATCTGAGGTTGCTCCATATCCAGTTAATTCTGCGTATATTTTAGCACCTCTTGCTTTGGCATGTTCGTATTCTTCTAAAACAAGAACTCCACCTCCACCAGCAATCACAAAACCATCTCTTGTTTTATCATACGGTCTTGAGGCTTTTTCAGGGGTATCGTTATATTTCGAGGATAGTGCAGTCATTGCATCAAACATTGCAGTCATTGCAAAGTGAACCTCATCACTACCACCTGCAAAAATAATATTTTGTTTTCCTAATTGAATAAGTTCCATTGCGTTACCAATACAATGACCACTCGTTGCGCATGCAGAACTTATTGTGTAATTAGTGCCTTTGATTTTAAATGGAACAGCTAGAGTGGCAGAAGCAGTGCTTGCCATTGTTCTTGGAACAATAAATGGACCCATTTTTTTTGGATTTTTTTCTCTAGTCTTATCTGATGCTAAAATCACATTTTCAATTGATGGTCCTCCAGATCCCATGACCATACCTGTTGAAATATTACTAACCTCATTTTCTTCTAATCCAGAGTCTTTAACTGCTTCACTCATTGCAACATAATTATATGCTGATCCAGCACCCATAAACCTAATAACTTTTCTATCTATATAATCTTCCAATTTGATATTTGGTTTACCATGAACATGGCTTTTTAAATTATGCTCTTTGTATTCCTCAGAAAATGTTATTCCTGATTTTGTATTAACTAACGATTGATAAACTTCATCTTGGTTATTCCCCAAACATGAAACTACACCAAGTCCTGTTACAACTACTCTTTTCATTATTTAAATAATCCTACTTTAAGATTTTCTGCACTATAAATCTTTTTTCCATCAGCAAGTAATATTCCATTTGCAAGACCTACAGTTGTTTCTCCTTTAACAAGAATTCTTTTCATATCTATTTCATATGTTGCCATTTTGACATTTTTAAGAACTTCCCCAGTGAATTTTACAGTGCTTACACCCAATGCTCTACCTCTTCCTGGTTTTCCAAGCCAACCAAGAAAAAAGCCAACCAGCTGCCACATTGCATCTAAACCAAGACAACCTGGCATAACTGGATCTTCTCTAAAATGACAATCAAAGAACCACAAATTATCCTTAATATCAAGTTCGGCTTTCATAGATCCTTTTTTATAAAAACCCTCTCTCTCAGTTATTTCTGTAATTCTATCAAACATTAGCATTGGTGGAGATGGTAATTTTGCATTACCTGGACCAAATAACTTACCATTAGCGCAATCAATTAGTTCGTTGTAATTAAAGGAGCTTTTTTTCATAATTTTGTAATCTTATTACTTGATTTAGGTACATTATAATATACAAATAGTTTAGAATAGTTTTAAATTGCTAATGAATAGTAAACAAGAATTTATTGAAAAACTAAGAAACTCTAGCTTAAGACCAACTAAACAAAGGATAAATATATGCGAGGTTTTATTTAATAGAGATAAAACTTTCCATTTCACAATAAACGACTTATTCAATTTGATAAAAGATAAAACTGGAGAGAAAGTTTCTTTAGCAACTGTTTACAATACAGTTCATGCATTTCATAAAAAAGGATATCTAAAAGAAATTCCAATAAATTCTAATCAAACCTACTTTGATACAAATGTCACAGATCACCACCATTTCTTTGATGTTAAAGAAGAAAAGCTTATTGATCTTAAAAATGAGGATGTGGGACCGATAGAGATACAAAAATCTATACCTGGAAAAAAAATTAAATCAGTTGAAGTTTTAGTAAAATTAGAAGACTAAGTTTCAAAATTAAATCATAAATATTCTGACTTATTGACAATCTTCTTTAGAATAATTATAAACAACGAATTAGAATAATTATAATATTAAAGGAGATATATAATAATGAGTGCGGAATTTCATAAAAGTAAAACATTTAAATCAGCAGAATTAAGTAAGTGCCCTTTTACGGGCGCAGGTACACCAGCAAAATTTAGCGCTGGTAGAGGACAAACAAATAGAGATTTTTGGCCAAATAGTTTGAATTTGAAAATTTTAAGTCAACACTCGAATTTATCAAATCCAATGGAGAAAAAATTTAATTATTCTAAAGAATTTAAAAAACTGAATTACAAAGCACTCAAAAAAGATTTAAACAAGTTAATGACAGACTCACAAGATTGGTGGCCAGCAGATTACGGTCATTATGGTCCTTTATTTATTAGATTAGCATGGCATGCAGCAGGTACATACAGAACAGGTGATGGTAGAGGGGGAGCTGGAACAGGTAATCAAAGGTTTGCACCGTTAAATGCTTGGCCTGATAATGTTAATCTAGATAAAGCTAGATTACTTTTGTGGCCAATAAAACAGAAATATGGAAAAAGAATTTCTTGGGCAGATTTATTTATACTAGTTGGAAATGTAGCATTAGAGTCTATGGGCTTTAAAACGTTCGGTTTTGGAGCGGGAAGAACTGATATCTGGGAACCAGAAGATGATATTTACTGGGGTTCAGAAAAAGAAATGTTAGGTGTTAAAAGATACAGTGGAAAAAGAGATCTTGAACAACCTTTGGGGGCTTCTCACATGGGATTAATTTATGTAAATCCACAAGGTCCAGATTTTAATCCAGACCCATTGAAAGCAGCTCATGATATTAGAGAAACATTTGGACGAATGGCAATGAATGATTATGAAACAGTCGCACTAGTTGCTGGTGGTCATACTTTTGGAAAATCTCATGGTGCTGCACCTGAATCACATAAAGGACCTGATCCAGAAGCATCAAGAATTCAAGATCAAGCAACTGGTTGGAATAGTAATTACAAATCAGGAAAAGGTGTACATGCAATAAGTAGTGGTATTGAAGGAGCATGGACACAAACACCAACACAATGGGATATGGGTTACTTTGATTGTTTATTTAACCATGAATGGGAATTGACTAAAGGACCTGCTGGAGCATTCCAATGGACTCCAAAAAAGAATGGTCAGAGAATTAAAATGGTACCTGATGCTCATGATAAAAGTAAAATGCATCCTCCTATGATGCAAACAACTGATTTATCTTTGAGAATGGATAAAAGTTATGGACCAATTTCAAAACATTTTTATCAAAATCCAGATGAATTTGCTGATGCATTTGCAAGAGCTTGGTTTAAGCTTACTCATAGAGACATGGGACCAAGAGCATGTTATTTGGGTAGCGAAGTACCAAAAGAACAATTAATTTGGCAAGATCCTATAGATAAACCAAAATATAAACTTAAATCAAAAGATATAAGAGATTTAAAATCAAAGCTTTCAAAATCAAAAATCTCTGTTTCTGATTTAGTTTCTACGGCTTGGGCTTCTGCTTCTACATACAGAGGTTCTGACAAAAGAGGTGGAGCAAACGGAGCAAGAATTGTGCTTGAACCTCAAAGAAGTTGGAAAGTCAATAACCCTAAAAAACTTTCAAAGGTTATTAAAGCTTTACAAAAAATTAAGAAAAAATTTGATAAAAATAAAAAATCAGTCTCAATGGCGGATCTTATAGTATTAGGTGGAAATGTAGGAATAGAGATGGCAGCAAAAAAAGTTGGTCATAAAATTCAGGTTCCATTTACTCCTGGAAGAGGAGATGCAAGACAAGACCAAACAGATGTAAATTCATTTGGATTACTTGAGCCGCAAGCGGATGGTTTTAGAAACTACATGAAAAAAGGTAAATCTAATGTTTCAGCTGAAGAAAAATTAATTGATAAGGCACAATTAATGGGATTAACGGCACCAGAGATGACAGTTCTTGTAGGAGGAATGAGAGTTTTAGATACAAACTATGATAGTTCTAAAAATGGAGTTTTCACAAAAAAACCTGGAACTCTATCAACAGATTATTTTGTAAATCTTCTTGATATGAGTACCACTTGGAAAGAAACTGATAAATCTGAACAATATTTTGTTGGTAAAGATAGAAAGTCTAAAAAAACTAAGTGGAAAGGTTCAAGAGTTGATCTTATTTTTGGTTCAAATTCTCAATTAAGAGCATTAGCCGAAGTATATGCTTGCAAAGATTCATCAGACAAATTTATCAAAGACTTTGTATCCGCATGGGTCAAAGTGATGAATGCAGATAGATTTGATTTAAGATTAAATTAGTATAGAAAAAGGCGGAAAAAAAATGACATCATTAAATTTTGAAGATTTTTATAAAGTTCCTGAAATCAAATTTGACATCTCAAAATTACGTAAAGATCTAGATGCAATATTAGAGAAAAAAAGATTTAATTCACCAGGAGTAACTCACTTTGGTGCAATTCCTTTAAATCAAATCCCTAATGATGAAGAGTCAATTAAGGGAAATAACATTAGAGGAAGATATTGGACTATTGCTGATGAGACAGGAAAAGAAGTTTCAAGAGACATTGATATTGACGAGTCAAAATATACTCAATTAGTCCCTGAATTTGAGAATACTTATTTCAAGGAAGTTTATGAAATCCTGAGCAAAAAATTTAAACTAGGAAGGGTAAGACTCCTGTTAAAAGAACCTAGATCTACACTAAGCTGGCATAAAGACCCAGAATGTAGATTGCATGTTCCAATAGTAACTAATGCTGGTTGTTCAATGGTCATAGAAAATGTTGCAAAACACTTGCCTGCTGATGGTCATGTGTGGATTACCAATAATACAAAATATCATAACTTTTTTAATGGAGGAGAACAGGCTAGAGTTCACTTAGTTGCTTGTGTTCTTGAGAGCCCGTTTAAAGAATAATGGAAGTTACTAACGGTATTTTTAAAGCTGCTGGACAGATTTACACTAATAACAGAGGCTCAATTTTAAGAACAATCGTTTATACGATTGGTCACTTTGCAATTGCCATAACAGTTTTGATGTTGGTTGCGGATGTATCATTTATGATAGCCTTAACTGATGCAATAGTAGAACCAATTGCTAATTCTATTTGGTATTTCGTTTTAGATAAGTGGTGGGCAAGTAGATCAAAAAGTTAATAATAATCATTATCAATAAATAAATAGAAAAAATTTTATAAGGATAATTTGTAGTAATAATAATTATTCGCAAAAAAAAAGCGTAAATAATAATTATTCGCAAGGATATTTGTTGAAAATAATTTTTTCATATTTAATTTTAAAGTATGCAAATAGAAAATTACAATTGTAAAAAATGTGGATTAACAATTTCTTCAACTTGTTCTAAGTGTGATAAAATAGTTGATGTTGAAGTCCTTGATGATGGATGTATTGTTCAAAAGACTAAATGTGTTGATTGTGCGAATGCTCCAGTGATCAAAGACGTATGTGTCCAACAAAAATAATTAGTTAATATATATAACTTAAAGGGTTAGTTGATCTTTCCCCAAAGATCTTCTTCATCAACCCACCCTTTAAAACTTTTTGTTTCTACTAAACACCAATTTCTCTCACATTTTTTTACTAATAATAATCTTCCAGTTTCTATTTTAGCCAATGGTTTGGAAAATCTAGTTGGTTTTTTGAAAAGAATTTTATTTGACGCAGTTATAAATGATTTTGATTGCTTCAATTGAGATATATGTATCCACCCACCATTTTTTTTATTATCAATTATTCTTCTAAAATTTTCTTTTTTATCAATCACTTTTACTGGCAAGTTTATTTTCTTGTAAATATACTTTATTGGATAATCAAAACTTGGTCCATATCTTACGTTTACCTTATCATTTTTAAGCATTAAAAATTTTTCATTATCCTCCGAAATGGCATTCGAGGTAAAAAATATTATGATTAAAATCTTGAAGATTAATTGCACAAGCAACCTCTTTTTTTAGTAAATTTTATTTTTCTAAATTCTAGTTTTTTTAGATTAACCACCAGTATTGACGAGTGCAGACTTTTATCAGAAGAAATTATGTTTTTTAAAACTTCATTTGCTTGCATACTCCCAATTATATTTGATGTAGTTCCTAATATTCCTTCACTTTCACAATTTAAAACTTCATCAGAAGGCTCTGACTGGTAAAAACATTTTAAACATGGGCTTGATTTATTATTAAAATCGAATGAAAAAATATGTCCATCAAATTTGCTAATAGCACCAACTATTAATTTTCTTTTATATTTTAATGAAAATTTATTTATTAAAAATTTAGTTTTAAAATTATCTGTTCCATCTACAATTATATCGAAATCTTTTACAATTTTATTTAAATTTTTTTCTGATGCTTTTTCTTTTAAAACTTTGACTTTTACATCTCTGTTAATTAATTTTATTCTTCTTTTAAAGATATCAACCTTAAATTTTCCAACATCTTTTGAAGTATACAAAATTTGTCTTTGAAGATTCGAAATATCCACTTTATCGTGATCAATAGCACCTATATACCCTACACCGCATCTAGCCAACAAATCTGCAACTGGACTACCTAATCCACCAATTCCTACAATTAAAACTTTTGAATTAATTATTTTCTTTTGTCCTAATATACCAATATCCTTAAGTATTATTTGTCTAGAGTATCTCTCAAGCTTTCGTTTAGATAATGAATTTTTCACTTACCCGTTGATCCAAATCCACCCGAACCTCTAATTGTCTCAGGTAAAGTTTCTACAGTTTCAAAATTTACTTTTAGAATTGGCATTAGTATCATTTGAGCAATTCTATCATCATTATTTACTGTAAAGTCTTTATCTCCATGATTAAATAAAATTACTTTTATTTCTCCTCTATAGTCACTATCAATTGTTCCAGGAGTATTTAATACACTTATATTATTTTTAGCTGCTAAACCTGATCGTGGCCTGATCTGAACTTCGGTATCCTCAGGTATTGCAATGGATATACCTGTTGGTACTAAAGCGTTTTCGCCCGGTTTAATTACTATTTTCTTTTCAATGAATGCAGTCAAATCTAGTCCAGATGATCCTGTTGTTTTATATTCTGGCAGTTTAACTTTCTTGTCTAATTTTTTAATTAAGACTTTCACCATTAAGTTAATTAATCTGTTGAATTATTCTTTTGACTATTTCCTCAGCTACCAATGATTTACTCATCTTTTCAAAATTTTCTTCAGGTTTATCTTTGTAAAATATAGAAATTTTATTAAAATCTGATCCAAATCCTATAGTTTGATCTGAGACATCATTTGCAATTACCCAGTCACAATTTTTTTCATTCAACTTCTCTTTTGCATTTGTCGAGAGATTGTTTGTTTCTGCTGCAAAACCAATTGTTATTTTTGGTCTTAATGAATTGTGATTAGATATATGATTTAAAATATCAATATTTTTTTCTAGCTCTAAGTTAAATTCTTCATTCTTTTTAATCTTTGTACTTTTATAATTTTTCACTTTAAAATCAGAAACAGCTGCAGAAAAAATAGCTACATCTGTTGGTAGATTATTTAAACTTTCTTTGAACATCTCTTCAGCCGTTTCAACACTTACAAAATTAACACCGTCCAAAGGTTTAATGCTTGTCTTTCCAGAAATAAGTGTTGTATCAAATCCATTGTCTCTAAGACATTTGGCTATTTCATATCCTTGTTTGCCACTGGATTTATTTGTAATAAATCTTACAGGATCAATATATTCATTAGTTGGTCCTGCAGTAACTAAAGCTTTTAATTTTTTATTTTTATCTAAATTAGAAAAATAATTTTTAAGCGTATTGATTATTTCATTTGGTTCTGTCATTTTTCCTTCACCGTATTCACCACATGCCATATCTCCTATCTCTGGCCCAATAATTTTGTATCCAAAGCTTTTTAATTTTAATATGTTTTCTTTAGTAGAAGGATGCTCCCACATTCTTACATTCATTGCTGGTGCTAAAAATATTTGTTTATTAGAAGCTAATAAAACAGTAGACGCCAAATCTTCTGCATTTCCTGAGGCTACTTTCGATATAGTATTAGCTGTAATTGGTGCAACTAATACTGCATCAGCCCATCTTGATAAAGATATATGGTCCATCTCAGCTTCGTTTTCTGCACTAAATATATCGTCATAAACTTTTTCTTGGGAAAGAGACGAAACAGATAGTGGAGTTACAAATTCTTTTGCATTTTTTGTTAATATAGTTTTTACACGAACACCATTTTTCTTAAATAATCTTATTAACTCAAGGCTTTTGTAAGCAGAAATTCCACCACATATAATCAACAGTATTTTTTTATTCTCAAAATAATTCATCGTCGAGATTAAAATACTACTAATCCTAAAATTACAAGTAATAATAAACCAATGATTGATTGATTTCTGAAAGCTACCATTTCATTTTTTTTTGTATTTAGATCATTATACGTATTAGTATTTTGTGGAATTTGTCCACTTGCAAGAAATGTTAATGCTTGGTTTGCTTTATCCATTATTTGCGGCATTTCTGGTAATCTTTTTATAACTTCTGCAGAATTTTTTAGAGTTTCATTTAATGCTGTTATAGGATCTTTTGTTTCTTTAAGCCATTTTTCAAGAACAGGTCTTGAGGTTTCCCAAATGTTTGTCTCTGGATTTAATCTTCTTGCAACACCTTCAACTACTACCATGGTTTTCTGTAGCATGAGCAACTGTGGTTGAGTTTGCATATTAAATTTTTCTGTCACATCAAAAAGTTGTTTGAGTAATTTACCGCCAGATATATCTTTAATTGACTGACCAAATATTGGCTCTCCTATTGATCTTAGTGCTTGGGCGAGATCATCAACAGGCACTTCTTTTGGAACTAACCCTGCAGCCAAATGAACTTCAGCCACTTTTTTATAATCTCGTTTAATAAAACCATATAAAATCTCAGCAAGAAATTTTTTACTCAAATCATCGAGTCTTCCCATTATACCAAAATCGATAGGAACTATTTGACCGCTATTGTTTATAAAAATGTTACCTTGATGCATATCTGCATGAAAAAAACCATCTCTAACAGCATGTCTTAGAAAATGTTGAATAATATCTGATGCAATTTTTTTGGTATCTATATTTCTTTTTTCTAACTCTTCTGTTTCTCTTATAGAGACACCTTCAACCCAGTCTAAAGTCATTACATTTTCACTTGTAAAATTCCAATAAATTCTAGGAACTTGAAATCCACTGTCATTCTTTGTGTTTTCAGAATATTCATTAGCTGCAGCGGCTTCAAATCTTAAATCCATTTCTAAATTGGTTATTTCTTTTAGCAAATAAACAACCTCAACTAATTTAAGTCTTTTTGTCTTTTTGATAATTGACTCAGTTAAAAAAGCAAAAAGCATCAAAGCATCAATTTCTTCGTTGAATATTTTTTTTATATTTGGTCGTAAAATTTTTATAGCCACATCTTTAATTGTGCCACTATCATTTATTTGCGCCTTATGAACTTGAGCTATAGATGCTGCTGCCACTGGTTCAGATAGATTTATAATTGAATTAAAATTATCTTCTCCTAGATCTTTTTTAATTATTTCTTTAGCTTTAGATAATTCAAAGGGAGGCAAACGATCTTGTAAACTTTCTAGTTGCTTTGATAACTTTTCTCCAATTATATCTGGTCTAGTTGCTAGAAATTGACCTAATTTAATGAATGTCGTGCCCATAGATTGCAAGGAGTTTGATAATCTTTCACCTTCGGTTTCATTTACAAAAGAATTATTTTTTTTTGAAAACGATAAAGACAACAAATAAAATAAAATTTTTATTCCAACTGGTGGATTATGAAACTTTGTGAATATACTTAAAGCGTCAGATTTTGCTAATTTCCTTCCAAGCTTAAAAAGTATGTATAATTTTTTAATCATATTTTCCAACCTGAATGAATAGCTACTATTCCACCTGAATAGTTTCTATACTCGCATTTAATAAAATTATTTTTCTCCATTAAACCCTTTAATTCCTCTTGATTAACAAATTCTTGGATACTTTTTATCAGATATTCATAAGGTTCTTTTTCACCAACCACAAATTTTCCTATTTCTGGAATTAATTTAGAGTATCTTTTATAGACTAAATCTAAGTTTAAATTTTGAATTTTTGAAAATTCTAAACAAAAAAATCTACCTCCTGACTTTAAAACTCTGTACGCTTCACTTAAGGATTTATTAATATTTTTTGTATTTCTTAAACCAAAACTGATTGTGTAATAATCACATGAATTAGATTTTAAAGGCAATTTCTCTGCCGAACCCTTAATCCACTTGATATTTTTGTAATTTGATAGTCTATTTTTTCCCTTTTTCATCATTCCTTCATTGGGGTCAATACAAAATAATTCTATATTTTTATTTGAACTATTATCGATAAAAAGTTTTGCTATATCACCTGTGCCACATGCAACATCTGCTAGAATTTTATTTTTACCTGGGTTCATCCAATTTATTAAATTTCTTTTCCAGATTCTATGAACTCCGAGTGACATCAAATCATTCATGATATCGTATTTATCATAAACTTTATCAAAGACACCTTGGACTAGACCTTTTTTATTTTGAAGATATTGTTGCATAAAATAAATAATATTAATTAATATAATAATAAATGCCAGAATTGCCAGAAGTAGAAGTTGTTAAAGAGTCACTAAGTAGAACAATAACAGGAAAAAAAATAAAAAAAGTAAGTATAAAGAATAGGAATTTAAGGTTTAAAATAAAAAAAGGTTTTGAAACAAGACTTAAATCAAAATCAATAAAAAAAGTTAAGAGGTTTTCAAAATATATCATACTAGTTTTAAATGGTGGAAAATTTTGTTTAATTCATCTTGGAATGTCTGGCACTATACATCTCTTAAGAAAAAATATTTTAAATCAAAAAACAAATGCAAGTTTTTATCATAGTCCTTATTTGCCAAAAAAACACAACCATGTATTTTTGGAATTTGATAACATAAAAATTATATACAATGATCCCAGAAGATTTGGTTATTTCAAATTATTTGAAAATAAGAATAATTTAGAAAATTTTATAAATAACTATGGTCCTGAGCCTTTTTCCTCAAAATTTAATCTCAACTACTTAAAAAAATATTTTTATAAAAAGAAAAAGAATATAAAAAATTTTCTCTTAGATCAAAAGTTTGTTTCAGGTTTGGGGAATATTTATGCAAGTGAAATTTTATTCATCTCTAAAATAAATCCAAAAAAAAAAGCAAAGTTTTTAAGTGAAAATGATTGTATTAATATTATTAAATATTCAAGAAAAATTTTAAATTTAGCGATAAAAAAAGGAGGGTCTAGTATTAGAGATTTTAAAAATATAGTTGGTAAAAATGGATCTTTTCAAGATAACTTTAAAGTATACAACAGAGAAAATAAGAGTTGTCTTTCACCAGGATGCAAAGGGACAATAAAAAAAAAATTTATCACTAATAGATCAACATTTTTTTGTAATATTTGTCAAAAATAAAAAATTATTATATTGACCGTATAAATTTCTCGTTATATACAATCGCGCTTATGGCAAACACTAAATCAGCTATTAAACGAATAAGACGTATATCACGTCAAACAACGGTAAATAAGTCTAGAAAAAGCAGGTTTAGATCTGCAATAAAAAAAATGAATCTAATTCTTGATAAAAAGGACAAAAAAGAAGCTTTAGCTTTCTTGCCAAAATTAAACTCTGAATTGATGAAAATAGCAAAGACAGGGGTGATAAAAAAGCAAAACGCGTCAAGAAATATTTCTAGAATAACAAAAAAAATAAATTCCTTATAACAACTTTTAGTTTACTTAGAGAAATTACAACCCTAGAGATTACTTTTTCAATTAAAAAAGGAATTTTTTAATCTTTTAGTCCCAAGATAAAAAAAAATAAAAAAAGTAAATTTAAGATTACTAATTTTAAGTCCTTAAAAGGAGATTCAATTATTAATTTATACAATTGTAAATTTTATTTTTTTTTGAGAATAAAAATAAACTTATTGCATTGAATTATGAATAGGAGTTTAACAGACTCTCATGAAAAATAATCTCACTAACATTAAATCAGACAATATTAATAAGATTGATTGGAAATTATTACAAAATGAAATGAAAAATAAGTTTGGTTCTGAGATTTATGATAGTTGGTTAAAAAAAATTGATTTAGTTGATGAGTTTAAAAATTATGTTTTATTATCCGTTTCGACAAGATTTATCAGAGACTGGATAACCTCAAGATATTTAGATCAAATATTACAAATAATTAAATCATATAAAAAAGATATTTCTAGAATAGAATTTGTGATTAACGAGAATATAAAGGACAAAAGTAGTGATGAAATAAAACCAGATAATTCATCTGATAATGAAAAGGTTTCATTTATTAAAGATTCATATCTTCAATATAATCGAATTGATCCAAATAAAAACTTTGAGAATTTCTTGCTAGGTAAAAGTAATAAACTAGCTTTTGAGGCTGCAAAAAAAGTCTCAGAACAAATAGCTTATTATAATCCTCTATATATTTATAGTGGAGTTGGAATGGGTAAGACACATTTGTTAAATGCAATTGGATTATGTTTGAAAGAAAAAAATAAAGTAATGTTTATTTCAGCCGAAAGATTTATGTATCAATTTGTAAAATCGATAAAATCCAATGATATGGTAAAGTTTAAAGAGTATTTTAGAAATACTGACATATTTTTGATTGATGATATTCAATTTATGAATGGAAAAGAAGCTATGCAAGAAGAGTTTTTCCACACATTTAATGTTTTGCTAGAGAAAGGATCACAAATTATTGTATCAGCAGATAGACCACCAAACAAATTAACTAGAATACAAGAGAGAATTAAATCTAGATTTTCAGGAGGGCTAGTAGTTGATATTCAAAATGCTGATTTTGAATTAAGATACAATATAATAAAATCCAAAAATGAAGATCTTGGAATTCATGATCCAAATAATATTAAAATCAGTGATGAGATCATAAAATTTATTAGTACTGAAGTTAACACTAGTATCAGAGAACTTGTAGGTGCATTTAATAGAATAGTATCTTTCTCAAGAATTTATGGAAAAACAGCTTCAATGTCAGAGGTAAAAGTAATATTAAAAGATCTATTAAATTTAACAGAAAATAAAGTTGATATAGACAATATTCAAACAATAGTCTGTAAATATTTTAAAATAAGTAAAAACGAAATGTTGTCACCAAGAAGATCAAGATACCTTGTAAGACCAAGACAAACTGCTATTTATTTAGCAAAAATGCTGACATCTAAATCTTTACCAGAGATAGGTCGATCATTTGCTAATAGAGATCACACAACTGTTATTCATTCAGTTAAAACAATAGAAAAATTAAGAAAAGACGATAATGAATTAAATTTAAGCATTGATAGCCTAAAGAATAAAATATTATACAAACAAGAAAATGAAATTTAGTGTTAATCAACAGGATTTGCAAAAATCTTTAGGTTACTGTCAGGGTGTAATAGAAAAAAGAAGCACTTTACCTATACTTTCAAATATTTTGATAGAGGCAGCAAATTCAAAGTTAAAAATTACAGCAACTGATTTAGATTTAATATTTGTAAATGAAATTTCAAATATTAAAATTTTTGATGAAGGCAAAACAACCACTTCTTCATCAATTATGTTTGATATTGTAAGAAAAATTCCCTCCGGTAGTCAGATAAATTTTGAAAACACTGGAGAAAGTAAATTACAATTAGAATCAAATAAATCTCTATTCAATTTAAATTCAATTAATGCATCTGAATTTCCAATTACAGATGAAAATTTCAATGAAAATGAATTTACTATAAATTCAAAAGATTTATTAAAACTTTTAAATAAATGTAAATTTTCGATTTCGAATGATGAAACAAGACATTATCTTAGTGGTATTTTTTTCCATCAGACCCAAACAGATGATAAGAATTTTTTA
The DNA here is from genome assembly GCA_902589315.1 of uncultured Pelagibacteraceae bacterium. Lineage (GTDB taxonomy): Bacteria > Pseudomonadota > Alphaproteobacteria > Pelagibacterales > Pelagibacteraceae > Pelagibacter. The sequence continues at coordinate 115,533 of CACISK010000001.1, forward strand.
ACTGCAGCCGCAACAGATAGCCATAGAATGTCTATCTCAAAAATAAGACTAAAAAACAAAATTGAATTTGAACCAATAATACTTCCGAAAAAAACTATATTTCAATTATGTTCTCTTCTAGAGGATTATGAAGGAGAGGTTAAAGTCTCAAATATTAAATCCAAAATTAAATTTGAAATTAACAATAGTATTTTGATATCAAAATTAATTGATGGAAAATTTCCTAATTATATTCAAGTTATCCCTAGAGAGAATCAAAAAAAACTTGAAATAGATCTAAAATCTTTCTTAAATTCCGTTGATAGAGTAGCATCAGTTTCTCTAGATAAAAAAGATGGTGTAAAATTTAATTTGACTAAAGATAATTTAGATTTATCTGTCAATAATACTAACAGTGGTGATGGTAAAGAAAGCTTATCTGTAAAATTTGAGACAGATTTAGATATAAGTTTTAACTCTAGATATTTGCTTGATATAGCATCCCAACTAAACGGTGATAATATTGAAATATATTTGAAAGATACTGGATCTCCAGCGTTAATAAAAGATCCTGCAGACTTTGACAGTATTTATGTTGTAATGCCTATGAAAGGTTAGTTAGCAAGACCAAGCTCAGAATAAATTTTTTTTTGCAATAATTTTACAAATTCTGTTTCTTCGATACCTGTATTAATTGGTTTTAAAATAGAAATAGTAATCGTTTTATTGGGATTCATCTTTCCAGATTTTGGCCATACTCTTCCAGAGTCAATAGCCACGGGCTGACATTTCACATTTAATTCCCTGTAAATTCTTCCAACTCCCTTTTTAAAAGGAATAATTTCATCTGGTAGAACTCGAGTGGCTTGTGGAAAAATTATTACAGGTCTTTTTGTTTTTTCCATAACTTCTTTAATTTTTTCAGTAAAATTAAGGTTTTCTTTTGAAACTTTATTTCTATTCACAGGAATAGAATCTATCTTTCTTAAATACCAACCAAATATCGGAATATTTAATAATTCTTTTTTAAGAATAAAAATTGGTGAATTAAATATTGTTTGTAAAAAAAAAGTTTCAAACATCGATTGATGAGAGCATGCGATAAAGAAATTCTCGTTATTAATTATGTTTTCTTGACCTTTTATTACTATGCTGGTCGAGTAAAAAATTTTTAAACAGAATGAGGACCAGTATCCAAAAAGTTTACCTCCAATAAGTGTAATTTTCTTTGGTAGTAATAATGATGGAAGAAAAATAATACATATTAAAATTAATCCGGGAAAAAATATACTTTTAAAGAGGATATTTCTCATTATAAGTTTTAAATTAGATTATATCTGTTATTTTTTGTCTTTTTCTAATAACCTTTACTTTATTTCCTTTAATCAAAATTTCAGCAGGTCTTAATCTAAGATTATAATTAGATGATAATGAATAACCATATGCACCTGTATCGCAAATAATCATAATATCATTTTCTTTTATATTCTGAAATTTTCTTTCTGTTAAAAATTTATCAGTTGTTTCACATACGGGGCCTACAAATTCTAATATCTTCTTTGATTGCGACTTATTTCTAAGGGATGGAACTATCCTATGTTTTGCATTATACAAAGCTGGTCTTATCAAATCATTCATTGCCGCATCCAATATTACAAATGTTTTTGATTTGTTATGTTTTAAATAAATTACTTTAGTTGCAAGTATACCAACATTTCCAATTATAGATCTTCCAGGTTCAAAAATTATTTTGCAATTATATTTATTTTTAAATTTAATTATTAATTTTTTATATTTTGTATAATTAAGTTTTTTCGTTTCATTGTCATAATTAATTCCCATCCCACCACCTAAATCAATAAATTCAAATTTATAATCTAAATTTTTTAAAAGTTTATCAAGAACATTTAGCATTTTTTCGTAGGGTTTGTGGTTTAAGATTTGACTACCGATATGAACGCTTAAGCATTTAATATTTATAAATTTTGATTGTTTCATCAAATTAATAATTTTTACAAAAGTCTTTTTATCTACACCAAATTTATTTTCACTTTTACCAGTTGAAATTTGTTTCAATGTTTCGGCATCAGTATCTGGATTTAATCTTAGTCCTATGTCAACAACTTTATTTAGTTTTTTTGCAGCCGCTTCAATTGCCAAAACCTCACTCAAAGATTCAGAATTTATTAATAATATTTTTTGCTTTATTGCATACTCAATTTCATTTTTTGTTTTACCAACTCCAGAGAAAACTATTTTGTTTTTATTAATACCAGCCTTAAGTGATGCATATAATTCACCTTTTGAAACCACATCTGCTCCAAGGCCAAGTTTTTTTATTTCTTTTAATAATGAAATATTAGAATTGGATTTCACAGAGAAACAAATTAAAGGTCTAATTTCCTTAAAAGCTTTTTTAAAATTCTCTATATTTACTCTTAAACTTTTATAAGAGTAGCAGTATAGAGGCGTTTTAAATTTTTTTGTTAGACTCCTTATGTCTTTTCCTTCAATAAAAAATTTATTGTTTATATATCTCATAATACTTTTTGAATATTCTTAGTTAATTCAGATTTATATTCTGGATCACCTTTACGTCCACAAGCAGCTATAAAATATAAACAAAGTATAATTATTAAAATTTTTTTTGCCATTTTTTTGCTTTTTTTATCATTTTCTTGATATTCTCAAAAGAAGTTCCGCCATATGATTTTTTAGAATTAATTGAATTTTCTAGATTAAGTATTTTATAAACATTTAATGTTAGTTTTGGTTCAATTTGATTTATTTCTTTCAATTCTAGTTCGTGAAGTTTTTTATTTTTTTTTTCTGCTAAATTAATTATTTTTGCTGTTTGTATGTACGCCTTTCTAAATGGGTATCCAAGTTCTCTTACAATGTAATCAGATAAATCAGTAGCTGTAGTAAATCCTTTTCCTGCTAGGGATAGCATACTTTTTTTATTTATTATCAAATTTTTTATTACATCATTCAACAATGATAGTGATATTTTTAATTGATCATTTGTTTTAAAAACAATTTCTTTATCATCCTGTAAATCTTTAAAATATGATAAAGGTAAACCTTTTAATATTGAAATCATAGAATTGATATTTCCAATAAATATTCCAGTTTTACCTCTCAAATATTCCAATGGGTCAGGATTCTTTTTTTGTGGCATTATCGAAGAACCTGTAACTAATTTATCATTTAAAGTTATCATATTGAATGCATCAGAATTCCAAATTATGAGTTCTTCAGCAATTCTAGAAATGTGTAATGAGCAAGCTAGAGAAGAATACAAAAAGTCTAATACAAAATCTCTATCAGATATAGTATCAACAGAATTGTTTGTTGGTTTTTTAAATTTAAGTTTTTTTGTGGTGTAATTTCTGTCAATTTTAAAAGAAGTACCAGATAAAGCTCCTACACCTAAAGGATTTTCATCTAAAAACTCTAAATTATTCTTAAATTTTTTTTTATCTCTCTTAAACATTTCAACATATGCTAATAGATAATGTGCCAAAGATAATGGTTGTGCATTTTTTAAATGTGTAAATCCTGGCATAATTGTTCTGATATTTTTTTGTGCAAGATTAAGAATATTTGAATTTGTATTATCTAATAAAATTATTATTTTTTTTGTTGCCTCTTTTAACCATAATTTAAGGTCAGTAATTACCTGATCATTTCTAGATCTAGCAGTATGAACGTATCCAGCATCATCACCTATAAGTTCAAATAATCTGTTTTCTATATTCATGTGAATATCCTCTAAATCATAATTAAAATTGAATTTCTTTTTTACAATTTCATTTTTAATCCTTTTTAATCCCCAAATTATTTTATTTTTTATCCTGAAATTAATAATTTTCTGTTTGTAAAGCATTTCGACATGAGCAATTGATCCTTCGATATCTTCTTTAAATAGTCTCTTATCTATTGGTAATGAACCACCAACTTTCTTAAATAAATTTGAGGCATTTTTCTTAATTCTTGTACTCCAAATTGGTTTATTGTTTTTATTTTTACTCATGTTATTCAGTTACAAATCTATGAAATTTAAATTTATATCCATTAAAATAATATTTATTTACTTCATATCATTTAGCTCTTCATATTCAATAGAAGCACCAAATATAAAAAATCTAATAATTTATGAGAAAAAACAAAAAATTAAGTTTTTTGACTTTTTAAATGAGGCTGGAAATAAAGTTAATTTGAAAGATTTTAAATCTGAATTAATTATTTTGAATTTTTGGGCAACATGGTGTGCCCCATGTAGAGAGGAAATGCCATCTTTAAACAACCTTCAAATACTTAAGGATGAAAAAAAATTAAAGATTATCCCAATAAATATAGGTGGAGAAAATATTAGTATATCTCAAAAGTTTTTTGATGACCTGCTCATAGAAGAATTACAAGTTTTTGTTGGTGATGGTGCTGGAATTGCAAAAAATCTAAAATTAAGAGGACTACCCACAACACTATTTATTGATAAAGATGGTTATGAGTTTGCGAGAATTGTTGGTTCAATAGATTTTAACAGTGATGAATTTTTAAATTGGTTAAATGAATTAAATTAATTCTTATAAAAGTAAGCTAATGCTACAAGCACAATTATAGCAACAAATTGTAGTAAAACTCTAAGCTGCATTAATTTGTTAGATGCTTTTTTATCTCCATCTCCTTTAAAAAGAGTTCTAATTCCAAGAATTAAGACTACAGCTACAGCTGCAAGCAAAACAATTGCTGCAATTTTGACAAATATTTCAGAAATCATGCTTTGATTTTAGTTTCTTTTTAAAATAAAAAAACATAATTACTTATCTATGACATTTTGCCTTGAATCAACAATTATAAAACCTGAAAATGGTTCTGACATCAAAAATGCAGTAATTTTACTTCATGGATATGGTGGAGATGGAAAAGATATAAGCATGTTAACTTTGAATTGGAAAAGGTTTTTAACCAATACAGTATTCTTATGTCCGAATGGACATGAACCATGCAAAATTAATCCAATTGGTTACCAATGGTTTGATTTAGAGACAAATGACAAAAATTATATTTTAAATGAAGCAAAAAAAGCTGAAGATAAGTTAAGAAAATACATTGAAGAAGTTAAAGCAGAATATAATTTGGAAAATTCAAAGATATGTTTATCTGGATTTAGTCAGGGGTGTATGATGTCAATAAACTTGGGCTTAACTTCTAAAGATCCTTTTAATTGTATAGTTGGATTTTCTGGAAAGATTATTGATAAAGAGGATCTTAATTTAAGATTGGTTTGTAAAACAAAAACTTTATTAATTCATGGTGAAAAGGACGAAATAGTTCCACCCTACAATTTATTGGAAGCAAAAGATTTTTTCACGAGAAACAATATTAGTATAGAAACCTTAATGATCAAGGACTGCGACCATCATATACCAGTAGAAGCTTCAAGTAATGCATTAAAATTTATCAAAGATAATTTTGATATTTAAAGAGATTTAACTTTTTTGTTACATTGATTAATAATAATATATAATATACTAAATAATTATGACTTTAATGATCAATGAAAACCTTTCACTCGAAAAATGTCCAGCTCTAGTTCTTAACGCAGATTATAGACCATTAAGTTATTATCCTTTATCATTGTGGTCATGGCAAGACGCTATTAAATCTGTATTTTTAGATAGAGTCTCAATTGTAAGTCATTATGATAGAATGATAAGAAGCCCATCATTCTCTATGCAGTTACCAAGTGTTATTGCATTAAAATCTTTTATAAAGCCTCGTTCAAATCCAAATTTCACACGATTTAATGTATTTCTACGAGATAAGTTTAGTTGTCAATATTGTGGAAGTAATGATGAACTAACTTTTGACCATCTTCTTCCAAGATCAAAAGGTGGGAAAACAGATTGGGAAAATGTTGTTACTGCTTGTTCAGCTTGTAATGTAAAAAAAGGTGGAAGATTGCTAAAAAATTCTGGAATGAAGTTAAATCAATGGCCTTTTCAACCAACAACGGAAGATCTTCATAGAAATGGGAAGAATTTTCCTCCTAATTTTCTACACAGCAGTTGGATGGATTATTTATATTGGGATGTGGAATTAGATCCTAGTTAAATTTTTTCAGAGATATTTATAGCAATTTTTGAGCCAGTTTTAATAATTTTATCCATAACTGAATATAATCCTCTTTTTGTTGCTCCGTGCTCGTATGCAATATCTTTATGTTCTAATTCATCAGCTCTAAATTTTTTAATTTTTTCTCTGAGTTTTTTCTCATCATCTTGTAACTGATCTATCTGACTTTGGTAATGTTTATCAATTACTTCCTCAACAGAGGCTGTGCATAGCATTGCTGCCTTTTTTCCCAATATTGTTGAGCCGAAACCTAAACCAACTCCTAATAAATCCCATAGTGGTAAAAATTTAGTTGGTTTTATATTTCTTTCTCTGATTTCATTTTCAAAAAAATCACTATGTTCTTGCTCATGTTCTCTCATTTCTTCTACTAATTTTAATAGTTCAGGATCTTTTTTAAATGTTTTCAGTGCTAAAAGTTGACCTTCATATATTTTAATCGCACCTCTTTCACCTGCGTGATCAACTCTAATAAATTCTTCTAATTTTTTTTTATTAGTCTTTTTCATATACAAGAGCTCTTAGCGAAAATAATACAATTAGTAAAGATGTTAAAAAATTCAATCCAGATAAAGATATGCCAAACATAGTAAACTCTACATCTTTACAATTTTTAACCATTCCAAGACTCTCAATTATTTTTTCTTTATTCGTGATATCTATATTTGTGTTTGTACAACCAGCATATTCACTAAAAACGCCATTTTCTATACCAAAATGATATCCTGCAAGAGCAGTGCTCAGTGCGAATGTAATTATTAAAGCAATTAATATTCTATCAGATTTAATATAGTTATATCCCAAAAAACAAATGAAGATCGCTATTAAAAAAGGAATTCTTTGATAAATACATAATTTACAAGGCAAATACCCAAGAATTTTTTCAATGTAGATCGCAGATAATATAGCAATAATTGAGTATATAAAAATTAATAAATAAATATTTTTTCTTTTTAAAATAAAATTCATTTTAGTTCATAAAGTTTTGTAAAAATTTATAAATTAAAAAAGCAAAAACTATTAATACAATTGAGATTACAATTGAAACTTTAAGCAGCTTTTTTTCAATTATTGTTTTCATAGCTGGACCAAAATTTCCAACCAAGAAAGCTATTATAAAAAATCTAGATCCTCTTGTTAGTAAAGAGACAATTATAAAATAGACAATATTAAATTGAACAAACCCACTAGTTATTGTGAGTAATTTAAATGGGATGGGTGTAAAACCCGCTATAGCTAGCAACGTTGCCCATGCAAAAACCCCTCCATCTGATGAAATTTTATCTTTTAAAAATGAAGTATTATCTACGCCGTAAAGCTCAAATATCTTAATTCCAATTTCATTGAAAAAAACATATCCTATGAAATATCCCAAACATGCACCTAAGACGGAACCTGTCGTAGCAATAATTGCTATCTTCATCCATTTTTGTCTGTCTGCAATAGTCATTGGAATAATAAGAACATCTGGTGGAATAGGAAATATGAAACTCTCAATAAAAGATATAAACCCTAAAATTTTTTTTGAATTTTTGTGTCCTGCAAGTTTAATTGTTTTATTAAATAGTTCCTTAAACATATTTTCTTTTAATATAAATAGTGTTTTAATACTATTATTTATATTCTATGAAACTAAAAATAAATGGGCGAATGGCGGAACTGGTAGACGCGTTGGACTCAAAATCCAATAGTAGCAATACTGTGAGAGTTCGATTCTCTCTTTGCCCACCAAAAAAGATATGAACTTAAAACAAATTAATAATCTAACTGAATTGTTTTTTGATCAATTTAATCAACAAACTAACAAAGACGAAATATTATTGTCAACTTTAGGTGATAAAAGAAAAAATTATTCGTGGCAAGAAACATATGATTTTATTTGTTTAGTTTCTAATGAATTAAGAAAAGTAATATCAAAAGGTGATAGGTGTTTATTAATTTCTGAAAATAGACCTGAATGGTTTATCACAGACTTATCTATAATGTTATCAGATGGGATAACTGTTCCAGCTTACACAACTTATGCAGAAAATGACTACAATTATATTCTTAATGATTGCACTCCAAGTGTAATTTTTGTTTCAAATAACGAACAATTTAATAAATTGAAAAATATTATTAAGGATAAAAAATTCATAAAAAAAATATTTTCTTTTGAAAAATTAATAAATATAGAAATTGAATATATTAATTTAAAAGATTTAATTCAAAATAATAAAAAAAATATACCAATTCATAAATCATTGGCCTCAAGAAAAGATCCGTCTTGCATAATTTATACATCAGGTACTCAAGGAAATCCTAAAGGAGTAATTTTAAGTCATGGAGGCATCTTAAATAATTGTGAAGGCGCAATAGACATTTTAAAACCGTTATTGTCTAAAGAACAGCCCAGGTTCCTTACATGGCTTCCACTTTCGCATTCTTACGAGCACACTGTTCAATTTGTACAAATTACTGTAGCAGCTAGAATTTTTTATGCAGAGAGCATCGATAAATTGGTTAAAAATATGGGTGATTGTTCACCAGAGATTATGACAGCTGTACCAAGATTTTATCAAAATCTTTATCAAAAAATTAATGTAAGTTTTAAAAAAGCTACAGGATTAAAAAAAAACTTAATATTTAGAATGTTAGAATTAGGTCTAAAAAAAATAAAAAAAGAAAATTTAACTATTTTTGAAAAAATACAAGATAGAATCTTAGAGAAATTAGTAAGAAAAAAAATAAAATCACAATTTGGTGGATCGCTTAAAACATTTGTTTCTGGAGGAGGTGCATTAGATAAAGAAGTTGGATATTTTCTTAATGCTATTGGTTTACCAACTCTGCAAGGTTACGGTTTAACAGAAACATCTCCAGTGGTAAGCTGTAATCCAATAGATGATATTAGAATAGATACTGTTGGCCCACCATTTAAGGGAAATGCAGTAAAAATAGCCGAGGATGGTGAAATATTGGTAAAAGGTGAAAATGTAATGCTGGGCTATTGGAATAATAAAGAAGAGACCGAAAAAGTCTTAAAAGATGGCTGGCTTCATACAGGAGATATTGGAGTATTTGAAAATAACTTTTTAAAAATTACTGATAGAAAAAAAGATATTCTCATTACTCCTGGAGGGGATAACATTTCTCCACTAAAAATTGAAAATGAATTAGTAAATCTAGAATTTATTGATCAAGCTGTAGTGTATGGAGACAATAAACCTTATTTGGTAGCATTATTAGTTTTAAATGATGAATTTATTAACATTACAAATGATGAAATTAACAATGCATTAAATAAATTAAATAATAATCTTTCGAAAATAGAAAACATTAAAAAGTTTTTTTTAATAAATGAAAAATTTTCAATTGAAAATGGAATGTTAACTCCAACATTAAAGTTAAAAAGATATAAAATTATAAATAAATACAAAAATAATTTTGAAAATCTTTATATCAATTAAAAAAATTTGTTTAATAAACCCTATTTTACTTAACTTTTTTTAATTATTAATTTTTTTTATTTTTTGAAAAAAAAATTAAAAAAAAACAAAAAATTATGTAATTGACATAACTATTCAAAAAAAATACAAAAAGGTAATTAAACGAATCAAAAAGATTCGTAATTAAAAAAAGGGAGCTAAAGATGGCTAAAAGAAGAAAAAAAGCTGCTAAAAAGAAAACTAAGAAAAAAGCTAAGAAAAAAGCTAAGAAGAAAAGAAGAAAATAGTTTAGTATTCTTTTTATTAAATAACGCTTCTCATGGCGCTTGCGTGAGGAGCGTTTTTTTTATTTAGCTGCTTCCTCTGTAACAATGTCTTCAGCTGGTTTGTTTTCAATTTTTTGAATTTGTTTCTCTAAATTTCTTTTTAAAGCTTTATCTAATTTTTTTTGTGTATCAGCTAAATTTAGGTTTAATACAATTTGGAACTCTGTGAGTATTCTATCATAAGCTTTTTCAAAAAGTTGTCTTTCACTATAAGATTGATCAACCATCAAATCATCACCTTTATTTAAATCCCTTACAACTTCTGCTAATTCGTATATCTTACCAGACGAAATTTTAGCTTCATACTCTTGTGCTCTTCTACTCCACATACTTCTTTTAATTTTTGGTTTACCTTTTAAAATACTGATACATTTATTAACTTGGTTTATTGTTGCTAATGGCCTTAGATGGGATTGTTTATTGACTGGAACCATGCCGTTAGCTTTATCTTTCTCGAACTTTAAAATGTATGCCTCTATATCTATTCCTCCAATATTCATTTTTTTAAATTCTGTTATTTGTCCAACACCATGCTTTGGATAAACAACAAAATCTTTTATTTTATACTCTTTTTTTTCTGTTTCTTGTTTTTTTACTTTCTTTATTTCAGGTTTTTGCTCATTACTTTTTGGAATACGAAGTAAATTTGAGTTTGTATCAACATTTTCTTTATTACCAGCCTTAACTGTATTCGCTTTTGAAATTAATTTAGATGTTTTTTTTCTTACTTTCGTTTGTTTTATTTTTTCTGAAATTTTAGTTTTTTTAACTTTGGACTTCGTCTTAGTTTTTTTTTGTTTAACTAAATTCTTTGAATTTTTTTTTTTAATCGCTGTTTTTTTTGTTTTAAAGGTTTTCTTCAAAGTATTTATCAAACTTATTTTCTTCATTTTTATATTTTTCGTGATCCTTTAAAGGTTCTTTTCTTTTAGAAATATTTGGCCAAATTTCAGAATATTTTTTATTCAGATCTAGCCACTTTTCAGTACCTTCCTCAGTATCAGCTACAATAGCATCTATAGGACATTCAGGCTCACAAACGCCACAATCTATACACTCATCAGGTTTAATTACAAGCATATTTTTGCCCTCGTAAAAACAATCAACGGGACAAACATCAACACAAGTCGTATGTTTACATTTTATACATTTGTCATTGACTATATATGTCATTGATTTGATCTTATTTTTTCTTTTATATCTCCAACTACTTTTGCATCAAGGTAAAGAAGCCCAGATAATCTTCTCATTAAATTGGTTTCATACATATCAGCCTTTTCATCTGAATAAATTATAGTCCACAAAGCTTCTATGACGATCTTTTTTTCCTCTATATTTTTATTTTTAACTTCTTTAGTAAATTCTAGGATTTGATTTGAGTCTTTTTCCCTAATCTCGGCATCTTTTAATATTTTATCTAAATGGTTTTGATCTGCGCCCATTTCTATCATAGCTTTTCTTATAATAATTTTCTCTTTTTCTGAATAATTTTCATCAATTTTTGCTGAATGAATTAAAAGTGCAGCCACACTAATTAAAGATAAATGACTTTCATCTTTTCTTTTTTCTTTTTCTTTCGAAAATAAATTAAACATTATTTTAAGTTTAATTGGTTTAATACACTGAAAGGATTATTAGAATAGTCTTTTTTGTCTTGTTTTTTTGAAATATTCTTCTTTAAAGGTAAATATTTTATGAAAAGTTCGTTTTCTTTGTCATATATTTTATAATTCATTTTTTTTAATAACCTTTTAAAGTTTTCTTTTGAGCAACCAAGTAAGTTTAGCATTTCTGGAACTACTTTTATTTCTCTCTTATCATCTTTTTCAGAATTAAAAATGAGTAAAAAAAGTCTTTCAAGTATATCTATTCTAACATAAATATCATCAAATTTTTCAAAACCACAAAGTAACATAAAATCTTTATTTGCAGACCTCATTCCATCTAAAAAATTTAATCCAAAGGTTGGAGGAGATAAAGTTAGAAACTTTTTATTAAAACTCTTCCATAGTAATATTCTTAATGAAACTGAACTTGGTTTAAATAATTTAAACAAAAAAATGTGATATCGACCAAACTTTACCCCCAAACTTCTTAATTTTTTTCTGTCATCTTGAGTAATTTTTTTTAAATATTCAGAGATATTTGCCCTCTTAATTACTCCATTATTTTCATAGAGTCTGTAGGCTAGAGCTCTAAGCCCAGGATTTTCGTCTCTAATATTTTTAAGTTCGATTAGACTATTAAGCTCAGTTTCAATTTTTATACTTATCCACTTACTTAAATATTCATTTAATTTATTTCTTTCATCATTCTCAATCATTTCATCAATAATTAAATCAATTTTTGGTTTAAGATAATCTGATCCAGCAGTCAATTTAGCTATAGGATCATTATACCAATAAATTTTAAAATCATCTTTCAATTCGATAAGACCCGTTTTTATTATTTGTTCAATTCGATTAATTATTTCTGGACCTACATTTTGTCTTGCAGCTTTTTTTAAAGATTTTACATCAGCATCTAATGCATCAACTTTTAAATCCAATTTTAACTTTAATCCCATTAGATTCCCAATATATTGATTATTAATCATCACCCTTTCTTTTTCTATAATTTCAGTTTTTAACTCTATATCTTGTTTCAAGCCTCTTGCCAGAACACTTGCTCTTTTATCAATGAATGTTTTTGTTAATTCATCATGCAGTCTATCTGATAATTTATCTTCTAAGTTTTTAGTTCTTTCAATCCAATAATCTTGGTTTTCAACCCAATTTGACTTGTTTGAAACATATGACCATGTCCTAACATTTGATATTCTATTTGATATCGAGTCTACATTTCCATCGAGTTTATCAAGCATAGAAAGCTGTTTTTTCATATAATAATTTGGTATTTTTTGATCTGCACTTGTCAAAAAGTTAAATACCTTATTTATAACCTCTAAATGATGACCGTAAGTTTTTTTGACGAAGTCAGGAATTTGACAGCATTCCCAGAGAATTTTCAAAATGTGTGTATTGTCTTCAATATCACTGTTATTTTCTTTTAAAAAATATTTTAAAACTTTCTCATCTTCACATTCACCTACTCTTCTCAACCAATCTTTATTGGGCTTTTCATCTAATGATTTTAAAAGGGTTTCTTTATTTTTAAAATCTAGATTAGAATTTCTCCAGAATATATTTTGTATTTCTGGAAAATTATGGTTTTCTAAAAATTCAATTTCTTCTGGATTAATTTCATCACAATCTCCAGTAATACCAAAGCTACCATCATTCAAATATCGGCCAGCTCTTCCTGAAATTTGTCCTATTTCAGAGATTTTCAACCTTCTTATTTTTTTTCCGTCAAATTTTTTTATATTTGAAAAATAAATATGGTCCAAATCCATATTTATTCCCATTCCAATTGCATCAGTAGCAACTAGATAATCAACATCTCCTGATTGATATAAACTTACTTGTGCATTTCTAGTCTTTGGACTGAGAGATCCCATAACAATTGCTGCTCCACCTTTCTGTCTTCTTATAAGTTCTGCAATTGCATATACTTCTTCTGTAGAAAAAGCGATTACAGCACTTTTTCTCTCAATTCTTGAAATTTTTTTGTGCCCACCAAATGACAGTTTTGACAATCTTTGTTTATTTATAAACTCAATATCATCATCAAGCTTTTGAATTATACCTTTTATTGTATTGGAGCCCATTAGCATTGTTAATTTCTCACCTCTAAGATTTAGTAATCTGTCGGTAAAAATATGACCTCGCTCATGATCTGAACACATTTGAATTTCATCTATACCCACAAAGTCTAAAACTTTATCTATAGGCATAGATTCTACCGTGCACAAAAAATACTTTGCATTAATTGGTATAATTTTTTCTTCACCAGTAATAAGAGCAACTTGAGACACATCTACCTTTTCTATAATCTTGTCATATACCTCTCTTGCTAAAAGTCTTAGGGGAAACCCTATCATTCCAGAATCGAACGCAAGCATTGTTTCTATAGCTAAAAAAGTTTTACCAGTATTTGTAGGCCCAAGGACTGCTGTGATCTTATTTTTTGGCATATCTACTTTTAGTATGATCTTTTTTAAGCCTACTATATTTTGTTACTCAAAAAGAACAAAAATAGACTAAAACTAGTCCGAATCAGATAGGAAAAAGTTCTCATTTTCAATTTATATCATCTAAGGTTAGCATAAATTTTACAATATAAATATAAATATTTAATGCCAAAAAAACTTTGGGAACCGTCTAAAGAACTTATAAATAATTCAAATTTATTTGCTTATGAGAAATTTATTTCAAAATATTATAAATATAATTTTTCAAGAAATTATAAAAAGTTGTTAAATTGGAGTGTAAAAAATCCAAAAGATTTTTGGAATTCAATCTGGGAATATTTTGAAGTTGTAGGTAAAAAAACTAATAAATTTAAACTAACAAAGGACCTTATTAATAGTAAGTTTTTTGTTAATTCAAAATTAAATTTTGCAGAAAATCTTTTAGCTAAAAATTCCAATCAAAAAGCTATCACATTTGTTAGTGAAAATGGTTACAGAGAGCAAAAATCCTGGAAAGAACTTAATATAGATGTAAAAAAAATAATTACATTTTACAAAAAAATAAATATTTCTGAAAAGGATAGGATAGCAGCATATACTCCAAATCAGATAGAAACAGTTGAGTGTTTCTTAGGTGCTAGCGCTATAGGATCAATCTGGAGCTCGTGCTCACCTGATTTTGGTGTACCTGGTGTTATCGAACGTTTTTCCCAAATTAAACCTAAATTACTAGTTATTACTGATAAATATTATTATAACGGAAAGGAAATAAATATTATTGAGAGATTGCCTAAAATATTAAAAAAAATAAAAAGTATAAAATCAGTATTAATTTTAAATTACCCTGGAAAAAAATTAAAAAAATTTAACAAAATTAAAAATATAAAAATTTATAATTTCACTGAGATTAAAAAACTTGAAATAAGCAGAAATAAATTAAAAAAATTTAATTTTGACCACGAATTAGCAATTTTATACTCAAGCGGCACTACAGGTAAACCAAAATGTATTTGCCATAGATCTGGTGGTGTTTTATTGCAACATTTGAAAGAGCATCAATTACATTGCAATATAAAACCAAATGATAATGTATTTTACTTTACAACTTGTGGATGGATGATGTGGAATTGGCTTGTTACAGCCCTAGCATCTAAAGCATCAATATTGCTATTTGATGGTTTTCCTATGCATAAATCTCCAGAGTTATTGTTAAAAATTGCAAATAAGGAGAAAGTTACTCTATTTGGTATAAGTGCGAAATATATTGATCAACTTATTAAACAGAATGTTAAGGTAAAAGAAAAAATAAAACTCAAGTTTTTAAAAACGATTTGTTCTACAGGATCTCCACTTTCTAAAGATGGTTTTGAATTTGTTTACAAAAATATAAAAAAAAATGTTCATTTAGAATCTATTTCTGGAGGAACAGATATTGTCTCCTGTTTTGTAAATGGAAACATTTATTCAAGCGTAAATAGTGGTGAAATACAAAACAATGGTCTTGGCATGGATACAGCAGTGTTTTCTGAAAAAGGTAAATCAATTTTAAATAAAAAAGGAGAATTAGTTTGCAGAAACCCTTTTCCATCAATGCCTTTGAAATTTTGGAATGATCCTGGAAAAGTTAAATATAAAAAAGCTTATTTTTCAAAATTTAAAAATATTTGGCATCATGGTGATTATGCCGAGAGAAAGAATAATGGGTCTTATATTATTTATGGAAGATCTGATGCAACATTAAACCCAGGCGGTGTTAGACTTGGCACAGCTGAAATTTATTCTGTTGTAGAAAAATTTAAAGAAGTAAAAGAGTCTATCGTAGTAGGTCAATCTTGGGATAATGATGTAAGAATAATACTTTTTGTAATATTATCAAAAAATAATAGATTAGATGAAAAATTAATTTCGAAATTAAAAACAACAATTAGATATGAAGCTTCTCCAAGACATGTACCTGCTAAAATAATTGCAGTAAATGATATTCCCAGAACTAAGAATGGTAAAATTGTAGAGGTAGCTGTTAAAAATATAATAGATGGCAACAAAATAAATAATATTGAAGCATTATCCAATCCATCTGCTTTAAATGAATATAAAAATCTTATTGAATTAAAATCTTAATGATCAAAGATACAATCAAAAATTTAAGTTTATCAGCAACACTAAAAATAAATGAAAAATCTAAAGTTATTGAAATTGAAGGAAAAAATATTATTAAGTTTGGATTTGGACAATCACCATTTCCAGTTCCAATTACTATTGTTGAAGAATTAAAAAAAAATGCACATCAAAAAAGTTATTTACCTATCCAAGGATTAGATAAATTAAGAGATTCAATCGCAAAATATGAGTCAAAAAAGAAAAATTATAATTTTGACTCAGATCAAGTCATAATAGGTCCTGGTTCCAAAGAGCTTATGTTCTTGATGCATTTAGCATTTGAAGGCGAAGTTTTGTTGCCAGCTCCAAGTTGGGTATCTTATAAGCCACAATCAATAATAGCTAAAAATAACTATAATTGGATACAAACATCTGCTGAAAATAATTGGTTTCCTAAAGCTCAAGAAATAGAAAAAATTGTTTTGAAAAATCCAGATAAAAAATATCTTTTATTTCTTAATTCTCCAAATAATCCATCAGGACAAGTATGCGAAAATTTAAAAGAAATTTCTTTAATAGTAAAAAAGCATAATATTTTAGTTTTATCAGATGAAATTTATTCTGAATTAACATTTGATGAAAATTATATTTCTATTTTCGAACACTGCCCTGATAATGTCGTAATAAGTAACGGACTTAGTAAATGGTGTGGCGCTGGAGGATGGAGACTTGGGTACTTTATAATACCAAAGAAAAAAATTGAATTACTTAAATCTATGAAAGTTTTAGTAAGTGAAACATTTTCCGCCGTAAGTTCACCAATACAGTTTGCTGCAATATCTGCTTTTAATGCTAACCATGATGAATATATCTTAAAATCAAAAAAAATTCTTAAAGCCGTTGGAGAATACGTATATAGAAATTTAAAATCTAATAATATTATTATGAACAAACCCATGGGTGGCTTTTATTTGATGCCTGAATTTTTGAACAAGAAATTTAATAATTCTTCAATCATGTGTGATGAAATTTTAACTAATTTAAATATTGCTTTACTTCCAGGAAGTGACTTTGGATTTGATGAAAAAAGGATGATTGTTCGTCTAAGTTTTACAGATTTTGACGGCGATATATTTATGAAAAATATTAGTGAAAAAACTGATATTAATGATGAGTTAATTAAATTGTACGCCCCTAAGGTTGTAGAAGGAGTAAATAAATTAAAATCTTGGGTTGAAAAATAATAATCAGTTAAAAAATTCCTTAATTAACAATACTTATATTAACTGAATTTACTAGACACTCGTAGTAATAAATAGTTAGATTCGATTTTAAAACTTTAGAGAGGGTATATGAAAAAAATATTATCAACAATATCAAGCTCTCTGATTATTTTTGCTGCTATATTTTCATTCGGATCAATAGCAAAATCAGCAGAGTTTTTTACAATAGGCACAGGAGGACCAACTGGAGTTTATTTTCAGACAGGAAACGCTATTTGTAAAATGTTACACAAATCAGCAATTAGTGCTGAACATGGTAGAAAAAAAGGTATGAAAGATAAAGCTTACAGATGTACCGCTCCTTCAACTGGAGGCTCAAATTATAACATCGGACAAATAAAAGATGGTGAGTTTCAATTTGGTGTAGCACAATCTGACTGGCAATATCATGCTTACAATGGATCAAGCAAATGGGAAGGGAAACAATTCAAAAATTTAAGAGCTGTTTTCTCAGTACATAATGAGCCATTTCAAATCTGGGCTAGAAAAAAAGCAAAAGTCAAAGATTTTATGGGTCTCAAAGGAAAAGTAGTAAACATTGGAAATCCAGGTTCTGGTCAAAGAGGAACTATGGAAGAATTGATGAAAGCTATGGGAGTTGACAACAGCTTCTTTAAATCAGTTACTGAGCTAACATCTTCAGAGCAAGTAAAAGCTCTATGTGATGGTAAAATTGATGCGTTTGGATATTCAGTAGGTTTTCCAAATGGGGCAATGGAACAAGCGGCAACATGTGCAGCTAAAGCAATGCCAATCAATTTAACAGGAGATGTAATTGATGGAATTATTAGTGGAGCTGATTATTATGCATCTGCAACAATTCCAAAAGGTACTTATACTAAACAGAAAAAAGATGTAACTACATTTGGTGTTAAAGCTACTGTAGTAACAAGTATGGATGTTTCTGAGGATTTAGTTTATCAGGTTACAAAAGCTGTTTTTGAAAATTTTGATGATTTTAGAAAACAACATCCAGCTTTCGCTCCTTTAGAGAAAAAAAATATGATAGCTGATGGTTTATCAGCACCACTTCATCCTGGAGCTGTTAAATATTATAAAGAAGCTGGTTTAATGTAATTAAATCTATATAAAAATTTAGGCCCAATATATCTATTGGGCCTTTTTTTTTATATATTAAGCTGAATGTCAGCAGACATAGATAAAAAAATTGAAAATAAGATTAAAGAAGATCTTTCCCCCACAAGAAACCTAACAGGTTTTCATTTAAAGTTAGTTGCTATTATTGCAATAACCTGGTCTTTATTTCAGCTTTGGTATGCTTCTCCATTTCCATTTTGGTTAAATTTTGGAATGTTTAAAGGTTTACCAGCTAGAGCAATTCATCTTGGCTTTGCACTTTTACTTGCTTTTTTAATATTTCCATATGCAAGGGGTAAAAAAGTAAATTTTATAGATATATTAATTGCAATAACAGGTGCAATTTGTTGTTTTTATATTTATGTTTTTTATGATCAATTAGTAGATAGGGGTGGAATATTACTTAAAATAAATCTTTCCGATAATTTTACTATTCCAATTGAGTTAATACTCGGAATAATTGGAATATTAATTCTTCTAGAGGCTACACGCAGAGTAATAGGTGTCCCATTAGTTGTTATTGCAGTTTGTTTTTTGTTATTTTCTTATTTTGGGCAATATGCACCAGACATAATTTCTCATGGTGGATTATCATTAAAAAGGTTAGTTGGTTTTCAATGGTTTGATCAAGAAGCTATTTTCGGAATTCCGATAGGTGTTTCTGTAGATTTCATATTTCTCTTTGTACTTTTTGGAGCACTTTTAGAAACTGCTGGAGGGGGTAAATATTTTTTGGATTTAGCTTTTGCAATGGTTGGAAAAATGCGAGGTGGTCCTGCTAAGGCAGCTATTCTTGGATCTGGTATGACAGGATTAATCTCAGGATCATCAATTGCTAATACAGTTACAACTGGAACATTTACAATTCCAATTATGAAAAAGACAGGCTTTTCAAAAGAAAAAGCGGGTGCAATCGAAGTATCTTCATCAGTTAATGGTCAAATAATGCCTCCAGTTATGGGAGCAGCAGCTTTTGTGATGGCAAGTTTTATTGGTGTTACATATTTTGAAGTTGTCAAACACGCTTTTTTACCAGCTATAATTTCTTACATTGCACTATTTTATATATCTCACCTTGAAGCACTTAAATTAAATTTGAAAGGTATGGATGAAAACGATATTCCAAAATTGAAAAAAACATTTTTAGAAGGAATACATTTTTTAGTTCCAATATTTGTTCTTATATATCTACTAGTTTATATGAGGCTTACAGCTTCATACTCTATTTTTTTTGCCACAATAACTCTAATTATAGTCAATCTTTTAAATAAAATTTTTAAAGAAAAGAACTTTAAGAATGCTTTAATATATTGGTACAACCAAACTGTTGTTGGTTTCGAAAAGGGTGCCTTGAATATGGTTAGTGTTGGAATAGCAATTGCAACAGCAGGTATTATAGTTGGTGCAGTTGGATCTACAGGTTTGAGTACTAATTTAATAATTGTAATCGAGTCGATTGCTAAAGATAATGTTATTATTCTTTTATTTTTAACTATTATTTTGTGTTTACTATTGGGTATGGGTTTACCAACTACGGCAAACTACGTTGTTGTAGCATCTTTAATGGCAACTGTTCTTGTAGATGTTGGAAATGCATCAGGATTTATTTTTCCTTTAATTGCGGTTCATTTATTCGTATTCTATTTTGGCCTTATGGCAGACGTAACGCCTCCAGTTGGCTTAGCATCTTACGCAGCAGCTGCTATTTCTGGTGGAGACCCGTTAAAAACAGGAGCTCAGGCATTTTGGTATAGTCTGAGAACAGGAATACTTCCTATTGTATTTTTATTTAACAGCGAGTTATTATTAATTGGTATTGAAAGTATATGGCATGGCTTAATGGTCATAGCAACCTCATTGATTGGAATTTTAGTATTTACTTCTGCTACACAGGGGTGGTTTATAAATAAACTGAGATGGTACGAAATAATTATCTTTTTAATAATTTCAATATCATTATTATCTCCAGAATTTATTCTAAATAAATTTTACCCAAAATATAACTATTTAAGCTTTGAAGAAATAAACAAAAAACAGTTTGATTATAATAAAGAGATAAGAATTAAAATTACAAGACTCACAGAGTATGGCGAAAGATATAAATTATTTGTAATTGAAAAAAATAGTTTTGATGAAAATTTCAGTTTAGATGATTATGGAATGAGCTTAGTTGCAGAAGATAATAAAACTATAATTGATACTTTAAAATGGAATGGAATTGCAAAAAAATCTGGTTTAGATATGGGAGATATTATTAATGAATTTAAAATTGAAAATCAGAATAGACCAAAAAAAGAAATAATTTATCCTATTGCTCTCATTCTTTTATCAATCTTTGGTTATTTAAATATAAGAAGAAGAATTTAGCTTAGACCTGCATGTGGTAACTTACGTTGTAGTATTTTCCAAATACCTGTAGCAGATGCAATTATTTTACCTTTACATTCTAAATAGCACTCTAAAAAAACCATACTTTTTGTTTTTTTTTTAATTTTTACATATCCAAAAATTTCATCACCAATTGTTGAAGGTCCTATAAAGTTAATATTAAGTGTTATAGTTACACAAGGTTGATTACCCGAAATTCTATGGGCTCCAGATCCACACCCAGTATCTATAATCGATGCTATATACCCACCATGAGTTATTCCAGCTCTGTTAAGATGGTTTTTTTTTATTTTAGTTTTAAATTCATATTTAGTTTTTGAGATATCTCTTAGTAGCAAACCTCCATTGTGTCTCATGAAACCTTTTTTAACGCTAATTTGTTTAAATTTTTTCATTAAATTATTAAAGTTATTAAAAATAATATTATTAACACTATTGCAAAAAAATAAATTACAGATTTTTGCAAAGATATTTTCATTTTTCCTTCTTTTTGGTGCGCCTGCTAGGAGTCGAACCCAGAACCTCCTGGTCCGTAGCCAAGCGCTCTATCCAATTGAGCTACAGGCGCTAAATATAATCTATTCTTTTAACATTTATTATTAATTTTACTAAATTATAATAATGGTCAAAAATATACATCTATTAAAAGTAAATAATATATATATATACAAATAGCTAAATGAGTGAAAAATTACTAGTTCCAGATATAGGAGATTTTGAAGAGGTAGAAATCATAGAAATTCTTGTAAAAGAAGGAGATAAAATCTCTAAAAATGACCCTGTAATAACTTTAGAAAGTGATAAATCAAGTGTTGAAGTACCATCTACTTTTGAGGGTGTTGTAGATACTATTAATATAAAAATTGGTGATAAAGTTTCTAAAGGAGATTTGATACTAACATTATCTTCTGAGAATAGAACTCAGCAAAAACAAGAATCTATTGAAAGGATACCACCCGCAACAGAAAAAATAATTGCGGAAGCAGAAGATTCTAATGGATATAATAATTCTGATTTAGATACTAGTGCACATAAAGAGATCAAAGTAGAAAATACACAAGTAGAAGAACATAATAAAAGATTAGAAATAGTTGAAAATAATAATGATATTGATCCTCAAGAGACAAAAGAATGGTTAGAATCTTTGTCTGCTGTAGTACATTCTGAAGGACCTGAGAGAGCTCATTTTTTAATTAAACAATTAATTGATCAGGCATATAAAGAGGGATCGAATATACCCTACACACAAAATACACCATACATAAACACTATACCAGCAGATGAAGAGATAAAATCTCCAGGCGATCAAAATATTGAAAGAAAAATCAGAGCATTAATTCGATGGAATTCAGCAGTGATGGTTGTCAGAGCCAACATGAGAGATCCTTCGTTAGGAGGTCACATTGGGACATTTGCTTCAGCAGCAACTCTTTATGATATAGGTATGAATCATTTTTGGAGAGCTAAAAGCAACAAATTTGGTGGAGATTTAATTTATTTCCAAGGACATTCAGCGCCAGGAATTTACGCTAGAGCTTTTTTGGAAGGAAGACTTGAAGAAAAGCAATTAGATAGATTCAGACAAGAAGTTTACCCTGGAGGTTTATCATCTTATCCCCATCCATGGCTGATGCCTAAGTTTTGGCAGTTTCCAACTGTTTCTATGGGTCTTGGACCAATGATGGCAACCTATCAGGCTAGATTTATGAAATATCTTATTAATAGAAAATTAATAAAAGATGAGAATAGAAAAGTTTGGTCTTTCTTAGGAGATGGTGAAATAGACGAGCCAGAAGCTCTAGGATCTATTGGTTTAGCAGCAAGAGAAAAGTTAGATAACTTGATTTATGTCGTGAACTGCAACCTACAAAGATTAGATGGTCCAGTAAGAGGCAATGGTAAAATTATTCAAGAATTAGAGGGAATTTTTAGAGGAGCTGGCTGGAATGTAATTAAAGTCATTTGGGGGTCATATTGGGATACTTTACTTGCAAATGATAAATCCGGTTTACTTGTAAAAAGAATGAACGAAGCAGTCGATGGAGAATACCAAGCCTTTAAAGCAAAAGGTGGTTTATACGTTAGAGATAACTTTTTTGGGAAATACCCTGAACTTAAAAATCTAGTTGCAAGTTATACGGATAGCGATATTTGGAAATTAAATAGAGGTGGTCATGACCCACATAAAGTTTATGCTGCTTATCATAAAGCTGTTAATACAAAAGACAGACCAACAGTCATATTAGCTAAAACAATTAAAGGATATGGTATGGGAAAATCTGGTGAAAGTATAAATACAACCCATCAGCAAAAAAAATTAGGTGTAGATGATTTACTTTATTACAGAGATAGATTTGATGTTCCATTAACAGATGAACAAGTCAAAAATATAGAATACTTTAGACCTGATGAAAATTCAGAGGAAATAAAATACTTAAAAAAAAGAAGATTAGCTTTAGGAGGATATATTCCCGAGAGATCATCTTTTTCGAAACCAATCAAAACACCAAGTAATGATATTTTTGACTTTATGAAAAAATCAACTGGTGAAAAAGAAATGTCAACTACTATGGCACTTGTTAGGATGTTGACTAATTTGTTAAGAGATAAAAATGTTGCTCCGAGACTTGTTCCAATAATCCCTGATGAAGCAAGAACATTTGGTATGGAAGGTTTTTTCCAAAAAATAGGTATATATGCGCACGAAGGTCAAAAATATGAGCCAGAGGACTCAGCTCAATTAAGCTCTTACAAGGAAGAGAAAAGTGGTCAAGTTTTAGAGGAAGGAATAAATGAGGCTGGATCCATGGCATCATGGATAGCTGCAGGAACATCGTATTCAAATCATGATATAGAAATGATACCAATTTATCTTTTTTATTCTATGTTTGGTTTTCAAAGAACTGGCGATTTTGCGTGGGCAGCTGGAGATAGTCAAACAAGAGGATTTCTAATTGGAGCTACAGCTGGAAGAACAACTTTGGCTGGAGAAGGCCTTCAACACCAAGATGGTCATAGTCATTTATTAGCATCAACAATTCCAAATTGTGTTTCTTATGATCCAACCTTTCATTATGAATTAGCTACAATTTTTAAAGAAGGTTTAAGAAGAATGCATGAAAAACATGAAAATATTTTTTACTACATTACAACAATGAATGAAAATTATTCTCATCCAGAGATGCCTAAAGATTGTGAAGAAGGCATATTAAAAGGGATGTATAAAATAAAAGATTTCAACAAGAATAAAAAAAATAAGATTCAATTATTGGGTTCAGGAACAATTTTAAGAGAAATGATGGATGCAGCAGAAATTTTACAAAATGAATATCAAGTTGATAGTGAAGTATGGAGTGTTACCAGTTTTAATGAATTAAGAAGAGATGGACTTGAAACAGAAAGGCATAATTTGCTTAATCCAGGAGGAGAAAAAAAAATCTCTTACGTTGAAAAATGCCTTGGAAAAACCGAAGGTCCTATTTTAGCAGCTTCAGATTACATGAGAATGAATTCTGACCAAATAAGACCTTACATAAATAAAAGTTTTTATTCATTGGGTACAGATGGATTTGGTAGAAGTGATACAAGAAAAAATCTAAGAAAATTTTTTGAAGTCGATAAAGAGCATATAGTTGCATATGGCTTAAGCATTTTATCTAATGAACAATTAATTGCTTCTAAACATGCGGTAGATGCAATTAAAAAATATAAAATTGATAAAGATAAGCCTATGCCCGCAAAATTATAATGAGCGAGAAAGAAGTATTAGTTCCTAACATTGGCGATTTTAAAGATGTTGAAGTAATTGAGGTATTAATAGAAGCAGGATCAAATATTAATAAAGATGATCCAATAATTACAATAGAAAGCGATAAATCAAGTGTTGAGATCCCAAGCCCATACTCAGGTAGTGTTAAAAAAGTTAATTTAAAAGTTGGTGATAAGGTTTCGGAGGGTTCATCAATACTAATAATTGGTTCAGAAGAAGAAAAACCAGATGAGCAAATTGAAGAAGAGGTCAAAGAGATTAAAGAAGAAACTATTATACAAAAACCACCCGAAAAAGTAATTTCAAAACCAAAAGAAATATTAAAAAATAATAGAGTTAGTGTATTCAAATCAAGCAAAGCACTTGCTAGCCCAAAAACTAGAAAATTTGCAAGAGAACTTGGTGTTGATATTAATAATATTACTGGATCACAAAGATCAGGAAGAATTATAGAGGAGGATATAAAAAAATTCGTATCTTCTAATTTTAATAAACCTCAAGAAGAAAAGAAGGCTCCATCTATAAAGCCCTCAGAATATGATCACGCTGATTTTGGAGATGTAGAAATTCAAGATATACCAAGAATTAAAAGAATTGCTGCTCCACATTTATCAAATTCTTGGCAAACAATACCGCATGTTACTAGTTGTGATGAAGCAGATATCACTGAGTTAGAAGAATTTAGACAAAATTTGACTGATACTTTTACTGGAGAAAAAAAGAAAATTACTCCATTGGCATTTATTATAAAGGCAGTTGTGGAAGCTTTGAAAGTTTTTCCAAGATTTAATAGTTCTATTGACAATATTGAAAATGGAAAAATAACATTAAAAAAATACTTCCATGTAGGAATTGCAGTTGATACTCCCAATGGTTTAATGGTGCCAAAAATAAGAAATGCTAATCAAAAGAATATAGATCAAATAAGCAAGGATCTAAAAAAAGTTAGTGATGATTGCCGAAATTTGAAGATAGATAAAAAAGAGTTTTATGGAGGATCCATAACTATAACAAGCCTAGGCGGCATTGGAGGAACTTATTTTACTCCTATAATAAATTATCCTGAAGTTGCTATTTTAGGAATTGGAAGGACTTATATTAAACCTGTTTATATTGATGGACAATTTAAACCTAGAACAATGTTGCCTTTATCTCTCTCTTACGATCATAGAATAATTGACGGTGCTGAGGGTTCAAGATTTAATAATGAATTAAAAAATAACCTTGGTAAAAACTTTGCCTACAAATTAGCTAAGCAATGATTAAAAATTTTAAACTTTTAAATAATAAAACTGTATTTTACTTTAATAACAATAAGTTTGAAACATTTCCTAATATTTGGTTAAGAGATCATATTAAAAATAAAGAAAACTGGGATTTTAAAACCAATCAAAGAATAACTTATACCGCAAATTTAGACATTAATATCAAAGTCAAAAAAGCAAAATTATTAAAAAAAGGGAAATTCATTGAAATATTATGGTCTGATGAAAATAAACCAACTAAATATTCATATGAATTTTTAAAAAAAAATTCTTTAAAAAAAGAAGAAACTAAAAGTGATACTCAATTTTGGAAAGATAAAGACATAAAAAATCAAATTTTCATAAACTATAAACAATTAAAAACTAGAGTTGGATTTAAAAATTTATTAAAAAAAATCAACATATACGGTTTTGCAGTTGTAAGAAATTGTTCAAAGAATTTAAACTCTGTTGAATATATAGCTAAAAAAATAGGTTATGTCAGAAATTCAATTTTTGGAGGATTGTGGACTTTTGAATCAAATAATAAAAAAGCAGACAGTGCATATTCAAACCAAGAACTGAGACCACATACAGACTCTACATATAGTAATGATGCTCCAGGTTTACAATTACTGCTTTGTTGTAAGTATGATGCTAAAGGTGGAGAATCCATAATGGTAGATGGATTTAAATTGGCAAATGAGATCAAACAAAAATATAAAAAATATTTTAAAACTTTAACAAATACAAAAGTTAAAGGTTCTTATATTGGTGATGGTGTTCGCCTTGAAGCAAAAAGACCAATAATAAAATTAAATGAAAAAAATAATTTTGATCAAATTAGTTTTAACAATTACGATAGAGCACCTTTTAGAGAAAATAATCAGAAAACAATTGATTTTTATAAAGCAATTAAAGTATTTGATACGATGGCAAACCAAAAGCAATATCAGTGGAGGCATATTTTAAAACCTGGTGAATTACTAATTTTTAATAATTGGAGAGTAATGCATGGTAGAGGTGCATTTTCAGGTATAAGAAAAATGGCTGGTTGCTATATCAATAAAGAAGATTTTGATAGCTGTTGTAGAATGAATAATATTATCTAAATTTAATTAAATTAATGTCCAAATCTACATCGCTAATATGCGCTTTGATAACAACATTTATTTGGGGCACTGCTTTCATTGCTCAAGACACAGGCATGGACAATATTGGTCCATTAACATTTAATGCATCTAGATTTTTTGTTGGTTTTCTTACAGTCCTGCCAATTGCTTTAATTTTAGAGAGAAAAAAAATTAATTATGAAATCAATTCTAATAGAAAATTATTTTTAAAATATTTATTTTTAATGGGTATATCATTATTTTTGGGTACCTACTTGCAGCAAGCTGCATTACAATATACAAATATAGCTAATGCAGCTTTCTTTACAGTTTTTTATGTTCCGTTAGTTCCAATTTTATTATTTTTTATTTATTCTATTAAAGTCCATTGGAGTCTTTGGCCTTCAATAGGTTTATGTATAATAGGTGTTTACCTATTAAGTGATTTTTCAAACTCAGAAATTATGATAGGTGATGCTTTAGTTATTCTATGCTCACTATTTTGGGCTTTACATATAATTTTCGCTGGAAAATTTATGGAGAAGTTTAATATACCAATTTTTTATGCAGCATTACAAGCAGCTCTTGTTTTTGGTTTATCTCTTATATTTGCTTTTATTTTAGAGGAAGTAGTTATTACAAAAATTTTAACTGAGTATATTTCAATATTATATGCAGGTGTTTTATCTGGAGGAATTGCTTTTACGTTACAAATGTTTGCACAGAAAAATATTGAAGAAGCTCCAGCAGCAATAATTTACTCTCTTGAAGGTGTCTTTGCAACAATTGCTGGATGGATTATTTTAAGTCAAGTTCTTAACATAAATAATATTATAGGATGCGTATTAATACTTATTGCCGTAATATTTTCTCAAATTGCTCCAACATCCAAAAAATCATAAGTAAATAATTGAAAAAAGAATAATACTTAAAACTATTCTATAAATAACAAAAAAACTCAAACTAAACATTTTAACATAAATAAGAAAATATTTAATTGTAAAATAAGAAAATAAAAATGAAGCTGAAGTAGAAAAAATAAATATAGCATCAAAATTTATTTGATCATCAATAACATCTTTAAATCCTAAAACACTTGCACCTGCTAAAGCTGGAATTGACAAATAAAAAGCTATCTTTGATGACTCAACTCTGTCAAATTTTAAAAATCTTGAAGCTGTAATTACTATACCTGATCTACTGACTCCTGGAATAATAGCTAAAATCTGAAATAACCCTATTATAATAATACTTTTAATATTTAATTCTGAAGAAATTTTATTTTTCAATTCAAACTTATCCGAAAAGTATAATAAAATTCCAAAAATTAAAGTTGTCCAAGCGACAATTTTTAAGTTTCTAAATTGATCAATTAAATTTGTGGAGTAAAAAATATAACCAACAATAACTAATGGTATAGACCCAAGAACTATTAGTAGAAATATATTTTTATTATTTATGATATTTATTAACTCTTTTCTAAAAAATAAAATAATTGCTAACAAAGAACCTAAATGCAGACTAATATCTAATTGAAGGTTGCTAACATTGAAGTCACTCATTCTTGATATAATTAAAAGATGTGCAGACGAGCTAACTGGAATAAACTCTGATATACCTTGAATAATTGATAAAATTAGCGTTTCTATATATTTTGAAATCATCAGATCCAATACTTCATAATGAAATTGTAACCAAATTAAAGCAATTACATATTTGCATATCATCTATGCATAATAGGAAAAAACCTCTGATTTACTTTAGTTTTGTGAAATATTAGTCAATATTTATGACCTTGTAATTGTTTATTATTAAATTTTTATCGTATATACAGCGTCCACCATGTCAGAAAAAATGCTTAAGTTTGTTGATATAGGTCAACAAAATCCACCTAAAAGAGATATATCAGACCGAAAAGAGGATTTTGATGAAATATATCAAGAATTTCTAAAAGATAGAGCTGTTCAGCAGTCAAGCAGATGTTCGCAATGTGGAGTACCATTTTGCCAAGTTCATTGTCCATTAAGTAACAATATACCAGATTGGCTTAAATTAACTGCTGAGGGAAGATATGAGGAAGCCTATCAATTATCACAAAGCACAAACAACATGCCAGAAGTTTGTGGAAGAATTTGCCCCCAGGATAGGCTGTGTGAAGGAAATTGTGTAATAGAGCAATCGGGTCATGGAACAGTAACTATTGGATCAATAGAAAAATATATAACAGAGAAAGCTTGGGAAAATGGTTGGGTTAAACCAATAGAAATAAATAGTGAAAAAAACGAGAGTGTAGGAATTATAGGTTCTGGTCCTGCTGGACTTGCTTGTGGAGAACAACTCAGAAAAAAAGGATACAAGGTAACTATATATGATCGTTACGACAGAGCTGGAGGGCTACTAATATATGGTATCCCAGGATTTAAATTAGAAAAGCATGTTGTTCAAAGAAGAATAAAACTTTTGGAAGAAAGCGGAATAAAATTTGTCTTAAACTTTGAAGTTGGAAAAGATTCAAGCTTGATACAGTTAAGAGAAAAACATGATGCAATTTTAATAGCTACAGGAGTTTATAAAGCCAGAGAAGTTAATTTACCTGGTAACGATTTGAGTAATATTTTCCCTGCCATGGAATTTTTGACAGCATCAAATAAAAAAGGACTAGGTGATAAAGTTGAGTTGTTTGATAACGGAACTTTAAATGCTGAAGGCAAAGATGTTGTAGTAATTGGAGGTGGCGATACAGCAATGGACTGCTTAAGGACTTCAGTGAGACAGAATGCTAAATCTGTAAAATGTTTGTATAGAAGAGATAGAGAAAATATGCCAGGATCAGCAAGAGAAGTTGGCAATGCAGAAGAAGAAGGTGTTGAATTCATTTGGTTAACAAGCCCTAAAGAGTTTAAGGGAACAAATAAAATTGAAAGTGTAGTTGTTAATAAAATGAAATTGGGTGAGCCAGATGATAGCGGTAGAAGAAAACCAGTTGTTCAAGAAAATTCAGATTTTGAAATTAAAGCTGATCTTGTAATCAAAGCACTTGGATTTGATCCAGAAGATCTTCCAAAATTATTTAATGAAGAAAAATTACAAGTATCAAGATGGGGAACAATAAAAGCGGATTTTGATACAATGGAGACTAGTATAGAGGGAGTTTTTGCAGCCGGAGATATAGTTCGTGGAGCATCTTTAGTGGTTTGGGGTATCAAAGATGGAAGAGATGCCGCAACATCAATTGATAATTATTTACAAAGTAAACAAAAACTTAGAGTTGCTTAATGAAGTTAAGAAATAAAAATTTAAAAATTTTAAAAAGTAATCATGTTTACTCAGAAGAAATGGAACATGATGCATGTGGTGTAGGTTTAGTAGCATCCACTGAAGGTCTAAAATCAAGAAAAGTCGTAGAATATGGAATCGATGCCTTAAAAGCTGTTTGGCATAGGGGTGCAATTGATGCAGACGGAAAAACTGGAGATGGTGCTGGAATCCATATTGAAATTCCTAAAGATTTCTTTGAGGAAAAAATTGAAGTCACTGGTCATAAACATAATAATTCTGAACTATGTGTGGGTATGATTTTCTTACCAAGAAATGATTATAGCGCTCAAGAGCAATGTAGAACTATTGTTGAAAGTGAACTAACAAAGAGAAATTTTAGTATCTATGGCTGGAGACAAGTACCTGTTGATCCCTCTGTCTTAGGAGAAAAAGCTGAACAAACAAGACCTGAAATCACTCAAGTATTGTTCACATACAATGACAAAAAAGTTGTCAATAAATCCCTGGAACAAAAATTGTATGAAACTAGAAGAGTAATTGAAAAAGAAGCTCTCAATAATCAATTAAATAATTTTTATATATGTTCATTTAGTTCTAAATCTATCATTTATAAAGGAATGTTTTTAGCAGAAGCTTTGTCAGATTTTTATACTGACTTAAAAGATAAAAGATTTATATCTAGGTATGCAATATTTCACCAAAGATTTTCAACCAATACTGCGCCTAGTTGGGACTTAGCTCAACCGTTTAGATCTATAGCGCATAATGGTGAAATAAATACCCTTAAAGGAAATGTTAATTGGATGAAGGTTCACGAAGAAGAGATGTTTAGTCCAGTTTTCGAAGATATAGAGAATCTTAAGCCTGTAATACCAGCTGGAAATTCTGACTCTGCATCATTAGATAATGTTTTTGAGTTATTAAATATTTCTGGACAGCCTGCTCCTCTAGCAAAATTAATGTTAATACCAGACGCTTGGTCAAAAAAAAATAAGGTATTAAAAAAAGATCATCAACAACTATTCAATTTTTTAAATAGTACCATGGAGCCTTGGGATGGGCCAGCTGCTTTAGCTGCAACAGATAATGAATGGGTAATTGTTGCAACTGACAGAAATGGATTAAGACCACTTAGATATACGGTGACAAGAGACAAACTTCTTTTTGCAGGAAGTGAAACAGGAATGATAGATTTAAATGAGAAAAAAATTGTATCTAAAGGAAGATTAGGACCTGGAGAAATATTAGGAGTAAGAATAGAAAAAGGCAAAGTATATTCAAACGATGAAATAAAAAACTACCTTTCAAAAGAATATAAACATTACAACAATCAGATTATTGATCTTGATAAAAAATTAGAAGCAGAAACTGAAAAAGTAGAGCTAGAAGGTCAAAGTTTGAGGAATTTTCAACATTGTTTTGGGTATAGCATAGAAGATTTAGAATTAATTCTTCATCCAATGGCAGAAGATGCTAAAGAAGCAACAGGCTCAATGGGTGATGACACGCCTTTAGCAGTTTTATCTGACAAATATAGACCACTATATCATTACTTTAGACAAAACTTTAGTCAGGTTACAAATCCACCAATTGACTCTCTAAGAGAAAATAAAGTTATGAGTTTAAAGACAAGATTTGGAAATCTTGGTAATATTTTAGATTTTAGTAAATTAACTAAAGACAATATTTATGTCTTAAATAGTCCGATATTATCAAATGCACAATTTGAAAAATTTTTGAATTTCTTTGGAAATAATAATAAAGTTTTAGATTGTACATTCAGCAAAGATGATGATTTAGAGACATCAATAAATTTACTCAAAGTTAAATCTGAACAAGCTGTTAGAGAGGGAATTAAACAAATAATATTATCAGATAAAAATATTTCAGAAAATAGAATGCCAATGCCGATGCTTCTATGTATAGGGGCAATAAATACACATTTAGTTAAATTAGGTTTAAGAGGTTATGTTTCTATTAATGTTCAAACTGGAGATGCTTTAGATACTCACTCTTTTGCAACATTAATTGGTGTTGGTGCTACTACAGTGAATCCTTATTTAGCTTTTGATAGCTTACATCAAAGACATTCTAAGAAATTATTTGGAAATTTCACTTTTGACGAATGTGTTTTAAGATATATTAAATCAGTCAATCTCGGTCTTCTTAAAATAATGTCTAAAATGGGAATTTCTGTTTTAAGTTCTTATAGAGGTGGATGTAATTTTGAAACTGTGGGACTAAGCAGAACAATTGTGAAAGATTACTTTCCTGGGATGTTATCAAAGATTTCTGGAATTGGTTTAAAAGGAATAGAAAAGAAAATCAGAACTATACACAAAGAAGCATTTTTCAATAATTCAAATATTTTACCTATTGGAGGTATTTACAGATATAGAAAAAATGGTGAAACACATCAGTATCAAGGCAAACTAATTCATTTACTACAAACTGCGGTTGGACAAGGATCTTATGAAATATATAAAAAATACACAAAAGGTATTTATAATCTAAATCCAATAAGTTTAAGAGATTTAGTAGATTTTAAATCTAAAAATCCCATCGATATATCTAATGTTGAGCCTGCATCTAATATATTAAAAAGATTTGGAAGTGGAAGTATGTCTCATGGAGCTTTATCTAAAGAAGCACATGAAACTCTTGCTGTTGGTATGAACAGAATTAAAGGCGCATCTTGTAGTGGTGAGGGTGGAGAAGATGAAAAAAGATTTAAGATTATGGAGAATGGAGATAGTGCAAATTCAAGGGTTAAACAAATTGCATCAGCTAGATTTGGAGTAACCATTAATTACTTAAATAATTGTAATGAGATTGAAATCAAAATTGCACAGGGCGCTAAACCAGGTGAAGGTGGACAATTACCAGGTTTTAAAGTTACGGATGAAATTGCGAGATTGAGACACTCAACCCCAGGAGTTACTTTAATATCACCTCCACCACATCATGATATTTATTCAATAGAAGATCTAGCTCAATTAATTTATGATTTAAAACAAATAAATCCTAAGGCTAGGGTTGGAGTTAAATTAGTTGCTTCATCAGGAATTGGAACGATAGCTGCTGGAGTTGCAAAAGCTAAAGCAGACATAATTTTAATCTCAGGGCACTCAGGAGGGACAGGAGCCACTCCACAGACAAGCGTTAAATATGTTGGAGTTCCTTGGGAGATGGGGTTAACAGAAGCAAATCAGGTATTGACTTTAAATAACTTAAGACATCAAGTGACGCTTAGAACTGACGGTGGAATAAAAACAGGAAGAGATGTTGTAATTGCAGCGATGATGGGAGCAGAAGAATTTGGCGTAGCAACAACTGCTTTAGTCGCAATGGGATGTATAATGGTCAGACAATGTCATTCAAATACATGTCCAGTGGGTGTTTGCACACAAGATGATAAATTAAGAGAGAAATTTACAGGAACTCCTGAAAAAGTAGTAAACCTTTTTACATTTATAGCAGAGGAAGTAAGAGAAATACTTGCTGATCTTGGTTTCAAATCTTTAAATGAAGTAATTGGAAGAACTGACTTACTAAGGCAAGTAAGCAAAGGATCACCAAACTTGGATGATCTAGACTTAAATCCTCTTTTTGTTCAGGCAGATCCTGGAAAAAATAAAAGATATTGTGAGAAACCTGAAATTAATTCTGTTCCAGATACTTTAGATCAAAAATTATGGCCAGAAATAGAAGACAAAATAGATAAAAAAGAAAAAATAAATCAAGAATTTGAAATTCAAAATACTGATAGAGCAGTTGGTACTAGAATTTCTTATCATTTGTACAAAAAATTTGGAAATAACAATCTTGATGAAAATTCGATCGAATTGAATTTCAAAGGTTCAGCAGGTCAATCCTTTGGTGCTTTTGCTATTAAAGGATTAAAACTAATTTTAAAAGGGGATGCAAATGATTATGTTGCAAAAGGATTATCAGGTGGAACTATTGTGATTAAATTACAAGATGAAAGTAACCTTGTTTCAAATGAAAATACTATTATTGGAAACACTGTTTTGTATGGAGCTACTTCAGGAAAATTATTAGCTGCAGGACAAGCAGGAGAGAGATTTGCTGTTAGAAATTCAGGCGCAACTGCAGTAGTAGAAGGTTGCGATTCAAATGGTTGTGAATACATGACAGGTGGAAACATTATTATATTAGGAGATATTGGCGATAATTTTGGAGCTGGCATGACAGGAGGCATGGCATTTATTTATGACCCTGAAAATCAATTTGATAAAAAAGTAAATCCTGAAAGTGTAGTTTGGCAAACTCCAGAAACTAAATTTTGGATTGAGCATCTAAGGAAGTTAATTCAAGAGCATGCGATAGAAACAAATTCAACAATTTCGAAAAAAATTGTTGAGAATTTTGAAAATGAAATAAATAATTTCATCCAAGTTTGTCCAAAAGAAATGTTAGATAAGTTAGAAAATCCTATATCAAATAAAAAATTAGTCGGTCAAGCTAGTTAGTATTTTTAATAATATTATCCAACTCTTTACAAATAATATTTAGATTTTTTTTTGACGAGAGACTATGGTCACCCTTCTTGATTATATTTAATTTTTTTTTTGCTTTGCTGAAAATTTTTAAAACTTCTCTTGAGTATTTAATTGGTACAACTTCATCTTTTTGACCATGTACCATAGTAACAGGTAATTTCATTGGAATTTTAACATTCAAAACTTTATTTTGTTTTTTTCTTCCATCTTTAATTAATTGATTAGTTATGAGATACTCATACCCACCGTTTTTAATTTTGCTAATACCTTTTTTGATAATTTCACTCTTTGTCTTTTTTGAAAATTTTTTCCACATTATTCTTGTTAAAAATTCTGGAGCAGAGCCAATTCCCATAAAGCCTTTAATCTGTTTCTTAATTGATTTAAATAATAATAAAGAAATCCAAGCACCCATACTAGAACCTATTAAAATTATATCATTTTTTTTAACTATATTTTTAATAGTCTGTTTTGCATCATTTGCCCAAGTGGAAATATTCCCTTTTGTAAATTCACCTGAAGATTTTCCATATCCAGAATATTCTAGTGCCAAAAAACCCAATTTATTTTTTTTAGCATAGTTTAAAAATCTTTTAGGTTTATCTCCTTCTATATCGGATGCAAAACCTGGTAAAAATATAATATAAAGATTTTTTTTATAATAATTGCTTATATATCTTAGTTTTTTTGTTTTAGAAATTTTTAGAAATTTAAATTTTTTCATATAAAGTATTTAAATTGATTTGAAATATTATAACTCTACCATATGCATCCAAAATTGAAAGTTCTGCAAGTTATACCAAAACTTGGATACGGTGGCGCAGAAACAGGTTGTTATGATATCGCACACTATCTATATGAAAATGATTGTAAATCTTTTTTAATTTGCAACGGTGGTGAATTAACAAAGTTTATAGATAAAAAAAAAGTTAAATATATAAGGTTACCTGTTAATTCCAAAAATCCTATTTTGGTTTTTTTTAATTCAATAATTATTTCTTTAATAATTTTATTTTATGGAATTAATATTGTCCACGCGAGAAGCAGAGCACCTGCATGGTCTTGTTTGCTAGCTACTAAAATCACACGACGTAAATTTGTAACCACATTTCATGGAACATATAATTTTAAAAATAAATTAAAAAAATTATATAATTCTGTAATGTTGAGATCAGATTTAATTATTGCTGGGTCTAATTTTATATTTTCACATATTAAAGAAAACTACTCTGAATATCTTAATGATAAAAAAAAATTCTTGGTGATATTTAGAGGCATTAATACTGACTATTTTGATCCATCAACTACTATAGAAACAGAGGAAGATGAGTTATTTAAATCATGGGGACTTAAAATTGAGAGAAAAACTGTTCTATTGCCTGGAAGATTAACAGAATGGAAAGGCCAAGAAATGTTTTTAGATGCTATTAATAAAGTAAATATTAATTTAGGACACGAGGTATTTAATGTAATTATTCTTGGGAGCGATCAAGGAAGAGAACTTTATAAAAAGAAACTTATTAGGTTAGTTGAACAGTACAGATTAACTAACCAAGTAAAATTTATAGATCATTGTAAAAATATGCCTCTAGCTTACAAAGTTTCAGACATCATAGTTTCTTCTTCTATAGAACCAGAAGCTTTTGGAAGAATATCTGTTGAGGCTCAGTCAATGAAAAAACCAATTGTTGCAAGTAATATTGGGGGATCAAAAGAGACTATAAATGAAAATAAAACAGGATTTTTGTTTGAAGCAAATAACTCTGACGATCTTTCAAAAAAATTAATAGAAATTATGAATTTAGATGAACAGACTATCAATCAAATCGGCATAGAAGGTAGAAAAAATGTCGTTTCAAAATTTAATGTTGAAAAAATGTGTTTTTCTACTTATTCAGAGTATAAAAAATTAATAAACTAATGCCAAATATTACATTACCTGATGGAAAAAAATTAAACTTTGAAAAAAGTATAACAGGTACAGAGGTTGCTGAAAAAATTAGCAAGTCTTTAGGTAAGCAAGCTTTGGTGATGAGCATAAACGGTGAGCTTAAAGATTTATACACTGTTATTGATCAAGATTGTTCTATTGAAATATTTACAGCTAAAGATCCGGAGGGTTTAGAAGTTATAAGACATGACACTGCGCATATAATGGCTATGGCCGTTCAAGAACTATACCCAGGTACACAGGTAACAATTGGGCCAGTTATAGAAAATGGATTTTACTATGATTTTGCAAGAAAAGAGTCTTTTACTAGCGATGATTTAAAGAAGATTGAAAAAAAAATGTCAGAGATAATAGATAAAGATGTAAAAACAAGAAAAGAAGTTTGGGAGAGAGATAAAGCAATAAGTCATTTTAAAAAAATTGGAGAAAAATACAAAGCTGAGATAATTGAGAGCATCCCTAAAAACGAAGAACTTACGGTTTATCATCATGGCGAAACATGGCATGATTTATGTAGAGGTCCGCATTTAGTATCTTCTGGTAAAATAGGTAAGGCTTTTAAACTGACAAAAGTATCTGGAGCTTATTGGCGTGGTGATTCTAATAATGAAATGCTTCAAAGAATATATGGTACTGGTTGGGCAACTCAAAAAGAATTAGACCTTTATCTTCAGAGAATTGAGGAAGCAGAAAAAAGAGATCATAGAAAAATTGGAAAGGAGATGGATTTATTTCACTTTAGAGAAGAAAGTCCTGGATCTGTGTTTTGGCACCAGAAAGGATGGAATTTGTTCCAAAAATTAGTTTCATATATGAGAATGAAACAAGATCACGATGGTTACAAAGAGATAAATACGCCAGAAATACTTGATAGATCTTTGTGGGAAAAATCTGGCCACTGGGAAAAATTTGGAGCTAATATGTATACTTCAACTACACCAGATGAAAAAGTATTTGCAATTAAACCCATGAATTGCCCTGGGTGTGTTCAAGTATTTAATCAAGGGCTTAAAAGTTATAGAGACTTACCTTTAAAGATGTCAGAATTTGGAAAAGTTCATAGATATGAACCTTCAGGTGCTTTGCATGGATTATTACGTGTAAGAGCCTTTACTCAAGATGATGCACATATTTTTTGTACAGAAGAACAAATTACCGAAGAATGTTTGAGTGTTACAAATTTAATTTTAGAAATTTATAAAGATCTTGGTTTTGAAGATGTTATTTTAAAATATTCAGATAGACCAGATTTAAGAGTTGGTGATGATAAAGTTTGGGATAAATCAGAGGCTGCGTTGTTAGAGGCAATCAAAGCGACAAAGCTAGAGTATTCAATTAATAAAGGTGAGGGGGCATTTTATGGACCAAAAATTGAATTTGTTTTGAGAGATGCAATAGGTAGAGATTGGCAGTGTGGAACCTTGCAAGTAGATTTAAATTTACCAGGTAGATTAGGAGCTTCTTTTGTCGATAAAGATGGAACTAAAAAAGTACCTGTAATGTTACACAGAGCATTATTTGGATCTTTAGAAAGGTTCATAGGTATCCTTATAGAGAATTATGCAGGCAAGCTACCATTTTGGATATCACCTTTACAGGCAGTAGTTATTCCAATCTCTAGTGATTTTGATGAATATGCTAAAAGTGTAGCTAAGGAATTAAAACGCGTTGGTTTGATTGTCGAGGTGGATCTTAAAAATCACAATTTAAATTATAAAATAAGAGATCATTCTTTAACAAAAGTACCAATGTTATTGATTTGTGGAAAAAAAGAAGTTGACTCCAACAGTGTAACTATTAGAAGATTGGATTCTAATAAACAAGAAAATATGGCTTTGAAAGAATTTATAAAAAAATACTCCGATCTAAATAAAGCCCCTTCAATCTAAGTGGCAGATTTTAAACAAAATTATTTTCAAAAAAGAACTAAAGCAAGAGGCCCAAGGTCTAACAACAGGATTACATCAAATGAAGTTCAAGTTATTGCAAGTGATGGAGAAAATTTAGGAATTTTAAATTTAAATGAAGCTATCAATAAAGCAAAAAATGAAGGTTTAGATTTAATTGAAATTGCTCCGAATGCAAAACCCCCTGTCTGTAAAATTATGGACATGGGTAAATATAAATACGATGCACAAAAAAAAGCTAACAAAGCAAAAAAAAAACAAAAGAAAATTGAATTAAAAGAAATAAAATTAAGGCCAGTTACAGAAGTTCATGACTACACTTTCAAAATTAAAAATGCTCAGAAATTTTTGGCAAAAGGTGATAAAGTCAAATTTACTATAAGGTTCAAAGGGAGAGAGTTACAACATTCAAATCTTGGCAATGAATTAATGGATAAAATTAAGGCAGATATGGAGACTATTGGGAAAGTAGAGCTTCAGCCAAAATTTGATGGAAAGCAAATGATTATGGTAATCCAGCCTTTATAAGCCATATTTCTAGTTGTAAATTTAATTTAATATTTGTATAACCCCGAAAATTATGCCCAAGTTAAAAACAAAAAGTTCAGCTAAAAAAAGATTTAAAATCTCAGCTAAAGGTAAAGTTATTACCCCACAGGCTGGAAAAAGACACGGCATGATTAAAAGAACGAATTCACAAATTAGAAAACAAAGAGGCACAACTGTTTTATCCAAACAAGATGGTAAGATAGTAAAATCTTATATGCCTTACAGCTTAAGAGGATAAAATGGCAAGAGTTAAAAGAGGAGTTACAAGCAGAGCTAAACACAAAAAAGTTTTAAAAGCTGTTAAAGGTCAGTGGGGAAGAAGAAAAAATACAATAAGAGTTGCAAGACAAGCAATGGAAAAAGCTATGCAGTATGCTTATAGAGATAGAAGAAATAAAAAAAGGGATTTCAAATCACTGTGGATACAAAGAATTAATGCTGGTGTTAGATCTGAGGGTGTAACATATTCAAAGTTTATTAATGGTTTAAGCAAATCAGGAATTAAATTAGATAGAAAAATTCTTGCAGAAATTGCTTACGATAACCCCGAAGCATTCAAAATTATAGTTAAAAGGGCTCAAGCAGCATTAAATTAATCAAGACTATTGTTTTTCTTCCTTTAACAAATATTCTATTAAAATGTCTGATATTAAAAAAATAAAAGATGATTATATCGATAAGGTTAATACAGAAAATAACATTGAAAAAGTAAAAAATATCAAATCCGAACTATTTGGAAAAAATGGAATTATATCGAACGAATTTAAAAAATTAGGTTCGATTTCTGTAGAGGAAAGAAAAAAATTAGCCTCAGATTTAAATAATATTAAAGATGAACTTCAAAATAAAATATCAATCAAAATTCAAGAAATTGAAACTAAAGAAATTAATTTAAAGCTTGAGAAAGAAAAAATTGATGTAACTCTTCCAGAAAGAAATATTGAAATTGGTAAAATTCATCCAGTCTCCCAGGTAATAGATGAAATTTCATCTATATTTTCTGAAATAGGATTTAGTGTTGAGGAAGGCCCAGATGTAGAAAATGAATATAATAATTTTACAGCATTAAATACACCGGATAACC
The DNA here is from genome assembly GCA_902589315.1 of uncultured Pelagibacteraceae bacterium. Classification (GTDB taxonomy): domain Bacteria; phylum Pseudomonadota; class Alphaproteobacteria; order Pelagibacterales; family Pelagibacteraceae; genus Pelagibacter. The sequence continues at coordinate 155,766 of CACISK010000001.1, forward strand.
ATCCAGCTAGAGATATGCATGATACTTTTTATCTTGATAATAATAAGGAATTACTTTTGAGAACTCACACATCTCCAGTTCAGGTAAGAACTATGCTAAAAGGTAAACCTCCTTTTAAAATTATTGCTCCAGGACGAACTTACAGATCAGATAGTGATCAAACCCATGCTCCGATGTTTCATCAGGTTGAGGGACTTCATATAGATAAGAATATAAATATGGGACATTTAAAAGGATGTTTAAATTATTTTATTAAGGAGTTTTTTGAAGTTGATAAAATTAAAATGAGATTCAGACCAAGTCATTTTCCATTTACAGAACCTTCAGCAGAAGTAGATATAGGATATGAAATTAAAAATGGAAAGATAGTAATTGGCGAAGGTAATAAATGGTTAGAAATTCTAGGCTGTGGAATGGTTCATCCAAATGTTTTAAAAAATGTAAATGTTAATCCAAGTAAATATCAAGGATATGCCTTTGGAATTGGCATAGACAGACTAGGAATGTTAAAATATGGAATTAATGATTTAAGAGCCTTTTTTGAGACTGATTATAGATGGTTAAGTCACTTTGGCTTTGATCCATTGGATGTCCCTTCAAATTATAGAGGACTAAGTAGATGAAGTTCACAGTTGACTGGTTAAAAAACCATCTTGATACAAAATTTAACAATAATCAAATAATAGATAAATTAACTAATATTGGTCTAGAAGTAGAAAGTTTTGAGAGTCCTACATCTGAATTAGATACATTTATTGTTGCAAAAATTATAAATGCCAAAACTCATCCAAATGCCGACAGATTGAAGTTATGTGATGTTGATATAGGTAGCGACAAAACAATTGAAGTAGTATGTGGAGCCCCAAATGCAAAAAATGGTCTTTTGACTGTTTATGCACCTCCAGGATCGATTATTCCTAAAAATCAGATGAAATTATCTGTAAGTAAAATAAGAGGTGTAACATCATATGGAATGCTCTGTTCTGAGTCGGAATTACTATTATCCAATGAAAGTGATGGAATTATAGAATTAAAAAACAATAAATATGCAAATAAAATTGGAGAAAAATATTTTAAAAACACTTCTGAAAAAGTAATAGATTTATCAATTACGCCCAATAGACCAGATTGTTTAGGAGTAAGAGGAATTGCTAGAGATTTATCTGCTGCTGGTGCTGGTAAATTAAAAATTAATAAAAAATCCAATTTAAAATATAGAGGTAATCAAAATATAAACGTAACAATAAAAAAAGAAAAAGCTCAAGGATGCACAATATTTGGAAGTTGTTTAATAAGAGGTGTAGCAAATAAAGAGAGTCCAAAATGGCTAAAAGATAAAATTCTGTCTTTAGGCCAAAAACCAATATCTGCGATAGTCGATATTACTAATTATGTAATGTTTGATTTAAATAGACCATTACACGCTTATGATGCAGATAAAATAGATAATGAAATTATTGTTAGAAGTTCTTCTAAAGGAGAAAGCTTCGAAGCCTTAGATAATAAAAAATATATTTTAGAAAATGATATGTGCGTTATTTCTGACAGATCTGGAGTCCTTGGTCTTGGAGGCATAATTGGTGGGACAAGATCTGGAACAGAATATTCGACTAAAAATATATTATTAGAATCTGCTTATTTTTTACCACGTTCAATAAGAAAAACCTCTAAACAATTAAATATAGATACAGATGCAAAATTCAGATTCGAAAGAGGCATAGATCCTCTTTCAATTGAAGAAGGATTAATAAAAGCTTCTGAACTAATAAAACAAATTTGCGGAGGTGAAATAAGCAATTTAGATGTAAAAAAAAACGAAAATTATAAAAAAACAATAATAAATTTTGATCCATTTCTTTTTGAAAAAACGACTGGATTTAATGTTGAAAATAATGAATTAATCAAAATACTAGAAAAGTTAGGTTTTAATGTATCAAAGAATAAAAAAATTTTAAAACTAGCAATACCATCATGGAGACCTGATATAACTCAACCAATTGATATTGTTGAAGAAATAGTGAGAATAAAAGGTTATGAACATATTAATACTTCAGAACCTATTAAGACAAGATTAAAGCCAACACTTAATTATTATCAGAAATTATTTCATTTTTTACAAAGATCTGTCGCATCCAAAGGTTATTTAGAGACCGTGACATGGTCATTTACAGATTCTAAAATTAATCAATTATTTAAAGAAAATGATGAAGAAATACCAATTGTAAATCCGATTAGTTCAGATCTAAATGTTCTAAGAAATTCTATTTTCCCAAATTTGATATTCTATTTAAAGAAAAACTTAGATAGAGGATTTAAGGATATTTCTTTATTTGAAATTGGTCCGTCGTTTAAAGGAAAAAATCCTGGAGATCAACTGACTGTGATAGGTGCTGTAAGAGCAGGAAAGGTTTCAAGGCTATCTTGGAATGATAAAGAAAGAATTGTAGATACATTCGATGTAAAAAAAGATGTAATACAAAGTCTTTATGAAGCAGGGATTAATAAAGATGATATTATTATAGATGATAGATCTCCTTCTTACTATCACCCAGGAAAATCTGGAGGAGTATACCAAAATAAAAAAGAAAAAAATGCTATAGCATATTTTGGTGAAATACATCCAAACATAATAAAAAAATTAGATATAAAAACTGAAGGATTGGTAATATTTGAAATTTGTCTTGATTACATAAAAGACTCAAAACAAAAAATAAAAGATTCAAAATCTGAATATAAATTTTCTGATTATCAAAAATCAGAGAGAGATTTTGCATTTATTATTAATAAAAATTTTAAATCTCAAGAATTAGTTAATATAATTAAATCTGTTGATAACAAATTAATTAAGTCAGTAAGAGTATTTGATGTATTTGAGGGAGAAAATATCCCAGAGGGAAAAAAATCTATAGCTGTTAATGTAACTATTCAGTCAGAAGAAAAAACATTAAATGAAAATGACCTGGACAACATTAATAAACTAATTATCTCTTCAGTTGAGTCAAATTCTGGCGCAAAAATTAGATCCTAAAAATGAGCAATACAATAGACAATATTAGGAATTTTGCAATTATAGCTCATATAGATCATGGTAAATCAACTATAGCTGACAGAATAATTCATAAATGTGGAGGGTTGAGTGATAGAGAAATGAAATCTCAAGTGCTTGATTCTATGGATATAGAAAGAGAGAGAGGGATAACAATTAAAGCACAAACAGTTAAATTAAATTATAAAGCTAAAAATGGTAAAAAATATATTTTAAATATTATAGACACCCCAGGACATGTAGATTTTAGTTATGAAGTTAGTAGAAGCCTTTATGCGTGTGAGGGCTCAATATTAATTGTAGATAGTACTCAAGGCGTAGAAGCACAAACACTTGCAAATGTATATCAAGCACTTGATATAAATCATGAGATTATTCCAGTATTAAATAAAATTGATTTACCAGCATCTGACCTTGAAAGAACAAATAATCAAATTGAAGATGTTATTGGCATAGATACATCTAATTCTGTTCCTTGCTCTGGAAAAACTGGACAAGGAATAGATGAAATTCTTGAGCAAATTATTAATTCTTTGCCTGGACCGAAAGGTGAAAAAAATAGCAAATTAAAATGTTTATTAGTTGATAGCTGGTATGACACTTATCTAGGGGTAGTTATATTGGTTAGAATTATAGACGGAAAACTAAAAAAAAATATGAAAATAAAAATGATGTCTACAAATCAAGAATATATAGTAGAAAAAGTTGGTGTTTTTACACCTAAGGCAAAAGATGTGAGTGAACTTAACGCTGGAGAAATAGGTTTTATTACAACTGGTATTAAAATTTTATCAGAAACTAAAGTTGGAGATACTATATGTGATGCAGAAAATCCCCTCCAAGATGCATTACCAGGTTTTAAACCAAGTAAGCCAGTGGTTTTTTGTGGTTTGTTTCCTGTGGATAGTTCAGAATATCAAAAGTTAAAAGATGGACTTGCTAAATTACAATTAAATGACGCAAGTTTTTCTTATGAAGCAGAATCATCATCTGCCTTAGGACTTGGTTTTAGATGCGGATTTTTAGGTCTTTTACATCTTGAAATAATCACAGAAAGGCTAGAAAGAGAATTTGATATTAATTTATTAACTACTACACCAGGTGTTGTTTACAAAGTTCACCTAAATAATGGTGAAATTGTTGAACTTCAAAATCCTTCAAATTTACCAGATCCTACTCATATTAAATTTATTGAAGAACCATGGATTAAAGCTACAATTATTACCCCAGATCAGTATTTAGGATCAATTATTAAGTTATGTCAAAATAAAAGGGGCATACAAACAAATTTAAGTTATTCAGGAAATCGTGCAGTAATCATTTATGAGATACCTTTAAATGAGGTCGTATTTGATTTTAATGATCGTCTTAAATCTATGACAAGCGGATATGCTAGTTTTGATTATGAAATTATTGATCACAAAGAAGGAGATCTAGTAAAAATGAATATACTTGTAAACTCAGAGCCTGTTGATGCTCTAGCAATGATGATACATAAAGAATTTGCTCAAACTACAGGTAGAGAAGTATGTGAAAAATTAAAAGATTTAATTCCAAGGCATAATTTTATGATACCGGTTCAAGCAGCTATTGGAGGTAAAATTATCGCTAGAGAAACTATCAAAGGTTTTAAAAAGGATGTATTAACAAAAATTCATGGAGGTGGGGCAACAGATAGAAAAAGAAAACTTCTAGAAAAACAGAAAAAAGGTAAAGCTAGAGCTAAGCAATTTGGAAAAGTTGAGATTCCTCAAGAAGCATTTATTGGTGTTTTAAGAATTAATAAAGAATGACAAAAGATATAATAATCCTAATTTTATTTTTAATAATTTTGTTTCTAACGTATAAAACAAATAAAAAAAAAGTTAAAAATTTGTTTTATAAAAGTAAAATAAAACAAATAAATATATCTGAGCTAGACAAAATTTTTAATGAGAAATTGATAAGTAAAAATTTAAAAGGCCCTAAAGAAGACACTATAATTAAAAGTTTTATTATTTCCCCGCAAAATAAAATTGTAGGAATGACCTCTGACTATGAAGCGTGGATAATATCTGTGTTAAGTAAAAAAAGTAATAATATATTTGAATTTGGTACTTGTAGTGGAAAAACTACTTATTTAATGGCGCTCAATTCAAATAAAGATGCTAGAATTACATCCTTAACTCTTGGGCCAGACCAAGTAAAAAATTTAAATAAAAAAAACACAGATAATAAGATTTCATTTAGAAATATAATAAATGAGAGTATATATGAAAAATTTCTATTTTCAGGTACTGATGTTGAGAATAAAATTAATATTATTTTTGAAGACTCAACCAAGTTTGATGAGAGCAAATATATAAATAAATTTGATTTAATATTTATAGATGGCGGTCATACTTATTCTGTTGTAAAAAATGATACAAAGAAATCATTCAAAATGCTCAACAAAAACGGAATAATTTTATGGCATGATTACGTTCCTGGTAAAGAGTCAGCTAAAAATGTCGTGAATTATTTAAATGAAATTTCTAAAGAGAAAAATATTTTAAATATCAGAAATACATCATTATGTGTATTTAGAAATAGTGATTAAAGGAGAGGTGGCCGAGCGGTTGAAGGCGCACGCTTGGAAAGCGTGTATAGGGGAAACTCTATCATGGGTTCGAATCCCATTCTCTCCGCCATATTTTTATTAGAAAAATGATCTTTTTGACAGGTTTTAAAAAAATAGAAAAAAAATCTAAAAAACATCAAAAAAACGTTGGTATCCAACACTAATTTAAGCATTTGTACTTATGCCATTTTTAAATTTTTTGTAAAAATGTTATAAAAAATTCTTCCATATTATAAATTAATGACAAAAAATAATTCAAACAATTACCAAGCTGACTCTATAAAAGTTCTTAAAGGTTTAGAAGCTGTAAGAAAAAGACCAGGTATGTATATTGGTGACACCGATGATGGGACTGGATTACATCATATGGTTTACGAAGTTGTAGATAATTCTATTGATGAGGCTCTAGCAGGTTTTTGTAAAAAGATTGAAATAAGTATAAACGATGACAACTCTGTAACAGTGATTGATGACGGCAGAGGAATTCCTGTTGATATTCACAAGGGTGAAAAAAAATCAGCTGCCGAAGTTATAATGACCCAACTTCATGCTGGTGGTAAATTTGATCATAATTCTTATAAAGTTTCTGGAGGACTACACGGAGTAGGTGTTTCAGTTGTTAATGCTCTCTCTGAGAGATTAAAACTTACAATTAATAGAGATAATAAAAAATTTTATATAGAATTTAAAGATGGAGACGCTAAAACTTCTCTAAAACAAGTTGGAAAATCAAAAACTAGTGGAACTGAAATTAATTTTGTTCCATCCAAAGATATATTTTCATCCATTAAATTTAGTTTTTCTATTTTAGAAAAAAGGATGAGAGAGTTAGCTTTTTTAAATAAGGGCATAAAAATTGTTTTAAGTGATTTAAGACAAAAAAAACCAAAAACATTAGAGTTCAAATTTGAAGGAGGTATCAGTGAATTTGTCCAATTCATTGATGAGAAAAAAGAAAGTTTAAAAAACAAAAATGAAAATGATCTTTTTAAAAAACCAATTTACATTGAAGGTTTAAAAAATAATATTGATGTTCAATGCTCCCTTAAGTGGAATGCAGGGTATAGTGAAGATGTATTACCTTATACTAATAACATTTATCAAAAAGATGGAGGAACACATCTCCTTGGATTCCGAAGTGCATTAACAAGAGTAGTAAATAAATATGCAAATGAACAAAACTTGTTAAAAAAAAATAAAGTTTCTTTATCAGGAGATGACGTTAAAGAAGGATTAACTTCAGTTCTTTCTATTAAAATTCCTGACCCTAAATTTTCTTCTCAAACAAAAGATAAATTAGTCTCATCAGAAGTTAGAAATATTGTTGAAACTATCATTAATGAGAAGCTGTCTATTTGGTTTGATCAAAATCCATCGATTTCAAAAATTATCTTAACTAAAATTATCCAAGCCGCTGTAGCCAGAGATGTAGCAAGAAAAGCAAGAGAAAATGTAAGAAGAAAAGGAGCCTTAGAATTAACGGGATTGCCTGGAAAATTAGCCGATTGTCAAAACTCAAAGCAAGATGGTACCGAACTATTTATTGTAGAGGGTGACTCAGCTGGTGGTTCAGCCAAACAAGGTAGAAACCGTGAAAATCAAGCAGTTTTGCCGCTTAGAGGAAAAATATTAAATACTTTTACATACCTTAATGGATCGAAAAAGAACGGAAATGCCAATGATTTAAGAAATAAAAGTTTAGCAAAGATGATTTCATCAAATGAGATAGTTACATTGATAAACGCACTAGGTCTTGATCCAAAAAATGAGGACATAGATCTCAAAGATTTAAGATATGGAAAAATAATAATAATGACAGATGCCGATGTTGATGGCTCACATATAAGAGCATTATTATTAACTTTTTTTAATAATAAACCATTTGATAAATTAATTGAGTTTGGACATGTTTACCTTGCTCAGCCACCTTTATTTAAAATTAATAAAGGCACTAAAAGCATATATATCAAAGATGAAAATGAGCTTGAAAGTTATTTAATAAAAAATTCAAAGGATATTAGAAAATATAAAAAAAATTCTAAAGAATTTAATAATATTCTTCAAATCGAAAAATCCAAATTAAATATTCAAAGATTTAAAGGACTGGGAGAAATGAACCCCGATGAATTATGGAATACAACTTTAAATCCTGAAACAAGAAATTTATTACAGGTTCAATATTCAAAGAATAGTAAAAAAGATCAAGATTTGATACAAACCTTAATGGGCAACGATGTTTCATCAAGAAAAGATTTTATTGTTGAAAACGCAATAAATGTTTCAAACTTAGATATTTAGATGGATTTAAAAGAATCTGTCAAAACAGCATCACTAAATAAGTCTACTTATGTAAATTTAAGATGGATAGGAATTTTAGGTCAATTTATAACTATAAACACGGTAAAATTTGTTTTTAATTTCGAATTCAATTTTATTTTATCTAATCTGATTATTTTTGTTGGAGTTTTAAGTAATCTATACTTAATATTTTTCTATAAAAAATCTTTACTTTCAAATGTTTCCTCTTTTAATTTTTTGTCTTTAGATATTCTTCAATTGAGTGCTTTGCTTTATTTATCTGGAGGTATTTTAAATCCATTTTCAATATTTCTCTTAATTCCAAGCGTATTCGCTGCATCCAATTTAAATATTAAAACAAATATTGCTTTAATTGTAATTACTCTAGCATCAATTGTATTTTTAACTTTTTATCATTATGAAATGCCAAAACCATTAGATGAATATAGTATTAGCTTGTATTATTACTATGCAATTCCTCTAGCACTGATAATTGCATTATTTTTTTTGAATTATTTTGCCTTTATTTTTGGACAAGAAACAAATCTTAGGAAAGATGCTTTAGATAAAATCCAAGAAGTAATTTCCAAAGAACACGAACTTGTTTCACTCGGGGGACAAGCCGCAGCCGCAGCCCATTCATTTGGCACCCCATTGTCTACAATTAAAATTATTTCTCACGATTTATTTGACCAATTTAAAGACAATGACGATGTAAAAAAAGATCTCGAACTATTAATTAGTCAAGTTAATAGGTGTAATGATATTTTAAAAAAACTAACATTAAATCCTACTATAGAAGATGATTTTATTGACAAAAATAAAACGCTTTACGATTATATCAATGAGATAGTTAACTCATTTCAGGAAATTTCAAATAAGAACTTCAATATTGATAAAGAGCAAGATTCTAACTCATTTGAAATACTAAAATCTGTTGAAATTGTTTATGGTTTGAGGAATTTTATTGGAAATGCTAACAAATTTTCAAGTGAAAATATCTATATTGCTATCAAAAGCAACAGTCAGAAGACTGAAATAACAATAGAGGATGATGGCCCTGGTATACCAAAAGATATACTTAATAAGGTTGGAGAGCCTTATATTAAGACACTTAAACCTAAAGATAATAAAAAAGCTGGGTTAGGCTTAGGGATTTTTATTGGCAAAACTTTGTTAGAAAAAAATTCTGCCAAAATAACAATTAGAAATTCAGAAACTAGAGGTGGAGCAGAAGTAAAAATAGAGTGGGAAAATAAAAATTTAAAAAAATTAGTGTAATTTTTTATTATTTTCAAACAAACCACTAAGCTGACCAATCATTACATCCCCTAACTCTTGAACATCAGCTATTTTTATCGCTTTTTTGTAATATCTTGAAACGTCGTGGCCTATACCTATTGCAAGAATTTCGATATCGCTTTTGTTTTCTATTGATTTTACTGTTTGCTTTAGATGTTTTTCCAAAAAATCACCTGAGTTAACAGACAATGTTGAGTCATCAACTGGAGCTCCATCTGAAATAACCATAAGAATTTTTCTTTCTTCTTTTCTTTTTTTAAGTCTATTGAAAGCCCAAGTAATAGCTTCACCATCAATATTTTCTTTAAGCAAACCCTCTTTTAGCATTAAGCCTAAATTTTTTTTTGATTGTCTCCAGTGAGTATCAGCAGATTTATAAATTATATGTCTTAAGTCATTCAAACGTCCTGGATTTTTAAATTTTCCAAGTTTATTCCACTTTTCTCTACTTTTACCGCCTTTCCAATTTTTTGTTGTGAAACCAAGAATTTCTACTTTAACTGAACATCTTTCTAATGTTCTTGACAATATATCAGCACAAAGGGCTGCAATAGTAATTGGTCTACCTCTCATTGATCCAGAATTATCTATGAGTAAAGTCACAACTGTATCTTTAAACTCAAAATCTTTCTCTTTTTTAAAGGAAAGAGAATTATATGGATCAATTATTATTCTTGGTAATTTTGAACTATCTAATAAACCCTCCTCAAGATCAAATTCCCAAGATCTATTTTGTTTTGCAAGTAACTGTCTTTGTAATTTATTTGCGAGTTTTGTAATTATGTCTTGGAAACTAGTTAACTGTTGATCTAAATTTTTTCTTAATTTAGAAATTTCCTCTGAATTTTCCAATGTTTCTGCTTTTGCTGTCTCATCAAATTCTGAAGTATATATTTTATATTCTTTATTACTTATTCCTAAATTTTTTTTCTGAACAATATTTTCTATTTCATTATTTTCAGCGTCATCATTTCCAAGTTGTTCATCAAGTCTAAATTCATTCATTTCGTCAGAACTATCAACACCTTCATTGATACTATCTTCCTCTTCTCTTTCCTGAGATTCTCCACTATCTGTTTTATGATCATCTTTTGAATTGTTATTATCTTGCTCATCTTCTTTCTGCTCTTCCCTTTTGTTTTCTTCTTCGGACTCAAAGATTTCCATATTCTGAAGAATTTCTGATATTTTGGAATTGTATATGTCTTGATTCTCTGCATTTTCTTTTAAAAAGTCTATGTGTTTATCTAAAGATTTTTCAAAATCATCTTTCCAGTATGATAAGATTTTTTTAGCGCTTTCAGATAAACTTACGTCCATTAGTTTATTAAGCATGTAATATTCAAAAGCTTCAGAAACATTAGACTCCTCTTTCTTTTTTATATTATCAGATTTTGCCATACCAATTTTATTGTTATATTTGGTCATTAAATTTTTTGAAATTCCCCTCATCATTTGTGATCCTAAAAGTTCATATCTTATTTTCTCAGAAATTTTATACAGTGTATGGCAAGTAGGTGTTTTTGGAATATTTTGTTCCAAAGTAGAATTATCAGAAAATTTTCTTTTTAATGCCTCCGAGTCAGCCTCAGCTCTTAATTTAATAAAGTTTTCCTTATCTTTTAAATTATCAAATTTAGAAATATTAAATTCTTTTAAATTTTTTTTATCTTTTAATGAATGTGTTTCACCTGAAATGGCTTTAATCGTTGAGTTTAAAGCTTGTTTAAATTGCTCTTTTATAAGATCATCTTTGTTCATTAAACCTGAATATTTATCATCGACTCTGGTAATTCTTCACCAAAACATCTTTGATAGTATTCTGCGATTGTATTCTTTTCTACATCATCACATTTATTTAAAAAAGTCACTCTAAATGCATAGCCCACATCTTTAAATATTTCGGAATTTTCTGCCCAATGTAGTACTGTCCTAGGACTCATAACAGTTGAAATATCTCCAGCCATAAAGCCTTTTCTTGTTAATGTCGCAACTTTTATCATATTTGCAACCCTCTCTTTACCTTTATTATTATCTAGAGACTTGTTTTTTCCTAAAATAATTTCCATTTCTTTTTCCAAAGCTAAATAATTTAGTGTTGTAACGATGTTCCATCTATCCATTTGCCCCTGATTTATTTGTTGTGTTCCGTGATAGAGGCCAGTTGTATCTCCTAAACCAACAGTATTTGAAGTTGCAAATAATCTAAAATATTTATTTTGTTTAATGACCTTATTCTTATCTAATAAAGTAAAATTTCCCTCAGCTTCCAAAACTCTTTGAATTACAAACATTACATCTGGTCTACCAGCATCATATTCATCAAATACTAAAGCTACTGGATTTTGTATCGACCAAGGAAGTATTCCCTCTTTGAATTCTGTAACTTGTTTGCCATCTTTAATTACGATTGAGTCTTTTCCAATTAAATCTATTCTACTAACATGGCTATCTAAGTTAATTCTGATACATGGCCAGTTCAATCTGGCTGCAATTTGTTCTATATGTGTTGATTTACCTGTTCCGTGATAACCTTGTACTAAGACTCTTTTATTAAATGAAAATCCAGAGAGAATTGCTAAGGTTGTATCTTTATCAAATTTATAAGTTTTATCTATATCTGGCACATAATCAGTTTTTTTTGAAAATGCATCCACTTCCATATCAGAGTCAATACCGAATGTTTGTTTAATCGATAATTTAATATCTGGAGTTTGTTCAATATTTGTTGTCAATTTTATCCTTATAAGTATTTTTTAATTGGGTATAAGCTAAAGTTATCACTTTAAGCTTATCTTCAAATTTTTTATTGCCAGCATTCATATCAGGGTGAAATTTTTTCACAAGTCTTTTGAATTTTTCTTGTATTTTAGCCCATTTTAAACCAACTCCAACACCCAAAATTTCAAAGGCCTTAAGGTCATTGTTATTAAACTTAAACTTATTCATATGATTAAAGTTACTAAAATCTTTAAATTTTCCATTTTCATCTTTTAAAGTGTTATTCCACAATATTTTGAAAAAATTATCTGAAGAGCTGAAACTCTGTGTTGGCTTATGCCATGTCATGTCAGACTTTAAAAAGTTGATTACTTGTTCTTCGCTCATTCCTGAAAAATAATTCCAGCTTTTATTAAACTCTCTTACATGCTCAAGACAGAGAAGCCTATATTCTTTGCTATTATCCTTTTCTTTTGGAGCTTTGTAAAGTCCCTCTTCGTTACAATTATTCCATTCACAAATATTTTTCATATCCTATAATATCAAGATTAATGGATATTAATCAACTTTCTAAAAAAATTGAAAATAAGCTTTTGAAAGATATTTCAATAAAAGACGTAAAGATAATTGATAACACTTATAAGCATTTAAAACATGATTCACATCAGAAAGGTAAATTTCATATTAAATTAGAAATAAATTCTGAGATATTAAAAAAAACGAATAGAGTTCAGGCTAATAAAGTAATTTACAAAATCTTAAGCGAAGAATTGAAAACTGATATTCATTCTCTACAAATAAGCTTTATTTAATTCTTTTAATAAAAACTTATTCAATTCACCAGATTTGGCCTGATAATTTAGGTTTAATTTACCAAAATTCCTTATTAATATTAAGTTTATACTATCTGATTTATTTTTTTTATCACTTTTCATAAAATTTAGGATTGATGTAATTTTCCCCCTATTAAAAAGGTCTTGATACTTATTTTTAATTTCGATCTTTTTAATATGATTATTTATTAATTCTGAATTCAAATTTGAAATAATTTTCTTTTCTTTACTAAAATTTACAGCATTCATTAAACCAAATATAACAGCTTCTCCATGATTTAATTTTTTTGAGTAACCAAGAGTAGCCTCGTATGCATGAGCAAAGGTATGGCCAAGATTTAAAGATTTTCTTAAATTTTTTTCTTTTTCGTCTTTTTCAATAATTTTTTTTTTTAATAAACAGCTATTCAATATTGCGTTAATTATAAAATTTCCTTCTAGATTTAAAATCTTATTAAAATTTTTATCTAAAAAAATAAAATTTTTTTTATTATCAATTAAACTACTTTTTAGTATTTCAGCATATCCACATATAATTTCTCTTTTGGGTAGAGTGCGCAGTAAATTAATTTCTGAAATTACTAAATCTGGCTGATAAAAACTTCCTACAAGATTTTTTCCGAATTTATTATTAATACCTGTTTTGCCACCTATTGAAGAGTCGACTTGTGCTAATAAAGTGGAGGGAATATTAATAAATTTTATTCCTCTTTTATATGTGCTGGCTGCATATCCAACTACATCTCCTGTAATTCCTCCACCAAATGAAATTATACAGTCCTCTCTATAAAAATTATTTTTAAATAAAACATTATGTATTTTATCGATACTAACATAACTTTTATTTTTTTCATTTGCATTAAAATTTAAAGTATAAATTTTTTTATTTTTTAAATTTCTTAAGAGTATTGTTATAAATTTTTTCGGTATCTTATTGTCAATTACAATCAAACATTTCGAAAATAATAATTTATTTTTTTTTAAAATATTTTTTAATTTTGGAATTAGATTGGTACCAATATGAACTTCGTAATTTTTACTTTTAGTTTTAACCTTTATTATTTTTGATTTCATATTTTTTTATAATTTTACTTGCTATTTCATTTTTATTTAGCTGATCACAATTTATTGTGAAATCTGCCAAACTATATATTTTAGCTCTCTCATTTATTAGTTTCTCTAGATCTGTTTCACTTAATGTTATTGCTAGAGGTCTTTTTTTGCTACCATTTATTCTTTTAATTATTATATCTTTTTTCCAGTTCAACCAAAAACTAAAAGAACTTTTCTTACATTCTCTCCTAATATTAGTATTAATATACGCACCCCCGCCTAGCGATAAAATTTGTTTTTCACTTTTTAAACATGATAATGTTATTTCTTCCTCACAGTCACGAAAGTATTTTTCACCCTTTTTTTTGAAAATTTCTGCAATTTTCATTTTTTCTTTTTCCTCAATTTTATTATCTATATCAATAAATTTAAGTTTGGTTTGTTTAGAAATCAATTTTCCTATTAAAGTCTTTCCCGAACCCATCATACCAACTAAAACTAGATTTTTATTTAATTCCATATATTTCTAAGTTGAAAAAACACAAATATGTCTTATTTTGATTTTACAAAATTATATGCTTTTAAAACATTATAATACAAAGGAATATAACATAATATGAAATTTGCAATTAAAGCTGGAATTATTTTTTTTATATTAATTTTGTCTATTGTTGTTTTAAGTCAGATTGATTTCCCATCTCCCAACAAAAAAATTGAAGTGATTTTGCCTAATGAAAATTTTAAAACAATCAAGTAAAATAATTTTCAAAATAACCTTAATTTTATTTTTTTATAATTTTTCTTTTGCAAATGAACCAATCGATATCTGGAAAATTGAAAAAAAAGACATCATTAACAAAGAAAATTCTACTTCAAATATAAATGCAAGTAATAATCTAAATACTAATACAACATTATCAGTTCAATCTAGTTCTAAGATAGTGATTAATAAAGAAATTGAGTCATCCACTATTAAATTAGCAGGATTATATGACCCTGCACAGAATGGCTTAAAAATCGATATGTGGTCGAACAGTGATGGTGAGTTAATTAAAAGCATATTAAATAAAAATTTAAATAGAAACTTATCTGAATTTTCAAAAAAAATATTAGATATAGCTTTACTAACAAACTCATATATTCCTACAAATAATATTACTGAAGAGGAATTTTTAGAGTTTAAATTTAATCATTTAATAAATAAAAAAGATTTTGAATTAATTAAAGAATTTTTAATCAATAATTCTGAAGTTTCTAATAAAAATAAATTGATTAAATTTTATTCAGAATATTTTCTTTCAAACTCTGAGGTAAAAAAAGCATGTGAGATATTTAGTATTAGTGGTGCTATTACTGATAAGTATTTAAATAATTTTAAAATTTATTGTTTAATTCTAGAGGATAAAAAAGAACAAGCTCAACTACTTTTCGATTTATCAAAAGAGCTGGATGAGATTGACATTTTTTTTGAAAATAAATTTAATATATTAATGGGTTACGCAAGCAAAGATGAAATAATTTCGGACGAAAATATTTTATATTTTCACTTATCTCATAAAACAAATAATGATTTTAATTATGAGCCAAAAATGGACTCACCTAGATATATCTGGAGTTATTTGTCGTCATCAAATATTCTTAAAAATTCTAATTCCTTTGATATTGAAAATCCAGAAGATTTAAGATTATTAGAAAGAGCAACTCATGAAAATGTATTTGATGAGAGAGAACTACTAGATACGTATAAAAAATTTCAATTTAACATAACACAACTATTAAATGCCAAAGATGCTTATAAGCTTCTTCCAGATTATGAGGGCAGAGCTTTATTATATCAAAGATTACTTTTATCTGTTGATGTAGAGCAAAAATTAAGTATGGCTTATGAATTATATAAATCTTTCCAAAAAAAAAAATTAGATAATGCATTTGATAATGAAATCAAAGTAATTTTAAAAAAAATAAAAAAAGATGACGTTCCCTCAAATTTTACTACCTTTTATGAAAATCATACTGACAATAAGTTAAAAAAAGAGAGAAAGATAAAATTTAATAATAAAAAAATACATCAGTCAAAATTATTAAATTACTTTTTAAATAAAACTAGCTTGCCTAAAGCTGAAAAGGAAACAAACGATATTTTAAAAAAAATTAAAAGAAACAAAAAATATGTTTTTTCAACAAAAGATATGATTCTTATTGAATCGCTTAAATCAGATGGCGTAAAAATAGATAAAAAATATGAAAACCTTTATGAATACAACTATCAATTTTCCTCTGATATAAAACAAATGCTATCGAATGGAGAGTTAGGCTTATTATTAATTAAAATAGTAGATATTATTGGTGAAAGTAATCTTGAAGATCTAGATATAAACACTGTGAATTTACTAGTTTCAACTATGAATGAGCTAAAAAATGTAGATTTAAGGAACGAAATTCTAATAGAAGTCTTGCCTTTAAAAGTCTAAACAATAAACAAACTATGTCAGTAAAAGAACTAATTACAGTCCCTGATGATATTCTTAGAAAAAAATCTGAGCCTTTAAATAAAGTTGATGTTAATGAAAAAAAACTCATAAAAGATTTATTTGAAACTATGTACCATCACAATGGTATAGGTTTGGCAGCTGTTCAAGTTGGTATTCTTAAAAGAATAGTTGTTTTAGATGTCTCCAAAAATGAAAATGAAAAAAAACCTTTATGCTTTATTAATCCACAAATAAAAACCTTAAGTGAAAAAATGTCTACATATGAGGAAGGTTGTTTATCAATACCTAATACCTTTATTGAGATTGAGAGACCAGAAATTTGTACCGTATCTTATATAGATGCAAATGGTGACAAGAAAGAAATGGAATGCGATGGATTACTCTCAACATGTTTACAACATGAAATAAATCACCTAGATGGAAAACTAATAATTGATTATTTATCTAAAATCAAAAAAGATTTAATAATAAAAAAATTGTCTAAACAAAAAACTTCTAATAGAGTTGTCG
Organism: uncultured Pelagibacteraceae bacterium; assembly: GCA_902589315.1. GTDB lineage: Bacteria > Pseudomonadota > Alphaproteobacteria > Pelagibacterales > Pelagibacteraceae > Pelagibacter. The sequence continues at coordinate 172,620 of CACISK010000001.1, forward strand.
TTTAAATGTCAAATATTGTATTCATGGGCACACCGCAGTTTGCTGTGCCTATACTAAAAAAAATTAATCAAAAATATAAAATTAACTGTGTATTTACTCAGCCCCCAAGTGAATCAAATAGAGGTCAAAAGCTTACGAAATCATCAATTCATATATGTGCAGAGGAACTTAATCTAGAAATTAAAACTCCAAAAAAAATTGATGAAGAATTTGAGTATCTTAAGGAATTAAATTTAGATCTTGTAATTGTTGTTGCATATGGACAAATAATTTCAAAAAAAATTCTTGATTTGAGTAAAAAAGGTTTTTTGAATATTCATGCTTCATTATTACCAAAATGGAGGGGGGCGGCACCAGTCCAAAGATCGATTTTAAACAATGAAACAAAAACTGGTATTTCATTTATGAAAATTGATGAAAAATTAGATTCTGGGCCAGTATGTAATAAATATTCAATAGATATTCTTGACCAGGATAATACAGAAACTTTATCAGAAAAATTATCTTATTTGAGTACAGAAAAAATTTTAGAAAACGTGCAAAAAGTTTTAGAAGGAGAGGCAATATTTAAAGAGCAAGATCATGCAAAAGCTACATATGCAAAGAAAATTCAAAAAATAGAGGGAAAGATAGATTGGAATAATAGTGCTCGTAAAATAATTGCTCAAATAAATGGATTATATCCAAAACCTGGTGCATGGTTTAAGTTTAACAACAAAAGATATAAGATATTAAAAGCTAAAATAAACAAGCAGTCAGCAACAATCGGTGAAGTAATCGACGAACAAATGACAATAGCATGTGGTGAAAATTCAATAAATATTATTGAGATACAAAAAGAAGGCAAGAATCCTCAATTAATTAACGAATTTTTATTAGGGAATAAGGTTAGAAAAGGAACAATAATTACAAGTGAATAGATATCAGATTTTAATAGAATACGAAGGCACTTTATACAATGGTTGGCAAATTCAAAAAAAAGGTAAGTCAATCCAGGAAAATATTGAGATTGTCTTATCTAAACTATTAAATGAAAAAATAAAAATTTACGGGTCTGGACGAACAGACACAGGAGTTCATGCTAAAGAGCAATCAGCACACTTTGATACTACAAACAAAATTATTCAAAAAGATAAATTATTGAATTCACTGAACTTCTTTTTAAATAAAAAAAAAATATCTATTTTAAAAATAAAAAGAAAAAATAAACTTTTTCATTCAAGATATTCTGCAAAAGAAAGACGGTATACATACTTAATTAGAAATGATGCCTCTCCTTCTGTTATTAATTTTAACAGAGAGTGGCATATTAAAAAAAAAATTGATGTTGAATTGATGAAAAAGGGAGCCAAAAAGTTAATCGGGACTCATGATTTTTCAACTTTTAGAGCATCTAATTGTAGTGCAAAAAGTCCGGTAAGAACCATGAAAAAAGTAAAAATAACAAAAGTTAAAAATGTTATAAAAATTCAATTTGTGTCAAAATCATTTCTTAAGAGTCAAGTTAGATCCATTGTTGGTTCACTCAAATACCTTGGTGAAAATAAATGGAACTTAAAAAAATTTACCAGTATATTTAGATCAAAATCTAGAAAAAATTGTGCTCCTATCGCTCCTGCACATGGCTTATATCTTGAGAAAATTATTTATTAGATTTCTTTTTTTCCTTTTTTATTCTCCATCTTGATCCTTCTCTAACTATATAACCACAACAATTTTTGGAGCCACACTTACAAGGAAAATCCTTATAGTTTTCATCAAAACTAAACCCATAATCATAAGTTAGTTCCTCATTTTTATTTATATCTTTAATAGAACTAATCCATAATTTTAAACCTTTGCCTTCAACTTCGCAGTTTGGATCACAAGAGTGATTAATAAGTCTTGCAGTATTGTAAGCAAAATCACCGTCTAAATCATATCTATTATTTAAGTTAAAAAGATAAATCGCTTTATCATTATCAAATTTTGGATTATTTTCGGTCTGTTTTTTTGTAATTATTTTACCTGTGTAGTAAATAATCTTAGTTCCTTTTTTTATATTTTTAGATGCAAACAGTCCCCTGTTATCAATATTTGATGATTTTTGTTTGTATAGTTTCATGATTATTTATTTTCCGCTTCGATTAATGCATTTACATGATAATTAGCGCTTTCAGCAAGTGCTTTCAGGTCGTATCCACCTTCTAATAAAGATACTACTTTTCCGTTAGTAAATTTATTAGTGGCTTTTAGTGTTCTTCTTGTTATTTCATAAAAATCTTTGGATGAAAGTTCAAATTGAGCTAATGGATCGTTTTTGTGGGCATCAAAGCCAGCAGAAAAGATTAGGTAATCAGGCTTATATTCAATTAACCTATCTAAAACTCTATCATAAGCATTAAAATACTCTTCAGAATTTGTGCCTGCAGGAAGAGGTATATTAAGAGAATTATTATACTTACCCTTGTCTTTTTCTGAGCCACCACCTGGATAAAATGGATATTGATGTGTTGATATATAAAGTGAATTTTTGTTGTCATACATTACATCATAATTGCCATTTCCCCAATGAACATCAAAATCTACACATGCAATTCTTTTATACTTATATTTTTTTATTAAATAATTAACTGCAACACCTGCATTAGAAATACAGCAAAAGCCCATTGATTTATTTTTTTCAGCATGGTGTCCTGGTGGTCGTACAACACAAAAAGCATTTTTATACTTTTTATTCTCAATTCCATCTATTGCACTTATAGCTGATCCTGCAGCTTGAAATACTGCATCCTTACTTCCAGGCGATACAACTGTATCACTATCTAAAAAATTTAAGCCACTTTTGGGAAATGAATTATTTAAATTATTAATATAATCTTCAGAATGTGTCATATTAAGAATATCATTAGGAACAATATCTGGCTTATCCCAAAGCAGTTCTTTATTTTTTTTTAAAGTATCAATTATTGAAACCACTCTCTTCGGTTGCTCTGGATGACCATCGCCTGTTATATGTTTTTCTGAAGATTCAGATGTTATAATTGCGGTTTTCAAGAGAAATAATTGTGTAAGATATTCTTATAAATCTTAGTTAACTTTTTTAAATCTGAGATCGATGTTCTCTCGTTAAGCATATGAATAGTATTATTTCTTAACCCCAGCTCAAGACGTGGTATCGAGCCTAAAAATCTGCTGTCACTTGTGCCACCTCTACAATTTAATTTTGCATTGTTGCCTGTAACTTTTTTTACAACTTTTTTTACCATATAAATTTCTTTATTTGGAACTGTGTAAAATGCTTCTCCACTTACTTTATAATCTATTTTTGTTTTGCACTTTTCTTTTTTTGCAACTGCATTAATAATTTTACTAAGTTTTTTTTTCAAAGATGTTGATTTATAAGTTGAATTAAACCTAACATTAAATTTAGCACTTGCAGATTGTGGGACTACATTTTCAGATATATTATCCACATTCATTTTTGTAAATTCTAAATTTGATGGTGGCATATACTTTGTTCCTTTGTCTAGCGGAACACTTTTCAGCTTAGATATTATTTTAGCAAGAGCAGTACATGGATTTATATATGTCCCATTAAATGCAGAGTGTCCACTTTTTCCATACACTGTTACTGTTGCATTCATAGAACCTCTTCTTCCAATCCTGATTTCATCTCCAACTGATTTATTTGATGACGGTTCGCCTACTATTGAAAAATCAATTTTTTCTTTTTTTTTCTTTAAATATTTCATAACGGCTGGACAACCATGACCCGTAGTTTCTTCATCAGCCGTAATTATTATTGATATAGATCCTTTAAATTTTTTATTTTTAATAAAATTACTTACTGCACTTATCCAACATGCTACACTACCTTTCATGTCCTGGGATCCTCTTCCATATAAATATCCTTTTTTTATTACTGCTTTAAATGGCGGAAACTCCCAATTGTTGAGGTTAGCAACAACATCTGTGTGACCCAAATAATTAATGTTAGGTTTTGATTTACCAAATTTTGCATATAAGTTTAATGCAGGTTCAGCGCCTGTACCTTTTGATTTTATTATCTGACATTTAAAACCTAATGAGGAAAGTTTCTTTGAAAGGAACTTCATAATCCCTTTATCTTCTGTTTTAATAGTTTGAAATTTTATTAGCTCCTGAGCTAACTTTAATTCATTAAAAGTTTTCATTAATTTAGTCTCTTAAAAGATCGTTAACAGATGTCTTTGATCTAGTTTTTTCATCAACTTGTTTAATAATCACTGCACAGCTTAACGAAGGTGCAGATGGATTATTTTTATCAGGAAGAGAACCTGGTACAACAACCGAGTATGGAGGTATTTTACCGTAAGTGATTTCACCAGTCGCACGGTTTACTATTTTAGTACTTTGCGTAATCAGCATCCCCATACTTAATACTGAGCCTTCTCCAACTATAACACCTTCAACAACTTCCGACATAGCGCCAACAAAAACATTATCTTCAATAATTGTTGGTAATGCCTGGGCAGGTTCCAACACTCCCCCGATTCCTGAGCCAGCAGAAATATGACAATTTTTTCCAATTTGACAACAACTACCTGCACGACTAAACGTGTCCATCATGGTTCCAGAGTCGATCCATGCTCCAATATTTACATAGCATGGCATTAAGACTGCATTTTTACCTATGAATGATCCTCTTCTAACAGGAGAATTAGGAACCATTCTAAATCCTGCTTTTTCGTGATCTTCTTTAGACCAGCCTGCAGTTTTACCTTTTAATAGATGTGCTTTGTCATACCAACTACTGTAGGGGCCATTTAAATTTTCCATTGGATACATTCTAAAACTTAACATAATTGCTTTTTTTATGTGTTGATGTGTTACCCACTCACCATTGATTTTTTCAGCTACTCTGACTTTACCACTATCTAAGTCATCAATAATTTGATTAACAGTATTTTTTAAACTCTCATCCGAGTTAGGACTTACTTGGTCTCTATTTTCCCAAGCTTCATTGATTATATTTTCTATGCTCATAAATTTAAGAACTTTTTAATAACCTTATTTCTTTTAAAAATAAAGAGAGATTTTCAATTTTATAATCGATGTAATCTTTGTCAGACTCTTTTTTCCCCCAGTATTCATTATTGATAAGCCAAGCTGTTATAGTCCCCCGCTCTTTACCTATTGATAAATTTTTAGCTATATCCTCAATATAAAGCGTTTCTTTTGGATTAATCTTAAATTTATCAACCATAAGATCAAAAGCTTTTGCTTCAGGCTTTGGGTGATATTTTGCGTCTACGATATCAAATATATCTTTAAATTGGTCTTCTATACCAAGGGTTTTAACTATATTTTTTACATGCGCTCTACTTCCGTTTGTGAATACGAATTTATTTAAATTTATATTTTCAAGCTCATTTCTTAAAACAAGATCTTTTTCCATAAATGAAAGATCAATATCATGAACATACTCCAAAAATTCTTCCGGTGGTATATCATGATGTATCATCAATCCATTTAAACTTGTGTTGTATTTGTGAAAATAATCTCTTTGTAATTCTTTAGCTTTTATAAGATCTAAGTTGAGTTTATTTGAGATATATTTTGTCATCCTCCTACTAACTTGGCCAAAAACCGCCTCTAAATCATTATATAAAACGCCATCACAGTCGAATAAAATATTTTTTATATTTTTTAGATTATTCATTTTTTTATTAATGTTCCTGCGCCCTTATCAGAAAATAACTCAAATAGTATTGAATGTGGTTTTCTTCCATCAACAATAACAACACCTCTAACACCATTAGATATTGCATCTAAACAAGTGTCTATTTTTGGTATCATACCTCCAGATATAATATTATTTTTTAACATCTCTTTGGCCCTATTGAGATTAATTTCAGATATAAGTTTTTGATTTTCATCAAGAACTCCCTCAACATCTGTCATTAAAAGAAGTCTTCTAGCATCGATCTCCTTTGCGATTGAACCTGCAGCAACATCTGCATTAATATTATAAATTCTACCATCATCACCCAATCCTAAAGGGACAACAATTGGAATTTGTTTATTTTTTATAAAATTTAATATTTTCTCTTTGTTAATTTTTTTTGGTGTCCCGACATATCCCAATTCTTTACTTTCAGGAATAATATTAATTATATTATTTTCTTTAGGTGATATTGAACAAACATTAGTGTTTTTAGATTTTAATTCATGTAAAATCTCTAAATTAAGCTCTAGCAAAGCCTCTTCTATATATCTTATTGTTTTTTCGTCTGAAACCCTAAGTCCTTTGATAAATCTTGTTTCAATATTATTTTCATCTAATTTTTTTTTAATATTTTTTCCTCCACCATGAACTACTATTGCTGATAAACCGATTTTGTTTATCACTGAAATATCCTCTATGAACTGATTAAATAGTTTTTTATCTAATAAAACAGATCCACCACATTTAATTACTACAACTTCAGACTGATATTTGTTTATATATTTTTCAACTTCATTAATATTTGGCCCATCTGTTGGAATAATCTTATCTAATTCCATCAACTAAACTGTTTTAACTGAAGTTCTCTTCATAATTACATACTGTTGTGCCATTGTAAGCACGTTGTTAATTGTCCAATATATAACTAGCCCTGATGGAAAAGGTGCAAGTATAACTGTTAAGAATACAGGAAAAAACATAAAAATCTTTTGCTGAATTGGATCTGGTGGTGTTGGATTAAGTTTTTGTTGCATCCACATTGTTACACCCATTGCTACTGGCCAAGCGCCTATAATTAAAAATGACGGTACATCATAAGGTAACAAACCAAATAGATTAAATAAACTCGTTGGATCTCTTTCACTTAAATCATGTATCCAACCAAAAAAAGGCTGATGTCTCATTTCAATTGTAACAAATAACATTTTATAAATTGCAAAAAAGAATGGTATTTGAATTAAAATAGGCAAACATCCGCTTACAGGATTCACTTTCTCTCTTTTGTAAAGAGCCATCATTTCTTGCTGTAACTTCATTTTATCTTCCTTATGAAGTTCTTTAAGCCTTACCATTTCGGGTTGAAGAACTTTCATTTTTGCCATTGATCTAAATGAGTAATTAGCGAGAGGAAAAAATAATATTCTTATACAAGCGGTTATCAGTATAATTGCAATTCCATAGTTACCAGTTAATTTAAAGAAATAATCGGATATCAAAAATATTGGTTTTGTTAAAAAATACAGGAAACCCCAATCAATTGCTAAATCAAATTTATTAATATTTAGTTTTTCCGCATAACCATCAACAACATCCACTTCTTTCGCCGCAATAATCACTTTTACTTGATTAGTTTTACTTTCATTAGCCCTTACTTCTGTGGCAGCAGTCTCTATGAAATTGGCTTTAAATTTATTTTTATAATCGAAATCTGATCTAAAACTTTTATTATTTTCTGGGATTAAACTTGTTATCCAATATTTATCTGTAATACCCATCCATCCTTTGTTAGCATTTACAGAATACTTCTTGTCTTTAATGTCATCGTAATCTTCCTCAACAAGATTATCATCAAAAACACCTAGTAAACCTTCGTGTAATATATAAAAATCAGTTACATCAGGAGCTAGGTTTCTAATAATCTGTCCATATGGATAAAAGTTATAAGTACTTTGAGTATTATTTGTAATTTTTTGATTAACAGTAAATAAAAACTTATCATCTATACTTATTTCCTTTTCAAAACTTATATTCTGTTCATTATTCCACACTAATTTAATTGGATTGTTCGGTGTTAATAATTTGTTGCCAACAACTTCCCACTTTGTATTTGAATTAGGAACTTCAATATCTTTATTATTTATAGCCCAACCTGTCTCTATATAATAACCATTTTCAGACTCTTTTGGATTAAGTAAAACTACATTTTCATCAGAGTCTAAAGTTTCAGTGTATTTCTTAAAAATTAGGTCATCGATTAATGATCCCTCTAGAGAAATAGAACCTTTAATATTTTCATTTTCAAAAAGTATCCTTTCAACTTTGTTAATTGCCTCTGATCTAGAAATTTTATTATTCTCAATATTTTGCTCAATTTTTGGTGCCTCGTTTAGTTGAAGATTGTTCTTATTTTGATCAATATTAGTTATCTGCTTTGGATCAGGACTTGGCGGAGCAAATACTAGTCCATAGAGAATTATTACTGCTGCACTTAAAGAGATTGCTGCTATTACGTTTTTTGTGTCCATTATTTAATATTCTTTTTCTTTACTGGATCATATCCATGTCCTCCGCCCAAAAATTTTATAGGATGACAAGTTAAAATTCTTTTAATGCCTTTGTAACAACCTTTCAAAACACCATATTCATTTAAACTATCAATAAAATACTCTGAACAGGTTGGAAGATATCTACAATTATTACCCAGAGCTGGTGAAATGAAATATTTATAAAATTTAATTAAATATATTAATCCTTTTTTAATCATAACTATCTAATTTTTTTTAATTCACTAAAAAGTTTTATTTTAATAAAATTGTATTCATCTTCTAAAACAGATTTTCTAGCAATTAATAAGTAACTATAGTTAAGATTAATTTTAATTTTTTTTAAAGCTTCATTCATCATATTTCTTAATCTTCTTTTAATTTTATTTCTTATAACAGCTGTACCAATCTTTTTTTTTGTAATAAAACTTATATTAAAGTATCTATTACTTTTATTTTCTAATCTCCTGTAAAAAATTGTTGAATATCTATTTGAAATTTTTTTACCATTTAAAATAAACTTAAAATCCTCATTTTTGGATAAACTTTTTAATTTAACCTGCATTAAACAGTGAGTTTTTTTCTACCCTTACTTCTTCTTCTTCTTATTAGTTTTCTTCCACCTTTTGTCTTCATTTTAGACCTAAAACCATGCCTTCTTTTTCTCACTTTTTTACTAGGTTGATATGTACGTTTCATATTAAGGCTTCTTTTTTGTTAAATTTCGGTAGTTATACAATTTAATGTATATAAGTACAGCGATTTTTAATAAATTAGAACAAAATGGAAAATGAAAATAAATTAAAAATTATTCTCGGTATTATATATCTTTCCATAGTTACTGGCTTTTTGTTGCTTTTTTTTAGCTATTTCTCATTTGATGACTTTTCAAGTTTTGAACTTATAAAAAACAATAGAGATAAACTGAATGATATCAAAAATTCCAATCTTTTAATTGCTAGCATATTATTTTTTATTGGAGTGATTATTTGGGTTATGCTCTTAGGATTTGGTTCACCAGTTTTTTTAGTTGGAGGATTTGTATTTGGAAAATGGATAGGGACAATCCTTATAGTATTCGGTTTATCTTTAGGCGCAACACTTCTATATATTTGTGCAAATTATTTTTTTAAAGATCTAATTGAAAAAAAATTTTCATCAAAGTTTTCAAATCTTACCGAAAAATTTAAAAAAAATGAATTTACTTTTTTTTTGATATATAGATTTGTTGGTGGTATACCTTTTTTTATATCAAACATTTTGCCAACATTATTTAATGTTAAGATTAGAAACTTCTTTTTTGGATCTGTTATTGGAATGACACCTCAGTTATTTGTTGGAGCTTCACTTGGTGCAGGCCTAAATAAAGTTATTGATACTAATCAACAACTTCCTAGTATTTTTGACATAATTTTAACTCCAGATATTTATGTACCAATAATTGGTATGATAATCCTCGTTTTAATTGGATTTATAATCAGAAAAAAATTCTACAAATAGCTGGTGCCCTCGACGAGAATCTAACTCGTAACTGACCCTTACCAAGGGCCTGTTTTAACATTAAAACTACAAGGGCATTTTTAATAATAATTAGTGTATAAAATTGTTTTTTTCAAATAAATGCCTTAATTTTTTGAGAAAATCAGTTATATCTAAACTAGGTAAATGATATGGGAATTCACTACGATTATAAATCGACAAGAGGAGCTAAGGCTATGGAGAAGCAGGCTAAAAGAGAAAAAAAGCTTGCTGAAAAAAGAGCAAAAAAAATAGCCAAACAAGGTGAACCCAAAAGTACAGAGGATAAAACAATTCCAATCGATCAAGTAATAACTTTAGATCACCTTACCAATCCAGACAAAAAGTAATTAAGATGGACAGGAAGAAGGATAAAAAAGCTAAACTCGAAGAAGCTTTGCGTAAAAACTTAAGAAAAAGAAAAATTTTTCAAAGAAAAAATAAAAAAAATAAATAAATGTCAGTACAATCAGATAAGTGGATAATCAAAATGGCGAAAGAACAAGCAATGATTTCACCATTTGAAGATAAACAAATAAGGGAAGGAAAAATTTCATTTGGAGTTTCTTCATACGGGTACGATGCGAGAGTATCAAATGAGTTTAAAATATTTACTAATGTAAACTCTGAAATTGTAGACCCAAAAAATTTTAAACCAACGAATTTTGTAACAAAAGAGTCTGATGAATGTATTATTCCGCCAAATTCTTTTGTTTTAGCAAGAACAGTCGAATATTTTAAAATTCCTAGTGATGTCTTAGTTATTTGTTTAGGTAAGTCCACTTATGCCAGATGTGGAATAATTGTTAACGTAACACCTTTGGAACCAGGATGGGAAGGTCATGTGACTCTTGAATTTTCTAACACAACCCCATTACCAGCAAAAATATATGCAAATGAGGGTGTGGCACAATTTATATTTTTAAAAGGGAATGAGAAACCTGATGTTTCATATGCCGATAGAAATGGAAAATATATGGGCCAAAAAGGGGTAACTCTTCCCAAAATTTAAAATGGATAAATTTAAAATTAATGGTCCCTCTAAGATCAGAGGAGAGGTATCAATTTCTGGAAGTAAAAATGCTGCTCTACCAATACTCGCTGCAACTTTACTCTTTGATAAAAATGTAACCATTAAAAATCTGCCAAGAGTTAAAGATATTGATACAATGCTTAATTTGCTAAAATCTCTTGGAAGAAAAATTACCTTTAAAAATAATAAAAAAATCGCGACAATCTCAAAAGGAAAAAAAAATAATTTTTTTGCACCTTATTCTCTAGTTAAAACAATGAGAGCAGGAATTTTAGTTCTTGGTCCTTTATTGGCAAAAAATAAAAGAGCAAAAGTAAGTAGCCCGGGTGGTTGCAGTATAGGAGTAAGACCAATAGATATACATTTAAAAGTTATATCAAAGTTAGGTGTTAAAATACAAATTGAAAAAGGATATGTTAATGCAAAAGCTCAAAAAGGATTAGTTGGTTCAGAAATAAGATTTTCAAAAATATCTGTTGGAGCTACCGAAAATTTAATTCTTGCTGCTTGTCTCGCTAATGGGACAACAACAATAAAAAATTGTGCAATAGAGCCTGAGATCAAGGATCTGACAAATTTTCTAAAAACAGCTGGTGCCATGATAAAATGGATTGGTAAAAGAACTTTAAAAATAGAAGGTGTTAAAACATTAAAAAGTATAACTTACTCAATTATGAATGATAGAATTGAAGCAGGTACTTTTTGTGTTGCCGCATGTTTGAATGGTGGAAACTTAAAAATTAAAAACTTTGAGCCAAAAATTATCAATACAGAGATAAATTTACTTAAGAAAATTGGTGCAAATATAAAAACCACAAAAAATACAATTCAAATTAAGGGACCAAAAAAAATTAAAAGTCTAAATTTTTTAAAAACTGGAGAATACCCAAATTTCCCCACTGATTTGCAAGCTCAAATTATGGTATTGTTAACTAGAGCAAATGGGAAAAGCACAATTGAAGAAAATATATTTGAAAACAGATTTATGCATGTTCCAGAATTAAAAAGATTAGGTGCAAAAATAAATATCAAAGGTAACAAGGCAATTATTGAGGGAACTAATAATCTAGAGGGAGCTGAGTTAATGTCTAGTGATTTAAGGGCATCAGTAGCTTTAGTTTTAGCAGCTTTTATTTCAAGAGGAACATCTATTATAAATAGAGTATATCATTTAGATCGAGGTTATGAAAAAATTGAAAATAAGCTAAAAAAAATTGGAGTAAAAATAAAAAGAATATCTTAGTGAATAATTTTTTAAAGAAAGTAATCGCTCAATCTCCAGACGACTTACAAATTATATCAGCTATATGTGCAGAGTCTAAAGTCAAAATTTCTGATATAAAATATTTGCCATCTACAAAAATTTTTTTACTTTCTGTTTTAAGAATAGATAAGGAAACAGATAGTAGCAAACCTATTAATAGTGTTATAAAATTTGAATTTATTGAAAGTTCCAAGTCTAAAAACATTAAACAATCCAATGCAGATTTAACTTTAGAATTATTTGCAATTGATATTTTTAAAAAAAAAGAAAATTTTGAAATAGTTCTGTTATTTTCAAAAAATGGAATTATAACACTTTCCACAGAAGTTATTGATGTAACGTTAGAAGACCAAAAAATTGAAAATGATAAAAGTAATTAATTGTAAGAAAAAAAATTATAAAAGAGAATTAACATCTTTTTTGGATAAAAGGAGATCTGGAAAAGCAGTAGACACTTCGATAGTTCCAAAAATTTTAAAAGACATCAAAATTAATGGAAGAAAAGCACTTTTAAAGTATGAGAAAAAATTTAGTAAAAATATAGAGATAGTTCCTTCAAAAGATAAAATAAACAAAGCAATTAATACATTAGAACCTAAGATTAAAAAAAGTATCGATTTAGCCTATAATAGAATTTTTAAGTTTCATTCACTACAAAAACCAAAAAATATTAAGTATGTAGATAATTTTAAAAATAAACTTGAATATAAGCATGTGCCACTACAGTCTGTAGGTATTTATGTACCAGCTAATTTACCATCCACATTATTAATGAATGCAGTGCCTGCAAAAATTTCTGGTGTAAAAAGAATAGTTTTGGCCAATCCAAAACTTAATGGAAAACTAAATCCTGCTGTTCTTTATGCAGCTAAAAAAGTTGGAATTAATGAAATTTACTCAATGGGTGGTGCCCAAGCTATAGCAAGTTTAGCGTATATTCAAAAAGTGAATAAAATTGTTGGGCCTGGAAATATCTATGTTGCAAGAAGCAAACGCGAAGTCTTTGGTGATGTTGGGACAGAGGGAATGGTCGCTGGGCCTAGTGAAATTTGTGTTTTAGCAGATAGTAAAACTGATCTAAATCAAGTTATAACATCTATGATTGGACAAGCAGAACATGATGTAAACTCCCAGTGTATTTTAATTACGAAAGATAAAAAATTAGCAAATAAATTTAATATAGAAATAAAAGAAAGTATCAAAAAAGTTCAAAGGAAAAGAGTTGTTTTAAAAAGTTTGAAAAATAATGGATTAATTGTGTTAGCCCAAAGTGATAAGCAAATAATAGAAGCAATTAATGAGGTTGCTCCAGAGCACTTAGAAATTAATGTGTCTAATTATAAAAAGTATTTAAATCAAATTCATAATGCAGGAAGTATTATGATTGGAAAGTATTCTCCAATGGCTGTCTCAGATTATAATGTTGGTTCAAACCATGTATTACCAACTTTAGGATCTGCAAAATTTTCATCTGGATTAAATCTTAGTGAATTTTATAAAAAAATTAGCCATATAACTCTTACAAAAAAAGGTATTGAGAAATTAGGAGAATCCGCTACACATCTCGCTGAGTATGAAGAACTAGATAATCATGCTCAAAGTATTAAATCTAGAATGAGGAGATAATAATTTGAGTAAACAGGATACGTTGGAGTTTGAAGGTGTAGTAACAGATCTTCTTCCTAATGCTATGTTTAGAGTTAAACTAGACAATGGTCATAATGTTACGGCTCACACGGCAGGAAAACTTAGAAAAAATCGTATTCGTGTTTTACAAGGTGATAGAGTAAAATTGGAGGTATCTCCATACGATTTATCAAAGGGTCGTATAATTTTTAGATCTTAATTACTGGAACCCTGGTGTAGCTGGTGCGCACAAATGCCTGAAAAGCATTGGGACCTGATTCGATTTCAGGGGGTTCCACCTTAAAGATAGAGACATCATTTTAACTTGCAATCGAATTTAAAATCTAATACCTATCGCGCTTATCAATTATGATAAGAACTAATATAATAAAGAAAGAGTATAAATAAGTATGAGTACACTAAAAGGTAAGGTCAAGTGGTTCAACGGAAAGAAGGGCTACGGGTTTATTGAGAGAGAAGATGGTGAAAAGGATTGTTTTGTTCATGCATCTGCAGTTAGAGAAGCAGGTTTAAGATTTTTGAATGAAAACGATGCTATAGAATTCGAAATTCAAGATGGCGAAAAAGGTCCAAGCGCTGTAAATTTGAAAAAATTAGGTTAATAAAATTTAATTCATCAAAAATATTTGTATAGGAATAGGACATGTTAAATAACATAGCCATTCCTGTACAAATTCTTTTCTTACTTGCATTTCAAATAAATAATGCTAGTAAAACAGCAATGATTAAAATTGTTATTATAAACAAAGAAACTCACCGACATCATTTTCATGCTGGCTGCAAGCTAGCTATTTAATTATTTATAAATTTAATTTCATCCACATTTAGTATAAAACAGTAGAAGGAGCACGGGTAGCTCAGTTGGTTAGAGCAGCGGTTTGTGGAACCGAAGGTCGCGCGTTCGAATCGCGCCCCGTGTACCAAAAAATGAATAAAGAAAAAAAATTGTCAGCAAATAACCCTTCGGGATTTGTTGATAGATACGGCAAAGAATTAGCATTAAAAGAAAATTTAATTGCTAAGATTGAGAAAAATTTTTTAAAGTTTGGTTTTTCTAAGCTAGAAACCCCAAGTTTTGAAATATCAGAAAATATAGGAAAATTCTTACCAGATGAAGATAGACCAAGCTCTGGTGTATTTGGTTTTCAAGAGGAAAATAATAGTTGGATATCATTACGTTATGATTTAACTGCTCCATTAGCAAGATACGTATCTCAAAATTATTTAAATATCTCAAATCCTTTTAAAAGATATCAAATTGGAAATGTATGGCGAAATGAGAAACCTGGCCCTGGTAGATTTAGAGAGTTTACCCAAGCCGATTGTGATATTGTTGGATCTAATAATCCTTTAGCTGATGCTGAGATGTGCAATCTTTTAGCTGACACATTATATTTCTGTGGCTTAGAAAAAAATCAATACCAAATCAAATTAAGTAATAGAAAATTAATTCAAGGACTTATTGAAAACTTAAAAATTTCAGAAAGCAAACAACAACTTACTGTTTTGAGAGCTATAGATAAACTTGATAGAGTTGGGACTGATGGTGTTAAACAATTGCTTACAACAGGACGTGAAGACAAATCTGGTGATAAAACTATTGGAGCAAAACTCTCTGATAATCAAGCTGAAGAAATAGTCAGTTTTATAAATATGAAATCTCTAGATGAAATTAAGTCAGCTATACCAAACAAATTAGTTGAAGATGGTGTTGATGAATTAAATAAAGTATTAGATGGAATAAGTTATTCATCTAATTTTGATCAAATAATTTTTTCTCCTGAAGTTATTAGAGGACTTGAATATTATGATGGCCCAATATTTGAGGCAAATTTAACATTCAAAGTTAAAAATCAAAAAAACCAAGAAGTGGAGTTTGGCTCAGTTGGCGGAGGTGGAAGATATAATTCTTTAGTTTCAAGATTTAAAAAAGTAGACTTATCTGCAACAGGTGTTTCCATAGGCCTTGATCGTTTGCTATACGCGTTAGTTCAGTTAAACAAAATCGAGGTTAAAAATTATTCACCGATAATAATATGTGTTTTAGATAAAAAATATCTCTCTAATTATTATGAATTGTTATCACAACTTAGAAATCAAAATATAAGATCCGAAATTTATCTAGGAGATTCAGGTTTGAAATCACAATTAAAATATGCTGATAAAAGGAGTTCACCAGCTGTAATTCTTTGTGGGGAAGATGAATTTAAAGATAATAAAATTACTATAAAAAAATTAAACTCAAACTTAGACGAAACATCAAAAAATTTATCTAGAGAAGAGTGGAAAAAATCTGAAAATACTCAAATTACATTTGATAAGGAGAACCTGATTGATGAAATCAAAAAACTTATCTGAGAATATTTTAAAAATTATTAAGTCAAATGGATATAAATATATTGATCTTGATACAGTTATTGACACCAATTTAATATTGGAAAGATCAGGAGAAAATTTCAAAAGATTTATATTTTCTTTCAATGATCAATTAGGAAATGAACTTTGTTTAAGACCTGATTTAACAATTGCATCTTGTGTTAGATATTTAAATAATAATAAGAAAACTAGTGAAAAAATTTTCTATAGTGGTCAAGCATTTAGAAAAGGATTAAATAAAAAAGATGCTGTTATCAGAAATCAAATTGGTTTTGAAATATTAGGATCTTTTACTGAAAAAAAAGATGATAAAAAAATAATAGAGACTTCACTTAAAGCATTATCAAAAATTAAATATAAAAGCGGAAATTTAGTAATAGGTAATATAGAAATTTTTAGGCTGTTGTTAGATAAATTGGATTGTCCAGCAAGATGGAAATTAAGATTACAACGTCATTTTTGGAGAGAAAAATATTTTAATGATTTATTAAAAAGATTGGAGACAAACTCTGACATTGATCCAACAATTGTTGAAATAGATAAAAAAAAATATTCTAGAATGATAAATGGAAATCAAAAAAAAGAGGTTGCTGGAAGGTCAATGGAAGAAATATTATTAAGATTTGATTCAAAGATTAAAGATCCAAGAAGATCAAAAAAAGGAAGTAATGTTGTAAAAATTTTAAAAGAGTACTTAAAAATTGAATGTCCTATTAATCAAGCATCTAAAAAGTTAAATTTATTTTTTAAAAAAAATAAAATTAATCTTAGAGTTCAGGATGATTATTTTCCAATAACTAAAAATAAAATTAATAAATTAAATGTTAGATTTAATTCTTCTTTTGGAAGACATCTCGAATATTACACTGGTTTGGTATTTAAGATCGATATTAAATCGAAGTCTGAGAAGTTAAATATTAGAGGTGGTAGATACGATTCTTTAATTAAAGATCTTGGCTTTAAAAAAAATATACCAGCAGTTGGAGCTGCTATTAACTTAGAAAAAATATGATAATTTGGTTAGCCTCATATCCTAAAAGTGGAAATACTTGGTTGAGATCTTTAATAGCAAATTACTATTTTTCAGAAACAGGTGATTTTAATTTTGAACTTTTAGAAAAAATAGACTCTTTTCCAAGCAACAAATATTTTAGAAAGTATTTAGATAAATTTAACCAGCCTCATGATACTTCAAAGTATTGGATAAAGGAGCAAGAAAAAATTAATCAATCCAAAGGTTTAAAATTTTTTAAAACCCATAATGCACTTTGTAAAATAGAAGGTAATCAATTTACTAACAAAGAAAATACGTTAGGCGTTATTTATATAATAAGAGATCCAAGAAATGTAATCTCTTCATTATCAAACCATTATCAAATTTCTATTGATGAGGCATTTCAATTTATGACAGATGAAAAAAGAGGAATTGTCTCTAAAGAAAAAGATCGATTTTTAGGTTTTCAGGCACTTTTTTCCTGGAAATTAAATCAGAAATCATGGGTAGATAATAAATTGTACCCAGTTTTGACTGTAAGATATGAAGATCTACAAACCGATGCATTAAACACACTTAAACAAGTCATTAATTTTATTAATAAACTTTCTAAATCAGATGAAAAATTTGAAAAAGAAAAAGCATTAAAATGCGTAGATAATTGCAATTTTAATAATTTAAAAAAACTAGAGGATGAAAATGGTTTTTCAGAAGCTATTACAAAAAAAGGTTCTGACGAAAAAATAAAATTTTTTAATTTAGGAAAAGACAATGATTACAGGAAACTACTTAATGAAAATTTAATAAGTAAAATGAATAATATATTTCAAGAAGAGCTGGTAAAATTTAAATATGAGTAACAACATCATAAAAATTGGAATTCCAAGTAAAGGTCGTTTACGGTCTGGTGTATTAAATATTTTTAAAAAAAAGAAATTAAAAATTCTCTCTGAGAGAGGTGAGAGAGACTTATTTGGATTTATCAAAGGAAAAAAAAATATAGTTATTAATTATCTCCATGCTAGAGAGATAATAGAACGTCTTGCAGATGGATCTTTAGATATTGGTTTTTCTGGATATGATTTATTAAAGGAAAGCGAAATTAATATTCAAAAAAAGGTGATCGTAAAAAAAAAGTATGATTTCGGAAAGGCTACATTGGTAGTTGCAATCCCAGATGATTGGATAGATGTACAGACAATGCCTGATTTAGAAGAAATAGCTTTTGAATTTAAAGACAAAAAAAGAAATAGATTGCGTATAGCTACAAAATATCCAAATCTAACTACGGAGTTTATGTTCTCTAGGGGAGTCACGCAATTTAAACTAGTAAAGAGTCTTGGTGCTACTGAGATATATCCATTTACCGGATCATCAGAAATTATAACTGATATAACTTCAACAGGAGCAACCTTAAAAGCTAATAAATTAAGGATATTAAAAGACGGAATAATTCTTAATTCTCAGGCATGCTTACTATTATCGAAGGCATCAAGTAGTAGATCTGGTACAAAGAGTTTAACTAAAACCCTATCTAATTAATAATGTTAATTTATTAAAATCGATCATCTTGGTCTTGATATATATTTATAAAAATCTATTACATTATTTTGTTCTTTACCAAGCTTATCACTAATACTTTTTATATCCTTCTTTATAGCTTTTAATCCCATTTTAAAAGTTTGGCTTGGTTTGGAAGTCGCTTGTTGAACTAGGCCCCTTGCAATGGTTGTGCACAGTTCTTCTTCAGCAGAATTTAAATTATTTTTATTTTTAATATCAATTACACAATTAAATCCATTTTTACTTGGACTTATTAAAACTTTAATAGCTTTTTCTTCTTTAATTTCTATTGTTTCCACTTTTCTTTAATTTCTTTTTATTTGACTTTTTCATAATATCTTTCTCAAGTTTACTTACAGGCATTTCCCAAATTAGTTGAATGATATTAGACATAATATCTTTCAAAACATCTTTGGAATTTGTAACTATGGTGCCGTTATTCATTAAGAATCTTGTATAAGGTTTGTTATTTAATTTAATCATCAAAACATTTTTTTCCTTTTGTCCTTTTCTAGCCCTAACATATACACACCATCTGAAATCATGATTTTCACTTTGCTTTTCGAAGATTATTTCTAGGTCATCAACAGTTAGTAATTTCCCCATTAGTGTACAGTTCCTCTAAATTCTTCATCTAATATAATTTTTTCATTTTTGTATGTTTTGCAGAAATTACATTTTTCCATTACTTCCTTTCCTAGATGAAATGGACCTATTTGAGCTATATTTTTAATTACTTTTATTTCCCCAATCCCATTACATGCTGGACAATTATAATTTTTATTTTTTTTCATTACTTTTCTTCTCTTCTTTCTCCGATTCTTTAAACATTTCGTATCTTGAAATTAAATAATGAGCATCGATAAGTGCGTGAATTATCAATATAAAAATTCCACCTTTTATGAGAAAAAAATTGCTAGTTATAAGGCCTCCAGCCAAAAATAAACAACCACCATTTCCTATTACAAATATAGTCTGTCTTGCTGAGTAAGGTATTTTTTCAAATTTTCCAAATAAGTAAAAGACAAAAACACCATAAAAAATCAAAGTTATTTTAAGGGCTAATTCCATTATTTCAGTTAAGTTTAAAACTTCGATCAATTTGCCCTCCTACTATCTATTTCATTTATATCTGCAAAATCTTTTGCAAACTTTTTTCTCAGTTTTACAGATTCTTTATCATCCCAATTTTCAACAGTATCAATGAAGTTTTCATTTCCAATATCGTCATTGATTAATTTTTCATCAAACTTTATTTGAACAGGTAAAGAATAATTTACGATTTGCCCACTGATTATACCTTGGCCATTTGCCAAGTTAGGTAATTGTTTTGCATCATCATTGCTTAAAGTTTCAGAGTCTCTTGTTGTTGCTCTTTGGTCTCTTTGATTGACAATCCTAAATACAACCTGACTATTACATTGTGAAGCAATTGTTTCGTCTACTCTAGATGGTCTTTGAGAGATTATCATAACCCCAGTTCCGAATTTTCTACCCTCTGAGATTACTTTTCTAATTGTATCAACGGATGGAATATCATCTTTATTTTCAGATCTTGAGGGGATGAAATTATGAGCTTCTTCAATTACAGTAAAGAATGGTGCAATTTCTTCGCTTGCCTCTTGTCTGTGCCTGAATAGATTTTCTAATACGATTGAAACGATTGCACTTGCTGGTAAATTTTCATAACCTCTTAAATATAATATACTCATTTGGCCTTTAGAAATAATTTTTTCTGGTTCAGTAGCTGAGTCTGGCAATTCTTCAAATTTAAGGTGGCTCATCTTTCTTCTGTGCCTTGCATTTGTTTGTTCCATATTTTCAAGTTTTTTAGATACAATTCTTAAGCTTCTAGCCACAACAAACATGGAAGCAGGTTTAACATTTTTGAATGAAGCAGAACCTGATGATGCAAACTCTCTTGCTTTTACATTTAATAATTTAATATATTGAAGAAGACTTCCACCTTCGTATTTAATTTTTTCTAATAGAGAGTTTAAGAAATCTCTTTGTGGATCCGTTAGTGTATTTCCTAGTTTATCTATTAAAGTATAAACTATTTCTTTATCTTCAGCTCTAACGCTTAAATTAGGGTAAAATAATTTAACTTTATTATCTGGAAAATATTTCTTTTGTTTTTGGACGAACCCTAAATAATCTCCATGTATATCTAAAACAAAACTTGGATATTTTAAATTTAATAATTCTGTAAGTATTCTTCTAACAAAAACAGTCTTACCAGATCCAGACATTCCCCATACCGAGATATGTCGAGATATTAAATTATCCCCGTCAATCTTGATTTCTACGTCTTTTCTAGCAAGCAAATTACCAATTGAGATTGGGTGGGAAGAGTCTAAATCAGAGATAAATAGCTCCTCTACGTCTTTACTTGAGGGATATTTTACTATTGCAGCAGGCATGACAGGATAATTTAATGGTAAAAGTTTAGAAATTTTTTCTTTCCCATCCTCTGTGTAGCCTAGGATGATAACTTTACATCTTAACTCATCTTTTGTTGTAGGAAGTATAGTGTCTCTTATATCTATATCTTCGTTTGTCAGTTCTTGAGCAGCCTCTGCCGGAAAGAATGCATTAAATCTTTCAATACTTGAAATTTTTCCCCAAACAGTAACTGGAATTACGGTGCCATCTGTAGACGGAAGCCTTGATGCAGTAGTCACTATGTCTCCTTTTTTGGCCTTATAATTTTTTAAACTAAAGTGATACTCATTGATATCAGTTTCACCTAATACAGTTCCGATTGCTTTCCAATTATTTAATTTACTCATTTTGATATACCTCCTATTGGTCTATTTTTCCAAGACCTTGATTTTTTTGATAAAATTTTTACTGCAAGACTAACAGTGTTTTGGTCTTTGTTTTTTATAGCTTGTCTTAATAAATGGGTTGCGTAATATTTTCTTGAAGTTTTACTCATCCAGTTTGGAATTTTTGCAAATTTATCGACAACATTTAAACCAACTGGAAATCCATAATTAGGTAATAACCTAGAAGTTCCTAAAATATATTCGTAATCTTTGATCAAATATTTTGGATAATTTAGTGACTCAATTCTTACTGGCGCTTGATTGTCTGATGTTTTTATATAACCGATGAAAACTTTAGGAAAGCTATCCATCTTTTCTTCCCAAGCCGAACCACTTGTAACCGTAAAGCCTGCAAGTTGTTTCTTTACTTCAAGAGGCTTTAAAGCCTGGCCACTTGATAAAATAATTTCAAGAATATGAGAGTCAGTAATTTTATATTTTTTAATAGTTTTAATTACTGAATTATAATCTTTATCAGAAATTGTACCTTTGATTTTATAATTAAATAATAAATTTTTAATGTATGGCGCTGAATTAGATGTTTCAACAATACCATATATTGGGAATTTACTTTTCTTTATATAATTAAGTGCTTCTAAATAAGCATTAATAAAATGTCTAGCCTCTACACTTGAATTTTTACTTATAAATGGAAACATATTTTCAACAGCAAATTTTGTAAAGGTTGGAAAGCCCGCAACTGTAAATGGCATTACAGTTGCTTCTAGTGGGCCATGGAGAAAACAGTAATCAAATTTTTTATTTAATAAGATGTGTTTAACAATTGTAGCAGCTTCAAATATAATTCTTGCACCATCTTTCTTTTTATTGAGCATTTGATCTTCTTCAAAATCATCGTCAACAAAATCATATAGTTCATTTTTTGGATCATATAAGTCGCCTAAGAAAACCATGCTTTCTTCAAAGAATTCTCTTTTACTGGTTGCGTCTGGTTTAACTATATAGCTTCCAGCTCTTATGCTTAATGGGGCAGAGCTAATTATTGATGTTCTATCAACACCTCCATCTATAAAACATGACGTTTTGCAACGATTTATTGACCAAAATTCTTTACCTTTATAATTTAGATCAACAATCAGGTCGGCATCTTTAATAATTTTTAAAGCTGTTTCAGCAACTTTAGTTGTTACTTCTAAGAAATTATTTTGCACTTTTGGAGATGCAGTTATTGCATTTTTTATAAAGTTTACAAACATTGATGAGTTTTGTTTAATTTTATCTTTAATATCCACTTTTAATGTCATGCATTTGCTCCACAATAATATTGAATTTTAGTTCCTCTAATATTGGTTCTAATTTTTAATTTTTTGTTTGAGAAATTGTAAAACTTCTCTTTTAATTTTTTTTTGAAAATGAAGCATGATTTTCTGCTAGAAAAACTTCTAAAATGAATTTTTATACTCTTTCTGGCTTTGGAAGAGTTGCTGCAGAAAGACACTTGGTTATGAAAGAAATGAATGAAAGGAGAACCAAGTGATCGAGGCGTTACCGCTACTCGACAGCTACTCTTACCAAAGCTAGAAAAGTTATGTGAAGATAACCTCCTTTGTTTATGTTTGTTATTAATTTGCATACTACTGAGATATCCGTAATTATTTAAATTCAAAGTCTTTTTTATTTTTGATTAAAATTTTTTTTAGTTCTGCAAACCTTTTCTCAGATATTTGTCTTACTCTCTCTGATGAAATATTATATTTTTTACCTAATTTACTTAGTGATAATTCTTCATTATCATCTAATTCACTTAATTTAGTACAATTTAAAATTTCTTTTTCACGAGGTGGAAGAGTTTTTAAAAATTGATCTTTTAATTTTTTAAATTTTTCTATATTTAATTCTTTATTTACTTCCGCTTCTATATTTACTTTAATATCAGGAGTTAAGTCCCATTTGTTTTCATTGTCTTTATCATTTTCTTGATTATTGATTTCTTTATCACCAGACTCTGTTATTGTATTAACAAATTTATCTATTAATCTTACTTCATTAATTTCAATATCTGTTTCTTTAGAAATAGATTTATAATCATTTTCAGAAAGAAATTGTTTATTCGATTTAAATCTAGGTATTTTTGAGTACACATATCTTGTGCTATCTGAATCAGGAAGTTTACCACAAATCCTGTTTGTATTTAAAAGTCTTAAATGTGTCTTTAGTTTAAATTTAAGCTGATTACTTGCAAAAACACAAAAGTCAAATTTTTCTTTATGTTGAAAATTTGTCTTACTATTAATTCCCCACAAGTATTTTTCAGTAGCTTCCCAAACGATCAAATGAGCTGTTGATCTTATGTCTTCTAAAGAATCATCAACTATTTTTGAATTTTCACTTTGTCTAATTGAATATCTTTCAGGTCTATATTTATTATTAAATGAAATGATAATATTTTCTAAAACGGTTCTTTCAGAATTAACTTTATGTTCTAAGTAATGATTGAATAACTCAAGACGTGTAATCTTGGAAAAATTTGTATCAGCAGTTTTTTTGGTGGGCAGCGCACCTGATGTAATATTTTTCATACTAGTGCTGCCTAGAGAAATTTAAACAGTAAACTGGTTAAATTTCAATAACGATAAGATTTAACTAATCGTTATTATATAGATATACGTGATTTTTTATTCTTCAAGCTTTAAGAGGCTTTTTTATCTGTTATTGCTGTAAATTTGTAAAAATGACTGTATTTATTGACCTTTTTATCCCATTTTTTTGCAATTTGGGCAGAAATTCTGTTCTTTTGTCTGATTATTTTTCTATTACTAGTTGTCTTTTTTTTCGTATCAAGGATGTTTAGTCCTTCTGACACTTCAAAAAGATTGAGATTTTTGTCTCTAACAAATTCTTCAAATGTATCTCTTTCTATATCGAATTCCTCAAAAAAGAAAAAAATATATCTATCATGTAATTCACGCCACGCATCTTTATTTTTTATCATTATACGCGTTTTACTTTCATTAAGTGGTTTAAAAAATTCCTTTAAATCTCTTTTTAGGAATTCTTCTCCTTTATTTTCAATTTTTTTCTCACAGTTTTCAATTTCAATATACTTATTAAATGGTTTTTTATTCTTCTTAGCATCAGATTGAAATTTTTTTAGTATTTCTAATTTTTCAATAAATTCTGATATTTCTGCAGGTTTTTGAAATTTAATTTTGTTTTTGTATTTTTCAATTATCTTTTGATTAATACCATTTATAAAAATTGAATTAATTTTATTATATTTCATTAGTGAATTATAGAATTCTAAACTTACTCTCCACTGCTCTAATTGTATTGCAATATTGTCTGCAACACATGCTGGCACATGTCTATCAACGAAAATTATAGATTTAGAAAATTTCAATAACTGATTAAATTTTTTATTTAAATCTTCTTTACCATTATCATTAGTCCAATCATCTTCAGTTTTTTTTTCAATTTTGTCATTTAAAGATTCATCATTTAATATTTTGTTACAATTGATTTTAATAGTATTTTTTTTAATTTCTTCACTATTTCCACAAAAAATTATATCTGCTTTATTTTCTTTACAAAGGAAGTTTGATACTGCACTTACTGAAAAAAAATTATTTATAAAATGATCTAAAATTTGGGAATTATTTCCATTTACACCAAAATTTTTTTCAAATATTTCTTCAGAACCACAATAATGTAAGTTTTCTTTTGATTGAAAATTTATTTTAATAAAATCTATTATATTTAATATCTGTAAATCATTGATGTTATTTCTCATATCTTCAAAGAATTTATTTGTAAAATAATATGTATAAATCATTAATTATTTATTACCAAATTCTCTACGTCTCTCTGCAAATAAATTATCTTGCCAAGGAGTGGTGTATTGACCAAATTTATTTATATTAATTTTATTTATCTTCGATCCTTTTTTTTCATTAGGTATTATGTAGTTTACTGAAACATGTTCTGGTTTCAATTTACCTTTTCTTATAGATTTTAAAATTCTTAATAAAAAATCTTCACTATGAGTTTCAATTATAAATTGATTATTTCTCAATGATGAGGACTCAACTATTAAATCTGCTAAATCTGCCTCGATTTTAGGATGCAAATGAACCTCGGGCTCCTCAATTAAAATAATTTTATTTTTTGCAATTATACACTGAACAATAAAAGGAAGTATTAACGGATATCCTAACCCAACATGCATACTTGAAATTTTAATTTTTGAATTTAAAGGAAGAAATACTATCTCATAATAATTTCCAGATTTTTGAATGTCGACTTTGTAAGGAATTTCTAACTTTTTAAACCACTTATTTGTTTCTTTATTTATCTCAGGATTGGCTAAAAGCTCACCAAGGTTTTCAGCTGATGGACCAACATAATCAGTTTGTAGTCCTTTAACGAAATATCTCTTTGGTATTTGTCGTAAGCCTGGAGCTACTAAAAACTTGTTCATAACTTTTGAAATATTACTCATAGTAGAATTTCCACCCCTTCCGTATCTATCTTGATAACCATTAAAAATATCTACTTCTCTGAAATAGCGATGACTTGATATTAAAAAATTTAAAATATTAATTAAATAATTTTTATTTTTTTGTTCTCTAAATGAATTACGTAATTTATTTTTAGTATCTGGCAGATACATAAAGTATCCATTAAAAAAAATCACTTTTTTACATTTTGAACATATATCTTTTTTAAAAAAATTATTAAATTCCTTTTTACTTAATTTTGTTTTATTTAAAAAAAATAAAATAAGTTTAGATATCTGATTACTGAAATCATCTATTTGCTTTATTTTTTCATTTGGACTCTCATCAAAATCTAAAAATTCATCTTCATATACTTGAAAAATTTTATCTGGAATTTTTAAAAATTCCTCTATTTGTTTTTTAATGTCACCATCACAAATTTTTCTTGTTTTTATTACATCCTTGTATAATGGATCCATTCGTTTTCTATGTGAGATAAAATCATAGGCAGGCATTGACATTTCATTTTTTTTCCGGGCACTTAAAGATTTGCTCTTCTTTATTTTTTTTTTGTTTTTCTCTAAATATTTTAAAAAATTATTATAAAAATTAATTATTACTTTTCTATCAATCTTTGAAATATCATCAAAAGCTTCGTCTAAACTATTTATCTTTATATTTTTATAGTTAAAGTCTGTTTCATAATAATATGGATTGTATACGCTTCCATATATATTATCACTTTTAGAAACTATTTCATTGCTTGCTGAAAAATAATCACCTACGTGAAATCTTTGACCCTGCCTTATTGATTCGCCTAACTCACTTTTATCTTCAAAAAATTTATATCTAGGCAAATCTACTAATATTTCTCCACCTTCATTAGAATATTGAATTTGTTTTAGTATTGTATTTTCTTTGACCAAATTTTTACCAGAATAGAAATTCTTAACAAATTTATAAGTGTATTTAATTGTAAACTTCTTTTTTGAAATTTTTTTTTCCTTACTTTCAAAAATACCTGTTTCTAAACCTAAAGATATGTTAGATTTGATATCTCCGTTATTAACCAGACCTATGTAACCTACATCAATATCCAGCCCACCTTTTCCTCTAAGCTCAGAAGGTGATTCGTAATTAAATGGTGTCAATTTATCAAAACCATAACTTTGTCTGAATAATCTTAGACTTTGATTTATTGTGCTTTTGCCTGAACTGTTTTTTCCAAATATAAGATTAACCATTGGAGCGAATTCAATTTCATTTTCACCCTTAAAAGCTTTTAAATTTCCAAAATTTGATTTTGATAAATAGGTTCTAGGTGAATTATCTATTATTTTGCTATTAGATTTCTTATTTTTCATATTTTAAAGATATACGCTGAGATAATTTTTATCAATTTTGAAATATAATTGTATTTTAAATTTTCACGTATATCTTAATAAACATGGATACTTTTTTAATTATTTTATTAGCAATTTTAATAAGTCTTTGCTCTTTGATAATTTACCTTCAATTAAAATCTAAACCAAAACAAGCAGACGACTCCGTTGATAAAATACAACAAGAAATAAACTCTTTAAGACATTCATTAAATGAGTCTTTCGGTTCAATGTCTAAAGATATCACAAGAGATTTTACTGCTTCTTTTGGGAGTATGACTAAAGAAATTGCAAAAGATATGAGTGGAGCTTTAACAAAAGTAGACGAAAAAGTTGCTGCATTTAATTCTCAAGTAGAGACTTTAAATGAGAGTCAAAAAGGAATTAATCAAATTTTAGCAGGTGTAAAAAAATATGGAACCTTAGCCGAATTTAGTTTGGCATCTTTGTTAAAGGATTTATTACCTTCTTCACAGTATTCATCAAACGTAAAAATGAAAGAAGACACAAGCGAAAATGTTGAATTTGCAATCAAACTTCAAGATGGTGTATTGGTTCCAGTAGATAGCCATTTTCCTGTTGAGAGATATAAGGCCATTCAAGATGCACACCAACAAGATGATAAGAAAGCTATGGCTGAAGCTAGAACAAAATTAGCAAGAGCTTTTAAAGAAAAGGCAAAAAGTGTTAACGAAAAATATATAGTTCCTCCAAAGACCGTTGACTTTGCAATTGTTTACGCTCCAACTGAAAGTTTATTTTTAGAGTTAGCTAACTACCAAGATCCTTCAACAAAAGAATTATTAACCCAAGAATTAATGAAGAAATATAAAGTAACTATTATGGGTCCTAATAATTTATCTGGCTATTTACAATCTCTACATATGGGTTTTCAAAGTTTAAGAATTAAAAAACATGCATCAGAAATTTATGATCATCTAAAGAAAATTAGCACAAGATTTAATATGCATTTTAATAATGTTTTGGTTTTAAGAAAAAAACTAGAGGAAGCTATGTCAGTTGTTGATAGTTTTGGTAAAGATGCTAGAGCAATTAATAGAAGTATCGATTCTATAAAAAATCCAAATGATGATGATGATCCAGATCCAGACACACCATCACCATTAAGTAGCTACGGACAAGTTGAAAAAAGAAAAGTTTCATAAAAAATGAATGAAGTGGAGCAACAAATTTAATTATCCAAAATCTTCTAGATCTTTAGAAGATGGTTACAGAAAGTACTTATTGGGAGATAATAAGCTGCCAAGTGTAACCACAATACTAAGTGCAACAAAATCTGAAGAGGAAAAAGCTGCACTAGCAAACTGGATCTCAAGAGTAGGTGTGAAAGAAAGTAACAAAATTAAAACAGAGGCCTCGAGTAGAGGAACTTCTATGCATACTTATATAGAAGAATTCTTAAGAGGAAGAATTAATGAAAGTTTTTTTGAAAGTAATGAACAATATAAAAATATGGCCAAAGAAATATTAGAAAAAGGAATAAATGGAAAATTAGAAGAGATATATGGTATGGAAGAAACTCTATATTATCCAGAACAGTACGCTGGAACAGCGGACCTTATTGGAGTTTATCAAGGAAAAAATGTAATTATTGATTTTAAGCAAGCCAATAAACCAAAAAAAACAGATTATATTCAGGATTACTTTTTGCAATTGGGAGCATACACTTTAGCTCATGATGTTGTTCATGGAACCAAGATGAAAGCAGGAATAATATTATTATGTACTAAAGATATTTTGTTCCAAGAATTTAAAATTGAGGGAGCAGAATTAGAAATGTATCAAAATTTATTTTTAGGAAGGGTTAAAAAGTTTTACGAATTGAATAATATATCTTGACTTTACTTAACCTATCCATAAAAGAGTTATTAATACCTGAGCTAATCGTTTATATGCTAATGGTAAAGTCTTTAAAAAACTTTCCAAAAAACCATAAAATATTGGCTAATTTGAGGATAAAATTATGAATTTAGCAATTTGGGATATAGAATCATCGAGTGCAAGTACAGACTTTGGGAGCATAATTGAAATTGGTGGAGTTTTAGTTGATGAGAACTTTAAAGAGAAAGACAGATTTAATCTAAGATGCAGTTTACCTGAGGGAGAAATCTTTCAGGCCATGGCACTTATTGTAAATAAAACATCTATAAAGCAATTAACTCAAACTAATCTTTCTCATTATCAAATGTTAGCAGAAGTTGAAAAAATATTTAAAAAGTGGAGTCCTGCAGTATTTCTTGGTTGGTCTAATATTGGATTTGATGATGAAATGATAAGAAAAGAGTTTTTTAAAGGGATTAGGTATCCATATCTTACAAATGCTGCTCCCAATAAAAGACATGATGGTATTAATATTGCTCGTGCAGCTTATGCAATAGATCCTTCAATTTTAGAAGTTGAATTTAATGAAAAAAATAATGCTGTATTTAAATTAGAATCGTTAGCTAGAATGCAAGGTATTGACTCAACTGATGCTCATAGCGCATTAAGTGATAGTATAATGACAGCTAAAGTTTTAAATATTGTCAAAAAAAAACAGCCAGAAACCTGGGAGTCTTTTTTTAAAACTGCGAATAAATCTGATACTGAAACTATAATTAAAAAAGGGGAAATTATTACCTTAAATGAATATTATTATGGTAAATCTAGACTTCATTTAGTTGCGCCTCTTCATCAAAAATATTGTATGCATCCAATATATGCCGGCTGGTATTATGCATTTGACTTGAGGATCGATATTGAGCCTTTATTAAATTTATCAATAAATGAACTTAAAGTTGAAATGAAAAAGTCTCCTAAGTTCTTAAGAACTATTAGATCTAATAAGGCCCCAATTATTGTTGATGCAAAATACGGCATGAAAGCAGAACCTTATAGTGCCATGGATAAGTCTTTAATTAATAAACGGGCAGATATTGTCAAAAATAATGAAAAATTTTCTCAAAATATACTTCATGCATTACGTGAGGTAGCTGAAGAGAAAGAGCAATCTAAATCGCAGGAAATCTTATATGCAGAAGAAAGTATTTACTCCCGGTTTACATCTAATAAAGATACTGCTTTATTTCCTGCATGGCATGCAGCATCATGGAAAGATAAATTGAAGTTACTTGATAAATTTGATGATGATCGATTAGTAGGATTTGGAAAAAAAATTATCTTTCAAGAAGCACCCGAAGTCCTTCCTGATAATATGCTTAAGTCTATTAAAAGAGAAATAGCAAAACGTATTTTAAGTGAAAATAAGGAAAAATGGTGGACAATTCCAACTCTTTATACTGAAATTGATACATTAAGAGAAAAATATACCAATGAGAATGATACTGAAAAGCTTGCATTACTGGATGAATTTAATGAATATGCAATGTCAATACAGAAAAAATATGAAAATGTTTGATGTGGATAAATCAAATATTCCTTTTTTTCATATTGATAAAAAATTTTTAAATAATATAAAAATAATATGCCAACAATAAAAGTAACAGATGAAAGGTTTGAAGAAGAAGTTTTAAAGAACGATAAGCCAGTTCTTGTTGACTTCTGGGCCCGCCCTTAGGGGGCGTGCTCTAAAAATCTGAATGGTGCGGGCCTTGCAAAATGGTAGGGCCAATCTTAGAGGAAATTTCTGAAGAGATGGCAAATGATATTGTCATTGCAAAACATGATATTGACTCTGAGCCGAACATGCCAACTAAGTACGGTGTGCGTGGGATTCCTACAATGCTTTTATTTAAAGGTGGCGAATTAAAAGCAACTAAAGTTGGGGCTACACCAAAGAGCGATATAGTTGCTTTTATAAAAGAAAATATTTAATTCAAATTTAGTAGCTCACCAGCAAGATATAAAGAGCCAGTTATCATTATCAAATCGTCTTTATCTAGATTTAGAGACACAAGAGCTTCTTCAATAGATTTTTTATAATTAATATTTGGATATTTATTTAATTTTTTCTTTAATTCCTCTCCGCTTATAGCATTTGGTTGGTTCGGAATATCTATGGTTGTTATCGAAGATATATTATCAAATTTGCTTAAATATTCTTCATGATCTTTATTAGACATCATTCCAAGAATTAAATGTTTTTTACAATTATGTGTGTTTAAATATTCATTAAGAGCTTTTGCACCTAAAGGATTATGTGAGCCATCTAAATATAATCTATTATCTTTACAAATATTTTTAAGCTTTCCAGATTTAATTTCTTGAAGTCTTGCTATACTTTTTATCTTAGTAATACCTTCTTTAATATTTTCATCTTTTACTCCTCGTTGTAAATTTCTTACTGTAGCAATAGCGGTTGCACAATTATCAATTTGAAAATTACCTAAAAGATTTGGTTTTGGTAATTTTAAACCACCATATTTATCTTCATAATAAATAAAACCATTCTCACTTAATGAATAATTAAAATGATCTTTGTAAAATATTTTTTTTGATTGATTATTATTAATTGTTTTTTTTATTAAATTTAATGTTTCATCCGAGCTTTGTTTGCTAACTACAATAGTAGAATTTAGAAGGGATGAGGTTTTTTCATAAACAATTTTTTCAATATTTTGCTCATTTTTTGGTAACCAGTCTAAATGATCTAAACCTATTGAAGTAACAATACTAGATAAATTAGTATCAATAATATTCGTTGCATCAAATCTATGAAATAGACCGCTTTCTATAATATTTATTTTGTCTTTAAATTTACTTGCATAATAAAAATATGCTGCGGTTAATATTTCAAAATAAGTTATTTGTTCTCCATCATTAACATTTTCAACTTCTATTAATAAATTAGATAAGTTATCGTCAGATATTTCTACATCGTTAAAAATAAATCTCTCATTAATTTTTTGAATATGTGGGCTAGTATAAATATTACAATTAATATTGGCTGTTTTTAAAATTGATCTTAGTGCCTGTATAGTTGAATACTTTCCATTTGTACCAACAACTGATATATATTTTAATGTATTTTGTGGATCACCTAATTTTTTACAAAGGTTCTTAACTCTATCTAGACTAAGATCAATTTCCTTAGGATGCAGCTTTTGCAAGCGGTTCAATATTGTCTGAAGTTTCATTTATTTGATTTTCATTTACCGCGTTATCTTTTTTTAACAATATTGATAATAGTAAGCTTATTTCGGTTTTTAAATCTTTTCGTTCAACAATTCTGTCGACAAATCCATGCTTTTCGACGAACTCAGAGGTTTGAAAGTCTGAACTAAGTTCTTCTTTAACTGTTGCTTGTATAACTCTTTTTCCTGCAAATGCTATCAAACAACCTGGTTCAGCAAAGTGAATATCTCCCAACATCGCGAAAGATGCTGTGATTCCTCCTGCTGTTGGATCTGTAAAACAAACTAAATAAGGAAGATTATTTTTTTTTAGTTCATTAATAGCAAGGGTAGTTCTTGTCATATTTGCAAGGGCAATCGGAGACTCAAACATTCTTTGTCCTCCACCACAAGGAAAGAAAACAAATGGTGTTTGATTGTCAATAGCGTGTTGAACACCATAAATAATTGCTTCACCTTCCGCTGCACCAACAGAGCCACCAATAAACTCAAAATTAATAGCTCCCGCTGTAACCTCGATTCCATTTATTCTACCTTTAGCTATCATCACAGCTGAATTTTGATTAGTTTTCTTTCGTGCAGATTTTAGTCTATCTTTATAAGATTTGGTATCGACCCATTCAAGAGGATCTTCAGCAGGAATTGGTGTACCAAGTATTTCATAAGAATTTTTCCCAAAAATAATATCAAATCTTTGTCGGCAATTTATTCTGTGATGTTTTCCACATGAGTTGCAAACCCATAAATTTTCTTCAAGATCTTTTTTTAATATTGGCCCTTTGCAACAACTAGTCCAGTCTGAATTTGCAATATCCTCTTTTGATGGTCTTTTTTTTAATACTTTTTTAATTTTTTCACCAAAACTTAAAGCTTTTGTAATCCAGTTCATAGAATTTTACTTTTTAATTTTTTTACTAGACTACTTACATTTGTGACAGGATTTTGTCTATGCTTTAAACTCTTGCTAATTTCCTTACAAATAGCACTTCCAACAACCAATCCATCTGCAGATTTAAGTTTACCAATTGTTTTTGTTGTGATTCCAAAACCTATAACTACCTTTTTCTTTGGATTGATTTTTTTTATTTTACTATAACTTTTAATTATCTCTTTAGGTGATACTTTTAGTTTACCACCAGTTGTGCTTAACATTGAAATAAAATAACTCATCGGATGAGAATCTTTTATAATTTTTTTTAGTCTAATTTTTGTTGTTGTTGGTGATAAAAGCTGAATAAAATAGATCGATTTTTTTTTACATTTATTAGCGAAATCCTTATTTTCTGGCCAAGGCAAATCCACAACTATTAATCCATTCACCCCAGAAAACTTACATTTGTTTAAGAATTTATTTTCACCATATTGAAAGATCATATTGTAATAGCCCATTAAGATAACGGGTTTATTTTTATCAAATTTTTTGAAGTCTTTTACTATTTTGAAAATATCGTTTACTTTAATTCCATTTTTGATTGCTCTATACGCACTTGTTTGAATTTGACTTCCATCTGCTACTGGGGTGTTGTGGGGCAAGCCTACTTCCAAAATATCTGCATTTTTAGAAATTGATTTTAATATATTTAAAGATTGTTTTTTTGAGCTGTCACCAGCAACAGTATAAGTTAGTAAAGCAGGTCTATTTTCTTGTTTAGCTTTTATAAATGCTGCACTAATTGGATTTAACATATTTTTTTCCTAATCTTTTCTCTAAAATTCCTTGGTCCTTGTAAGCATCACCACAACTGTTAACTACGACGACTGTATCTCTACTCAATTTTTTAGACTCAGATATTGCAACAGCGAATGCATGGCTAGGTTCAAGAGATGGTCTTAATTTTTCAAATCTTGTCACAAGCTTGTAAGCTTCTAATGCTTGTTCATCACTAGCAGCGGTATATCTAGCTCTCTTTGTGTCTTTTAAAAAACAATGAAGCGGTGAGATCCCAGGGTAATCCAAACCTGCCGATATAGACTCTGTCTCTTCTATTTGTCCATCTGAGTTTTGATTCACATATTGGGCTGCACCATGTAGAATTCCAATTTTCGAACCATAAGTTAAAGGTGCTGCATGCTTTTTACTTTTTGCAGGCCCTCCAGCTTCCACTCCAATAAATTCACACTGCCTTTTATCATAATCCATAAACTCATTCCAAAAACCAAAACTTGAACTTCCACCACCCACACAATTGTAAAGTTTAAGTTTTTTTGGAATTGATCCAAACTCGTCAATTAATTGAACTTTAAGTTCTCTTGAAATTTGACTAGTGCTCCAACCACAAATACGTACAAATACAGCTGGGCCTACTGTGCTGCCCACACACATTGCACTTGTATCACAATTAGCAACCCAGAACCTCATACACTCTGAAACAGCATCCACGAGCGTTTGACTTCCTGAATAAACCGGAACTACCTCAGCACCATTTTTTTTCATCGCTTTTACATTAGGCTGTTGTCTTGCAATATCTTTTGCGCCCATGAAAATTTTACATTTAAGACCAAACTTTTTTGCTGCCATACTCAACATTTTACCCGCATACCCGGCGCCGGTATCTCCACATATAGTTTTTTTACCAGAGCGTTTTGCAAGTAAACAATGGACTGTTGCGTTGTAAATCTTGTGTGCTCCACCGTTTGCATCTGAAACAATTTTAGACCAAATTTGAGCTCCACCAACATGTCTTGTCAAATTTTCTAATTTAATAAATCGAGTAGGTACACCAATCCAATTTTTAAAATATTTATCTCTTTCTTGTATAAATTTTTTATCCTTTTTAAGTTTGTTAAATAGTACTTCTAAATCTTCGATAGGTTTTTTTAATGTTTCGGGAACAAAGTTTCCTCCAAATTTACCTCCCCAAAATCCAAGTTTATTACCTTGGTCTATTACAGGAATTCCTTTTTTAAGTTTCATATTTTTGCAGATAAGTTTAACAATTTATCAATTTTACTTATATCTTTTTTTCCATTTTCGTCCTCTAACGCTCCACTTAGATCAACCATAAGGTTTTTATTTTTAAAATTTGGAATATCTTCTATTTGTATATCTCCTGCAATCATTTTATTTAATTCATTCGGCACAATATTCAGCAGTTTATGATCAAAACTTTCAGATTTATGATATCCTTTTGAATCAAATAAAATTATATCTGATATCTCTAGATATTTTTTGTATTTTACCACGTCATCTTCTCCTGAAACTGTTATAGCAGTTATTATTTTTATTTTATATTTTGATTTAATTTCTTCAGTTCTTTCAGGATCTACATCATAAAGTTGATAATAATCAAAATTCAAATCTTTAATCTTTTCTAAAATTTCATCGTTAGGACTCACGAGAACAGACACAAAGTTCACGTTCTTTTTATCAATATTAATTAAATGTTGTAATTTGTCATATTCAATAAATCTTCTACTTTTTTCATAATTTGTAATGAAACCTATCATAGAAGGTTTGTATTTATGATTTAAAATATAGTTTAAAGTTTTAGGATCTGAGATCCCACAAATTTTTAAACCTTTAATCATTGATTTAAGTGATCAATTAATGTTTGTATATTTTTTTTGATATTACCTTTAGTAATGTCTCTTCCTATAACTAACCAATCTGCGCCATTTCTGTAAGCTTGCTTAGGAGTTAAAGTTCTTTTTTGATCATTTATTCTTGAACTAAATCTTATTCCAGGAGTTATTAATTCTTTTTTAAATACTCTTTTTACTATTTTAGCCTCTTGAGCACTACATACTATGGCATCCAATTTTGCTTGAGTTGCTAATTTTGCTTGTTGAAGTACTAATTTTTTCACATCTTTATTAAAACCAATTTCTTTTAACGCTTTATTATTTAAAGAGGTAAGTATTGTTACACCGACCACCTTAATGTTACCAGATACTTTTTTTACGGATTTAAGAGCCTCAATACCTGAACTAATATGCATTGTTAGATAATTAACTTTTAAATCTTGTATAGCTTTTACTGCCGATACACATGTATTAGGAATATCATGAAGTTTTAAATCAGCAAAAATTGTCTTATTCTTTAAATTTAATACAAAATTTCTTCCATTCTTCGAATTTAAAAATTCTAAACCAAATTTATATCCAATTTTTAGATTATTATTTTGAGAATATTTTATTACCTTTTTTACATCAGAAACTTTTTTACTATCACAAGCAATGAAAACTTTATATTTACTCATTTATTTTTTTTGACCAATATTTAGATGCTTTAAATAATATGGTATATTTTTCTTTAACAAATATTTTTTCATTATTTTTTGGATTTCGTGCATATCTTGCCAGTTTTAATTTTGGTTCTATGGTAAAAATATCTCTTAATTCAACTCTTTCTCCTCTTTTGAGCGAGTCTCTCATCTCGTTTAAAAAAATATCAACTAATTTATTTAAGTCTTTTCTGATAAAATTAGGATAATTATTTGCTAATTTGTTTAAAAGATCTGATTTTTTAGTGGCCAACTAGTTACTCTTCATCCTTTTCTTTATTTTTTTTATCAACTAACTTTTCGGATAATGACGAAAAAGGAAGATTTTTACCACTCAACGGACTAGAAAATTTTGAAACTGCCTCTTTATTTTGTAGTTCTTCCAATAGTTTAATACTTAAAGTTACTTTCCTTTTATCAAAACTTAGGTCTTGAATTGCACAATCAATTCTTTCTGAACCAACAAACCTAGAGGGGCGACTATCTTGTGAAGAAACTGCTATATTAGATTTTTTTATCAAGAACTCCATTTCACATCCTTCTGGCTTAACAATTAATCCTTTGTTATCTGAGGATACTACTTGGACAGTAATTATATCATTGACTTTTTTATCATTAAAGAATTCAAACGGATCTTTTTCAAGTTGTTTAAGCCCAACTCTAACTTTTTGTTCGTCTTTCTTAATTTCTAGAACCTTTACTTTTAATTTGTCACCCTTCTTAAATTTTTTAAGCTCTTCTTCAGGATTATTTAAATAACTTAAGTCATTTGCATGTAAAAAGCCGTCAATATCATAATCTCCTAATTTAACATATAGCGCATATTCATTTAAACTTGTTACAACTCCAGCTATTGTACTACCTTCAGGCTGAGCATCCATAAATAATTGATAAGGGTTATCTATTGTTAATTTATGAGAAATTGCAATTCTTCTCTTCTCTTTATCTATTTCAGTTATCACACACCATATGGCATCACCAATCTTAAAAAGTTTTTTTGGGGAAATATTTCTCTTATTCCAACTCATTTCACTGCTATGTAAAAGAGTACTTAAACCTGGTTCCAATGAACAAAAACAACCATAATCAGTTATTTTTTCTACCTTGACTTGGTATTTTTCACCAACTTTGTAATTACTAATATGTTCGAAAGGATCTGGTAATAATTGTTTAATTGAACATCCAATTTGTAACTTTTGTTGATCAATTGATATTACTTTTAAATCATGTTTTTCACCAATATTAAAAATTTCATCAGGGTGATTTACTCTTGAATAAGAAATTTCTTGAAGATGTACCAAAACGTCTATTTCATTATTTACTTCGAAAAAGCATCCAAATGAAGAATAACCTTTTACTACTGCATCTTTTATTATGTCACCTACTTTAAATTTCTCTATAATTTTGGCTTTATCCTCTCTCTTATTTGAAGAGACAATCTGTCTTCGAGATACACATGCATTTCCTCTTAATTTGTCTAATTTAATTATTGCAAATTTTTGCTCTACGCCGATAAGATGATCAATATTTTTTAATGGTTTATCACTGATTTGCGAGCCAGGACAAAACATGAGCGAACCTGTGTCGGTGTGTTCAACTATAACACCACCTTTACATTTTGTTGTAATTTTTCCTAAGATTGACTCGTTATTTTCGTAAGCTTGTTCTAGTTTATACCAACCCTTGATTTTTTGTGCTTTTAAAGCTGAAACAATAACTTCTCCATTTCTATCCTCTATTTTTTCTAATAGCACAGGGATGTTTTCATTGACTTTTATTTTATCTTTAAGACCGATAACTCTTAATTCATTAATATCGATTATTGGTTCACTTTTAAGACCAGGTATAAAAACAAATACGAATTTTTCAGTTATTTTTGTTATTTTGCCTTCGATTATCTTACCTTCTTCGATTTTATTCTTTGATAATTGAGAATTTAATAATTTTTCAAATTCTTGGTTTTCTGGATTTTTTAAATCTTTATATATTTCCATTAGGTTTTAATTTTTTGTCCATAATTGCTTTAATTTTTAAAAAGCACGCTTTCTTACTTAATTTAGAAGTATTAATCAAGATTGAATCTTGGGTTTTTTTTAGTGGACTGTGGCTTCTCGTTTTATCCAAATAATCCCTATTTCTTAAGCTTTTTAGTACATCTTTAAATAAGACATTTTTTTTTAGTTTTTTAAATTCAAGATATCTTCTTTTTGATCTTTCCTTAAGATTAGCAGTAATATAAAACTTAAACATTGCATCCTTCATTATCACAGATGTTATGTCTCTACCATCTAAGACAGAACCTGAGTATTTTAACGGTGGGTTGTAAGCACAATTTTTTTGAAAATTTTTTATAATTTTTCTAATAGCTTTATCTTTTGCTATTATTGAAGCTGATATTGCGATGTCATCATTAAGTAAATTTTTATCATTTAAATCTTTAAATTTAATATTTTTAATTTTTTTTTTTACTAATTTTTTTGTAAATTTTTTTTTATTCTGTAATCTTAATTTTCCTAATAATCTATAAATTTTACCAGTATCTAAATAGAGAAGATTATATTCTTTTGCAATTAACTTTCCCTGAGTACCAGCACCTGCAGCTGCCGGAGAATCTATTGCTACGCTAATTATTTTTCTTCTTTTTTTCAATTTAATTTAGCACCAAGTTTTTTAAGTAATTTTAGAAAATTAGGAAATGATGTATTTATCGAGTCCTTATCATATATCTCGAACTTGCCTCCTAATGTTAATGCGGCCACACAAGTCATCATAAATATCCTATGATCCTTTTTAAAATTTTTTATTACATATTTACCTTTTAGATCAAGTTTAGGGTTTCCATAAATTTTAATATCATTATCATGTCTTTTAACTTTAACTCCAATACTCTTTAAAAATTGAACTGCAATATCTAATCTTGGACTTTCTTTTTTATTCAATTCTCCTAAGTCTTTAAAAGTCGAGATGCCTTTTGCTTTAGCTGCAGCTAAAAAAATTAACAAAAACTCATCTATTGCAGAACTATTTATATTTTTTGAGCATCTTATTCCTTTTAGATTGCTCTTACTTTTTACAATAATATCAGAAACTAACTCTCCTTTATATTTCATTTTATTTTTAAATAAAATATTTG
The DNA here is from genome assembly GCA_902589315.1 of uncultured Pelagibacteraceae bacterium. Lineage (GTDB taxonomy): Bacteria > Pseudomonadota > Alphaproteobacteria > Pelagibacterales > Pelagibacteraceae > Pelagibacter. The sequence continues at coordinate 212,366 of CACISK010000001.1, forward strand.
CATTCATTTTATTTAAAATTTTAATTATACCAATTCTAGTTTTGTTAATATTTACTTTTTTGATTGTTAGTTGTGAATTTTTCGTCAATAAAGTTAATACTAAAAAAAAAGCTGAAGAACTTATGTCTCCAGGAACATCATAAGAAAATCCACTGAAATTTGATTTACCATAAATTTCTATATAATCATAATTTGATTTTTCTTTAACTTTTATTGGTATATTTAAGTTTTTAAAAAAAATTTCTGTATGATTTCTTGATTTTTTTGCCTTTATAATAGTTTTACCGTCAGTTTTGAGAGCTGCTAACATTACAGAGCTCTTACATTGTGCGCTGCCTAAATTTTCTAAGTATTTGATTGGTCTTAAAAAATTTGTGCCTTGAATAATCACTGGTAACTTATTGTTTTTATTTGAAAAAGAAGCACCAAATTCACTAAGTGGATTAGTTACTCTTGAAAAGTCTCTACTTGAAAGACTTTTATCACCTATGATTTTAACTTTATTTTGAGAGTTTACCAAGAGACCTAAAATTAATCTTGCTAGTGTTCCAGAATTTCCTGCAAATATAGTTAAGTTTTTTTTTACCAAAAATCCATCTAATCCGTAACCATTTATCTCATAAAAATTTTTTTTTTTAATATATTTAATTCCTAATTTCTTTATAACTCTGAGAGAATTAATTACATCTTCAGATTCTAGAAGATTATATATTCTAGATTTTCCTATTGCTTGCGATGCTAAAAGTACACATCTTATGGAAATACTTTTGTCACCACTAACCCTTATACTTTTGTTGAAAGGTAGAATTTTATCTTTAATTTTGATTTTATTTAACATTGATGAACTAACTTAAATTAAATTCATCACCAAAATATTGAGTTTTTGCAGCTTTGTCACTTATTACGTCCTTTGGACTTCCTGAGGCTATTATTTGACCATTAGATAAGATAATAGCTCTATCAACACAATTTAATAGATCTCTAGCCTGATGATCACAAATTACAATAGAAATTTCCTCAGTTGCCTGTAGGTTTAAAACTATTTCTTGAAGCATTTTAATTGTTAAAATATCAAGAGCAGCAAATGGTTCGTCTAACAATAAAATTTTTGGATCATTTACTAGCGTCATTGCAATTACAAGTTTTTTTTTCTGTCCTCCAGATAAATGCTTAGCTTTTATATTTAGAAGTGACTCAAATTCAAACTGACTAACTAGTTTATTAATTTTTTGTTCTCTTAATTCTTTATTTTTTATATGTATTTCTGATACTAATTTTAAATTATCAATTAAAGATAAATCATGTATAAGGCCGCCGTACTGAGGGACCAATCCCAATTTAAATTTATTAAACCTCTCATTTATTGGCATTTTCGTACAGTTAATTCCATTTATAATTATTTCACCATGATTGGGCTCTTTTAAACCGCTAATCAAGTTAAATATTGTTGACTTACCAACTCCATTTGGACCGAGCATACCTAAAATTTCTTGTTTATTTATCTTTAAATTCAAGTTATTTAAAATTTGTCTTTTATTGTAAAAGACGGAAATTTTTTTTAATTCAATTATTTTTTCTTCAATTTTAAAACTTTTTATTCTAAATTTTTTAATTAAAGCCATCAGTTTGTTATTAATTTTATTTTTTTATCTGAATTTATAATTATATCTTTCGTCACGATATCAAAAGTTATCATTTGTGCTTTCATTATAGAGCTTTCATCTTTAACTATGACATTTTCGTAAGCAACAGCAATATTGTCACTTATTATTAAATCAAGATTATTACAAGTTATAATTTTATTGTCATATTTCAACTCAACATTTCTATAAAACTTAGAATTCTGGTTATCATAATTATATTCTGCGTAAATTGAAGTAATAAAAATTTCGGATCTGTTCTTAGAAGATATAATACCCTCAACTTTCTCAAGATCTAGGATATTTGAATTTTCTATATTTGTTTTTCCATATTTTGCTGAAATTTTAAAAATATCTCCATTTTTATTAGATGTTATATATTCAATTTCTTTTGTTAAATTTTTAATCTGCTCTGAAACATTTTTTTTTTTTAAATTAGATGTATTATTTTCAACTACTAAATTTTTTTCTTCTATATTTTTTTTTTTTTCTAAATTAACTGGATTATTTTTAATTTCTGTTTGATTGTTTATATTTCCTTGATTTTTTTCTTGTACGACCTCTAATAATTCTTGTTCTGAATTATTCTTTACTTCCTTGTTAACTTGATTTTTTTCTATAATATCTTTTTCAATGGTTGGCTCAGTATAAAAATACATCATATAAATCCCACCAATTATTAGCAATATTAGTAAAAAAAGAATAATTTGCAGTAATGATTTTACTGACATTAATTGATATTTGCTTTTAAAATATCATGCATATGAATGATACCAATCGTTTTTTTTTCTTTATTATTTTTGTGGACACAAAGAGATGTAATTTTTTTTAGATTCATTGTTGCCAAAGCTGATGCTGCTAATGTATCTTGATTCACTGTTATAGGTTTCTTTTTCATGACCTTGTATATTTCTAAATCTGAAAATTTTGTATGTTTTTGTGCTATTCTTTTCAAATCACCATCAGTTATAATTCCAACAGTATCACCATTTTTTTTTCTAACTAATAGCATGCCAAGTTTTTTGTCATTTATTATTTTTAAAGCTTTTTTCATTTTTATATTTTGATTTACAAACGGCAGTTTTTTTCCTGTAGACATCAAATCCGCAACAGTTTTGAGTTTCACAGATAATGTTCCACTTGGATGTATTTTCTTAAAATCAAATTTTGTAAAATTTTTATATCTCATGCAAGCTATAGCAATTGCATCTCCCAGAGCAAGTTGTGCTGTAGTGGAAGATGTTGGTACAATATTTTCTGGACCAGCCTCTTTAATAGATGGCATCAAATAAGAGACATCTGAATTTTTGAATAAAACTGAATCTTTTTTTGATGTTATACCTATTAGTTTGATATTTTTATTTCTAGATGCATATTGAATAATATTTTTTAGCTCATTGCTTTGTCCGCTATTACTTATTAGAACTACAATATCCTTTGAAGTTATTTGTCCCATATCTCCATGACTTGCATCTGATGCGTCTAAAAAAAAAGATGGTGTTCCAGTAGATGAAAAAGTAGCAGCCCACTTTCTACCGATGATCCCACTTTTTCCAACTCCAGAAATAATTATTTTCCCATCTTTGCAATTAAGAATTGTTCTAACAATCTTTGCAAATGATTCATTAATATATTTCTTTAAATTTTTTAAAGCTTTAATTTCATATTGAATTACTTCGTGGCCAATTTTTTTTATTTTTAAATTTTGCATTAATGAGACCAAATATCATTACTAAAAGAAGCCAGATCTAACTCAACTCTTGTATGAATAAATTTTATTGCTTCAGTATATAATTTATCTCTTTTTTCTCTAATTAATATTTTTTTCAATTCAAAGAAAATTTTATGAAGAAATATCACATCTTTAGCGCAGTACTGTAATTGTTTTTCTGATAGCTCTCCACCAAAGTCAGATGATTGTAAGTTTTTATTAATATCATGCCCTGTGAATTCTTTAACTAAATCTTTTAAACCATGTTTATCGCTATAACTTCTAGCAATTTTACTCATAACTTTAGTACAATTTATATTCTCAACCTTTATATTCAAATATTTTTTAATAAATAATAAATCAGCTCTTGCATAATGAAAAATTTTATTTGTATTTTTATCTTGAAGTATTTTTTTTAGATTTGGTGCGTTATATTTCTCACGATTTAATTTTATTATATGTGCATCATTGTTTCCCGTTGAAATTTGAACTAAACAAAGTTGGTCTCTTTCCACGTTTAGCCCCATAAATTCGCAATCTACTGATATATTGTCACTTAGCTCTAATTGATCTGGCAAATCCTCATCGTGTAATTTAATATCTAATTTCATTTGATAGAATATATATATGAAACAAAAAGAAATTCTACTTTTCGGTGCAACTGGGCAGATAGGAAGAAATTTAATCAGGAAGCTGTCAAAAAATAACTATAAAATTACTGCTGTTACTAGAAATATTCATAAAGCTGGATATGTTTTAAAAACTCAAGCTAACCCAGGATATTTAAATCTTGTTGAATTAAAGACTTTCAATTATTCGAAAATTAATGAACTGATGAAAAATTGCAATATATGCATAAACTTAATTGGAATATTATACGAAAATAGAAAAAATCAATTTAAAATAATTCATTCAGATTTACCAAATATGTTGTCAAAAATTGCTAAACAAAATAATATTGAGAGATTTATTCATCTTTCAGCTTTAGGAATTGAAAATGCGCAAGATAGTGAGTATGCAAAAAGTAAATTAGATGGTGAAGATAAAATAAAGATTAATTTCAAAAATTACTTAATATTAAAACCATCTATTGTTTATTCTGTTGATGATAAGTTTACTACTAATTTTATGTCTTTATTAAGCAAATTACCAATAATGCCACTATACTACAATGGAAGTACAAAATTCAGTCCAATTCATGTTAATGATTTAGTAAATATAATATATGAATTAATTGAGAGAAAAAATGATAACTTAGTTCTCGAGTGTATTGGTCCAGAGGTTTTTTCATTCAAAGAAATTATACAGATGCTTTTGAAATCAATTAACAAAAAAAGATTATTGTTACCATTGCCATTACCTTTAGCAAAATTATCAGCAAAAATTTTACAAATTTTGCCAAACCCTTTGTTGACTGAGGATCAGCTAAGATTACTCAAATATGATAATTGTAAGACTCATATATATAAAAATAATTTTGATATTGGTTTAGTTTCACTTAGAAAATTTAAATCTGAAATTGATAAATATAGTTATAATTGGAGATCTGGGGGCCAATTTTCTAAAAATTTAAATTAACAATACAATGCTTACTTATATAGTTATCGGAATATGTATTTTATTATTACTCTTAGTAGTTTATATTTCTGCTAAACCAATAAGTATGGGTATAGAGGCAAGAAGAAATATTAAAGATAGTGAGAAAGATGGTCAATTAAATGACAAAAATTTGGATGACTCAAATATTGATGACGTTAGTAAATTAAAAATTTCAGATGAAATAAGTAAATTGAACGATTTAAAAGTCAAAGGTATTTTAACTGAAGAAGAATATAATAAGGCAAAAAAAAAATTGTTGGACTAAGCCGATTTAATTTTTTTCTCTATAAATTTTGGCACTTCATCCTCATTTTCAACATTCTCCTCTTTTTTACCCTTCGGCTGAAATACTATCATAAGGTGTAAAGGACAATATGAAAATTTTTCAACGTTTTTTCTTCCACAAAAGCTTGAATTTTTTTCATCAGGATTACCTTCCATATATTTGCATGTATCTTCAGTTAACTCTTCTAAACTTAAATTCTTAGCAGTTTCAAAATCTTTATCTAAAAGTAAGGACTTAAATTTTCCTCTTTTCCCACGAAATTTAATTTGAGTATTTTTAGTTGTATTTATTTTATTTGTTTGAATAGTATTTTTGGTCTTAATTTTTGAAGAAAGATTAAGTCTATGGGCTTTTCCTATGACAGCATTTCTCGATACACCACCTATTATAACAGCTATTTGACTTGCTGTTTGACCCTTACCCCATAATTCTCTTAATTTATTTACTTTTTCTTCTGTCCAACTCATTAATATACTATATTTAGTATTATTTTGTTTTGCAATTACATGATGTGGCATAATTCTGTATTAAAACAAGCACTTTTTGAGTTTTTTTAACAATTTTTAAATATTATTTATAACTTGTGGTTGAAATTATAATTATGAAATAAATAAAAAAAAATTATAAATAAATATGAGCGCTCTAGCACAAAATTATAAAAGAAAAAATTTAGCATTTACAAAAGGAAATGGAAGTTTTCTTGTTGCAACAAATGGCAATAAGTATCTAGATTTTGTCCAAGGGATTGCTGTTAACTCATTTGGTCATGCTAATAAACATTTAATAAAAGCTATGGCCAAACAATCAAAAAAGTTATGGCATGTATCAAATGCTTTTAAAATTCCAGAGGGCGAAAGGTTGGCAAAAAGATTAGTTGCGAAAACTTTTGCAGATTCAGTTATATTTCAAAATAGTGGAGCTGAAGCAACTGAAACAGCAATCAAAGTTGCTAGAAGATATTTTTATTCAAAAGGCAAAAAGCATAAAAATAGAATTATATGTATTAAAAATTCTTTTCATGGAAGAACAATAGCAGCAATACATGCAAGTGGATCAAAAAAAATGACACAAGGATTTGGACCTAAAGTCCCAGGCTTTGATCATTTTGAATTTGGAGATCATAAAAAATTAAAAAAATTAATTAATAAAAATACAGCAGCAGTAATGGTTGAGACAATCATGGGCGAAGGAGGAATTAAAGTAATTCCTTCTTGGTGTATTAAATCTTTAAGACAACTCTGTGATAAAAAGGGGATACTTTTAATTCTTGACGAAGTTCAATGTGGAATTGGAAGATCAGGCAAATTTTTTGCGTTTGAATATTCTAAAGTTAAACCAGACATTGTACCAATTGCAAAAGGAATAGGTGGAGGTTTTCCTATTGGAGCAGTATTGATGACTAAAAAAGTTGCAAAAGCTATGGTGCCAGGAACACATGGATCAACATTTGGCGGCAATCCATTAGCTATGGCAGTTGGGAATGCTGTATTAGATCAATTAAATAAAAATTTACTTAATAGAGTAAAAAAATTATCAAAATACTTCTTATTTGAATTGAATTCTCTGAAAAAAAAATATCCAAAAATAATTAAAGATGTTAGAGGTATGGGTTTACTATTAGGCCTTCAACTTTTTAATGATCAAACAAATTTTATTAAAAAATTAATGGAGAATAAATTATTAACAATCAGAGCAGCAGATAATGTAATTAGAATATTGCCTCCATTAAATGTAAAAAAAAGTGAAATAGATATGGCTTTAAGAATTATTGAGAGAGTATGCAAACAATTAAATTAAAATGAAACATTTTATAAATTTGAAGGACATTTCAAGCAAAGATCTAAGAAGGATTCTTGTAGATGCAAAAAAAAGAAAAAAATTAAGAAATAAATTAAGTACACTAGAGGTCGATAAAGGTGCTCCACTTAAAGGAAAGATGCTGGTTCAAATGTTTGAAAAAGCAAGCTCTAGAACAAGAATTAGTTTTTATTTGGCTATCAAGCAATTAGGAGGCGGAACATTGACTCTTCGTTCAAATGAGTTACATCTTGGTCAAGGTGGTGAAAGCATAGCAGATACAGCAAAAATCCTCTCAACTTACGGGGACGGATTTATGTTGAGAACAGATAATGATAGTAAGGTTGAAAATTTTAAAAAATATTTATCAATACCAATTATAAATGGCCTTAGTCCGTCATCTCATCCTACGCAAGTATTATCAGATGTTTTTACAGTTGAAGAAATAAAAAAAAAACCTATTTCGAAATTGAATATCTGTTGGATAGGAGACTCTAATAATGTTTTAGATAGTTTAATTGCAGCTTCTGTAAAATTTTCTTTCAAATTATCTATCGGATGTCCAAAAAAATTTCAACCTGGCAAAGAGGTAAGAAATTGGGTTAAAAAAAATAATAAAAAAATATATATATATAACGATGCAAAGAAAGCTGCATTAGGGGCTGATGTTATTTTTTCAGATAAAGTAATATCACTGAATGACAGAGTGAACAAAAAAAATAAAATAAAATATTTTAAAAAGTTTAAAATCAATAAAGAGTTAATGAGTTATGCTAAAAAGAATTGTATTTTTTTACATTGTTTGCCAAGAGGCAACGAGGTGGAAGATCAAATTTTTTTAGGTAAAAATTCTCATGTCTGGCAGCAAGCTTTAAATAGAGTACACGTTCAAAAAAGTATTTTATTATATTGCTTTGGAAAATTAAGGTAATTTTAATGGATTATCTGAGTTTTGGTTAAGATATAAAATCACTGACGCTCTATCTTTATCCTTTCTTAATCCAGCAAATGCCATTTTTGTGCCTTTAATATAACTTTGGGGTTTTCTTAAGTACCCATTCATTTCTTCAAATGTCCAATTTTTATTATATTCGGCCATTGCTTTTGAGTATTTATAATCTTCTTTAGAAGCAACTTTTCTTCCAATTATTCCATACAAAGCTGGACCAATTTTATTTTCGCCACCTTTATTTATTAAATGACATGCAGCGCACTTTTTAAAAACTTTTTCACCATGTGAAACATCGCCCATTGCAAGTAACGCCTTTATATCAACTTTTTCAATAACTTTTTGAACTTTCTTATTTTCGTTTGCATCACTTTCTGGGATTTCAACTTTGTAAGCTGATTTTTCAGGCTTATTAACATAAAAAGCTAAATCTGATATTTTTCCTATACCTATAACAATAAGTGCCACTAAAAGAACAGCAGCTATTATCTTATTTATTTCAAATGAATCCATGATATTTTCTTAGTATGGTCGTATAACATGTTGAACAAAATTAAAACGAAATTTAATTTAATAATTTGCGTCTCAAAGACGCATAAAATATGAATTTATGACCAAATCTATCATTATAATACCCTCAAGATTGGCAGCCACAAGACTACCAAATAAACCGCTAATTAATATTAATAAAAAATCATTAATTATGCATGTGTATGAAAAAGCATTAAAAAGTGAGATTGGGGAAGTTTACGTCGCAACTTGCGATGAAGAAATTGCTCTAGAGGTAAAAAAAAATGGTGGCAAGTTCATTATGACAAATATTAAACATACTAATGGCACAGAAAGAGTTTATGAAGCGACACAAAAGCTAGGACTTGAAGATATTGATATAGTCATAAATGTGCAAGGTGATGAACCTATGATTAATCCAAAAGACATTAAAAATTTAAATAAAGTATCTTTGAAAAATAATCTAAATATTGCAACTCTAGCTTATAAAATAGAAAAAAAAGAAGACTATATAAACAAAGATATAGTGAAGGTAGTAACAAAAAACAAAATAACAGATAAGACATCACAAAAAGCAATAAATTTCTATCGTTTAGTTAATTCAAATTATCAAAATTACATATATCAACATTTTGGAATATATTTATATAAGTTCTCAGCCCTAAAAAAGTTAGTGAGGTTAAAAAAAAGCAAAAATGAGATAAATGAAAAATTAGAACAACTTAGAGCTATTGATAATAATATCAAAATTGATGTAATATTAGCAAATTATTTTTCTAGTGGAATAGACACTAAAAAAGATCTAGACGAATACATTAAATTATTAAATAAACAATAATATGAAAATTGTATATCAAGGTATTGCAGGAAGTTATAGTGAAAGTTGTGCTAAACAAATGTTTCCAAATTGCGAAACTATTTCTTGCAAAACATTTGATGAGTGTTTCGAGACAGCAAGTTTGAATAGTGACATAAGAGCTATAATCCCTGAGTCAAATAAAACAACAGGAAATATTGGAGTAGAATTCTTAATATTTAAATATAGGTTAAACATATATGAAGAATTTTTTTTCCCTATCAATCATAATTTAATTGGTGTGAAGGGATCTAAATTAAAAGATATAAAAAATGTTTATTCTCATGCTCAAGCACTTAGTCAAGCCTCAGAATTCATAAAAAAAAATAACTTTATAGCCAATGTTAGGGCCGACACTGCTGGATCAGCAAAATTTATTTCTGATAATGGTGATAAAACTAAAGGTGCCATTGCATCTAAATTAAGTGCTGAAATATATAATTTAACAATTTTAAAAGAGAATATTCAAGATGATAAAGAAAATTACACTAGATTTTTAATTATGGGAAAAGATATAATACAGCCTGAAATTGATAAAAATAAGTACATCACGTCTTTTTTATTCAAACTAAGAGATAAGCCAGCAGCACTATACTCAGCTCTTTCAGGATTTGCAATTAATGGAGTAAATATGACTAAACTTCAGAGTTTTCCTGAAAAAAATTCATTTTCATCATTTTTTTTCTTATGTGATATTGATGGCCATTTAGACGAAAACAAAATTAAAAATTCGTTAGAAGAATTGGCATTCCATTGCGATGACATGCACGTCTTAGGTGTTTACAAAGCTCACCCATTTAGAGAAAAATAATTACAACTTTATTGTAGATTAGAAAAATTTATTGTTATAATAGACTTGGAGGCCTTCCAGGTGAAATTACCATGAACTCCCCCAGACTTGAAAAAGAGCAAGGGTAATGAGTTTTTTTCAGGTTGGTTGGTCTCCTAATATGAAAAATTATTCTAAAATTCTTGCATTAAAATACAGACCACAAACTTTCAAACAACTAATTGGTCAAGATGAAATATCTAAATCAATTTATAATGCAATAAAAAATAATGTTACTGCAAATGCATATTTGTTCACAGGGATAAGAGGAATTGGAAAGACCACATTCGCAAGAATTGTTGCTAAAGCTTTAAATTGTGAACATACAATCGATAATATGTGTGAAAATAAATGCACTAATTGCTTGGATATTTCAAATTCAAATCATATTGATGTTCTGGAAATGGATGCAGCTAGTAAAACTGGTGTAGATGATGTTAGGGAGCTTATAGAATTCTCTAGATATCCGCCATCTGTAGCAAAGTATAAAATTTTTATTATTGATGAAGTTCATATGTTAAGTAAACAAGCTTTTAATGCATTACTAAAAACATTAGAGGAGCCTCCCGAATACTTAAAATTTATTTTTGCTACTACAGAGGTAAAAAAAATACCTATTACAGTAATTTCAAGATGTCAAAGATATGATTTATCAAGAATAAATTCTGAGGTACTATTTAATTACTTAAAAAATATAACAATAAAAGAAAAAAGATCTGTTGAGGATAGTGCAATTAAATTAATAGTCAAAATATCAGAGGGTTCTGTAAGGGATGCATTATCTTTACTTGATAGAGCAACTATTTCAAACAATGAGGAAATACAAACATTTGAAAGTGTTCAAAAAATTTTTGGATATGTAGATAGAAGTTCGTACATAGATTTATTAGAAATAATTTTTTTAGGCGATGAGGAAAAAATAATTCATCACTACAGAAATTTGTATAATTCAGGAGTTGAACCAAATCTTTTTTTAAATGATTTCATGGAGATATTATATTATGTGAAAAACATATCTCATATAGAAAATACAGGGACTAATTTTTCACTAAATGACAATGATTTCAAAAAAATAACTTCTTTGTCAAAAAAACTTGATTCAGGTGATATATTATTATTTTGGGAATTTACACTAAAAACGCTTAAAGAAGTAAATTTGGTGAGCAATCCAAATATATTAATTGAAATGTTTCTTATTCAACTAACTCATTTAAAAAAAAAAAATATAATAGACACTAATAAGAAAAATTTTAAAAATAATTTACCTATAGACAAAATAGATGAAAAAAAAGTAAAAAATAATAAAGCCATTAATCAAATTAAAAATTTTAAACAAGAAGATGAAAGAATAGAAAAAAAAAATAATAAGGAAATTAATAATCTAGAGGATTTGATAGAAATGTGTTTAGATAAAAAAGAAATGCAACTAAAATATGATTTAGAAAATAATGTAAATTTGGTCTCTTTCTCAAATACGAATATAGAAATTGCTTTTAATGAAAAATTAAATAAAAATTTTGTAAAAGATTTGTCTGAAAAACTATATCTTTGGACTAAAAATCGCTGGCTTATATCTTTCTCAAAAGAAAAAGGTTCTATTAGTGAAAAAGAAAAACTTAAAAAAATTAAAGAAGAAAAAATTATAACTTATAAAAATTCTAGCGATTATAAAAATTTGCTGGAAGTGATTCCAGACATTGAACTAATAGATATTAAGGAAAGAGATGACTGACTTTAGTAAAATTCTTGAAAAGGCAAAGGAGATTGAAAAAAAAATGAAGGAAAGTCAGGAGAATTTAAAAAAAATTGAAGTTAATGGTGTATCAGGAGGTCAGGCGGTTACAGTTTTGTTAAATGGCGAAGGAGAAATGACCAAAATTTTACTTAGTGACGAAGTTCTTAAGGAAGATAGAGAAATAATCCAAGATTTAATTATTGCCGCACATAATGATGCAAAGAACAAATTAAAATCAAAAACTTCAGAAGAAATATCTAAAGCAACTGGGGGATTAGGAGTGCCAGGTTTCAAGTGGCCTTTATAATTAAATGCAAAATCTTCCTGAAATAGAAAGCTTAATTAAACTTATATCTAAACTCCCTGGCCTTGGACCAAAGTCTGCAAAAAGAATAATTTTAAAAATGATTAATAATCGCCAGGAAATATTAAGACCTTTGGCTAATAATCTAAGTCAGGTAATAAAAAATATTGAACGTTGTAAAATATGTGGAACATTAAAACCTAATACAATTAATTGTGAATATAATAGCTGTGTGTTTGTGGATAAAAAATATAGTAAAATTTGCGTTGTTGAGAATATTTCAGATCAATGGGCAATAGAAAGTTCATCTATTTTTCAAGGCTATTATCATATTTTAGGTGGCACAATTTCTGATCCCGGTAACAGTAATAATAGAGAAAATTTACTCATCAATTCTTTAATTGAAAGAATAAAAAATGACAACATTGATGAAGTAATTTTAGCAACCAGCGCTACTGTTGAAGGACAAACTACGGCTTTTTATATTCAAGACAGTTTAAAAAATACAAATGTAAAAATTTCAAAATTAGCTCAAGGTTTACCAGTTGGTGGAGAAATAGAAACTTCAGATGATGGAACACTTATATCTGCTTTTAAAAATAGACGAGATTTATAAATTTAAATTAGCTTTTTTTTATCAATCTATTTAAATGCAATAGAGGTTCGGTATAACCCGATGGTTGTGACTTGCCATGGAAAATCAATTCACATGCTGCCTTAAAAGATATTGATTTGTCATAATTTGGAGACATGTTTTGATATCCTGGATCTCCTTCATTTTGTTTATCAACTATCTTTGCCATTCTCTTAAGAATTTCTAAAACTTGTCTATTTGAGCAAATACCATGATGTAGCCAGTTAGCTATATGTTGTGAAGATATTCTTAGTGTTGCTCTATCCTCCATTAATCCAACATTATTTATGTCTGGAACTTTAGAGCATCCTATTCCTTGATCTACCCACCTTACTACATAACCTAAAATAGTTTGGGCTGAGTTACACAATTCGTTATTTATCTCCTCTTTGCTCCAATTTGGCCTGTCTGCTATTGGGATAGTTAATAAATTATCAATATAATCTATTTTATTACTTTTTAAGTCTTTATGTTGTTCAAAAATATCTACTTTATGATAGTGCATTGCATGTAAAGAAGCTGCAGTAGGAGATGGCACCCAAGCACAATTTGCACCAGCTTCTAGATGTGATATTTTTTGATCTATCATGTCTTTCATTTTATCTGGCATAGCCCACATACCTTTACCTATTTGAGCAACACCTGAAAATCCACATTTTAAACCAACATTAACGTTGTTATTTTCATATGCAGCTATCCATTTTGATTTTTTCATATCTCCTTTTTTTATCATTGGACCTGCTTCCATTGATGTATGCATTTCATCCCCAGTTCTATCCAAAAAACCTGTATTAATGAAAAAAACCCTGCTTTTTAATGTTCTAATACATTCTTTCAAGTTTACAGAAGTTCTTCTTTCTTCATCCATAATACCACATTTAATTGTATTCTTTTCAAGCTTTAATACTCCCTCAACTCTTGTGAATATTTTATCTGTAAAAGCTGTCTCTTCTGGTCCATGCATTTTTGGTTTTACAATATATATAGAACCTGTTCTTGAGTTACCTTTTCTTTTTAAATCATGAATTGCTGCAGCAGTTGTAATAAATGCATCCATAATACCTTCTGGGATTTCAGAACCATCTTCTAAAATAATTGCTGAATTGGTCATTAGATGACCAACATTTCTAATTAAAAGTAAGCTTCTACCATGTAGCTTCTCTTTTTTATTATCTTTTGAAATATAACTTCTATCTGGATTGAGTTTTCTTTCTAAAGTTTTTCCATCTTTTTCGAAGACAGATTTTAGACTTCCTTTCATCAAACCTAACCAATTTCTGTAACATAAAATTTTGTCTTCTGAGTCTACTGCAGCAACACTATCTTCGTTGTCACATATTGTAGATATTGCAGACTCTATAATTATGTCACTTATTCCCGCAGCATCTTGAACAGCGCTAAAAGCTTTAGGATTAATTATTATCTCAATTTTTAAATTATTGTTTTCTAAAATTATCGTTGTTGGATTATTAGGTTCTCCTCTGTATCCGATAAATTTATTTTTATCTATTAACTCAAAATTTTTATTATCTTTAAATATTTTTAAGTTACTTCCCTCTATTTTAAATCCATTTATATCTTTCCAATGAATTTCATCGATGGGGAAGTGATCATTTAGAAAATTACGAGCAAATCTTATTACTTCTTGTCCTCGAAGAGGATCATACTTTTGACTACCTGTCTCTTCAGATTCAATTAAATCTGTTCCATATAAACTATCATAAAGACTTACCCATCTTGCGTTAGCAGCATTTAATGTATACCTAGAGTTCATTATAGGAACAACAAGTTGAGGACCTGCAATACTTGAAATTTCACTATCAAGCTTTTTGGTATCTATTTTAAAATCATTTCCCTCTTCTTTTAAATATCCAATCTCTTTTAAAAAATTCTTATACTCTTGATGATTAAATTCTCCATTTCTATTTTTTTTTAACCATAAATCAATTTCAGATTGAAGAGTTTCACGAATTTCTAATAACTTTTTATTAATTGGGGCAAGTTCATTAATACTTTTATCAAATCCATCCCAGAAATCTTTTTCGTTAACGTCTAATCCTGGAAGAAGTTCATTTTTTACAAAATCAGCTAAATCCTTAGAAACAGATAAAGTGTTAATTTTAATAAATGAATTGCTCATAATTTTTATAAATTTAGAAATCGTTGTATATGACAATCAATAAATTATGTCATTAATTTATTTGAAAAAATGTTATTTTTCTTCTGAAAAGATATAATTTTTATAATTTGATCATTTTATCGCCCAAAAATTATATATAATAAAGTAATGAAAAATTATTTAAATTTTGAGACTGATATCAAAAACTTAGAAATAGAACTAGATAAATTAAAAGATCCTTATAATCAAGACGGTCTTTCAGAAGTTGATACAAGTAAAATAACTGATTTACAAAATGAAATAGACAAAAAACTTAAAGATGTATATTCAAATCTTGATGCATGGCAGACGACATTGGTTGCAAGACATGAGGATAGACCTAAATCAAAATTTTTTATAGATAATTTATTTGATGAATTTATTTCTCTTTCAGGAGATAGATTTTATGGAGAAGATAAATCGGTAATTTGCGGTTTTGGTAAGTTTAATTCTAAGTCAGTTTTAGTAATTGGACAGGAAAAAGGTGAAAATTTAGACTCAAGAATTGAGAGAAATTTTGGGATGATGAGACCAGAAGGTTACAGGAAAACGATAAGGTTAATGAATTTAGCTAATAAATTTAAAATACCAATTATTAATTTTGTTGATACTCCAGGTGCTTACCCAGGTGTTGGTGCTGAAGAGAGAGGACAGGCAGAAGCAATAGCAAAGTCTATCGAATGTTCTATGCAACTGACTGTTCCTACTTTATCTATAATAATAGGTGAAGGTGGCTCCGGCGGAGCAATTGCACTAGCTTCCTCCAGTAAAGTATTGATGTTAGAGAATGCAATATATTCAGTAATATCTCCAGAAGGATGTGCAACTATACTTTGGCGAGATCCAACAAAGACTTTAGAAGCTGCGAAAGCAATGAAGCTTTCAGCGAAAGATCTTTTAAAGTTAGAAATTATTGATGAAATAATACCTGAACCTTTGGGTGGTGCACATCGAGATAAAGATCTTATTTTAGACAATGTGCGTAATGCCATTGACAGAAACTTAAGTAAATTTATTACATTAAATGAGGAAGAAATATTAAATCAAAGAAAGAACAAGTTTTTAGATATTGGTAGGAATAAAGGTTTCAGTACTAATTCAGTTAATCAAGATAAACTTACTATTAAATATAATTTAGTGCAAAATTTGATTTCAAAAATTAAATTGAATAAAAGATTATTTATTTCAATTACATCAATTGTTGTATTATTAATTTTATTAAAAGTGATATTTTAATTTATAAAGCACCACAACAATTTTTAAATTTTTTTCCAGTGGCTTCACATCGTTCATTTCTAGATATTTTTCCTTCTTTATTTTTTACAAGTAAGCATTTTGGATCATTCTTAATATTTTCACTAGTTTTAGTCTGATTATCGTCCTTTTCTATTATTTTTAAATTTAAAAGCATTGTGACAAAATCAGTTTTTAATTTGGCCAATAAATTTTCAAATAATAAAAATGCTTCTTTTTTATATTCCACTAAAGGATCTCTTTGTCCATAAGATCTTAAACCAATTACTTGTCTTAATTGCTCTAGGTATTGAATATGAGATTTCCAATTTTGATCTATAATTTGTACCAATATTCTTTTTTCAATTTCTTTTCCCTGTTCAACACCTAATAAATTATTTCTTTCATTTCTGTTACTTATAAATGTATCCTTTATTTTTTTTTCCATTGTTTTTAGATCTGAATTTAAAATTTCGCCCAACCCATCATCAGTTATTGATTTACCTAAAGTCTGCTTTAAAGCATTTGGAAATTCTTTAGAATTTGGAGATTTTTCGTATAGTATTTTTTGTCTTTTTAAATTTTCTAAGACCTCATCAAGAAAAATATCTGAATAATTCTCCTTTTCTTTACCATCAATTACATTTTTTCGTTGTTCAAAAATTACATGTCTCTGGTCATTAAGAACATTATCAAATTTAATAAGCGTTTTTCTTATATCAAAGTTTCTTGCTTCAACTTTTTGTTGCGCTCTTTCAATTGCTTTGTTTATCCAAGGATGATCAATACTTTCACCATCTTTAAGACCAAGCTTTTCTAGCATTGAATTCATGGTTTCTGATCCAAATAATCTCATCAAATCATCTTCTAAACTTACAAAAAATATTGAACTTCCTTCATCTCCCTGTCTTCCCGATCTTCCTCTTGCTTGATTATCAACTCTCCTACTTTCCATTCTTTCTGTTCCGATAACAAATAATCCTCCTTTTTTCTTCACATCTTCTTTTTCAGATTGATCCTGTCCTCCCAACTTAATATCAACACCTCTCCCTGATATACTCGTTGTAATAATTATGGAATTTATTTTGCCTGCATTTGCAATGATTTCTGCTTCTTTCTCATGGTTTTTTGCATTTAAAACAATATGTTTTATTTTTTCTTTTTCTAACAAATTAGAGTAATGCTCAGATTTATTTATACTCGATGTAAAAACTAATAGAGGTTGTCCAATTTTGTTACATTCTTTTATTTTTTGTATTATTGCATTGTCTTTTTCAATACTCGTTCTAAAGATTTGATCATTTAAATCTTTTCTTATCATATCTTTATTAGTAGGTATCTGTAACACTGGTAGGTTATAGATTTCAAAAAATTCTGCGGACTCCGTATGTGCAGTTCCTGTGCAACCCGCAAGTTTATTGTATAACTTAAAAAAATTTTGATAGGTTATTGACGCCAGTGTTTGGTTTTCAGCTTTAACCTCTATTTTTTCTTTTGCCTCTAAACTCTGATGAAGCCCATCCCCAAATCTTCTACCAGGCAGTTGCCTACCTGTTTGTTCATCTATTATTATTATTTCATTATCTTTTACTATGTAATCTCTCCCATTCTCAAATAAATAATTAGCTCTTAATGCCTGGTTAACATGATGAACCAAATGTAAATTTTCAGGATCGTAAAAATTATTATTCTTTAAAATACCTGCATCAGAAAATATTTTTTCGACATTATCAATTCCATCATTTGTTAAGAGAATATTTTTTTCTTTTTCATCTATGTCAAAGTCTGTTCTCTTCAAATTTTTAATTAATTTATCTACAGCAATATATTGCATGGTTTTATCCTCTGCTGCTCCAGAAATAACCAAAGGAGTTCTTGCCTCATCTATTAAACATGAGTCAATTTCATCAACTATTGCAAAATTATGATCTCTCAAAACCATTTCATCTTTTGAATATTTCATGTTATCTCTTAAAAAATCAAAACCTAACTCACTGTTAGTTGCATATGTTATATCTTTATTATAATTTTCTTTACGCTCTTCATCTGATTGATCTGAATTAATATATCCACAAGTTAAGCCCAAAAAACTGTAAATTTTACCCATATTTATACTGTCTCTTTTTGCCAGATAATCATTCACCGTAACGATGTGAACACCTTTTTTTTCTAATGCATTGAGGTATGCTGCAAGAACTATAGTGAGTGTTTTGCCTTCACCGGTTTTCATTTCCGCAATTTTATTTTCATGCAAGGCAATTCCACCGATTAGCTGAACATCAAAGTGTCTCTCGTTATTAATTTTTTTTGAAGCTTCCCTTACTAACGCAAATGCTTCAGGCAATAAATTATCCAATTTTTCTCCGTTTTCTAATCTGGAAATAAATTCATTTGTTTTTTGAGGAAATTCGTTATCCTCAAATTTGCCAACATCTTTCTCTAATAGATTAATTTCTTTTACTATTTTTTGAATTCGCTCTAGCTCTTTTTGATTTCCACTTTTTATAAACTTACTTATAATATTCAAAGGGTTAAGCATATTTTTGATGTATTAATAATTATAAATTATATAGTTATTTATTTAAAAAATTAAATAGCATGGATTTTGGTATTAACAACTTTTTTGACAAAAAATATAAAGACTCAAAAATAGGTCATTTTCAAGACCTCGAACATATTGACGGTCTATCTATATCTACTATTAGCTGTGGTTTATACAAAGAAAAAAGAGACGATTTAGTTTTATTTTATTTTAGAGATGGTGCCACTTATGCTAACGTATACACACAATCTAGATTAGTGTCTGAAAATATAAAGTGGAACAAAAAAACAAACGATAAAAAAGTTTTTGGAATTTTAATTAATACAAGAAATGCTAATGCATTGACAGGCAAAGATGGATATAATTCTCTAAGAAAAATATCTCTAAATTTATCAAAACTATTAACATCTAAGCAAATTTCAGACGAGGATAAACCAAAAGAAGTAAAGCCTAGCCAAATACTATTTGCTTGCACGGGAACTATTGGCGAAAAATTTCCAGAAAATAAGATCTTAAATAATATTAATAATTTAGTTGAAAAAATAAAATACACTCAAAATAAATTAATTTGGATTAAAGCTGCTCTAGGCATAATGACAACAGATACTAAGCCAAAATTATCTATGGCAGAATGCAAAATAGGTAATTCATTAGTAAAAATTTATGGTATAGCAAAAGGGTCTGGTATGATTTTTCCAAATATGGCAACTACTCTAGGATTTATTTTTACTGATGCAAATATATCATCTTCAATATTAAAAAAGATACTTAGTCAAAATATCAAAACAACATTTAATGCTGTTACTTGCGACGGAGATACTAGCACAAATGACATGGTATCTATTTTTTCAACAGGAAAAGCTAATAATAAAGAAATAAAAAGCTTTAAAGATCCAAAATTAAAACAATTTATAAAAAGTGTTCATCAGGTCATGCTTAATTTAGCAAAAAGAGTTGCAAGTGATGGTGAGGGAGCTACTAAATTTATTACAATTAAATGTATTAACTCAAAAACAGAGAAAGATGCAAAAAATATATGTTTTTCAATTGCTAATTCACCATTAGTAAAAACTGCAGTTTTTGGACAAGATCCTAACTGGGGAAGAATAGTGATGGCAATTGGTAAAAGTGGGGCTCCAGTTAGAGAAGAAAAATTATCTCTTTTTATGGGCTCTAATATTATACTGAACAAAGGTAAGTTAGATAAAAACTATAGTGAAAATGTTTTCGCAGAATATATGAAAAATGAAAACATTGACATAACAGTTGATCTATCGTTAGGAACTAAAAATTTTACTGCATATACTATGGACCTATCAAAAGAATATATTGAAATAAATGCAGATTATCGATCTTGAGTATTGAAATCTTGTAAAATAATACTAAATAAATTTAGTGATTAAATATCTTCTTAACTGTAAAAACTGTAATTTAGAATTTGAGAGTTGGTTTGCTAGCTCCAAAGAGTTTGATAAGTTAAAAAAATTAAAGCTTCTTAATTGCCAGGATTGTAATTCACAAAAAATAGAAAAGTCTCTAATGAAGCCTAATTTGGCAAATGCTAGTTTTAAAAATGACAAATACAATAAAAATAATAAAAATCTTAAGAAAAAACTTAAGGAATATCAGAAATTCGTCAAAGATAACTTTGAGTATGTAGGTGACAACTTTACATATGAAGCAAGATCTATTCATTATAATAAAAATAAAAATAAAAAAAATATTTATGGAAAAGCATCTATTAATGATATTAAAGAACTTAAAGAGGAAGGGATAGAGACATCAACAATTCCTTGGATTGAAGATAAAGAAAATTAATTTTTTCTGTATTTTGTAATGTAATTTATAGATTTGTCTTCTGATAATCTCCACTTATTTAATATAGGATTAAATTTAACACCATCAATTTTTTCTAATTTTAACGAAGTTAGATTACAAATTTTTTCAAGTTCTTTAGGTTTAATGAATTTATTCCAATCATGAGTCCCAATTGGTAACCACCTTAAAATGTATTCCGCACCTATAATAGCAAAAATATATGATTTTAAAGTTTGATTAAGGGTAGCAATAAACATTATTCCCTCATCATTTAAAAATTTTGAGGAGAAATTCATGAAACTTTGCACATCATCGACATGTTCAATTATTTCCATATTAAGAATTACATCAAACTTTTTTTTATAAAAAAAATTTTCAGGAGATGCTTGGTAATACTCAATATTCAAATTGCTTTTTTTTAAATGATGCTTCGCAACATCAATATTTTTTTTTGAAGCATCAATGCCTACCACATCTGCTCCAAGCCTAGCTAGAGGTTCTGAAAGCAATCCTCCTCCACATCCAATATCAAGAATAGATATTCCACTGAGAGTCTTTTTATTTTTAGAAATATTAAAATCTTCAATGATATTATTTTTAATATATTCAATTCTTATTGGATTGAATTTATGAAGAGGTTTAAATTTACCATTAGGATTCCACCATTCTTCAGCTATTTTATTAAATTTTTCAATTTCCTCTTTATTAATAGTATTAGTATTCATTCTATATTGACTTTACAAATTAGATGTATTTTATCAATATAATTAAACTTGTAAATAAAACTACCAATGAAAATTATAGTATTAAAATTTGGCGGCACATCAGTTGGTTCAATTTTAAGAATAAAAAAAGTTGCTAAAATAATTAAAAATTACTCAAAAGATTATAAAGTAATAGTTTTAACTTCGGCAATGAGTGGCGCTACTAATAAGTTGATAGGCATGTCTAAACAAATCAGTAAAAATTTTTTAGATGATGAGTATGATGTATTAGTTTCAGCTGGAGAGCAGATTTCATGTTCTTTATTAGCAGGTCAGTTATCAAACTTGGGGATTAAATCAAGATCTTGGATGGCATGGCAAATTCCAATTTTGACAGAGGGACCACATAAATATTCTAGAATAAAATATATTTACAAAAAGCCAATTTTAAAATTTTTAAAAAATGGAGGCATACCAGTAATTTCTGGATTTCAGGGTATAAATAAAAATTTAAGAATCACAACTATTGGCAGAGGTGGAACAGATGCAAGCGCAATAATGTTCGCAAAGTTTTTTAAAGCTGATAAATGTGTTATATATACTGATGTAGAGGGAGTTTATACTACCGATCCAAATAAATTAAAAAGCGCAAAAAAAATTAAGGTTATTTCATACGAAGAAATGTTAGAAATGGCCTCTTTAGGATCAAAAGTTATGCAGCCACATTCAATACAAGACGCAAGATTAAACAGAATTAATATTGAGGTCAAATCATCTTTTGTAAATAAAAGAGGGACATTAATAACAAAAAGAAAAAATATCTTAAATAATAAAATTATCACCGGCATTTCATCAACTAGCAATGATGCAAAAGTTACTCTAATAGGTGTGAAAGATAGACCAGGAATAGCAGCTTCTATTTTTAAACCATTATCTCAAAATGCAATCAATGTAGATATGGTTGTCCAAAATATATCCTCTAATGGTAAGGAAACAGATCTTACTTTTACTATAAAATCCTCAGAATTGAATAAAACAAAAAAAATAATATTAGCTAATAAAAATATAAATTTCAAAAGAATGACTTTCGACCAAAATGTTTCAAAAGTTTCAATCATTGGTGTTGGTATGGTAACTACACCAGGAGTAACATTTAGAATGTTTCAAGCACTCTCAAAACAAAATATTAATATCCAGGTTATTTCAACTTCTGAAATAAAAATTTCTGTTCTAATTAAAAGTAAACATGTTTCAAAAGCAGTAAAATCTTTACATTCAGAATTTAATTTAAATAAATGAAAAAAGATATCAGGCCATTTAGAAAAATTAATAGAAAAAAAACTAAAGTAATAAATGTAGGAAATATTAAAATCGGTGGTGATAATCCAATTACTGTTCAGACTATGACTAACACTTTAACTACTGATCATAAAGCTACAATTGAACAAATTAATAAGGTAACTGAGGCAGGTGCAGATATTGTTAGAGTTTCTTGTCCAGACAATAAATCGACAGAGTCTTTAAAAACAATAATAAAAAATGTCGATGTACCAATAGTTGCAGACATTCATTTTCACTATAAAAGAGCAATTGAGGCTGCAGAAAATGGTGCAGATTGTTTACGTATAAATCCTGGCAATATTGGACAGAAGGATAGAATAGCTGAGGTAATTTCTGCCGCCAAAAATAATAATTGTTCAATTAGAATTGGAGTGAATGCAGGATCTTTAGAAAAAGATATACTGGAAAAATATAGAGAGCCGTGTCCGGAAGCTCTTGTAGAGAGCGCTCTTAGAAACATCAAAATTATTGAGGATATGGATTTTTCTAATTTTAAAATAAGTGTCAAATCCTCAGATGTTTTTTTATCAATTGCAGCCTATAAATTACTATCGAATAAAACTGATTATCCATTGCATCTTGGAATTACAGAGGCAGGAAGCTATTTGCCTGGTAGTATAAAAACCTCAATAGGTTTTGGAAGCTTACTATTAGATGGTATTGGTGATACAATAAGAGTTTCATTATCAGATGATCCAATTGAAGAAATTAAAGTAGGTAATGAAATTTTAAAATCCTTGGGTCTTAGAAATAGAGGAGTTAAGATAATATCTTGTCCCTCATGTGCCAGACAAGCTTTTCAAGTGATTGAAACTGTTAAAAAATTAGAAAAAAAATTATCACATATAACAGAGCCCATAACTCTCTCAATTATTGGTTGTGTTGTTAATGGTCCAGGTGAGGCCAAACAAACACAGATAGGTATTACTGGCGGAGGTAAAGATAATCACATGCTTTATATTAATGGTATAGACACCGAAAAGGTAACAACAAAAGATATGATTGATAAGATTGTGTCATTAGTTGAAGAAAAAGCTGCTAAATTAAAAATTAAATAAATGCTTCCACAAGAAAAAGTAAAAAATTTAATAAATAGACATTTTGAACTCGAGAAAGAACTATCGGAAGGAAAAGTTGATAAAAAAAAGTATGCTGAAATTTCGAAAGAGTATTCCGATTTGAGTGAAATAATTAATTACGCTAAAGAATATTTAAACTTCCAAAATGAAACAGAGGAATTAAGTAATATCATTAATGATAAAAATTCAGACACTGAAATTAAAGAATTTGCAAATACAGAATTAGAGAATCTAAAAAAAAATTTTATTTCTAACGAAAAAAAAATAAAACTATTTTTACTTCCAAAGGATCAGGCAGATAGTAGAAATGCAATTATAGAAATAAGAGCAGGAACTGGTGGTCTCGAAGCCAGCCTCTTCGCTTCAGATTTATATAAGATGTACGAAAAAGTATGTCAGAAAAAGAGATGGAATATAGAAATTATTTCAATATCCAAAAGTGATGCTGGTGGACTTAAAGAAGTGATAGCTATTATAAAAGGAAAAAATATTTATTCTTCTTTAAAGTATGAAAGTGGAGTACATAGAGTACAAAGGGTTCCAGATACTGAGACACAAGGCAGAGTCCATACATCTGCTGCAACTGTAGCAGTTTTACCAGAGGCTGAGGATTTAGATATAAAGTTAGATGATAAAGATATTAGAATTGATGTTTTTAGGAGTAGTGGACCTGGAGGACAAAGCGTTAATACAACTGACTCGGCTGTGAGAATTACACATATACCTACAGGAATTGTTGTAAGTCAGCAAGATGAAAAATCTCAAATAAGAAATAAAGAAAAAGGAATGAAAATTTTGAGATCAAGAATTTATGACTTTGAAAGACAAAAAATTGATCAAGAAAGATCAAGAGATAGAAAAAGTAAGATTGGCTCGGGTGACAGATCTGAAAGAATTAGAACTTATAATTTTCCTCAAGGGAGAGTAACAGATCATAGAATCAACTTAACACTTCATAAATTAGAAGAATTCATGGAAGGAGAGGTATTTGATGAAATGATTGAAAGTCTCAGCCTACAAGCTCAACAAGATGAGTTAAATAAAATAAAGCAATGAACTATCTACAAGCGATAAATTATGGAAACAAATTATTAAAGCTAAATAATTTCAAAAGTTATAATTTAGATTCAGAATTGCTCTTATCTAAAGTTTTAAATTATAGTAGAGAAAAAATATTAATTAACTTAAACGATAAGATAGAAAAAAAAAAATTCAGTAAATTTAAAAAATTAATTTTTAGAAGAAAAAATAATGAACCTATCGCTTATATTTTAAAAAAAAAAGAATTTTGGAATTATACTTTTAAACTTAATAACGAAGTTTTAATACCAAGGCCCGAAACAGAAATAATTGTAAGAGAAGTGTTAAATCTAACAAATAACAATTCATCGAAACATATTCTAGATGTTGGTACTGGTTCAGGATGCATCTTGTTATCCATTTTAAATGAAAGACCAAAATGCTATGGTACTGCTTTGGATATAAGTAAAAAGGCCATAAATGTAGCTATATCTAATGCAAAAATACATCACTTAGAAAATAAAATTAAATTCCTTAATATCGATGTTGACAAATTTAATTATAATAAATATGATTTTATTTTATCTAATCCTCCATATATCAATAATATCGATTTAAAAAGATTAGAAAAAGATGTTCAATTGTACGAACCAAAAGTGGCATTATATGGCGGTATAGACGGATTAAGAGAAATAAAAAAAATAATTAAAAAAAGCAAAACTTTGTTAAAAAAAAACGGAAAGCTAATATTCGAAATAGGTAAAAATCAAATGCCAAATGTAACTAAATTTTTAAAAAACAATAATTTTTACATAAATAATATTTACAAAGACATTCAATCTTATCCAAGAGTAATAAGTTCTACTAAATTGTTTTAATGAATAATTATCGAAATAACAGAAAAAACAGGTTTAAGTCAAATGGTGAAAGAAATTTTAGAAAAAGACCACTAAATGTTCACAAAAGTCAAAATGATTTCAACAGTAATTCGGAATTTAGGCATAGAAGCCCTGGAAGAAACAACCAAAATGCTGCAAAATTAATAGAAAAGTATACTAATTTAGCTAGAGAAGCATTATCCTCTGGAGATAAAATACTTTCTGAAAATTATTTACAACATGCTGATCATTTTTCTAGGATTTTAAGTCTTCAAGAAATAAATAAAAATCAAACCGAAAGTAATAATGTTATTGAGCAAAATTTTAAGAAAGATCTTGAAAATGTAAAAACAGATCAAGGTAATGATAATAATTTAAGTTCAGTAAATAAAGTAGACTAGTTCATCTTTGTAATCAGATTTGATTTGAGAACATCAATTTTGATTTTTGAAACTTCAAAATTCTTTCTACTTTCGCCTTTTAATATTTTACCAGATGGCAACTTTAACTTTTGGGAATTTATTTTTCTTCCATTTTCTATTACCTCATAATGTAAATGAGGACCTGTAGACATACCAGTTGATCCGACATAACCTATTACTTGCCCCTGCTTAACTCTAACACCTTTTTTAATCCCTCTTCCAAATTTAGACATGTGAGCATAAACAGTTTGGTATGTACTATTATGTTTTATTTTTACACAATTTCCACCGCCACCACACCAACCCGCTTTAATTACCTTACCATCACCTGATGCCATTATTGGAGTCCCTTTAGGAGCAGCAAAATCTGTCCCTGTATGCATTTTAGTATATCCCAAAATAGGATGTTTCCTTTTTCCGTATGAGGAAGATAATCTTGCACCATTAATCGGAGTTTTCATAAGTGTTTTCTTAATACTTTTTCCATTCTCATCAAAATAATCTATTTTATCTTTTTCATATTCATATTTATATAGTTGCAAGTCAGTGTCTTGAAGATTTAAATTTGCAAATATAATTTCTCCAGTATCGACGACTTTATTTTTATCATTTACAAATTCTTCATAGATTATTTGAAAACTATCATTTTTCCATACATCTCTTTGAAAATCTACCTGAAAACCATAAAGTCTAGCAAATTCTATTATTATATTTGGTTTTATCCCCAAATCTATAGCACTAGTGTATAAACTGTTCGTTATTACAGTTTCTTTGTAAACTAAATTCTTTGTGAAATTTTTTTTAACTTTTTTTGATATAAAATTGTTTGAATTATTTTTTTTTGTAAAGATAATCTCATTTTTATTATCTGTTTCAATTTTAAATTCTCTTATTTTTGTCTCTAATAAATGATCAAATTTAAATTGAAATTTCTGATTTATCTTTAAAATTTTTAAAGATTTTTCATTTAGTATTGTGTTTTGTAAAATTTTCCTTTCATTTTTATCAATATCTAATTTATTAATAATGCTTTGATATGTATCTCCTGACTTTGAAACATAAGTTAATGTTGTGAACCTTGGTTCTAAATTTTCAGTTATTTGTCTAATAGTTTTATTTAAATAAATGTTCTCAAGACTTGATTTAATTTGTTTTATTTCCTCATTCTTATTCTTATTATAGATGCTTGTTATAAATACTCCAAAAATACTAATTAGAATTATCCAAAAAAATATTGTAAACTCTTTAATGTTAATATTCTTGAATAAATTCATACTACCTAAAAAAAACGTTGATTTTATTGGCTTTTTTATACATTCAAAATTTATCTAATAACTTGATTTCTTGATATTATTATTTATAAGCGTTCCACTCAACATTAAAAAAAATGTTATTTATTGGGTAAAACCAATTAGCTATTTTATTTGTTTATATTTTAAGAAGAGAAGTGTGGACGGTTAAGGTTACCAAAATTTGTCGTACACACTTCAACATTACATAAATATTATTCTTAGTATTTATGTAGAAGCTAGTGTGCGCCGTTTTTAAACTTGAGAGTTTGATCATGGCTCAGAACGTACGCTGGCGGCACGCCTTATACATGCAAGTCGAACGAAGTAGCAATACTTAGTGGCAGACGGGTGAGTAACATGTAGGTATCTTCCCTTTGGTGAGGAATAACGCGAGGAAACTTGCGCTAATACCTCATAAGTCTTTACGGAGAAAGCTTTATGCGCCGAAGGATGAGCCTGCATTTGATTAGTTTGTTGGTGGGGTAATGGCCTACCAAGACTTTGATCAATAGCTGATCTGAGAGGATGATCAGCCACATTGGGACTGAGACACGGCCCAAACTCCTACGGGAGGCAGCAGTAGGGAATATTGCACAATGGAGGAAACTCTGATGCAGCGATGCCGCGTGAGTGAAGAAGGCCCTTGGGTTGTAAAGCTCTTTCGTCGGGGAAGAAAATGACTGTACCCGAATAAGAAGGTCCGGCTAACTTCGTGCCAGCAGCCGCGGTAATACGAAGGGACCTAGCGTAGTTCGGAATTACTGGGCTTAAAGAGTTCGTAGGTGGTTAAAAAAGTTGGTGGTGAAATCCCAGAGCTTAACTCTGGAACTGCCATCAAAACTTTTTAGCTAGAGTATGATAGAGGAAAGCAGAATTTCTAGTGTAGAGGTGAAATTCGTAGATATTAGAAAGAATACCAATTGCGAAGGCAGCTTTCTGGATCATTACTGACACTGAGGAACGAAAGCATGGGTAGCGAAGAGGATTAGATACCCTCGTAGTCCATGCCGTAAACGATGTGTGTTAGACGTTGGAAATTTATTTTCAGTGTCGCAGCGAAAGCATTAAACACACCGCCTGGGGAGTACGACCGCAAGGTTAAAACTCAAATGAATTGACGGGGACCCGCACAAGTAGTGGAGCATGTGGTTTAATTCGAAGATACGCGCAGAACCTTACCAACACTTGACATGTTCGTCGCGACTTTAAGAGATTAAAGTTTTCGGTTCGGCCGGACGAAACACAGGTGCTGCATGGCTGTCGTCAGCTCGTGTCGTGAGATGTTGGGTTAAGTCCCGCAACGAGCGCAACCCTCACTTTTAGTTGCCATCATTTAGTTGGGCACTCTGAAAGAACTGCCAGTGATAAGCTGGAGGAAGGTGGGGATGACGTCAAGTCCTCATGGCCCTTACGTGTTGGGCTACACACGTGCTACAATGGTATTTACAATAGGAAGCAAGATGGCGACGTCAAGCAAATCCTAAAAAGATACCTCAGTTCGGATTGTACTCTGCAACTCGAGTACATGAAGCTGGAATTACTAGTAATCGCGGATCAGCGCGCCGCGGTGAATACGTTCCCGGGTCTTGTACACACCGCCCGTCACACCATGGGAGTTGGTTCTACCTTAAGGCAAGGTTTAAAACCCTTGACCACGGTATAGTCAGCGACTGGGGTGAAGTCGTAACAAGGTAGCCGTAGGGGAACCTGCGGCTGGATTACCTCCTTTCTAAGGATGATTAAGGAATTTTCTTAATCTAAAAAATATAACAGGATAATGTTGACCGTCCTCATTTCTCTTCTTAAAATTAGTGTTTAACTCTTCTGCAAAAAGGGCCGGTAGCTCAGTTGGTTAGAGCACACCCTTGATAAGGGTGGGGTCGAAAGTTCGAGTCTTTCTCGGCCCACCATTTTTACTGGGGGATTAGCTCAGCTGGGAGAGCGCCTGATTTGCATTCAGGAGGTCAGCGGTTCGATCCCGCTATCCTCCACCAAAAAAACATTTAGTTATTACATTTCGTTAATCAATTTTTATATTATCAATATCTATATCCGATTGTTCGAATTGATGAACAATCTAAAATATTCTAAGAAATGAATATTTATTAAAAATTTAATTCAACACAGAATTTTTTTCTGTGCATAAATTAAGCGTTTAAGGGCGTGTGGCGGATGCCTTGGCACTGAAAGCCGATGAAGGACGTGGTATACTGCGATAAGTTACGGGGAGCTGTATGCAAGTTTTGATCCGTAAATTTCCGAATGGGGAAACCCAACACTTTATGTGTTACTTTAAACTGAATACATAGGTTTAAAGAGATAACCCGGAGAACTGAAACATCTAAGTAACCGGAGGAAAAGAAATCAATTGAGATTCCGTTAGTAGTGGCGAGCGAAAACGGAATAGGCCAGTAGATTTGTTAAAAAAATTTGAATAGTTTGGAAAAGCTAACCAAAGAGGGTGATAGTCCCGTATGAGTAATGTTTAACAAATTTCTTGAGTAAAGCGGGACACGTGAAATCCTGCTCGAATATAGGGGGACCACCCTCTAAGCCTAAATACTCTTCAGTGACCGATAGTGAACTAGTACCGTGAGGGAAAGGTGAAAAGAACCCCTATTAGGGGAGTGAAATAGAACCTGAAACTGCATGCCTACAATCAGTCGAAGCTCTTTTTAGAGTGACGGCGTACCTTTTGTATAATGGGTCAGTGACTTAATTTATAAAGCAAGCTTAAGCCATCTAGGTGTAGGCGTAGCGAAAGCAAGTCTTAATAGGGCGATTAGTTTTATAAATTAGACCCGAAAACGAATGAGCTTACCATGAGCAGGTTGAATGCAAGGTAACACTTGCTGGAGGACCGAACCAGTTGACGTTGAAAAGTCTTTGGATGACTTGTGGTAAGGGGTGAAAGGCCAACCAAATTCGTAGATAGCTGGTTTTCCGCGAAAACTATTTAGGTAGTGCGTTGAATAAATATGCGTTTAGAGGTAGAGCACTAAATGGGCTAGGGGGAAGAGATTCTTACCAAACCTAATAAAACTCCGAATGCTGAACGTAGTTCTTCAACAGACAGACTGTGGGTGCTAAGGTCCATGGTCGAGAGGGAAAGAGCCCAGACCACCAGATAAGGTCCCAAAATTGTGATTAAGTGTGAAAGGATGTGGAAATTCCTTAACAGCCGGGAGGTTGGCTTAGAAGCAGCCATCCTTTAAAGATAGCGTAACAGCTCACCGGTCTAACAGAGTTTCTGCGCCGAAGATGTAACGGGGCTAAAATCACATACCGAATCTGTGGGTTTATAAAGTTTTCGAACTTTATAAGCGGTAGCGGAACGTTCTGTAAGCCTGTAAAGGGATACCCGTGAGGGATCCTGGAGGTATCAGAAGTGCGAATGCTGACATGAGTAACGATAAAATAAGTGAAAAACTTATTCGCCGAAAATCCAAGGGTTTCTGCGCAAGGTTAATCCGCGCAGAGTTAGTCGGCCCCTAAGGCGAGGGCGAAAGCCGTAGTCGATGGAAATAAGGTTAATATTCCTTAACCAGATGGAAGTGACAGATTTTGTAAGTTGTGAGTTCTTAATGGATTGAACTTGCCGCGAAAAAGTCTCAGGAAATAGCTCCATCATTAGACCGTACCCTAAACCGACACAGGTGGATTAATAGAGTATATTTAGGCGCTTGAGAGAATGATGTTGAAGGAACTCGGCAAAATGCTTCTGTAACTTCGGGATAAAGAAGACCTTCTTTTGGGCAACCATTAGAGGGTGGCACAAGCCAGGGAGAAGCGACTGTTTATCAAAAACACAGGGCTCTGCTAACACGTAAGTGGATGTATAGGGTCTGACGCCTGCCCGGTGCTGGAAGGTTAATGCGATGGGTGCAAGCTCATTTCTGAAGCCCCAGTAAACGGCGGCCGTAACTATAACGGTCCTAAGGTAGCGAAATTCCTTGTCGGGTAAGTTCCGACCTGCATGAATGGCGTAACGATTTCTCCGCTGTCTCCAACATCAACTCAGTGAAATTGAATTCTCCGTGAAGATGCGGAGTTCGCGTAGTTAGACGGAAAGACCCCGTGCACCTTTACTGCAACTTTACATTGGTGTTAGGAAAAACATATTTAGTATAGGAGGGAGACATTGAAGCGATGGCGTCAGTTGTCGTGGAGTCAACAGTGAAATACCTCTTTTGTTTTTCTTGGCATCTAACTGATTGCCGTTATCCGGCATCAAGACATTGTATGGTGGGTAGTTTGACTGGGGCGGTCGCCTCCCAAATAGTAACGGAGGCGTGCGAAGGTAGGCTCAGAACGGTCAGAAATCGTTCGTAGAGTGCAATGGCATAAGCCTGCCTGACTGTGAGACTGACAAGTCGAGCAGAGTCGAAAGACGGTCATAGTGATCCGGTGGTTCTGAGTGGAAGGGCCATCGCTCAACGGATAAAAGGTACGCCGGGGATAACAGGCTGATACTGCCCAAGAGCTCATATCGACGGCAGTGTTTGGCACCTCGATGTCGGCTCATCACATCCTGGGGCTGGAGCAGGTCCCAAGGGTTTGGCTGTTCGCCAATTAAAGTGGTACGTGAGCTGGGTTCAGAACGTCGTGAGACAGTTCGGTCCCTATCTGCTATGCGTGTAGAAGAATTGAGAGGAGTTGACCCTAGTACGAGAGGACCGGGTTGAACATACCACTGGTGGACCGGTTGTAGCGCCAGCTGCAGTGCCGGGTAGCTAAGTATGGACGAGATAACTGCTGAAAGCATCTAAGCGGGAAACTCACCTCAAAACTAGTTCTTCCTATAGAGCCGTGGTAGACCACCACGTTGATAGGCTGGGTGTGGAAGTGCGGTAACGCATGTAGCTGACCAGTACTAATAGCTCAATTGGCTTAATTTATGCACTGAAAAAAATTTTATTTATTTTCAAAATTGATTTTTAAGTAAACAAAATTCTGAATTCATTTTTTATAATTCTTATAGAGATAATATTTTTTTTAGTTTAGATTTTTCTTTGCTTTCCCAATTAAATTGATTCACAAATTTAAAACCAAACTTTTTAAATTTTTCTAAATCGTATTTTTTTTGAATAAATTCTTCTATCTTTTTTGTTAAATCATCTGTATTCTCGGATTTGTAACACACACCAGATTTTGCTGCTGATATTACTGCTTTTATTGGATTAGCATCACATGCTAATTGAGGTACTTTGAGCCACATAAATTGTGTTAATTTAAAAGGAAGTGTCGAATTAGTGTGATTGCTTTTGCTACCAGGGATCAAGGCTATGGTGTTTTCATTTATAAAATCAAAAAGTTTACTGTGAGGTATCCATGGAACTAATTTAATATTTTTTAAATTTTTACATATTTCTTTAACCTGAACAGAATACCAGTTATCAGAAAGACCAATTAAAGTGAACAAAACATTTTTATCTATTTTATAAATTTTTTTTGAGGCTTCAATAACAGTTTCTAAGTCTCTAGCAGGTGTAAAGCTACCATAAAAAATAAATTGAAGTTTATTTGATTTTTTTCGTTTGTATTTTCTGAAATTTTTTAAAAAAGATTTATCTTCATAATTATTTAATGTAATTATCTTTTTATTATCTATTGAATAATTTTTGTTAAATCTCTTCTTTAATTCCTCTGCACAGGTAATAACCTTGTACGAATACTGCAATATATTTTTTTCAAATTTCTTTAATCTAGATATATTATTAAATATTTTATTTAAAGCTAGATTTAAACCAAAGCTTTTTTTCTTTAATACTTGTTCCATTGCATACGGATAGCTATCTGCAACATCAAAAATTAATTTTTTCTCAATCTTATCATGTCTAAAAAATTTAAAAAAAATAATTAGTGATCTACTAAAAAAATCATTTACTAAAATTATTTTGTCAAATGATTTTTTTCTAAAATTCTTTGATAAGTAAATTAAAAAAAGAACATCTATTTTTGTAATAAACCAAATTATCTTATTAATATTTTGAAAATAATCATAAATTTTAAAAAATTTACAATTTGGATTATTAATTTTTTCTTTAGTTTCACAGATACAATTAACTTTAAAATTAAATTCTAGACAATTTTCTAAAATCTTTCTAGATCTAGGATCTTTAAGGATTGAATGTTTTGATATAATTAATATTTCTTTCATTTTGTATCTTTCACTTATAGGATAAAATAAAAAAATTCACATGAAAATAATCAACATATTTGGAACCAGACCCGAAATAATTAAATTTCAACCATTTATAAAATCCCTTCATCAAAATAAAATTAATTATGAAAATATATATGGAGGTCAACATTATTCTAAAAATTTATCTAAAGTTTTTTTTAATGACAAGTTTTTTAAAAAACCTAAATATTATTTTAATTACGGATCAAAATTTAAAAATTTAAATTACATAAGAGAACTTAAAGAAAAAATATTCAAAATTTTGATTAAAGAAAAGCCAGATTTTGTATTTGTCCAAGGCGACACAAATACTACCCTCGCTGGATCTCTGAGTACACTGCAATACAAAAAAAAAATAAATAAAAATATAAATTTATGCCATATTGAAGCTGGATTAAGAAGCAAGGATTTAAAAATGCAAGAGGAATTAAATAGAATAATAATAGATCATATTTCAGATCTGTTATTTGCTCCTACTAATCTACAAAAAAAAAATTTAACAAAAGAAAATATAAATAAAAATAAAATCTTTATTGTTGGCAACACATTATCTGATGTTTTAAAGAATATTAAAATTAAAAAAAAAAAGATTAAACAAGTCATATTAACAATGCATAGAGATGAAAATGTTAAAAAAAAAAAAGATTTATCTAGATCTGTAACTTTTATAAATTTGATTGCATCACAAAATAATGAAAAAATAAATTTTTTTTGTCATCCTAAAACTAAACAAAGTATCGTTAAGTATAATTTATCTTTAAGACCAAATATTAAATTAGAAAAACCTACAAATTATTCTAAATTTATAAATAGTCTATTTAATAGCAAATACATTATTAGTGACTCTGGAGGAATTCAGGAAGAGGCTTGCATACTAAAAAAACATCTTATTACTCTTAGATATAACACTGAACGACCAGAAACAATCAGTATAGGCTCAAATATTTTATCAAATTTTAATTATTTAAGGGTTAAAAAAAGGATAAATTACATCAATAAAACATTGCCAAGATGGAAATCACCATACGGTATTAATGTCTCAAAAAAAATTATAGATATTATCTCAAAAAATAAAAAAAGAAGTGATGAATTTGACAAACATAGGCTAAATAATTTACTTAAAACATTTAAAAAACAAAAAGCTTTTAGTCAAAAAAGTATAAAAAAGAATATATATAATCTACTTAAATTATTGAGCTAAATTAAAAGAAAAAAATTATTTTTGAAAAATTTTTTCTTTTTGAAATTTTCCAAATAAATCATTAAACACTGGTAAGTAAACATTGATACCCATGCATTGGCATGTTTTACTCTAATACCATTATTTTTTTTTCCCCAACTGATCGATCCTTTAATTCTTAAGTCTTTATGGTTATTTTTGTATTCAAAAATTTTTATTAGATTTTGTTTTAATGTAAAATAAAGTTTTTTTGTAGTTTCTTTTCTAGATATAAGAATTAGTCTTATAAACTGAGCGTAAATATCAATTCTTTCCATGTAAGAAATTGAATTTTTATAAATAGTTCTTGGAAGTTTGTCAGATTTAATTCTATCTATCATATAATCAATAGCTCTAGTAATATTTTTTTTCTCTTTTTTTGATTTAAGAAATTTAAAGCTAACGATTAAACCTTCTAGGGTATAACAATAAGGATGAAAGTTTATACCCTCAGGATATGATAGGAAAGATCCGTTTTTTTTTTGATTTTTGATTATATGATCACAAATCTTTTTAGCTGCATTTTTAAATTTTTTTTTTTTATTAACTGAGTAAAGATTTAACAAACCCATGGCAACTTTAGAATGATAACCGCCACTCATAGTAGACCAAGTATGTTTTTTAACAAAAAATTTTTTAGTTTTTAAGTTATAAACTGGTTTTAATGATCCATTATTTCTCATAGATTTATTAATTATCCATATTGCATTTTTTTCTGCAGACTTAATTAAAGAGACATCATTGGTTATTTTATACAAATTTATAAGACCATTTAAAATTATACCGTTATCAAATATGAACGATAAATTATTTTTACTATCAAATTTAGAATTTTTTGTTGAAGTCTTAAGACATCTGAAAGGACCTTCCTTTGTTTGCATTCTGTTTATTAACCATTTTGCTGCATTATTAGCTTTTTCTACGTATACGCTCTTTTTTTTATAGGAATATAAATAGCAATAAAATGTAATTAAATACCCAGTTATTTCAGGGTAAATATATGCATAACTCTTTTTATTTATGTCATACCACGAGTGACACCCACCATAATCAAAAGATTTTCTATTATCTATTTGTATTCCAGAGTTAAGGAACCAATTTTCAATATCAATCATATTTTTAGATATTTCTTTCTTTAAAATCATAACTAAAACTCATGACCCCATATTTCGGGTTGTCCATTCTTCTGTATTCTCAAAAATTCAATAACTTCGTCTTTTCTTTTTCCAACCTTAACAAAAAGAGAGGGTTTAATTTTAAGAAATTGTTTCTTTTTATTTTTCAAAAAATTTTTTATCTTTTTATTGTTTCTTATTTCAATATTGCTTTTCCAAACAAATATTTTTTTTTTATTGAAATAAAAAAAAGCTCCAGGATATGGATGTGTTAAGGCCTTTATCATATTGTGAATCTTTTTTTTATCAAAATCAAAATTAAATTCTCCATCACTAGGTTTTCTAGATGGGAAATATGTGATATTTTTTAATTGTTGTTTTTTTAATTTAAATTTACCATTTATCCAATTATTAATATTTAGACTAAAAATATTAGAGCTTATTGTGTTTATTTTATGATTAACTGTATTAATATCATCAAAATTGTTAACAAAAAATTTTTTTTGAAATAATATACTCCCTGCATCATATTTCTCATTCATTTTAAAAAAAGTTAACCCCCATTTTCTTATACCTTTAATTATTACCCAATTCATCGTCGCTCCGCCTCTTCCTTTGGGCAATGGTGACGGGTGCATCCCAATACAACCAAATTTAGGTAATTTTAGAACTTCATAACCAAATTTTTGTGACCAGCCTGTTTGTATTATTAAATTAGGATTTATCTTTTTTAACCATGAAATAGTTTTTTTTGAATTTATATTACTTGAATGATGAATTTTAATCTTATGTTTTTTAATTAAATCGTAGAAACTATCAAAATTTGATCTAAATATACCATCTTTTAAATTTATATTTATAATTCCTGCAAGTTCAAAATTTCCTTTTTTTAAAAATGAATTTTCAATTATGTACCTTCCAGCACTTGTACTTGAGACTAAAACAAATTTTTTATTCATAATTTTTTTTAAAATTTAAAAGTATTTTGTAAGTCTGGTCTTCTCTATATATTCTATGAGTATGCCACCAAATTGGATGCATTAAAAGCTGTAAAGATTTTTTTTTTTTAATAATTTTCATATTTTCCAAAGGGTGACCATATCTCCACCTTCCAGTTGAGTCTGAAATGTAGAGACAATCTTTAAAATATTTTTTTCCATAAGCATTAGTTTTATAAAATATTGTGTTTTTTGTAGGAATTTTTATATATTTACCTGGTTTATGAAAAGAAAATACATTTACTTTTTTACCCAATATTTTCTCTAAAATTTTTATTTCTTTGTGAAATTTTTTTTTATTTTTATAATCAAAGTTAGAGGAATTATTAAAGTGTAACCCAATTTCATGTCCTAATTTTTTTATTTCTGATAATGTTTTTAGATTTTTTTCTTCTCTAATATTGTAGTATTTATTTTTAATTAAAAAAAAAAAATAGCTTTTAATTTTTAATTTATAATCTATCTTTGCAATTTTTAATGCAGCAGAAGGTGAATAATCTATATCATGTCGAAGTATAATTTGATTTCTTTTCTTTTTGAAATTTGAATAATCAACAAAATCATATTTTAATTTTTTAAATTTTTTTAATATTTTTATATAATTTTCTTGGTTAAAATTATTCATATCGGTAAATTTTACTTTTTTTCAAGAATTACGCATAAAGTGTCTGACAGTGAGGGAAAAAGTTTTATTAATAGGTTATATATAAAATTAAGTTTTTTATATAACAAAAATAAAAATTTATTTTTTGGAATAATAGCATTTATTCCTTCGAGGTGTTTGATTTTACAATTTATTTTTTTTGATAAACTTCTTATATCCTCAATACTATATTCTCTCCAATGTCCTCTAAATGGAACCTCATCAAAAAATTCATTATAAGAGGCATAATTTGTTTTGCCTAACATTACTGATAATCTTTTTCTTAAGCTTACCGAATTAGGAACTGTAATCACAAGATGTCCATTTTTATTTATATATTTAAATACTGAAGATAAAAAATTTTTTGGGCTTGGTACGTGTTCTAAAACATCTAACAATAATACAATATCATATGTATTTTTTGAATTTTCTAATTCTTTCATTGTTTCAAAAAAATTTAGTTTAACCCTATTGTTAAACTCTCTTAATTTACTGATATTATCATTTTCACTATACCATGCATCTTCACAATCATCATAAGCGTCGATTTGATAGCCGAGCTTTTTAATTATTGCCGTTAAATCATTGAGACCAGACCCAAAGTCTAATATGTTTTGATCTCTAACAAAATTCTCCTCTAAAATTTTATAAATAAAAAAATATTTTGGTCTAACCAAACCATTTATTTTAAGATAATTCTTGAATGGAAAAAAAGTGGAGAGTTCTTCAACTATTTCGTATATTTTTTCTTTATTCATAAATATATTTTATTTGAATATATTTTGTTTTGCTAATACAAAACAATCTAAATGATCAACCTAAATAAATTTAAATCTAGTATTTATGTAGATGGAGCAAACATAAAAGATTTTAAAGATCTATCCAAAAATACTTTAATTAAAGGTTTTACTACAAACCCATCTTTAATGAGATCTTCAGGAGTACTAAATTATCTAAAATTTGCAAAGCAAGTGTTAAAAATTGTTAAGAGAAAACCAGTTTCATTCGAAATATTTGCAGATGATGCAAATAATATCATGTCTCAAGCTTTAAAAATAAAAGAATTAGGCAAAAATGTATTTGTAAAAATACCAATAATAACAACAAATAATAAATCAAATGCCGATTTAATTGTAAAATTAAATAGAATGGGCATAAAAATTAATGTGACTGCAATTTTTACGTTAAATCAATCACTACCACTTATTAAAAAATTAGATAAAAAAACAGAGATTATTTTATCAATTTTTGCTGGACGAATTGCTGATACAGGTGTCAATCCGAAAGCAGAAATAAAAAAACATATTAGTGCCTGTAAAAAAAAAAAAAATATTAAAATATTGTGGGCAAGTGTTAGAGAAGTATATAATATTATTGAAGCGGAAGAAGTAAAATGTCATATAGTAACAGTTCCTCCCAATATATTAAAAAAAACCAAAAATTTTAACAAAAGTTTAGAGAAGTATTCACAAGAAACAGTAAAAAATTTTTATGATGACGCAAAAAAATCTGGGTATTCATTATAGATGTTAAATAAAAAAATTTTCATTACAGGTGGAGCAGGTTATGTTGGATGTAGGCTTGTGCCCTATTTGTTAGATCTGGGTTATGAAGTGACAGTCTATGATATTATGTATTTTACAGACAACTTTTTACCAAAAGACAATAAAAAATTAACAATAGTCAATGGAGACATTAGAGATAAAAAAAAAATAAAAGATAGTTGCAAGAATCATGATATATTTATTCATCTTGCATGTATATCAAATGACGCAAGTTATTTATTAGACCCCGAACTGTCAAAAACTGTAAATTACGATTGTTTTAAAGACTTAGTAATTTCAGCTAAAGAGAACAAAATAAAACGATTTATTTATGCTTCTACAAGTTCAGTTTACGGCATATCTAACAAAAAAGACGTAAAAGAAGATCATCCGCTTTTACCACTTACCGATTACAACAAATATAAAGGATTATGTGAACCAATTTTGTTAGACCACTCAAGCGATGATTTTGAAACAGTAATTTTTAGACCAGCTACAGTTTGTGGATATTCCCCTAGAATGAGATTTGATTTAAGTGTAAATATTTTAACTTGTAATGCCTTGGTGAATAACAAAATTAAAGTATTTGGGGGAAACCAGTTGAGGCCAAATTTGCATATAAAAGATTATTGCAAAGTAGTAGAATTATTTATTGAGGAAAAAAAAAATAAGGTAAATAATCAAATTTTTAATGTTGGGTACCAAAATTTATCAATAATAGAAATTGCTAATTTAGTTAAAAAAACTCTAGAAAATAAATTTGATTACAAAAATATAGAAATAATTAAAGTTCCTTCAAATGATAATAGGTCTTATCACATTAACTCAGATAAAATAAATAAAGTTCTTAATTTTTCACCTAAATTTAGTATTGAAAACGGAATTGAAGAAATAGTATCTCGTTATAAATCAAAGTCTTTTAATGATCCATTAAATAATATTATTTATCATAATGTTAAAACACTTTTAAAATTAAAAGCTGAATAATTCACTTATAAATAATAATTCCTGTTTTTTTTTTTCTTTTTAAGATCTTTTTACTAAATTGTTCCTTCAGATATTTAAGTGCATTATTATTAACAAAAATATTTTGTATAAGTAAAAACATAAAATCAATGAATAAATATAATGTATTAAAGAATCTATTAATGTATAAGTATTTAGGTCTTAGTAGCAATGTTTGATTTTTATATTTAATCATATCCTCTTGTACTTGATTAAATAAATTTAACCTATTTGAATTTCCTTTTTTTAAACTAGATGATTTTAAATCTTCTTTTAGATACATGCCTATTGATACTGTAAATCCTTTATATTTTTCACGTCTTCCTAAACTTATTACTTTTTCACCCTTTAGTTTTAAATAGTCAGAGTATACTATTAAATTATTTTTGATTTGAGGATAAACATATTGTTTTAAAAATCCTTGATCCCACAAATTCTTGTTCGGATTTTTTTTTCTAAAATCTTTTCTCCATATATCCCAATAAACTTTAATTTTAAGTTTTGATTTTTTTCCTCCCCAAATTCCTCCAGGAATAACTTGACTCAATGGAGCATCTCTACATATATGAAACTTTTCAGATCTTCTTAACCAATTGTCTACTAATCTTTTGTCTCTTTTGAATAATTTTGTGTCAATATCTCTTACTATTACACAATCATGACCTTCCTCCATTGGCAAAATTCTCCAGAGCAATGGCTCGTAGACATAAGTTTGTTTTTTAAATATTAAATCAACATTTTTTCTTGTTAACAACTTTTTTATAAAAGCTTTATTTTTTAATTCTTCACAACAATAAACTCTGACCCTCCATCCCTTAAAAAGTTTCTTTGCTATATTTATATTTCTCTCAAGCCCTTTATGATAAAATTTATCATTACCGAATAAAGCATAACTAATAATTTTCATTTAAATATAATTTTAGTTTGATAATTAATTATCATAATATATCTAATATTATTAATTATGAAAAAAAAAATATTTTGTTTTGATCTAGATAATGTAATTTGTAAAACAAGTGCTAACTATTACTCACATTCTAAACCTATAAAATCATCGATAAAAACAATTAATAAAATTCATGAAAATGGTAACAAAATTATTATCTTTACTGCAAGAGGCATGAGCACATTTAATGGAAATATTTTAAAGGCAAAAAAAAAATACTTCAAGATGACAGAGCAACAA
The DNA here is from genome assembly GCA_902589315.1 of uncultured Pelagibacteraceae bacterium. Classification (GTDB taxonomy): domain Bacteria; phylum Pseudomonadota; class Alphaproteobacteria; order Pelagibacterales; family Pelagibacteraceae; genus Pelagibacter. The sequence goes on from CACISK010000001.1 coordinate 253,597, forward strand.
TTAAAAAGATGGGGAGTTAAGTACTCAAAATTGATTTTAGGCAAACCCGCCTACGATATGATTATAGATGATAAAGGATTTGGCTATTCATTATCGTGGCGAAAAAAATTACTTAAGGATATAGAATGAGAGTCTTAGTAACTGGTGGTGCAGGATTTATTGGAAGCAATTTAGTAGATTTTTTAGTCAAGAAAAAATATAAAGTTATTGTTATAGACAATCTCTCATCTGGAAGAGTTTCAAATTTAAATAAATCAAAAAAAAAAATTAAATTAATTATCTCAGATTTGTCTAAAGACGGTTCATGGAAAAAATACTTTAAAAATGTTGATATTGTTTATCATATAGCAGGTTTGGGGGATATAGTTCCAAGTGTTAAAGACCCAAGAAAATATTTTTTGGCAAACGTGAATGCTACTTTAAATGTTATTGAAGCTTGCAGAGAATACAATGTGAATAAAATAGTTTATACAGCATCTTCCTCATGTTATGGACTAGCAAAAAAAATTCCAACATCAGAAAATGATAAGATAGATATACAGCATCCCTATGCATTTACTAAATACTTAGGAGAACAAATTTTACTTTTTTGGTCAAAAATTTATAAAATAAAAGTTATTTCTTTGCGATTATTTAATATTTATGGACTAAGATCACGAACAACAGGCGCATATGGCGCAGTATTTGGAACATTTCTAAGACAAAAAATAAGCACCAAGCCTTTAACAGTTGTAGGTGATGGCAAACAAAAAAGAGATTTTCTACACGTAGATGATCTAGTCAGACTGTTTATTAAGTGTTCTAAAATAAGAAAGACAGGCGTATACAATGTAGGAAAAAGTGAACCAGTCTCAATAAATAAAATAGTAAATATTTTTAAAAGTAGAAAAATAAATATTCCTAAAAGACCTGGTGAACCAAAAATTACTTACGCAAATATTAATAAGATTAAAAAAGTAACAAACTGGAAACCTAAAATTGATATAGTAAAAGGTACAAAAGAATTATTAGATAATATTGAAATGTGGAAGTACGCACCATTATGGACGCCAAAAAAAATTAAAAAAGCAAATAAATATTGGTTTAAATATTTAGGAAAGTAATAAATGTGAAGAAATTTTTTAAAAAAGATTCAATAGAGAATTTACTAAAAAAAATTAAATCAAAAAAAGTTGTTTTGTGTCATGGTGTTTATGATTTATTGCATCCAGGACATATAGAGCATTTTAAACAAGCAAAAAATCTAGGAGACTTTCTTATAGTATCAATCACTTCAGACAGATTTGTTAACAAAGGTCCAGGCAAACCATACTTTAAAGAAAATTTGAGATTGAAATTTTTAAACTCAATCGAGTACATTGATGCTGTGATTTTGTCAGATTCACCTAGTGCTATTGAAAGTATAAAGCTTATAAAACCAAGTTTTTACGTCAAAGGATCAGATTACAAGATAAGGAAAAGTGATATTTCAAAAAAAATTTATTTGGAAGAAAAGGAAGTGAAGAAATATGGAGGAAAAATAGCTTTTACTGATGGCGTAACCTTTAGTTCAACTAAAATTCTAAACGATACATTTGACGTATTCGATAAAAAACAAAAAAAATTTTTGAGCAAAATAAAAAATAAATACAATTTTAAAGAAATTATTAATTTAATAAATAATTTTAAAGACAAAAAAGTATTGATTATTGGAGAAGCAATAATAGATAACTATGTGTTATGTGAAGCATTAGGCAAGTCAGGTAAAGACCCTATTTTAATGTTTCAAAGACTACAAACAAAAAAATACTTAGGCGGCTCAACAGCTATAGCTAAAAATATTTCTAACTTTTCAAAAAAAACCTCATTATATTGTATGACAGGAGAAAAGGACAATTATGATAATGTAATAAAAAGGAAATTGAATAATTTAAAATTGAGTTTTTTTAAAAAAAAAAACTCTCCAACGATAATAAAAACTAAGTTTTTAGATTCTTATAATAATAATAAAATATTCGGATACTATGACTTTAATGATCAAGGAATAAGCAAAAATGAAGAAGAAGATATAATTAAAAAATTAAAAAAAATTATAAAAAATTATGATATTGTAGTTGTATCCGATTATGGGCATGGCTTCATAACTGAAAAAATAGCGAAGTTTATTTGTTCTAATTCAAAAATTTTAAATATTAATGCTCAAAGTAATGCTGGCAATCATGGATTTCATTCACTGAGGAAATATAAAAATTCGAGACAAATAATTATAAATGAAACTGAATTGAGAACAGAGCTAAGAGATAAAATTTCAGATTTAAGAAAATTGATGTTAAAACTTGATAAAATAGTAAAGTTTGAAAAATGCATTGTTACGCGAGGAAAAAATGGTGCAATTCTTTATAATAAAAAATCTAAATCTTTTTATGAGTGTCCAGCTTTTGGAATTAAAGTAGTAGATAAAATTGGCGCAGGTGATGCAATGTTGGCAATAATTTCTTTAATGGCAGAAGAAAAAAATAAAGAAGATTTATTGATTTTTCTTGGTTCTGTTGCTAGTTCTATGATAGTTGAAAGCTTGGCTAATGCTGTTTCAATTAAAAAACTTGATTTTATTAATTCAATAAAAACATATTTAAAATGAAAAGATTTTTTGATAATTATTTTTTAAGTTTTACAGATAAGATTTTAGAACACAAAGAAACTAATCCTAAGCTGTTAGAGCTTGCTCATAAAATTAAAAATCTAAAAAAAAACAAACTATATATATTTGGAAACGGAGGAAGTCTGTCAATTGCAAATCATGTTCAATTAGATTTTATGAATAAATGCAAAATCAATACATACCAGGGAAACGACGCTGGCCTAATTTCATGTTTTACCAACGATTATGGTTATGAGAACTGGATTTCGTTAGTTTTAAAAAAAACTGCCACTAATAAAGATTTAGTCATTTTAATATCTTCAAGTGGTAAATCAAAAAATATGCTAAAAGCATTTAAAACAGCAAATAAAATGGGTATTAAAAATATTTATAGTTTAACAGGTTTTAACAAGAGCAATCCGTTAAAAAAAATGACAAAAAATAAGTCCTTGTGGGTAAATAGCAAAAGTTACAATTTTATAGAAAATATCCACCAAATCTGGTTGCTTGCAATGGTAGATTATCTTTCTTAAAATGCACGTCAGATATTCTTATTTATCCGAACAATTTAAAAATTGCGATGATTTGTTTGAAAAGATAAAAAAATTTGTTCCAACTGGTGACTTTACATTGGGAAAACCACTTGAAGAATTTGAAAAAAAATTTGCACGTTTAATTGGAACTAAATATGCAGTTGGCGTTAACTCAGGTACTGATGCAATAAAATTATCTCTAAAAGCATTAAATATTTCTAGAGGAGATGAAATTATTACTGCAGCTAATACGTTTGTGGCTACGGTGGGAGCAATTTGTGAAATAGGTGCAAAGCCAGTCTTTGTAGATTGTGATGATACCTTTTGCATTGATACTAAACTGATAGAAAAGAAAATTACTAAGAAAACAAAAGCAATAGTTCCAGTTCACTTCACAGGTTATATGACTAACATGGTTGCTCTAAAAAAAATTGCAAAGAAGTATAAATTACCTATTATTGAAGACGCATGTCAATCAATTGTTGGAGCTTATAATAATAAATTAGCCGGAACTTGGGGAGTAACAGGAACTTTTTCATTACATCCTTTAAAAAATTTAAATATATGGTCAGATGGTGGTATTATAACTACAAGTAATAAAAAAATTTTTGAAAAACTAAAATTACTAAGAAATCATGGATTGATAGATAGAGATAATGTTAAAATACTAGGTTATAATTCTAGATTAGATACGATTCAAGCTATTGTAGGAAACTGGCTTATTCCTAAAACTAATCAAATTGCAAATCAAAGAATTAAAAACGCTAAGTATTATGATAATGCTCTTTCAAAAATAGATGAAATCACGATTCCACCGAGAATTAAAAATAATAAGATTGTTTATCATCTCTATATAGTTTTTGCTAAGAAAAGAGATAAGCTACTAAAATATTGTTTGTCTAAAGGGATAGAAGCAAAAATTCATTATCCTATACCAATTTATAGACAGAGAGCTTTATCAAAATTAAAGCATAGAATTGGTGATTTTCCTGTCACAGATAGACACGCAAAATCTATTATAAGTTTCCCATGTGATCAGCATTTAAAAAAAAATCAGATGGATTATGTGATTAAAACTGTGAAAAATTTCTATGAAAAAAAATAGAATTAATTATGTTAATCTATCAAAACAATGGTCAAAAGAATCTCCTAGATTATTAAATATTATTAAAAAAATTCTTTCCTCTGGCGAATATGTAAATGGAAAACAAATCCCAATTTTTGAGAAAAATATTGCTAAAATTTGCAACACTAAATATGCTGTAGCTCTAAATTCTGGTACTGATGCTTTAGTTTGTGCATTAATCGCCCTTGGGATAAGGAAAGGAGATGAAGTCATAACTCCACCCAACTCTTTTATTTCATCTACATCCAGTATTGTACATATAGGGGCCATTCCAGTCTTTGTTGACGTATTAAGTGATCAAAATATAGATCCAATAAAAATAGAGAGAGCAATAACAAGTAAAACAAAAGCAATTATGCCTGTTCATTTAACAGGTAGAATTTGTGATATGGATAAAATAAAAAAAATATCACTAAAATACAAAATTCCAATTATAGAGGATGCTGCTCAATCAATAGGATCAAAATTAAATGGTATACCAGCAGGAAAATGGGGAGATGTAGGTTGCTTTTCAGCACATCCCTTGAAAAATTTGAATGCTTGTGGTGATGCGGGATTTTTGGTTACTGATAAAAAATCAATTTATACTAAAACCTTAAGCTTAAGAAATCATGGATTGGTATCTAGGGATAAAGTAAAAAAATTTGCATACCTGTCAAGAATGGATAATCTTCAAGCTGCAATATTAAATTTTAGATTAAAAAATTTACAAAGTGTAATTTTACAAAGAAGAAAAAATGCCAAAATTTACATGAAACACTTAAATCCAGAATATGTTAAATTCCCAGTATCAAAAAAAAATAAGATTGATACTTTCCATACATTTGTAGTTCAAGTAAATGATAGAGATAAACTAAAAAAATTCTTACAAAATAAAAAAATTTTTACAGCTATTCATTATCCTGTTCCAATACATCTTCAACCAGCCGCCAAATATTTGAGATATAAAAGAGGCGACTTTCCTAATACAGAAATTCAATCAAAAAAAATTTTATCTTTACCAATCAATCAGTTTTTAAAAAAAGAAGAGATTATAAAAATTTCAAAAGAAATAAACAGATATTATGAAAATTAATTTAAGTTTAAAAAACAAAATTAAAATATGGAAAATAATTTATAAAATTAGAAGAACGGAGGAGATCATTGCTTTAAATTATTATAAAGAAAAAATGCGATGTCCTACCCATTTATCTATTGGTCAAGAAGCTGTACCAGCAACCTTATCTTTATTCATAAATCGAAAAGATCAAGCAATAAGTGGTCACAGAGGGCATGCCCATTATTTAGCCAAAGGTGGAAACTTAAAAAAAATGTTATGTGAGATACATGGTAAAGCAAATGGGTGCAGCGAAGGTAAGGGTGGATCAATGCATTTAAAAGATGATAAAGTTGGTTTTGTAGGCACAACAGCTATTGTTGGAAATAGTATACCTATTGGTGTTGGTTTAGGCTTATCAATAAAGTTAAAGAAAAAAAAAAATTTGGCGATTATTTATTTGGGTGATGGTGCAATCGAAGAAGGGGTTTTTTACGAGTCATTAAATTTTGCAATTATTAAAAAAATTCCTGTGTTATTTATATGTGAGAACAACTTTTATTCAGTTTATAGTTCATTAAAAGTAAGGCAGCCAAAAAATAGGAAGATATACAAGTTATCCCAAGGGATTGGATGTAAAAGTGATTTCACTGATGGTAATGACTATGCTAAAATTTTTAAAAAAATAAAAAAAGCCGTTGAATATATTAAATCTGGAAAAGGACCTTTTTTTTTAGAATTTGCCACTTATAGGCATAGAGAACATTGTGGCCCAAATTTTGATGATAATTTAAATTATAGACCAAAAAAATTGTCTTATAATTGGATAAAAAAAAAAGATCCCCTAACTAAAATTGAAAAAAATATAGTAAATAAATATCCAAAAAAAATTAAATATTTAGAGAGTGAAAAAATTAAAATAAATAATGAAATATCATCAGCATTTAAATTTGCTGAAATTAGCCCTTACCCTAAAACAAATATTCTAAAAAAAATTTATGCAAAATAAAAGACCTATCACAATGGCAGAGTCGATTAATGAAGCTATTCAAATAGCAATGAAAAAAGATAAGAGTATGCTATGTTATGGTTTAGGCACTACGGATCCAAAAGGAATTTTTGGAACAACAATTGGACTTGAAAAAAAGTATGGTAAAGACAGAGTTTTTGATGTACCTGCATCAGAAAATGCTCTTACAGGTGTCTCTGTAGGACTTGGAATAAATGGGATTAGAAGTATTGTTTCTCATCAAAGATTAGACTTTTTTCTACTTGCTATGGACCAACTTGTAAATTCAGCAGCGAAATGGTTTTTCACTTATAACAAAGCTATACCGATTACTATTAGATTGATCGTTGGTAGAGGATGGGGTCAAGGCCCAACGCATGCACAAAACTTACATTCATGGTTTGCACATATTCCAGGCTTGAAAGTTGTTATGCCATCAAATGCTTATGATGCAAAAGGTTTACTTTTATCGTCAATATTTGATCCAAACCCAGTAATATTTATTGAAAATAGATGGTTACATCAAAGCATAAGCAACGTACCAAAAAAACAGTATTTTATTAATCTAGGAAAATCAAAAAAAAAATTATCAGGAAAAAAAATTACTATAATAAGTTCATCTTATCTCACTGCAGAGGCAATTAATGCATGTAAATATTTAAAAAAATTAAACATAGATGTTGATTTAATTGACTTAAGAACGATTGCACCGCTGGATTGGAGCAATATCAAAAAATCAATAAAAAAAACTGGTTCATTATTAGTTTTGGACTCTGGACATTTCTCAGGTTCTATTGCTTCAGAAATAATTTATAAAGCCACTAATGAATGCTTTGAATTTCTAAAAAAACCTCCATCTAAACTTTGTCAACCCGATATCCCTGAACCATCAAGTTTTGGTTTAACCAAAAAATTTTATATTACTTATAAGGAAATTATAGGTAAGGTCTGTAAAATGTTAAATTGTGATAAAGAACTTATTAAAGCAGAACTTAATTATAAAAAAGAATTTTTACATGATATTCCAAATTCAAATTTTAAAGGACCATTTTAATATGAAAAAATTACCAAAAACATATTCAAATATTCTTTTAAAAAATGGTTATTTAATAATAAATTCAGAAAATTATGGTTCTATAGAATGGATTAAAAATTTAATTATAAAAACAATAAAAAAGAATGTTAAAAAGTTTGATGGAGAATTAAATAACTTGCATAAATTTGTATCAATTAAAAAATTAAACAAAATAAGAATGAGTGTTTACAACACTATTAATAAAAATACTGAATTAAAAAAAAAATATTTTAGCGTTTGTAATAATGTAATTGATGAATTAGTTGGAAATGAGCTAGCTATTCAAAAAAAAATAAATATTAGTTTTCAACTTCCTAAAGACAACAGTTCTCTTTTATCATTACATTCAGACGTATGGTCTGGCGACTCTCCTTATGAAATTGTAGTATGGATACCAATGGTTGATGTATATAGAACAAAATCCATGTATATCTTGCCCCAAAATAAATATAGTAAATTCTTAAACACACTTAAAAAGTTAAAGAATAAAAGCTCTAACCAATTATATAAAAAACTAAAAAATGATTTCATATGGTTAAATTTAAAATTTGGTCAAATATTAATTTTTAACCAAACGCTTCCGCATGGGAATGTTATAAATGAGGAAAAAACATCAAGAATATCTTTAAACTGTAGGTTTAAAGGTTTATTTACTCCTTATGGCACAAAAACACTTGGAGATTTTTTTGAGCCATTCTCGATGAAAGTAATCTCAAAAATTGGTACTAACTATAAGTTACCTAAATTATAAGTTTATCATGAAAAAGGTAAAAGGTTATATATCAAGTAGGAAGGTGTTTGGAAATTTTTATCCTCAGAAAGTACAAAACTTAGTGATAAGAGATTATTGTAAAAGAAAAAAATATTTTTTTCTTTTCAGTTCAGTCGAATATTCAATCAATAAATCTTATCTTATTTTCGAAGAATTATTAGAAAATATTGACAAAGTTAAAGGAATTGTTTGTTTTTCAATTTTTCAGTTTCCATTAGATAATAAAATAAGAAACAATATGTTTAATAAAATTATAAAAAAAAAAAAATTTATAGATTTTGCATTAGAAGAGATTTCCATTAAAAAAAAAGTTGATATTTTAAATGTCAATGAACTAGCTACAATTAGATATGAAGATGAAATTAAAAAAAAATAACAAAGAAAAATTCTTTATCCAATCTTTACATAAATCCACTAAAAGAGAATTTTTGAAAAGAATGATTAATAACAAGGTAGATTGCATGAAAGAAGCTAGAAAATTTGGAAAAAATTTTTGGGATGGAAATAGGAAATATGGATATGGAGGATATAAATATATTAAAGGTAGATGGAAAAATTTCGCAAAAAATATAATAAAAAACTATAAATTAACAAATAAGTCTAAATTATTGGATGTAGGATGTGGCAAAGGTTTCTTGCTGAAAGAAATTAAAGAAATTTTGCCTGAAATTGAAATTCATGGTTATGATATATCAAAATATGCTATTAATAATTCACACAAAGATGTTAGAAAAAACTTATACGTACACAAAGCTCAAAATCGAACTAAATACTCTGATAAGTATTTTGATCTAGTAATCTCATTAGGCACACTTCATAATTTAGAATTATTTGACCTTTACAAATCTATTAAAGAAATTTCGCGAATATCAAAAAAAAATTATATTATGGTTGAAGGATATAGATCATTAGATGAATTATTTAATTTACAATGTTGGGCTTTAACATGTAACGCTTTTTTTTCTA
>CACISK010000002.1 GCA_902589315.1 uncultured Pelagibacteraceae bacterium
CAAGAGTTTCAGTTCAAAAATATATTAATGCTAAAGATAAAGATGAAATCGTATTTACCAAAGGTGCTACAGAAGCAATTAATTTAGTCGCTAACACTTTTGGTCAAAAATATTTATCTGAAGGAGATGAAGTATTGTTGACTGAACTCGAGCATCATTCAAATTATGTTCCTTGGCATTTTCTTAGAAAAGCAAAAAATATAAAAATAGAATTTGCTGAAATTAACGATGACGGCGAAGTAACATTAGAAGCTATAGAAAAAAAAATTACAAAAAAAACAAAGATAATTAGCGTAAGTCATTTATCGAATGTAACAGGAGCGATATTACCCATCAAAGAAATTGTACAATTGGCTCATTCGAAAAATATACCGGTTCTAATTGATGGTTGCCAAGGAGCACCTCACTTAAAATTAGATATGCAGGATATTGATTGTGATTTTTATGCAATATCTGGACATAAAATGTATGGACCAACTGGAATAGGCGTTTTATATGCTAAAAAAAAATGGCTTGAAGATTTACCCCCATATCAAGGTGGAGGCGGAATGATAAATGAGGTTAAAAAAGAAGGTATTACTTATGGAGAATTACCTAATAAATATGAAGCTGGAACAATGGCTACAGCTCAAGTTATAGCTTTTAATGAATCCATAAAATTTATGGAAAAAATTGGTATTCAAAATATTGAAAAACATGAAAAAGAATTATTAGACTATGGACTAGAAAAGTTAAGAAAAAATAATTCAGTTAATATTATAGGAAATCCAAAAGAAAAGGGTGGGGTTATATCATTTACTATTGAAGGTGTTCATCCACATGATATTGCAACAATTCTTGATGAAGATGGAGTAGCTATTAGAGCAGGGCATCACTGCTGTCAAATATTACATGATAAATTAAATTTACCTGCAACTGCAAGAGCTTCATTTGGAATTTATAATACAAAAGATGATATTGATAAGCTTGACGAAGCAATAAATAAATGTAAAAAAATTTTTAACTTATAATGGACTTAAAAGATTTATATCAAGAGATAATATTAGACCATGGAAAAAATCCAAGGAATTTAGGAAAGTTTGATAATTATAATAAAGATGCAAAGGGAAATAATCCTTTATGTGGTGATAATGTTCATGTTTATCTCAGATTAAATGAAAATAAAAAAGTAGAAGATATTGCATTTGAAGGTCATGGCTGTGCTATCTCAATGGCGTCGGCATCAATCATGACTGATATGGTTAGGGGCAAAGAAGAAAAAGAAGTAAAAGAAATTGTAACTGATTTTTTAGGGATGATAAAAGAAAAAGACTCTTTAGAGACTAACCTTTTAAAAGATGACGAAAAAACTAAATTAATGAGCCTATCTGGTGTTAAACAATATCCTATGAGAGTAAAGTGTGCAACTTTGTCTTGGCATACCCTTACATCAGCATTAGATAATTCTGATCAAATTGTAAAAACAGAGGATTGAAAATGGATCTTAAAGAAAAAGTAATTGCTGAAATAAAAAAAATTTATGATCCAGAGATACCTGTTAATATATATGAATTAGGATTGATATACGATATTATCGTTAATAATTCTGAAGTTAAGGTTAAAATGACTTTAACAACTCCAAATTGTCCAGTTGCTGAAAGTTTGCCTAAAGAAGTTAAAGACAGTATATTAGAAATTAAAGAAGTTTCAAAAGTAGATCTTGATTTAGTCTGGGAGCCACCATGGGACAAATCAATGATGTCTGAAGCTGCAAAACTTGAATTAAATTTATGACAAAACAAATTATATCATTAAGCGATAACGCAGCTCAAAGAATAAAAGAAATTATGTCTAATGCTGAAAAAGACTCTTTAGGAGTTAGAGTTGGGGTTAAGTCAGGCGGTTGTGCAGGGATGTCCTATGTTATGGAGTATACAAAAGAAGCAAACCCAAATGACGAAGTAATAGAAGATAAGGGTGTAAAAGTATTTATAGATTCTGCAGCAGTAATGTATTTACTTGGAACAGAAATGGATTTTAAAAAAGAAAAATTTTCTTCACAATTTGTATTTAATAACCCGAATGAAACTGAGAGATGTGGATGTGGAGAGTCCTTTAAAATATAGTATTTAATATACGCATATCAGAATTGCGTTTTTTGCATATCTACGATAGAATATTTGATATGAACGCTTTTGAGCATAAAAACCTAATTAACTCTGAAGTTAAAACTCAAAAAAGAAAATCTTTATTCAGAAGTCTAATTAAACCAGTAGAAGCGGGCGCACATGGCACCCTCAACTACGTGGTTAAAAAAGGTTTAGGAAAAAATAAAATAGCTAAAAAATAAAAAAGCTATTTAACAACTATAGTACATATCAAACTCAATAGGATGAGGTGTATGTTCAAAGTTGTGTATCTCCTCAAATTTAAGAGCAATATAAGCGTCAATTTGATCGTCAGTAAATACTCCACCTTGAGTTAAAAACTTTCTATCTTTATCTAAACTTTCCATTGCTTCTCTTAATGATCCACAAACTGTTGGAACTTTTTTAACTTCCTTCTCTGATAAAGCGTAAAGATCTTTATCAAAGGATTTGCCTGGATCAATTTTATTTTTGATACCATCAATTCCTGCCATTAACATCGATGCAAATGTTAAATACGGATTACCAGATGCATCTGGGAATCTAATTTCACATCTTGCTCCTTTTTTGCTTAGAGTTATCGGAATCCTGCAAGAAGCTGATCTGTTTCTAGCAGAGTAAGCAAGTAATACCGGAGCTTCAAAGCCTGGAATTAATCTTTTATAACTATTTGTTGTAGCATTTGAAAACGCATTAATCGCCTTAGCATGTTTAAGTATTCCACCAATGTAATAAAGCGCAGTTTGTGACAAACCTGAATATTTATTTCCAGAAAAAACTGGAGTTTTTCCTTTCCAAACTGATTGGTGAACGTGCATTCCTGATCCATTATCACCTTTTACAGGTTTAGGCATAAACGTAGCAGTTTTACCAAATGAATGTGAAACCATTTGAACTACATATTTGTATAATTGAACATTATCAGCTTGATCAACTAACGTACCAAAAAGCATTCCAAGTTCGTGCTGACTTGGAGCAACTTCATGGTGATGTTTTTCAACTGTGATACCTACGTCTCTTAAACCTTTTAAGTATTCACCTCTTATATCCTGAGCACTATCTACTGGAGGGACTGGAAAATATCCACCTTTAACTCCAGGTCTATGACCCATATTCCCATTTTCATAACTCTTTCCAGAATTATAAGGTCCTTCTGTACTATCTATCGAAAAACTTGTTTCGTTCATGTCGTTTTTGATTTTTACATCATCAAAAACAAAAAATTCTGGCTCTGGACCAAAGTAAGCTTTATCACCTATACCAGTCTTCTTTAAATAAGCTTCAGCTTTCTTTGCTATTCCTCTTGGATCTCTTTCATAAGGATTTCTTTTAATTGCATCTAAAATATCGCAAAATAAAACAAGAGTATTATGAGATGTAAATGGATCAACTATTTGTCTGTTTAAATCTGGTTTTAATATCATGTCAGACTCATTTATTGCCTTCCATCCAGCAATAGACGATCCATCAAAAAATACACCATCTGTTAACATGTCCCCATCAACTACCGATGCATCCATAGTTAAGTGCTGTAATTTACCTCTTGGGTCTGTAAATCTTAAATCGACAAACTCAATTTGCTTGTCTTTCATCATTTTTAGAACTTTGCTTGCGCTCATATTATCTCCTGTAGAATTAAATATCTGGGTTAATTACCAATATTGTTATAATAAAGAATACATATAATGAGGATATCACCTATGCAATTTAAACATATAATTATGCCAATAATTTCAGTGCTTTTTTATCAATCATAAGTTGAATATGACTTTATTAAATAAAGAACCAGTTAAAAGAGCTGAGAAGTGTCTTAAAGAGTTTGATGAAAATCTATCAGTTGTTGAATTAGAAAACTCAGCAAAAACAGCATTGGATGCAGCAAATTCATTAAATTGTGAAGTAGGAGCAATTGTTAAAAGTCTGCTTATTAAGATAGAAAATGATTTTCTACTTTGTTTAGTTTCTGGTGACAAAAGATGTTCGTTAAATAAATTAAAAAAAATTTCTGAAAAAAAGAATGTAAGAATGGCTTCTGCTGATGAGGTTAAGTCTCAAACAGGATATACAATTGGAGGTGTATCTCCTGTAGGTCATATAAATAATATTCCAATATTTGTAGATAACTCTTTGAGTAGGTTTAAAGATATTTTTGCTGCAGCTGGACATCCTAATGTAATTTTTAAAATAAATTATGAAAAATTAATTCATATTACAAAAGGTGTTGTGAAAGATATTACAGAATGAAGCAAGCTAATTTAACAGATTATATTTTATTAACATTACTATCAATAATTTGGGCATCTGCTTTTTTTAATATAAAAATTGCAACAGAATCGTTCGGTCCAATGACAATTGCTTTTTTGAGAGTATTTTTTGGATCTATACCAGTATTAATTTTATGTTTTTATAAAAAAATTGTAATTGAAGCATTTTCAAAAGATTGGCATTGGTTCATGTTAATAGGACTAATCAATTTAGTTATACCATTCTTTTTAATTGCTTATGGAGTAAAATCTGTGCAAAGTAATTTGGCTGCAATTTTGATGTCCACTACTCCTTTGAGCTCTACCATATTAGGTCACTTTTATACAAAAAATGAAAAATTTAATTTTGCCAAAACTATAGGAATATTAATAGGATTTGCAGGAATTGTTTATTTATTTTCTGATAATATTTTAATCGATGAAAATAATTTTCTTTCAGCAATATTAATTTTAGTAGGATCAACATGTTATGTAATAGGTGGAGTTTTAACACTTAAAATTAGTAAGAAAAAAAATGAAAACGTTACTGGATCAATATTAATTTGGGCAACTCTGATTTTATTTCCTTTGATGTGTTTATTAGAAACTCCTTGGGAAAATACTCCATCATTAAATTCAACTATGTCAGTAATTTATCTTGGTATAGTGCCAACAGGAGTTGCGTGGCTTTTAAGGTTTAAAATTTTGAAAAAGAATGGTTTAATTTTTCAATCTCAAGTCTCATACTTAATCCCAATCTTTGGAATTATTTTAGGCTATATATTTTTAAGTGAATTAATAACTTACAAGGTATTAATATCTTTATTAGCTGTAGTTGTAGGAATTTATTTTGTCAGAAAAGCTGATACAAAAATTATTATTTAAGTGAAGATATGGAGCTAATATGCTCTGGTTTTGTCTCACAACATCCACCTAAAATTGTTGCCCCGCCTTCTATAAATTTTTTTGATAAATTATAAAATTCATTTGCATCAAAATTATCTCTTTTTCCTAAAGATTGATTAGGATTTACTCCAATTTCATTAGGTCTTGCTGTATTAAATGTCTGTATTGGGCCTGGTTCATCAACTCCCCACAAATTTATTTTAAATCCAAATGGAACTTTACAATTTAAAAATTTATCCAATACAGATAATGATATTTCTGGAGAAACACATGCACAAACTATACCAAGTGTATTTTCATCTTGAATAATTTCAATTAATTGTTCAATTTTTTCTTTCGAGGGTAGGTCACCATTTTTTTTTAAATGTATTCCAATTAAAACTTTTTTGTTTAATTTTTTAGATATATTAAGAGCGGCTTTAACTTCATTAGTGCTGCTAATAACATCTAAGTATAAAAAATCAGTAAATTCACTTAAAATATTAGCTTGTTCAAACATATCTTCCTCTATTAATTTGATATCGCGATCATCAGTTATATAAGTGTCTCTTTGGCTTGGAATTGATCCAGCTACCAATATATTTTTCTTTGATAAATCTTTAGCTTTTATTGCAAGTTTACATGCAATTTCATTTAATTTTTTGAATTCATCACCAACTTTATTTTCTATTAATCTAAATTTTCTACAACTAAAAGTGTTTGTA
The DNA here is from genome assembly GCA_902589315.1 of uncultured Pelagibacteraceae bacterium. Classification (GTDB taxonomy): domain Bacteria; phylum Pseudomonadota; class Alphaproteobacteria; order Pelagibacterales; family Pelagibacteraceae; genus Pelagibacter. Next base: position 5,980 of record CACISK010000002.1, read on the forward strand.
ACTATAACATCTGAGCCTGCGTTGATATATGATAGATGAGTATCAACTAACATTTGATGATATTTTTCATCCAATAAAGCGCTAGCAGACCATAAAGTCCCCATAGATACCATTCCTTTTTCAAGTAATAATTGACCCATACCACCATCTAAAATTCTTATTTTTTTGAAAAAATTGTTATCCATTTTTTTTATCCCTTGTAGCTATAAATACTCCAACGGTTGTTATTAAAAAACCAATTATGTCAGTAAATGTTAATTGTTCATTTAAAAATATCCATGCCATCACTGCTGAAGTAGGAGGTACTAAAAAAAATAAAGTAGTAGTTTTGCCCACAGTACCCCTTTTGATTAAAAACATAAGAATAGTAAAAGCTCCAAATGAAACTAATATAATTTGATGAGACATACCCAATATAAAACTAGTTGTAAAATTTATGTAAGCATTTTCAAATATAAACATTAATAATAGATTAAAAAGGCAACCACCAACTGCTTGATACGCATTATTAACTGACAAAGCTAAATTTCCACTCAATTTTTTTTGCCACAATGTTCCAGCTGTTATTGCAAATAAAGCTAAGACTGTCGCTAACAATCCTAAAGGAGGAATTTCTTTTCCAAAATCTATACCTAACACAGTGACAGAACCAATGAAACCTAAACTGATACCCACCCACTGTTTCCAAGATATTTTTTCTCCAAAAATTGGACCAGATAAAATATTTGTTAAAATTGGTTGAAGTGTAACTATTAAAGCTACAATTGCAGCTGGCATCCCAATTGAAAATGCATACCAACATCCACCTAAATAAATCCCATGAAATAAAATACCTGTTGAAAGACTTTCAATAATATTTTTTAATTTTCCAAAAATTTTATCATTACTGAAATAAGCAAATACGAGAAAACCAATTGTTACAATCCCAAATCTAAATGCTAAAGCTGCAAATGGAGAAGCATTTTGAACAATTTCTTTTCCAGATATGAATGCCGATGACCATAATAATATAAAGAGCAAAGGAAATGATTTTGTCATGGTAAAGATATATGGCGTAATATCTAATTTTTGTTGTGAATTCTATCCATTTCTTGAAGTTCGACTTCAAGTTTGTCTAATTCTTCACCACCAGCCATCATACTAAGAAGTTTTTCTCTAGAAATATCTTTTTTTTGGAATGTTCCCATGCTTTTTCCTCGGTTAAGTACAGTGAAACTATTACCAACAGGGTAAGCATGATGTACATTATGAGTAATTAAAATTACAGCCAATCCCTCAGACGCGGCCTTTACAATATATTTTAATACCATTGATGCTTGATGAACTCCTAAAGCAGAAGTTGGTTCATCTAAAACTAAAACTTTTGCTCCAAAATATATAGCTCGTGATATTGCTAGGCATTGTCTTTCACCACCGGACATAGTTCCAACTGCCTGAGATGGGTCTCTAACATCGATTCCTATCTGTCCCATTCTATCTGCTGCTATCTTATTTGCTTTCTCCACATCAAAAGTTTTAAGGAAAGGAATACCTTTTTGAGGCTCTCTTCCCATAAAAAAATTTCTAGTAACACTCATTAAAGGAACTAATGCTAGATCTTGATAAACTGTTCCTATACCAATATCTAAAGCATCTTTAGGTGAGTCAAAAACAATTTTATTATCTTCAAATATAATTTCTCCTTCATCAGGCTTATGAACACCTGCTAAAGTTTTAATTAAAGTCGACTTTCCTGCTCCATTATCTCCAAGCAAACACATGATCTCACCTTTTTTTAATCTCATAGTGACATCTTTGAGCGCTATTACCTTCCCAAAAAACTTACTAATATTATTAAATTGAACGAGATAGTCAGACATTATTTACTCTCAGTCACTTTCTTTCTGATATAGTTATTAAACACTACAGCTATCAACATCATTGCTCCTAAGAAAACTTTAAACCAATCAGTGTCAACATCTGTATAAAATATTCCCATAGATACAGTCCCAAATATAATTGCACCAAAAGCTGCACCTATTGCAGATCCATATCCACCTGTTAAGAGACAACCACCAACAACAGCAGCCGCAATAGCTTCTAGTTCTTTTAAAGTACCTCTCATAGTATCTGCTGAACCCGCATCTAATACCTGAATACAAGCAAAAATAGTAGAAGCGACTGCCGTACCGATAAATAGACTTATTTTTACCCTTCCAACAGGCACACCCACATTTGTTGCTCCAACCTTATCGCCTCCAGATGCAAAGATCCAATTACCGTATCTTGTTTTCATCAATATCCATGTTGCAAACAATGTTAATGCAATAAACCAAATAACTGATGGAGGTATTCCAGTTGCAAGAGGAGTTCCATCAGTTCTTAGTTCAATCAATTTTAATGATCCCAACCAAGTAAAAAGCCATTTAAAAGTATCTGTAGCAAATAGCCATGCTAATGGATCATCTTCAATTAATACTCTTAGTCCTGGAACTTGAGTTCTACCAGTAATCAATCTTGTTATTGCTAATGTCAAACCTCTTAAAATAAAAAGCATTGCAAGTGTTACAATAAAAGACGGCAAACCGGTTTTGACAACCATTATGCCATTAAAGTATCCAACCAATACTGCCATAGCGAAAGCAAAAACTATACTCATCCATAATGGCCAACCCCAATAAATTGCAGGAATTGCTATACAAATTCCAGCAAAGCCAATCATTGATCCAATTGACAAATCAAATTCACCGCCAATCATTAACATTGCTGCTGCTATTGCTATAATTCCCAAATTAGCTGAAACATCGAGGAAATTAAGCATTCCATAGGCGCTAAACATACCAGTATCGCCAGCTACAATTCCAAAAAATATAAATACAAGTATTGAGCCACCTAATGCACCCAGCTCAGGCCTATTCAATAAAACTCTTAGTGGTGATATTTTTTTTAGACGTTCGTCTTCATTAAGATTACTTTTCGATGAAATACTTTTTGATTTTAATGACATTTAAATTTTGAAAAAAGGCCTGACCAAAAAATTTAGTCAGGCCTTAAATATAGATTTTATCTATAACCTTGAGCTGCCCATTTAATTACTTTAGCAGCATTATCAGGAGTAACAAATCCAGGTCCAGTCATAACTACACCTGCGGGCATTGTTCCCCATCTCATGTATTGAGCAAAAATAGCTATAGGCAAATAACCTTGTAGATATTGTTGTTGGTCTATTAAAAACTCTACTTTACCTGCAGCAGCAGCTTTCAACATATTAGGTGACATATCAAATGTTCCTAATTTAACATTTCCAACTTTACCAGCAGCTTCTAAAGCTTTTAGTGCTGCTTCACCAGATAAACCAGCTCCTAAAGTTAGAATAGTGTCATATCCACCACCTAATTTTGCAGCAACAGCCTTTTGAATTTCAGTTGGGTCATTTGATGTTCCAAGAATATCAACAGATCCACCAAAACCTTTTTTGAAACCTGCACATCTTCTATCAAGCGCTACGTTTCCAACTTCGTGGTTAACGCATAAAGCTTTTTTTCCTCCAGCAGCCTTCATTTTTTGTCCACCACCAACGCCAGCTTCAAATTCAGTTTGACCTACGTGTGCACTAATTCCTAATGATGCATAGTCATCCGAACCAGAGTTCATAGAGACCACTGGTATACCGGCAGCTATTGCTGCTTTAACAGATTTTCCTAATGCAGCTGCATCAGGTAAAGTAATTACAATACCTTTTGGTTTTTGTGATACAGCATTATCAATTAGTTTTGCCATTTCAACCATGTCAAAAGTTCCAGGCGCAGTGTATTTGCAAGATACTCCCATATCTTTACAAGCAGCATCAACTCCATTTTTAGCTACCGACCAAAAAGGGTCATTAGCTTGTCCATGTGAAACAACAATTATATCAGTTGCTAATGCTGATACAGACATCATTGCCCATGCAGCAACAGCTAATATAAAGTTCTTTATTGTTTTCATTTTTAATTTCCTCTCTTAAATAAAAGTTAACTTTTAAACATTAAAGCTAACATAAATTTATTTAGATTGTAAAGAAGCAGGTTGTATTCAACCTAAAGTTGATTTTTAATATTTTATTTTTTCAAACTTTTTTGATTTTAATGACCGGATAGCACTCTCAGCAATTTGTATTGAAATCTTTCCATCAATAAACCCACTTTTAGGTCTTAAATTTGATCTGAATAATTTAGCAAGATCATTTAATTGTTCTTTGTATGCCTGGTCGTATCTTTCTATAAAAAAATGTTTAAAGCTTGATCGTGCATTCGTACTTTTATTAGAATACAAACTAATCTCATTTTCTTTGATATTATCAGAAATAATCATTCCTTTGCTTCCAAAAAGTTCTACTCTTTGATCGTATCCAAAACTACAATGTCTAGAATTACTAATAATACATTGAACACCATTTTTTGTTTTCAAAATTGCCGTAGCAAGCTCGAAATCTTTAAGTTTATTGAAGTATTTATTAGAAATATTGCTCCCTGTAGCAAATATAGAAACAAATTCATCTTTACCCGCATAATACCTTGCTAGATCGAAATCATGGATCATCATATCTTTAAAAATACCACCTGAGGCTTTTAAATATTTTATAGATGGAGCAGCCGGATCTCTGCTAGTAATAATAATTTTCTCTAGCTTTCCTATCTTGCCTTTTATTAAATTATTTTTTAGAGAGCTATGACCTGGATCATATCTTCTGTTAAATCCAATTTGAATTTTATGATTAAATTTATTTATTTTTTTTTCGTAATTTTGAATTTTTTTTAAATTTAAATCTAAAGGTTTTTCACAAAATACTGTTTTATTACTTTTTATACTTTCATATATAAATTTAAGATGAGTTGATGTTGTGGAAGAGATAAAAATACAATCAATTTTTTTATCTTTATATGCTATTTGAGGACTTTCAATATTTTGACAATTTAGATTTTTTGAAACTTTTTTTGCAAGTTTTCTATTAACATCGAAAATATATTTAATATTAAAATTTTTATTATTTATTAAATTATCTGCATGCATTAGTCCTATTCTTCCCAAACCGAATAATGCTACGTTAATTAAATTTTTACCCATTGTTTTTTTAATGATGATTTCTTACATGCATCAATGAATTTAGCAGTCTCCAATCCCTCTTCTTCGTTAGGAAAATAAAATCTTTTTTTTGTATTCGTTTTTAAATATTCAGCAAATTCCTTATATATATTTGCAAAAGCATCTAAATATCCTTCAGGGTGACCAAATTTTACTCTAGAAAATTTTTTTGAAAAATTTGCTTTTGTATATCCTCTTTCTAAAAACTTTACTGCTCCTTTGCTTGGATTAAATTTTAAATAATTTGGATCATTTTGAACCCATTCTAAACTTCCTTTAGAACCATATACTCTAATTCTTAAACCATATACGCCACCTTTAGCTGTTACACATGTCCATACAATTCCTTTAGCACCATTGTTAAAATTAACAAAAACTTGTGCGTTATTATCCATTTTAACATCCTTCGAATATTTGCTTACATCAGCTATCAGTTTTTCTCCTTTAAGGCCTGTAATATAAATTGCTAGATGATATGCGTGTGATCCTATTTCATTGAGAACTGCTGATACACCAACAATTTTTTTATCAACTTTCCATTTAAAAACCTTTTTTGAATTTGTTTTTGAAATTTTATTACCATCTGTCCAATCCTGAATATATTCAACGTTGATATATTCAACTTTTCCAATTTTTCCTTTTTCAACTAAATTTTTTGCTTCTCTAACCATTGGATAAGATGAATAGTTGTGAGTCAGTGCATATTTAATTTTTTTGTTATTTTTTATCGCTTTATATAGTTTTTTTCCCTGCTCAAGATTTCCAGCAAATGGTTTGTCTGAAATTACATGTATGTTTTTTTTTATAAAATTCTCCGCAATAATTTGATGACTTGATGGTGGAGTCATTATTGCTACAACATTAATACCATCTTTTCTTTTCGCTTCTTTTTCAGACATCTCCTTGTAATTTGAATAACATCTAGATTTATCTAAACCTATACTTTGTCCAAATTTCCTAGATTTATCAACACTTCTAGAAAATACCCCTGCAACGATTTCATATTTGTCATCATATCTAGATGAAATTCTATGAACATGCCCGATCCAAGATTCAGGTCCGCCTCCAACAATTCCAAGTTTAAATTTTTTAGGTTTAATTTTTTGAAGCATCTAATATCATAACAAAACTATTATTTATGTCAGTAAAATTAGGTATAGCCCCAATAGCTTGGAGCAATGATGACATGCCTGAGCTTGGTGGTGATACTCCGCTTGAACAATGTCTTTCCGAAGCTAGTGAAGCAGGATTTAAAGGAATAGAGTCTGGTGGAAAATTTCCAAAAACATCAAAAGAATTAATTCCTATATTAAATAAATATAATTTAAAATTATGCTCAGGTTGGTATGGAGCAAATTTAAGAAAAAATACTTTTGAGGAGGAAAAATTAAAAATTCAAAACCAATTGAAACTATTTCAAGATTGTAAAGCACCCTGCATGGTTTTTGCCGAAGTTTATGGTTCTATTCAAGGTGATCCAAATATAAATTTGTCTAAAAGACCTAGAATGGATTTAGACGAGACTAAAAAATATTATAAAAAAATTTCAGAAATGGGAAAATATCTAGAGGATCAGGATATGCCTCTTGCTTACCATCATCATATGGGAACTTGCATTGAAAGTGAAGAAGATACAAGAAGATTATTAGAAAACACAGATGGTAGTGTCAAACTAACTTTAGATACTGGACACATGTTATTTGCAAAAGGAGATAGTTTGAAAATTTATAAAGAATTTAAAGAAAGAATAATTCATATACATTGCAAAGATATGAGAAAAAATGTTTTAGATAATTCGTTAAATCACGATTATAGTTTCAGACAGGCTTTTTTGGAAGGAGCCTTCACTGTTCCAGGAGATGGTTGTATTGATTACAAGCCTTTTTTTGAATTGTTAAAAGAACAAAATTATTCTGGATGGTTAGTTGTAGAAGCGGAGCAAGATCCAGCAAAAGCAAATCCTTTTGAATATGCTAAAATTGGATACAAATATCTAATTGAAACTTTAAAAAGTGCAAATTTAGAAATTGAAAATAATTAGCTATCTATATAAAGAAGTTAATTCATTATTACCAGCAGCCACACATGGAGATTTAAAACAAGTACCAACTATCCATTCTGATCCTGGTTCTGCTAAAAAATTTGATGACATTATAAAAATAACACCCATTTCTACTGACTGACCAGCTTTTCCCTCTGCTTTTATTCTCGGGTCAGGATCTGTTTTAACTTTATTGTCATCTGAAAATGGATTTTCAATCTTTAGATTATCATTTATATGATTAACAACCTTTTCAGCTATCCATTCAGCATTACATGGATCACCCCAAACAGTTATTTTCCCCTCATCATTATTTCCGCAATTATTAATTTCGCCATTAATAAAATCGACAACTTTTTTATGATTTTCTTTTACTAAATTTGCACGAGCTTCAACTTCAGGTCTTGTACTCGCTGTCCATATCAACATTCCTACAACATAAACAGCCGATATAATGATAAGAAATTCTAATAATCCAAAATTTTTTAATTTTAAGCTCATGAGATTTTTACTATTTTTGACTTTTCCAATTTATTGTCAAAAAAATCAATAATATTTTGGACTGTTTCAATACCCATTCTAGACAAACATTCTTCAGTAAATACTGCTGAATGAGGGCTTAAAAATGCTTTTTCATTTTTTAGCAATGGATTATCTAAAGATGGAGGCTCCTTTTCAAAAACATCAAGCCCTGCACCAAAAATTAAATCTTCGTTTAATGCCTTATTAAGATCTTCCTCGTTAATAATACCACCTCTTGCAGCATTAATTAAAATACAATTTTTTTTCATTTTTTTTATCATTTCATAATTGATTAAATGTTTTGTGTTTTCGTTTAGAGGCATATGAATTGAAATTGCATCCATTTTATTTAAACTCTCATTTAAATCATTAATTTTAGTACCACCAACTTTTTTAATTTCCTCTTCGCTGACAAAAGGATCATAAACAAAAATGTTCATTTCTAAACCCTTACATTTTTTAAGTAAGCATTTTCCAATACGACCAAAACCTGCAATTAAGATGCTTTTATTCCATAACTCAATTGTTTTAGGAAGCTTAGTTCTATCACTGAACTTTCCAGTTTTTACAGTCTCGTTGTACATATTATTTCTTTTTGCAATGCTGAATAGCATGAATAAAACATGTTCTGCTACAGCTTGAGCATTCGCTGTAGCTGTTATTGCTAATGTGATATTGTTTTGCTTGGTTGCTTTAAGATCTATATTGTCATAGCCTACACCATGTCTAGATATCACTTTTAAATTCTTAGCTGAGTCTATAATTTCTTTTGATAATTTAGATGTTCTAATACTTATTCCATCACAGTCTTTTATTTTATCTTTCAAAAATTCTGTATCTGTATTGTCTACAACTTGAAATTCAAAATTTTTATTTCCTTTTAGTAAATCAATACCATGATTATGTATTGATCCTATTATTAAGATTTTTTTCATACGTAAAAGTATATACTTTATTTATTAATAGGCTTTAGATAATTCTGATTTCACTGTGCCTTTTAAATTTTCAACTGTATTTTTCGCACCTGCACTTATAAATCTGGAGTCTGCTCCAACTGTTACAAATTGAAAACCTTTTTCAATCATTTTTTTTGCATAGTCAGTACTTCCGTTATGAATTCCAGCAAATATATTGTTTTTTTTTGCATGCTCTAATATTCTAAGTATTTCTGAATAAGCTTTAGTATCCTCACCTTTGTCAAAACCAGGCTTTTCTCCTATAGCCAAACTTAAATCAGCAGGCCCTATGTAGATACCATCAAGGCCTGGGGTACTCATAATCTCATCAAGATTTTCTAAAGCTTCTTTAGTTTCAATCATAGCCATTTTTAATATTTCATCGTTTGCATGATCTCCATAATCGGGCCCTCCATATATTAACCCTCTCATTGGACCAAAACTTCTATATCCATGTGGTGGATATTTACATGCTTGAACAAATCTTTCTGCTTCTTTCCGATTACTAACCATTGGGCAAATGATTCCATAACATCCAGCATCTAAAATTTTCATAATTTGACCAGGTTCATTCCAATTAACTCTTGCCAAAGGTACGACTTCTGTCGCTGAAATCACTTGCATCATTGGCATTGCATTTGTGTAATCAACGAGCCCGTGTTGCATATCAATTGTTAATGAGTCCCATCCTTGTTGAGCCATTGTTTCTGCTGAAACAGTACTTGGAATTTGTAACCAACCATTGATTACAGCTTTGCCATTTTTAATTATTTCTTTGGCTTTATTTTTTCTCATTAACTCAGGTTTTTAGACCCATATGGGTATACTTTATATTCAGGTAATCTTTTATAGCCATAGATCCACCTTCACGACCGTAACCGGTTTGTTTTATTCCACCGAATGGAGCTTCAGCAACTGCAACTGCAGCTGTATTTACTGCTACACAACCGGTTTCCATCATCTCTGATGCTCTATTAGCTTTGTCCATTGAGTTTGTATATAAATAGCTACAAAGTCCCAGGTCATTATTATTTGCTCTCTCTACTACTTCGTCAAAATCCTTGAAAGTTAAAACAGGCACTAAGGGACCAAAAGGTTCTTCTTTCATAATTGTAAAATTGTCCTGCACTTCATCAAATACAGTTGGTTCAAAATAATAACCTTTATTAAATCCTGAAGGTCTACCCCCACCTAAAACAACTTTTGCGCCTTCACTCTTTGTCGTTTCAACTAATTTTTCAATCTCCTCCAAACGTTTTGCTGTTGTTAAAGGTCCTAAGTCAGTACCTTCATCCATACCATTTCCAATTTTTAATTTTTTTGCTCTATCTACGAAAGCATTTATAAATTCTTCTTTTCTTGTTTCTTGAATGTAAAACCTATTTGGGGATATACAAACTTGACCATTGTTACGAAATTTTGCTGTTATTGCCATATCTGCAACTTTATTCATGTCAACATCGTCAAATACTATAAATGGAGAATGACCACTTAATTCCATTGTAACTCTTTGAACTTTATCTGCAGCTTTTTTAAGTATTAATTTTCCAACACGTGTTGAGCCAGTTATAGAAACTTTTTTTATTATATCTGATTCAAGTAATTCATTTGATATTTCAGCCGGGTCTCCAGATAATAAATTGACTACTCCATCAGGTACTCCAGCATCTTTACAAATATTTACAAGTTCCATAACTGCTCCAGGCGTAATTACATCTGGTTTACAAATAACTGAACAACCAGCAGCCAGTGCAGTTGAAATTTTTCTAGATGCTAAAACTATGGGAAAATTCCATGGCACAAGTGCTGCTACAACACCTACTGGCTGATAGTAAACATGAACTCTTGTTTCTGGAAATCTACTTTGTAATGTTTCACCATAAATTCTCTTAGTTTCTTCTGCATTCCATTCAAATATATCTGCTCCACCACCAACTTCTCCAATTGCTTCTTTAAGAGGTTTTCCAACTTCAAGTGTAAGCCATTTAGCTAATACATCTTTTCTTTCACGCATCAAATCTGCAATTTTTCTTATTACATAAGACCTCTGCCATGGAGTGGTATTTTTCCAAGTTTCGAGTCCTTTCTCTGCTGATTTTAATGCTTTTTGAACGTCAACAGAGGACGCTTTTGATGCTTCTCCTAAAACTTCTTCTGTTGCTGGATTGATAACTTTATAAGTTTCTTTTTTTTCTGCTTGTTGCCACTGACCATCAATGAATTGACCAAAATTGCTATACATATTTTTTAAATTGTGTTTAATTGTTAAAAGTTAAAGATTTATATATAGAATAATGAAAAAAATAAAGCTCACTTGTGCACATGCAATAATAAAACATCTTATTGCTCAAAAAATTTTAATAGATGGTAAAAAAGAGCAGTTATTTGCTGGAGCTTTTGGTATTTTTGGACATGGCAATGTTGCTTGTTTAGGACAAGCTCTACAAGAAAATCAAGATAAATTACCAACTTATAGAGGGCATCATGAGCAAAATATGGCTCTGACTGGAATAGCATATGCTAGAGCTAAAAGAAGAAAACAATTTTTTGTTGCAACTAGTTCAGTTGGACCAGGATCTACAAATATGGTTACAGCCTCGGCAGTTGCTATGAGCAATAGACTTCCAATTTTATTTTTACCTGGAGATACGTATGCAAACAGAATGCCTGACCCGGTTCTACAACAAGTAGAGCATTTTAATAATCCTGGCATTACTCAGAATGATGCATTCAAACCAGTAACAAAATATTTTGATAGAATTACAAGACCAGAACAAATCTTACAAACATTACCTCAAGCAATCCAAACAATGTTAGATCCAGCAGATTGCGGACCAGCTTGCTTATCATTATCACAAGATGTCCAAGGTGAAACATATGAATATCCTGAGGAATTTTTTAAAGAGAGAGTTCATAATATTAGACGACCAAGACCTGATGATTTTCAAATAAAACAAGCAGCTGAGCAAATTAAAAAATCTAAAAATCCTTTATTGATTTCAGGTGGAGGGGTTTTCTACTCTGATGCAATGGAAGATCTAAGTAATTTTGCAATTAAACACAATATACCAGTTACGCAAACAGTTATGGGTTACTCTACTATGAAAAGAGATCACTCTCATTTTTTAGGTCCAATAGGTGGTCTTGGTGGCAAAGCAGCAAATAATTTAGCAAAACAAACTGACCTAGCTATTGCTGTTGGAACAAAGTTAGCTGATTTCACAACTGGTTCGTGGGCAAATTTTGAGAACCCAGACTTTTCACTTGTTAGTGTTAATGTCTCTAGATTTGATGCTAGCAAACATTTGGCGCAATCAGTAATAGGTGATGCAAAAGTAAGCTTACAAGAGCTATCAAATGCTTTGGGAGATTGGAAAGCACCTGATGAATGGCATAAAAAATCAAGAGATGAATTAAAAAATTGGAATGATTATGTAGATAAAGAAAGCGGTCCAACTAATCAAGAACTACCTAGTTATGCACACGCTGTAGGAGCAATATATCGTAATTCAGATCCAACAGACATTGCTGTTACTGCAGCAGGTGGATTGGTCGGAGAAGTTGTACAAATTTGGAGGCCAAAAGAATTAAATACACATGAAACCGAATGGGGTTTTAGCTGTATGAGTTATGAAATTTCTGGTGCATTAGGAGTTAAAATGGCAAACCCAGATAAAGAAGTAATAGCTTTTGTAGGAGATGGATCTTATTTACTTTTTAATTCAGATATTTATTCATCAGTTATAACAAATAATAAATTAATAATAGTTTTATGTGATAATGGAGGCCATGCCGTTATTAACAGGCTACAATTATTTAAAGGTGGAAAAGAATTTAATTGTCTATTTAACAGTTCAAAAGCTCCAAATCTAGTCCCTGTTAATTTTGCTAAACATGCAGAGAGTATGGGGGCAAAATCAGAAGAAGTATCCTCTATTTCTGACTTAGAGGAAGCATTTAAAAGAGCTAAAAAATCTGATGTAACTTACTTAATTTCAATAAAAACTCATTCTTATGAGTGGCTAGAAGGTTCAGCTTACTGGGAAAGTCCTACTTTAGAAATGCCATCAACAAAAGAAAATGAAGAGGCATTAAAACTTCATAAAGAAGGAAAATCAAAGCAAAGACAAGGTGTCTAAAATTCATGAATAAAGTTTTTAAGGTTGGTCTCATAGGATGTGGCCATATCGCAGAAACATATTTTAGGGGACACCAATATTTTAATAATTTCAAAATCGTTGCTTGTGCGGATATTAATCAAAAAGCAGCTGAAAAATGTGCGAAATTATACAACATCAAATCAATGACTGTTAATGAAATACTAAAAGATAAAGATATTGAGGTAATTTTAAATTTAACAATTCCTCAATCACATTATTCTGTATCAAAAAAAGTATTAAATGCAGGCAAGCATGTTTATTCAGAAAAACCATTAGCAACATACTTTCAAAAAGGAAAAGAGTTAGTGGCTTTGGCAAAACAAAAAAAATTATATATTGGTAACGCACCGGATACCTTTCTTGGAGGAGGTGGACAAAAAGCAAAGGAATTAATTGACTCAGATTTGATTGGACAAATCAAACTTGGAAATGCAATCTTTGCATTTCCTGGAGTTGAAAACTTTCATCCAAAACCAGAGTCTTGGTATAAAAAAGAGGGAGGACCAGTAATAGATATGGGTCCTTATTTTTTTACAACGCTTGTTAATCTTTTAGGGCCAGCTAAACAGGTGCAAGGTAGAACATTAACGGCGTTTAAAAGAAGAAATTATAGAGCGGGTCCGAATAAAGGAAAAACATTTAAGGTTGAAACACCAACTACTTATTTAGCAACAATTCAATTTCATAATGAAGCAATTATTCAAGTCACTCTATCCTTTGATGTTATTAATCATCAAAGAAATCATATGGAACTTTATGGAACTAAAGGATCAATTATCGTTCCTGATCCGAATATGTTTGGTGGATCTGTTTATATTTCTGTTACAGAAGGCGGTCGCTGGGGTGAACATAAAACTGATAAAATGCATTTAGGAAAAATAAATATTACATCTTCAAGTGGTAGATCTAATGAATCACCTACAAATGCAAACTATAGAAGTGTTGGAATGTCTGAGATGTTATATGCAATCGAAAAAAAGAAAAAAAATCGATGTTCCGGAGAGCTATCTCTTCATGTTTTAGATATAATTGAGTCTACTATGAAAGCTGCAACAACTGGAGTACCTCAAAAAATAAAAACTAAGTGTGAAAAGCCAAAAAGATTTACAGAAGAAGAAGTAAAAAAAATTCTCTTATAGATCATGAAAGATATTGCAATAGTTGATCCATATCCAAGAACTATGGAGCTTATTTTCTCAAAACCAAAATTAAATGAGTTAAAAAATAAATTTAAGCTTATTTTCGCACCAAAAATAAATAAACAAAAATTTTATATTAATAATATTCATAAAGCGAAATTTATAATTGGACAGCCTGATCTTCCTAAATTTTTATTAATAAAAGCAAAAAAGTTGAAAGCAGTTATAAATGTCGAAAGTAACTTTCTAGATAATATGGATTATAATTATTGCTTTGATAAAGGTATTCATGTTATTGCAACTTCACCCGTTTTCTCGAAACCAGTCGCAGAAATTGCGCTTGGATTTACACTCTCTCTTCTTAGAAATATTCATGGAGCAAATCAGGATTTCATTAATAAAAAGGAAAAGTATGGATTAGATGGAAATCTTAAGGCTTCATTGTTATCAGACAAAAAAATTGGATTATTTGGATTTGGAGACCTAGGGAAAGCTTTGGTTCCATTATTGAAACCATTTTCGAGTAAAATAAATATCTATGATCCCTGGATACCAAACAAAAAAATTATTAATCAAGGATTTAAACCAATTACTTTAAAAAAAATGTTTAAAGAATGTGAAGTTATTTATGTGCTTGCTGCAATTACTACAAAAAACAAAGGATTGATTGATAAAAAATTACTAAATCTTATGAAATCAAACTCACTTTTTATACTGATGAGTAGAGCTGCAGTCGTTAATTTTAAAGATTTAAAAAATAGACTTAAAAAAGGTGATATTTATGCAGCACTTGACGTTTTTCCGGAAGAACCAGTTAAAAAAAATGACCCAATAAGAAAATTAAAAAATGTTTTATTCTCAGCACATAGAGCGGGTGCTTTAGACGAGGCATTTAAGGAAATGGGCAATATTGTTTTTGAAGATATGAAATTAATTTCAAAAAATCTTAATCCAAGATTTTGTAAAAAAGCTCTAAGAAAAACTGTTCATCTTTTAAGGTCAAAACCTGTTGCAATTAATTAATTTTTTTTTTAATTTAAATCAAATGACTTCAACAAATAAATTGCTCTTAGAGGCTAAAGGTATCACAAAGTATTTTGGAACAATAACTGCTTTAGAAAATGTAAATTTAAAAGTGCACGAAGGTGAATGTTTAGGTGTAGTAGGAGATAATGGTGCAGGCAAATCTACTCTAATGAAAGTTTTATCTGGTTTGTACAAACCAAGTGCAGGTGCTTTATTTTTTGAGGGCAAAGAACATGTGTTAGATAGCCCAAAAGACTCTCAAAATTTAGGTTTAGAAATGGTTTATCAAGATCTTGCATTGGCAGGTAATTTACCTATTGGAGAAAATATATTCTTAGGAAGAGAGCCAACAAAAAATATTGGCTTCTTAAAATTTCTAGATTTTAAAAAAATTCAAGAAATGACAAGCGCACACTTAGAGAAACTAAAAATAAATGTTAAAAGTGCTGATCAGAAAGTAGAGGAATTATCTGGAGGACAAAGACAAGCAGTTGCAATAGCTAGGTCAACAGCATTTAATGCCAAAGTCGTTATAATGGATGAACCAACTGCTGCTTTAGCAATAAAAGAAGTTGGAAAAGTATTAGACTTAATTAACAAATTAAAAAGTACTGGCGTAGGTGTTATAGTAATAAGTCATAGAATGGATGATATTTTTACTGTTTGCGACAGAGTAATGGCACTTTTTCAAGGAACAAACTTTGCTGAGTCTCAATTAGATAAAACTTCAAGAGATGAAGTCATTGGTTGGATTATGGGAAAAAAATAAAATGGACGATAAGGAAAAAAAACAAGATAGCTTATATGTAAAACTTATTCCATATTTTGAAAAATATGGGATTTTACTATTATTAGTTATCATGATCTTGGTAATGCATATTTTGCAACCAGATGTCTTCTTGTCTTGGAGAAATGTAACAAATGTATTCAAACAAATATCTTGGCAATCAATGTTAGCTTTAGGTGTTTTTATGGTTATTGTGACTGCGGGTATAGATCTATCAGTTGGCTCAATAATGATGCTTTCATTGATGATTTTAGCAATAGTAGCTAAAGCTGGAGCACCTTGGTTTATAGTTGTTCTAGTACCTTTGTTTGCTGGATTTTTATGTGGGTTGGTAAATGGTTTGGGGATAACACTATTAAGAATGCCTCATCCTTTTATAATGACTTTAGGAACTCTTTATATTTTTAGAGGAACAGGAAACTTAATATCAGGCGGAACACCCATAAGTGGATTTACCGATGAAGTTAGGTACTTAGGTCATGGTAGAATAGATCTTACTTGGTTAGGATTAGAGAAATCTCAATATCTCCCTGTAAGCTTAGTTTTAATCGCGGTTGTATATTTTGTTTTTTGGGTTTTCTTGAACCATAGTCGAACAGGAAAGTGGATTTATGCAATTGGTGGAAACCCAAGCGCAGCAAGAGCTTCAGGAATTAATGTTAATAAAATTTTAATAATTGTTTATTCACTTTGTGGATTTTTATCAGGTATTGGAGCATTAATTTTAGCAGGAAGAACAGACTCAGGTTATCCTAATGCAGGATTACAATCTGAATTGGATGCTATCGCAGCATGTATAATTGGTGGAGCCAGTTTCTTTGGTGGTAGAGGAACTGTTCTTGGAGTTTTTGCTGGAGTAATGATTATGGGAATTTTAAGAAATGGACTTAATTTGATGGATGTAAGTTCTTTCTGGCAACAAGTATTGATTGGCTCGATCATTGTATTAGCAGTTTACGTGGATGTTTTAAGAAGAGATTTCGGCACGAGGAAATAAACACGTCAAAGTTGAATAGATGCTATCATAAGAGACCCTGTAAACAGTTGAATTTTTTTTAAAAATTTTATTAAATTAAGCTTTAATAATTATTAAAGGGGAAATTTATGAGAGAACTATCAAGAAAAATTGTTGTTTTAGTATCAGCAATTTTTTTATCGATAAGCATGATTTCAGCTTCTTTTGCTGATGGTCATGGTAAAAAAATCTTGTTCAGTATTAAAGGTCCTGGGTCTGGAAATCCTTTCTGGGCTTCTGTTACAAAAGGTGCTGAAGAAGAAGCTAAAAAATTAGGTGTTAAGTTAATCTTGGTTGCGCCACCTCAAGAAGGTGATGTTCAAGCACAAATTAACCAAGTTGAAGACCAACTTGCTAAAGGTGTTGATGCTTTAGCTCTTGCACCAGGAGATCCAAATGCATTCGCTCCAATTGTAGATGACGCTATCAAAAGTGGTGTTCCAGTTGTATTTGTAGATACAAAGGGGATCAATGAAGGTGTTACTTTTATTGGAACTAACAATATGAATGGAGCAGAATTAGCTGCTAAATTCATTTGTGACAAAACTCCAAAAGGTTCAGATGTTGCAATTTTGACTGGAATAGAGTCTCAATCAACAGCTTTACTAAGAAGAGACGGTGCAATTAAAGGATTTAAAAATTGCGGTTTAAATATAGTTGCTACTCAAACAGCTGAGTGGGATACTGCAAAAGGTAGATCAGTTACTGAATCTATTATTTTGAAAAATCCTAACATCAAAGCAATATTTGCTTCAAATGACAATATGGGCTTAGGTGCTATGCAAGCTCTTAAAGATGCAGATATGAATGATGTTGTTGTTGTTGGTTTTGATGCAACTCCAGATGCTGCTACAAGTATCTTAAAAGGTGAAATGACTGCAACTATTGCTCAGTTCTCATATAACATGGGTGCTTATGGTGTTAAATATGCACTTGAGCTAGCTAATGGTGGAAGTATTGATCCAAACATTGATACTGGTACACAACTAGTAACAAAAGAAAACGCTAACGATTTTAAATAATCATTAGAATATAACATTTAAAAAAGGGTGGAATTTTTATTCCACCCTTTTTTTTTTGCTTTTTTTAAAGAGTGATTACTTGATCAGGTGGATTTGATCCAAGTGCAGTATATAATTGTGGAAAGCATCCAGCAACTACACCATCAACCAAACCTTTTGCCTTAACGTCTCCACTTCCGCATTGTTCTAAAGTTCCATCAGCAAAACCTCGTCTAACAGCACAGGCATCACATACCATTAACAGCATTTTTTTTTCATTAGCAATTTTCGCTAACCTTTCACCTATTGGATCTCCTTTTTTTAAACAAAAAAGGTTGTCATCGAAAAAAAACATCCCAGCAACATCGACTACGTGTGAGTTTTTTTCCAGTTGTGGCAATATCATTGTCGCAAGTTGAAATGTACTTGCCATGCTTGTTTTAAATACATATGCAATCTTCATATTATCTCCTAGTTTTGTGTTAATATTGTTACGTTATAATATAACAAAATTTATTCTATAATTACATAAAAACAAAGAGGAATATTTTCAAAAATTTAATTAAAAAAAGAATTTGGTTAAAAAGTAAATTCAAGTAACATTAGAAATCTTAAAAGTAATATAATATACTTCTATAATGTTAATAAATATTAACCCAGTTTTAAGCCCTGATTTACTTTTTCATTTAAGATCAATGGGCCACGGTGAGAAAATAATTCTTGCTGATGCTAATTTTCCCGCAAACTCTATGAACAAAAATGTAATACGGCTAGATGGGGTAGATATTAAAAGTGCAGCAAATGCAATTTTATCTGTTTTTCCATTAGATAGTTTTATCGTATCACAAGGAGGTTCACCCGCACTTAGGATGGAAGTGGATGATAAACCAGAGGAACTAACTGAAACTCATAAAGAATTTATTGAAGCAGTAAAAAATAATTCTGGTTCTCAATGGAAAGTTGGATCAATTACAAGACAAAACTTTTATGAAGAAGCAAAAAAAGCGTATTGTATTGTAACCACTACAGATGCTCGACCTTTTGGATGCTTTATTATTACTAAAGGAGTTATCCTTCCTGATGGTAAAGTCTGGTCTTAATTAAATGAAATCTATATGTGTATTCGGAGTATTCGTTGCAGACCTATGTTTTATAGGTGAAAATATTCCTGAAGTGGGACAAACTATTTTAGGAACAAAACACTTAATTGGACCCGGTGGAAAAGGATCTAACCAAGCCATTGCCGCAGCAAGACTTGGAGGAAACATAAGTTTTATTACAAAAGTAGGTGATGATAATAATGCTGAAATGGCATTAAATTTATATAAATCTTCTGGAGTTAATACCGATTATATTATTAAAGACAAAAATCAATCAACTGGTGTTGCGGGTATTATGATTAATGCTAACACAGGTGATAATGCAATAAACATCATACCAGGAGCTGCTGGTACTTTAAATAATTCTGATATAGATAATAATTTAAAAGCAATTGAAAACTCAGATATATTTTTAACACAATTAGAAACCCCATATGATGTTACTAGCTATGCTTTACAAAAAGCTAAAGATACTGGATCAATTACTATTTTAAATCCAGCTCCAGCTTCGAAAATATCTGAGAATGACTTTAAAAATATAGATTATTTTACACCAAATGAAACTGAAGCTAGTTTTTATTTAGAAAAGAAAATTGAATCAAAATCTGAAATAGAAAATGCAGCTAAAGAATTTTTAAAAAAAGGAGTAAAAAATATTTTAATAACTCTAGGTTCTAAAGGAGTTTATTTTTCAAATGGAACTGAAAGCCATTTTGTAGACGTTCATAAATTAAAAAACGACGTAAAAGATACCACTGGAGCAGGAGATGCATTTAATGGAGCCTTTAGTGTGGCGTTAGCTAAATCATTAAAAATTGTTGATGCATTAGAATTTTCTAATAAAGTTGCTGGTATTTCTACAACTAAAGAAGGTGCTGCTAATTCAATGCCAAGTATGAACGAAGTAGAAAATTATTAATTACTCAATAATTTTAAATTCGGATTTATATTTATCTGTAACCTTAAGCCCTAGACCTGGAACATTATCATCTAGATCTATCATTCCATCTATTGGAGCAGGATCACCTTCAAAAATATAATAAAATAGTTCGTTACCTATTTCCACGTCATGAACTGGAAAAAACTCTGAGATAGGACAATTAAAATTCGACATTGTTAAATGATAGTTATGCATTTGACCTGCGTGTGGAATTACTGGCACTTGATAAGCCTCTGCAAGAGCGTTTATTTTCTGAGCGATTGTAAATCCACCAACTCTATTATTATCATATTGAATGTAGCTAACTGCTTTGAGGTCTAACAATTGTTTAAAACCAAATAGATTAAATTCATGTTCTCCCCCAGAAATTGGTATAGCGTTCATATTATTCAGTTCCGCATACCCATGAATATCATCAGCAATAACTGGTTCTTCTAACCATCTTGGATTAAATTTTACCAATTTAGGTATCATTCTTTTAGAATAATCTAGGTTCCAACCCATATAACATTCTAACATTAAGTCAGTATCATCCCCGATTACTTCTCTTACAGCTTCTACAAGTTCAATGTTTTTTCTCATACCTTCAGGTCCATCTTTTGGTCCCCACCCAAATCTCATTTTAAACATTTTAAAACCTTGTTTTTTATATTTTTCAGCTTCATTTTGTAAATCTTTGATAGGTTGGCTATAAAGTTTTGATGCATAAACAGGTATCTTTTCTTTTGTTCTACCGCCTAACAATTTAAATACGGGTTTGTTAGTTAACTTTCCTAATATATCCCAAATAGCAATATCAATTGCAGATATTGCAACCATACCCAAACCTCTTCTTCCCCATGCATGAGTTCTTCTGTACATTTTTTCCCAGATGTAAGCGTAATCAAAAGGATCTTCCCCTATAACTAATGGTTTAAGATACTCATCAATAGTTTTTTTTACTAACTGAGGAACAAGAGCTGCATTACCAATTCCAATATGACCATCATCAGTTTCAATTTCACAAATTAACCATTCATGAAATCTGAAAGAACCCATGGTATCTGATTTTTCATAAAGTAAATCTGATGCATTTGTACAAAAATTATTTTGTGGAGGAACTGTTTTACCATTCCATTGATATACTTTTGTTCTTATATCTTTAATTTTAGACATTTAATTTAAATTTTGAGCCATTCTTAATGCAATTTTAAACGATTGCAATGTAGGCTCCAAATTTGCCTGATTTTTTCCAGCAATATCAAATGCAGTTCCATGTGCAGGTGTTGTTATTGGAATTGGAAGACCGCCTTGAACTGTTACCCCTCTATCAAATCCAAAAGCCTTTAGTCCAGATTGAAGAGCATCATGATACATTCCAACAATGCAATCATGATTTTTATTTTTAAATGCTGTAATGAAAGAAGTATCACATGGTAAAGGACCATCAGCATTAATACCAAGTTTTTTTGCTTCCTCTATTGCTGGTATTATCTCATCTTGTTCTTCAGTACCAAACTCTGCATGGGGGTTTAGAGCTTGTACAGCAACTCTTGGATTTTCTATACCATTTAATTTCATTGCTTCATTAATCAATTTTATAGGCTTCATTATTTTATCTTTCTTAATGTGCTGTGAAACTTCTTTGATAGGTATATGAGATGTCACTCGAGCAGTCCAAAAATTATCTACAACATTAAATTCACAAAAAAAATTTTTTACGTTTAACTTATCAGCCATATGATGTAATTCGTCATCAAATTTACATCCACCTAATTTTAAGCTTGTCTTATTAAAAGGACCAAAATTTATAGCATCAATTTTTTTTTCTTTCGCAAGTTCTAGTGCTAAATTTAATGCATTTAAAACTGTTTCTCCAGATTCTGCAGAGCACTCTGATAAATTGTAATCTTTGTTCCTACCCTTAGAGATATCTAAAAAATATTTATTTTTTTTTTCAAAATTTATGTCATCAAAATCAGTAACAATTTCTAGGTCTGAATTATTTCCTGAAATTTTATCTCCAGAATTTAGAATATTTTGTTCTCCAATTACAGTAATGTTCGCATTCGATAGTTCGTTTTGGGTCAAAAGTTTTGATATAAGTTCTGGTCCAATACCTGATGGATCTCCAAGCAATAAAGCAATATTTTTTTTCTTATTTGTCATCTTTTTTCTTACTGTTTCTAACAGATTATGATTAAATATTTAAATATAAATTAACTTAAGAGGGAAATAATGAAAAAAAGCTTTAAACTATTTTTAGCTGCTGCTTTTTTAGTAACTGAATTTTTTGTTGTAGCACTTCCACTTATGATTACATCTGCAAAAGCAGATGGTCATCCAATACAAGCAATTACTCATGCTGGTTTTGGCGGTGGAACAGATGTTACTACGAGAATGATGTTGTTAAGAGCAAGAAGAGTTTTAAAACAAGACATGCAATTAGTTAATAAAAAAGGTGGTGGTGGAGCTGCATCTATGGACTATATGATGACACTTCCTGCTGACGGTAATCACACTTTGACTTGGACTACTGGTCACGCAGTATCAATGGCTTTAGGTAAAACAAAAGTCAAAATAAGTGATATGCAACCGCTAGCTAGAGGAACTGATGATCCTCAACTATTTGTTGTTAACTGTAATAATGACATCAAAGATGCTAAGAAATTTATTAGCACGCAAAAATCAAAATCACTAAAATATGGAACAACTCATACTGGTGGAATTGATGATGTTAGTGCAATTGCATTTACTAAAAAAGGTGGATTAAAAGATCCAACTATTGTTGCTTACAAAGGTGTTGCGCCAATTAAAACTAACCTAATCAAGGGTGATATTGATGTAGGAGTTTTAAATTTAGGTGAAGCCCTAACTGAAATTAATGAAGGCAAACTTTGTGTTTCAGTTGTATTAGCAAATAATAGAATGGCTAAAATAGGAGACTCTCCTACAGCAAAAGAATTAGGGATACCTGTTTCTTTATCTACTGTTAGAGGTTTCGTGACTAAAAAAGGTGCTCCAGCAGATAGAGTTAAACAACTAGAAGCTGGAATGATGAAAGCTATGAGCCACAACTACTATAAAAATTTCCTAACAGAAATTGGTCTTGATGAGACTAGTGTTGTAGGTGCAGATGAATGGGGCAAGCAAATGGAAGAAATGCTTGCTGAAATGACAGCTCAACTCAAAGCATTGGGTTACATTAATTAATAAATTTTGTACATTTAAATGAATGATGTACATAACGAAAAAGGGACAAACAAAAGTTTGTCCCTTTTTTTTAAAAGTTCATTCATTGTATCAGTTGTAATAATAGTAATTTCTTCAATTCTATTATACTTTACGTTTACTTTTGACATAGTACCTCCTATATTAAATAGAGGTATACAGCCAGCAACATTTCCAAAGGCCCTATTAATTTTAATTATTGCCCTAACTTTATTAACTTATTTTATTTCTCTTAAAAATCCCTGGAAAAATGAAAAAAAATTACCTAATTCATTTTATATTACTTTGCTTTCATTTTTTGTTTTTATAACTGTTTCAAAATTTTTAGATTTCTTTTTAGGCATAGCATTACTTTCAATCATAGTTTCTTACTTTTGGGGAGAAAGAAGAGTTACCTATTTGATAATGGTATCAATTATATTTCCTTTAATTGTTTTTATATTTTTTGAAACAATTTTAGGATTACGATTTCCACCTGGAATTATTACAAATCTTTATTACGGATAAAATGGAAAATTTAGGTTTAATCTTTGCTCCTTTATTTAGCTATAAATTATTAATTGTTTTATTTTTTGGAACAATTTTTGGATTAATTCTTGGAGTTCTTCCTGGACTAGGACCAACAACAGGTGGTGCTTTAATATTACCATTTACGATGACGCTAGATCCACTATCTGCAATTGTATTACTAACTGCAATTTATTGTGCAGGAACTTATGGGGGTGCGATTACCGCAATTTTAATAAATACCCCTGGAACCCCTGCAGCAGCAGCCACATGTTTGGATGGTTACCCTTTAGCACAAAAAGGAGAAGCCGGAAGAGCTTTAGGTATGGCTACTGTTTCAAGCGTAATTGGTGGAATTGCTAGTGTTATAGTTCTTATATTTTTTGCTCCTTTACTTGCAAATTTAGCTTACGAATTCGGTCAACCTGAATATTTTGCGCTAGCAATCTTTGGATTAACTATGCTTGCATCAATTGGTGAAGGTAGTCCTATTAAAAATTTAATTGCTGGTGCTTTTGGAATTCTAATTTCAACTGTTGGTAAAGATTTTATGACATCTATAGATAGGTTTACATTTGGAATTAATGAATTGACCGAAGGAATTGGTTTTATTCCAGTAGTAGTAGGTTTATTTGCTATTAGTGAAATGTTAACTCAATCTACTTTAATTAATCAAATATTTAATAGAGTGGCTTTAAAGGCAGTTAAACTTCCATCAATCGATGATTATAAAAAAACTTGGAAAACAATAATTAGATCTAGCGGCATAGGATCATTCATTGGTGTTTTACCAGCAGAGGGAGGAACTGTTGCATCATTAATAGGATATGCTGAAGCAAAAAGATGGTCAAAAAAACCTGAGGATTTTGGAAAAGGATCAATTGAAGGAATAGCTGGAGCTGAAGCAGCAAATAATGCTGCTACCGGAGGAGCCATGGTTCCAACGCTAGCTTTAGGTATTCCTGGTAGTGCGACTACAGCAGTAATACTTACAGGATTAATCATACATGGTGTAAGACCGGGTCCAGATTTATTTAGAGAGCAACCTGAGTTTCTTTATGGAATATTTGGATCAATGCTAATTGCAAATATTTTATTCTTCGTATTAGGATTTTTTGGAGCTAAAATATTTGCAAGAATAACTCTAGTTCCGAATAAATTATTATGGCCGATGATTTTTGCAGTTTCTGTTTGTGGAACATATTCTTTAAATCAGTCAATTATTGATGTTTGGTTGATGCTATTATTTGGAGTTATTGGTTTCTTTATGAGAAGATATGGATTTTCAGTTGTGCCTGTAATTATAGGTTTAATTTTAGGTGAATTGGTAGAGGGAACTTTAAGACAATCGCTTGTTATTTTCGATGGAAACTGGTTAATGTTTCTCCAAAGACCTATTGCATTAACATTTTTTGTTTTATCTTTAATTGCTTTAAGTTTTCCATTAATAAAGAGAAAGAAAAAAAAATGATAAAGTTTGATCTAAGTAACAGAGTTGCAGTTATAACAGGTGGAGCTCAAGGTTTTGGATTTGCAATAGCGGAAAGATTCATTCAATCAGGAGCAAAAGTTGTTATATGGGATATTGATGAACAAGAAGCAAAGAAAGCTGTTGAAAAAATAAATTCAGAAAGCATAAGTTATAAAATTGTAAATGTATGTAACTTTGAAGAGATTTCTAAAAGCTTAAAAGATATTGAGACTGAACATAATAAAATAGATATCTTTATAAACAATGCTGGGATAACTGGCATGAACAAAACAGTTGCAGAATATCCTATTGAGGAATGGGAAAAAGTAATTCAATTAAATTTAAATGCAGTATTTTACTGTTGCAAAGCAGTTGTTCCTTATTTGGAAAAAAATAATTATGGAAGAATAGTTAATATTGCATCAATTGCTGGAAAAGAAGGCAATCCTAATGCTGGAGCTTATAGCACATCAAAAGCTGGAGTTATTGGTTTAACAAAATCTCTAGGAAAAGAATTAGCATTAAAAAATATAGCAGTAAATTGTGTAACACCAGCGGCTGCAAAAACAAGAATATTTGATCAAATGACCGAAGAGCATATAAATTACATGCTTTCAAAGATTCCAAGAAATAAGTTTGCAAAAGTTAATGAATTGGCTTCTTTAGTAACTTATTTAGCTAGTGAAGAAAACTCTTTTGCAACTGCAGCAGTGTTTGATCTAAGCGGGGGAAGAGCTACTTATTAATGTATTTAATTTAATATTTTTTTTATGAAATACTCTGCATCCAAAAATAGATACTCAAATATGTTATATAGGACATGCGGTGACAGCGGTGTAAAATTACCTTTAATAAGCTTGGGTCTTTGGCATAATTTTGGAGCCAAAATCCCGCTTTCAAATATTAAAAAAATCTTATTTTACGCTTTTGATAGAGGTATTACTCATTTTGATTTGGCGAATAATTATGGCCCACCATATGGAAGTACTGAAATTAATTTTGGAAAAATAATAAGTAAAGACTTAAAAAAATATAGAGACGAACTCATCATATCATCTAAAGCTGGTTATGATATGTGGGAAGGACCATATGGAGAATGGGGATCAAAAAAACATATTATCGCAAGTTGTGATCAAAGTTTAAAAAGAATGAAAGTTGATTATTTTGACATATTTTATTCACATAGATTTGACCCAAATACACCTTTAGAAGAGACAGCAGATGCCTTAGAAAGTATTTATAAATCTGGAAAAGCTTTATATATTGGCATTTCATCTTATTCCTCCAAAAAGACAAATCAAATTTACAAAATTTTAAAATCAAGAAATATTAAATTGTTTATTCATCAACCATCATATTCGTTAATAAATAGATGGATTGAAAAAGATTTAACTAAGACAATAAGAAAACTAAAAATTGGATGTATTGCTTTTTCTCCACTAGCTCAAGGAATGCTATCAGATAAATATTTAAAAAAGATACCTAAAGTTTCAAGAGCAAGTGATATTACATCATACTTAGATAAATCTTTAATAACAAAAAAAAACTTAAAGATTGTTTCTGATTTAAATAAGATTGCAATTAAAAGAGGGCAATCTTTATCTCAAATGGCAATTTCTTGGGTTTTATCAAATAATTATGTAACATCTGCTCTAATAGGAGTTAGAAGTTTAAAACAATTAAAAGAAAATTTGGAAAGTCTAAACAAACTTAGTTTTTCAGCCTCTGAAATGAAAATAATTAATAAAACTGCAAAAGATGGTAATATTAACATCTGGAAGCAGTCAAGCTCATATTAAAATGTATATTGGTATTGATTTAGGTGGAACTAAAACAGAGTCCATTATATTAGATAAAAAAGGTAATGAGTTAGAGAGAATAAGAAAATCAACCCCAAAAAATTACAACGGTACACTTGATATAGTTTGTGAACTAGTAAATTATTTAGAGAATAAATATAAATCTAAATGTAGTGTAGGTGTAGGTTCTCCTGGAGCTCTTTCTTTTGAAAATGACTGTATAAAAGGTGGTAATTCAACATGGCTAAATAATAGACCATTAAAAAAAGATTTAGAACTTAGATTAAATCGAAATATTTTTTTAGAAAATGATGCAAATTGTTTTGCATTGTCGGAGTCAATTGATGGAGCAGGAAAAAATGATGAAGTTGTTTTTGGAGTAATAATCGGAACAGGAGTTGGCGGTGGTCTTGTTATAAACAATAAAATTATCAATGGTCATAATAACATAACAGGAGAGTGGGGCCATAATCAGATGCCATTGGGCTCAAATGACAAATGGAATAGACATGATTGTTATTGTGGAAAAAAAGGATGTATAGAGACTTTTTTATCGGGCCCAGGTTTCTCAAGACATTTTTATGATATGTTTAAAATTAATCTCGATGCTAAAATTATACAAGATAATGCTAATAATGGAGATGAAAAATCTTTAGAATTTATTTCTCAATATCTAGATTATCTAGCAAGAGGACTTTCACAAGTCATAAATATTGTTGATCCTGGAGCTATAGTTTTAGGTGGAGGTGTTTCAAATATGAAGCAAATTTATAAGAATATAAATCCTAAATTAAAAAAATATGTGTTTAGCGACACTGTAAATACAAAAGTATTAAAACATATTCACGGTGACTCTAGCGGAGTAAGAGGAGCTGCTGATCTAGGAAGATCTAGTGAATTAAATCAATAAAATATGAAAAAAGTTAAAATTGGTTTTATTGGAATAGGTTTAATGGGATATCCAATGGCAAAAAATCTCCTCAAATCAAAATATCAAGTCAAAGTTTTTAATAGAACTAAAAGTAAAGCCCTTAAATTAAAAAAATTTGGCGCAAAAGTATGTAATTCTTTAAAGGAAGTTGTTTCAGACCGAGATCTAATAATTACAATGTTATCTGATGATAAGGCTATAAAAAAAATATATTTCAACTCAGAATTTTTAAAAAATTTAAAAGTAGGATCTACTGTTATAGATATGAGCTCTGCAAATCCAAAAACAGCAATTAATTTATCAAAATTATTAAAAAAATATAAAATTAATTTTTTAGACGCACCAGTTTCAGGAGGCACAAATGGTGCAGAGAATGCAAAGCTAGCCATAATGGTTGGTGGAGATAAGAAAGTTTTTTCTAAAAATTTAAATATACTTAAGAAATTAGGCAATCCTGTTCTAGTTGGAAAAAATTCAGCAGGTCAAATAGCAAAATTAGCTAATCAAATAATAGTTGGAATTACAATCGGATCTGTTGCAGAAGCAATTAAACTATCACAAAAAAATAACGTAAACCCAATTAATATTCTCAAAGCATTAAAAGGAGGATGGGCTGACAGTAAAGTTTTGCAAACTCACGGACTAAGAATGATTAAAAATGATTTTAAACCAAGAGGAAAAAATTTTTCGCAATTAAAAGATATGAATAACATCATTGATTGTGCGAAAAATAAAAAGTTAGAATTACCTTTATCTAAAATAGTAAAAAAAATGTATAATAAGCTTGTTAAAAATGGTTTAGGTAATTATGATCATAGTTCGTTATACAAAAGCTATAAATAATTTTTGGAGATGAAATGAAATTACTAAGAGTAGGAGAAAAAAATAGAGAAAAGCCAGCTATATTGGATAAAGATGGAAATTTGCGAGATATTTCCAAATATATAAATGATTTAGATCCAACTAATTTAAATTTTGAAACATTTGAAAAAATCAAGAAAGTTGATTTATCATCGCTTCCAGAAATTTCAAAGAATACTAGATTTGGTTCATGTATAACTAAACCAGGAAAATTTATTGCAATCGGATTAAATTTCTCTGACCATGCCGCAGAAACTGGAGCAAAACCACCAACAGAACCAATTGTTTTTATGAAAGCCACTAGTTCAATCAATGGACCAAATGATGATATTGAAATTACAAGCTATTCAAAAAAACTAGATTGGGAAGTTGAGTTAGGTTTAGTTATTGGAAAAAATGCAAAAAATATTCCAGAAAAAAATTCACAAGATTATATCTTAGGCTATTGTTTAGTGAATGATGTAAGTGAGAGGGAGTGGCAAATAGAAAAAATGGGACAATGGGTAAAAGGAAAATCGCACGATACATTTGGTCCTGTTGGTCCATATCTTGTAACCAAAGATGAGATTAATGATGTAAACAACCTAAATATGGAATTAGATTTAAATGGCGAAAGAATGCAAACAGGTAATACAAAAACAATGATTTTTAATGTAGATCATATTGTTTCATATGTAAGTAGATATATGTCCCTTCAACCAGGAGATATTATTACAACAGGAACGCCCCCAGGAGTTGGAATGGGAATGAAGCCACAAAAATTTTTAAAAGCAGGTGATGAAATGAGGCTTTCAATTGAACTTCTTGGTGAACAAAAATCAAAAGTAGTTGCAATTTAATCCAAATATAATCTCTTTTTTGATATAATAAATTGTGATCAAGAGAGACTTATATTATGAGAGAATTCCTACAAAATCTTTGAGAGAGGATGTTAGGTTTTTAGGAAATTCATTAGGAAATGTAATTAAAGAACAAGAAGGGAAAAGCTTTTATAATCTTGTTGAGAAAATTAGAAGGTTATCAAAAGCAAATAAAATCCAAAAAAAATCATATAAAAAAATTTCTAGTGAAATAAAAAGTATTAATCCTAAAAATACTTACAAGCTTGCAAGAGCATTTAATCATTTTATGAATTTTATAAATCTAGCTGAGTCTATTGATGCATCTAGACAACTAAATCAATATGAAAATAAAAGAGACGGTAAAAATCAAAAAAATATTTTTATAGAAGAAATTTTTGAGAAATTATTTAAAAATAAAAAAATTAATAATAATAAAATATATAGTTTTGCAAAAAATTTAAATATTGGAATAGTTTTGACAGCCCATCCAACAGAGGTCAAAAGAAGAACTTTAATTCAAAAATATCATAAAATTACAGAAATACTTGAGGATAGAGAGTTATTTAAAGATCACTCTTCAAAAATAAAATCTTTAAATAAAAAAATTCATGATGAATTTACCATTATCTGGAATACAGATGACTTAAAAAGATCAAAACCATCTCCAGCCGATGAAGCGCGATGGGGTCTTGCAATAATAGAGGATAGTCTTTGGGAAACTATTCCAAAAGTCTACAGAAGACTCAATGATATATTTTTGAAAAATATGGGAAAAGGTTTGCCCAAAAATTTTAATCCCATTGAGTTTGGATCGTGGATGGGTGGTGATAGAGATGGAAATCCAAATGTAACATCAAAAGTAACCAAAGAAGTTTTGCTATTATCAAGATGGGAAGCAGCAAAATTGTATGAAAAAGAACTCACTAAATTAATTAGATCATATTCAATGAAAAAGTGTTCAAAAAAAATTCAAAGACTTACAGGAAAATCATTTGAACCTTACAGAGTTTTCTTAAGACCTTTAAGAGATAAAATGCGATTTACTCATCGAGCAATTGAACAGTTTATAGTGAACAAAAAACCTTTGGACTATAACAAATTATTAAACTCAAAAGAAGAAATTTTAAAACCTCTTAGAATTGTCCGTGAGTCTTTAGAGGAAAATCAAAGTGAAAATATAGCGAGTGGTGAATTATTAGATTTAATGAGAAGAACAAAATGTTTTGGAATTAATCTGGCAAAACTAGATATTAGACAAGAGTCATCTAGACACTCACAGTTAATTAATGAACTTATTAAGAAAAAAAATAAACTTAATTATTTAAAATGGAGTGAGAAGGAAAAAATTAAATTTTTATCATCTAAGATGAAAAAAAAATCAAATTTCATAAAAAATTTTAATTTTAAAAATAAAGAAAATAAAGAAGTTTGGTCAACATTTAAAATTTTATCTGAAGAGCCGTCTGAATGTTTAGGGGCTTATGTTATTTCAATGACATCATCTGCATCTGACATTCTCTCTGTTTTATATTTGCAAAAAGAAGCAAACATTAAGGATAAATTAAGAGTTGTCCCTTTATTTGAAACATTAGATGACTTAATTAATGCAAAATCAATAATGGCCAGCTTGTTTTCATTAAAGTGGTACAGAGATTTAATAAAAAATAAACAAGAAGTTATGATTGGATATTCAGACTCAAGCAAAGATGCTGGAAAAATTTGTGCAAGTTGGCATCAATATAAGGCTCAAGAAGAAATTATTAAAATTGCAAAAAAATATAAAATAGATGTCACTTTCTTTCATGGAAGAGGTGGTTCAGCGGGCAGAGGTGGAGGCCCAATTCAAGCTACTTTAAAATCTCAGCCGCCAAATACAGTTAATGGAAAAATTAGAATAACTGATCAAGGAGAAGTTATTCAGCAGAAATATGGATATCAGCCTTTAGCAATTTATAATTTATGTAGCTATATAGGAGCGGTAATGGAGGCAACATTAACACCACCGCCAGTCCCTAAAAAAGATTGGAGAAATCTAATTGAAAAAATGTCTGATATTTCAAAAAGTTCATATAGAAAAAATATTAATCAAAGTTCAGATTTTATTAAATATTTTAAAACCGTTACGCCACATGTGTCTTTAGGAAAACTTTCAATTGGATCAAGACCGTCTAAAAGAAAGAATATTGATAATATCAAAGGTTTAAGAGCAATACCCTGGGTATTTGCTTGGACACAAATAAGACTAATGCTCCCAGCATGGCTTGGAAGTGCAGAAGCTTTAAGATATTCATCAATTAAAAAATTTGAAAAAACACTAATTGATATGGAAAAAAACTGGCCTTTCTTCAATTCAATGATGGATATATTGGATATGGTAATTTCAAAAGTGGACCCAGATATTTCAAAAATATATGAGGAGTATTTAGCTGACAAAAATTTAAAAAGAGTTGGAAAAAAACTCAGGTTCCAATTCGGAGTTATTAAAAAATTAAATAAAAAGATTACGCCAAAAGAAATTATATATGAAAGGAAAAAATTTAGATCAGGAGTTATTGTAAGAAATATTTACACAGAAGTATTAAATATAATTCAAGCAGTAGTTATGAATAAAATCAAAAACAAAAATTTAAATTCAGATAAAAAAAATGATCTTAATGATGCATTATTAACTTCTATTGCAGGTATTTCAGCTGCAATGAAAAATACTGGTTAAATGATAGAATTATTTGTTGCATTTGGAGCTGGATTGATAAGCTTTTTATCTCCATGTGTACTTCCATTAATACCTGGATATATATCTTATATTTCTGGAAGCTCTTTAAATGAGTTATTAGAAAAAAAAACAATTAATATATTCCCCATAGTTTTATTTACTTTTGGTTTTTCAATTGTTTTTATAAGCTTTGGAGCTACCGCAACTTTTTTAGGTTCTTTAATTTTAAGTAACTCTTTTGAATTAAGAATTATTGCAGGAAGTATTATAATCATTTTCTCCCTTCATATTATGGGATTAATTAATATTAAGTTTTTGAATTATGAAAAAAGAATTAATACTGAGATTAAATCAGGAAATTTTAGCTCCATATTAGTTGGTATGGCTTTTGGATTTGGATGGACTCCATGTATTGGTCCTATTTTGGGATCAATATTAGCTTTAGCTTCGATCGAGCAAAGTTTGAACCGAGGTATATTGTTACTTGTGTTTTATTCACTTGGATTAGCATTGCCATTTATTGCATCAGGTTATTTGATTCAACGTTTTATGGTTGTTACAAAAAATCTAAAATCAAAAATGATAACTATTTCAAGAGTTGGTGGAGGATTATTATTGATAACAGGAATATTAATGATTACAAACCAGTTACAAGCTTTAGGATTTTACA
The DNA here is from genome assembly GCA_902589315.1 of uncultured Pelagibacteraceae bacterium. GTDB lineage: Bacteria > Pseudomonadota > Alphaproteobacteria > Pelagibacterales > Pelagibacteraceae > Pelagibacter. The sequence goes on from CACISK010000002.1 coordinate 38,774, forward strand.
TATTAAAGTATTTTCCTATACTTCAAAAACTTGGATAAAAATGAAAATATACCAAATCGATTGTAGTGCTAGAAAAGAAGGTTCTACCTCAAGGATGCTTGCAAAAAAAGTACTTGATAAAGTTAAAAAAGATAATGATGAGGTCATTTATAGAGACCTAGATGACGAAATGCTTTTTATATCTGGTTTAACTGAGTCTGGAATGAAAATTCCTGAGAATGAGCAAACAGATGAACATAAAAAAATGTTTGAATTGTCTGACAAGTTAGTATCGGAGTTAAAAGAATGTGATGTAATCATTATATCAGTGCCAATTTATAATTTTGGTCCACCAGCAACACTGAAAGCTTGGGCAGATCTCGCGGCCAGAGTAAAATTGACATTTAAATACGGGGATGACGGAAGAAGAAAAGGTTTATTAGAAGATAAGCAGGTCTACTTAGTAATTACTTCTGGTGGAACAAAAATACAAGGGGAAGAAGACTTTTTAACTCCATGGCTGATACATATGTTAAATTTTTTTGGTATTAAAAAAATTGATATAGTTGCAGCAGATCAAATGGCTTTAGATTATGAAAAATCGATAAAAAATGCTGAAGAAAAAATAGAAGAATTATTTAAAGATTAAATTTTCTTTTTAAATGTCTAAGTTTACCTTCTGTACTGTCGAAATCAATGTAGCATCCTTGTAAATATCTATCACCTTCATTGACATCATACTTTGTTCTACCATGAAGTAATCTGTGATTGTCCATCATTAATAAATCTCCATTTTCTAATTTGAACTCAACTTTATATTTATCAGAGTTATATAATTCAGAAATTTTATTTCTAGCTTTATAGAATAAATCCAATTTCGATTTTTCTAATATCGGAGCATAATCTAATCTTGGACTAAATCTAACTTGTTTAAAATGATTATTTTCATCTAGTTTAATTAACTCAGACATATCTTCTAGAACAATTGTTTTATCTATAAATTTAAATTTTACTTTAACTGAAGATAAAATTTCATAATATTCTGGATAATCCTTTTTGATTTTTTCACTTACTGTGTAACCATCAACCAAGGTAGAATTTCCTCCGCTCACATTATTTGTAATACAATGCAATAATTGAACACAAGGAACTGGTTTTCTGTACGGATTATCTGTGTGTGGAGATAATGCTAACGATGTATAAGCCAAATCATTTGGATTAGCAACAGATCTCACATTAAAAAATTCACCAAAATTTGTTCTTCTAACACTACCAATTGAATTTGCAAATTTAATAATAAAATTATCTTCAGTTGGAACATTAGTTAAAACTACAAAACCATATTTATAGAATGATACCAACAACTCATACATGATTTTTTTTTCAAAAATATCATTTTCAAATTTAAATTTTTGAAAATTATTAAAATTTGAATCCCATTTAATTTTATCAATTGAAATAGGATCAAGATTTTGCGATTTATACTCACTTAATATTTGATCTTCTTTTATTTTATAATTGGTCCCATCATTGAAAAATAAATTAAGCAATCCATCTTCATTCTCAATTTTTTCTATATCAATATTAGTATTTATAGAATTTGGATCAAATAATCTTTGTTGATTTCCTTTATCCAGAGCATCTTCGTTATTTATTCTTTCTCTAAGCCAAAAAGGATGTATTTCTTTTTTATTATCTCCACTATTTATAAATACTTTTTTAGAATCGATTTCTATTTTCATCTATCTGGATTCTTCTACCAAATTCTAAAATTTTCAAGATATTTTATTTGAACTAGTTGTATATTTTAACTATTACTCATCAGATAAATGACCTTCAAAAAAACAAAAGATTTCAGGATTTATTACACCTTTTTGAATAAGCTTGCTAAGGATTTAACTAATTTCTATTACACTAAACTTAACAAAACTTTTACAATTAATAACAAGTTAAAAGGCAAAGGTTACGATCCAGTTACCAGTGCTGATAAAGCTTTTGAAAAATTTATAAGACAAAAGATTAATGACAAGTTCCCAGATCACCAAATTATTGGTGAAGAGTTTGGAGTAAAAAAAACAAAAAGTCTATTTTCTTGGATAATTGATCCAATTGATGGAACAAGATCATTTGTTGCCGGTAATCCTACATGGAGCAATTTAATTTCTTTAAATTATATGAATAAACCAATGGTTGGGTTAGCCAATTTCCCAAGAATGAGAAGATATTATTTAAATCAAAATGACAAATCTGCTTTTGTATTTGAAAATGGAAAAAGAAGAAAATTAAAAGTTAACAAAAAAATTAAATTTAATTATTTAAAGTTAGCTGCGGCTTTTCATGGAACTTTGTCTTTTCAAAAACAAAAAAAAATTATGAAATTTGTTAAGAGAATGCAGTTTCCATGTTTCGATGCACTAACATACTGTCAATTAGCAGAAGGAAGATTAGATGTTGTAGCTCAATGTGCTAACAAAATTTGGGATATACATCCAATAATACCAATTATAAAAGCATCAGGTGGAATAATTACTACATGGGATAATAAGGATGCTTCATTGGGTGGAAATATAATTGTTTCAAATAATTCATCAAATCATAAAAAAATTTTAAAATTGCTCAAGCCAGCCACATGAAAAATATAATTGTTCTTCAACATATTAAAATTGAGGATCCTGGTTATATTAAAGATTTAATGTTAGAGGATAAAATTAATATTAAAACTATAGAACTTGATGAGGGTGAAAAGATACCTGATAATTTAACTGGATTTGATGCAATGTTTTGTATGGGTGGACCAATGGATACTTGGATGGAAAAAGATTACCCGTGGTTAATAGATGAAAAAAAGAAAATCAAAGAATTTGTTGTAGATTTAAATAAACCGTATTTAGGTTTTTGTTTAGGTTGTCAATTATTAGGAGAGGTAGTTGGAGGTAAAGTGGTTAAATCAAAAAATCCAGAAATAGGTATTTTAGATATTAATTTTTTAAATAGTAAAAAGGATGATTTATTATTTAAAGAATATCCTGATATTATTAAATCACTTCAATGGCACTCATATGAAGTTCAAAATCTAGAAAATAATAATGATATAACTCTTTTAGCGTCATCTCCTGAAACGAAATACCAAATTTTTAAATACAAAAAACATGCTTATGGTATTCAATTTCATATAGAGATAAAAGATACTACTGTAGGAGAATGGGGATGTGTGCCTGAATATAAGTCTGCTTTAGAGAGTCAGTTAGGACAGGGAGCTCTTAATAAATTTGATAGTGATGCGAAAGACAATATTCAATCTATGAATAAATATTCTAAAATTCTTTACGAAAACTTCAAAAAAATAGTGAATTAAATCACTTTAGTTTACATAATTAATAAGTTAGATTTTTATTTTAATAATATAGGAGAGAGAAATGAAGTATGGGTATTTTATAAAAATTTTATTGGCTTTTTTTCTAGCTTTTGCTCCAACACAAGTATTTGCAAAAACTATTAAATGGTCAATGCAGGGTGATAGTTTAACACTTGATCCTCATGCTCAAAACGAAGGTCCAACTACTCAAGTATCTAGACAAGTATATGAAGCTCTAGTTACTAGAGGATTAGATATGAAAATTGGACCTCAACTAGCAACCGAGTGGAGAACTCAAGGTCCTAATACTTGGATCTTTAAATTAAGAGAAGATGTTAAATTTTCTGATGGGACTCCATTTACATCTGAAGATGTTGTATTTAGTATTTTAAGAGCAAAACAAAGAACATCTGATTTTAAAGAATATATTAGTACAGTATCAGGTGTAAAAGCAGTTAATGACTACACAGTAGAAATAACAACAAGTAAACCAAATCCAATTCTTTTAAACCAACTTTCAAACATTTTTATAATGTCAAAAAAATGGAGTGAAAAGAATTTTGCAGTTATGGCACAGAACTGGGATGCTGGACAAGAAACATTTTCAGCTACAAATGCTATGGGAACTGGACCATTTAAAATTACATTAAGAGAACCAAATACTAAAACAGTTTTCAAACGTAATAAAAAATGGTGGGGTAGTATGAAAGATGACAAAGTAACGGAAATTCATCTACTACCTATAAAAAATGCAGCTACTAGAGTTGCAGCTCTTTTATCTGGTGAAATAGATGTTGTTACTGATGCACCAGTTCAAGATTTGGCTAGAATTAAAAATTCACCTGCTCACAAAGTTGAAAGTACTGCTCAAATGAGAACTATATTCCTTGGAATGGATCAGGGAGCAGATAAACTTAGAACAGGTAACACAGGTGATAACCCATTTAAAAAGAAAGCAGTTAGACAAGCTCTTTATCAAGCAATAGATATTGAGGCTATTAAGAAAAAAGTAATGAGAGGTTTAAGTGAACCTGCTGGAATAATCACTTTTCCAGGTGTTAATGGATACACAGAGGAACTTGATAAGAGACTTCCTTATGATGTAGCTGCTGCAAAAAAACTTTTAGCTGATGCTGGATATCCAAATGGATTTGAAGTTGAGCTTAGATGTCCAAATGACAGGTATGTAAATGATGAAGCTATATGTACAGCTGTAGTTGGTATGTTAGGTAAAATTGGTGTTAAAGTAAATCTATTTGCCCAAACAAAAAGTAAGCACTTTAAAGAACTAAAAGATAATCAAGGTGACTTTTATATGTTAGGTTGGGGAGTTCCGACTTTAGATAGTCATTATGTTTTCCATTACCTATATGAAAGTGGAGCAAGCTGGAACAGAGTTAACTTTAGTAACTCTGATGTAGATGCTGCGATAAGAGTTATGGAAGGTGAGGTTAACCTAGATAAGAGAAATGCTGCGATAGCTAAAGCTTGGAAAATAGTAAAAGATGATATTTCTTATCTTCCTTTACATCACCAAGTTATATCTTGGGCTGCAAAAAAAGATGTTAATGTTCCGATAAGACCGAATAACGAACCGTTATTCCGTTTTGCGAGCTTTGACTAAATAATTTATTACAAGCCCTTTTTAATTAAAGGGCTTGTATAAAAATAAAATTTCATAAATTGATAAAGTATTTTTTCAAACGATTGTTTCAATCTGCAATGGTTATGCTTGTCGTAGCTTTTGTATCATTCTCTCTTTTTAATTTTGTAGGAGACCCAATAAATAACATGGTAGGCGAGGAAACATCAGATGAAGAAAGAGCTGAGTTAAGAGAAACTTTGGGTTTAATGGACCCAATTCATGTGCAATTTACTAGGTTTATAATTAATGCCTCAAAAGGAGAATTTGGAATATCTTATCAATTAAGAAGACCTGTATCAGAATTAATCATTGAAAGATTACCGGCAACAATTGAATTAGTTTTAATATCTGCTTTAATTGCATTGGTTTCAGGTACTTTATTGGGAGTATATACAGGCATAAAAAGAAAAGGTTTTTTGAGTGATTTTATCTTAGCAGTTTCTTTATTAGGTGTTTCTCTTCCAACTTTTGTAATTGGTATTTTATTTATTTATCTTTTTGCAGTTATATTGGGCGTTCTACCATCGTTTGGAAGAGGCGAGGTAGTAGATCTAGGATTTTGGTCGACTGGCTTTTTAACCATATCAGGATTAAAAGCAATCATATTGCCATCAGTTACTTTAAGTCTTTTTCAAATGACCTATATAATAAGACTCGTTAGAGCTGAAATGATGGAAATACTTCAGACTGATTACATAAAGTTTGCAAGAGCCAGAGGCATTAATGAAAAAAGCATTAATTATAAGCACGCACTTAAAAATGGACTAATTCCAGTAATAACTATTGCTGGTATAAATATTGGAACATTAATTGCATTTTCAATTATTACAGAAACAGTATTTCAATGGCCAGGTATGGGATTTCTTTTTATTCAAGCTGTTCAGTTTGTAGATATTCCAATTATGTCAGCATATTTAGTATTTATAGCATTCGTTTTTGTAATGATAAATTTTATAGTCGATATCTTGTATTACTTTATAGATCCAAGAATTAGAGTTAAAGGAGATTCAGCTAGTGGATAATAAAGCTTTAACAACTTGGGATAAAATAAAAGATAGTGAAATTTATTTTAGTTTTATAAAATCTCCTACAGCAATAGTTTCATCGATTTTATTAGCAATAATATTTTTCTGTTCATTTTTTGTAGAATTTATTACACCTTATAATCCATTCGACCCATCTTCTTTATCTTTAATGGATGCATTCACCCCACCATCTTGGACTAGCGAAGGAAAAGTAGAATTTTTACTTGGTACTGATGGACAAGGAAGAGATATGTTATCGACTATTCTTTATGGATCTAGAATATCTTTGATTGTTGGTTTCTCAGCAATTTTATTTAGTTTAATTTTAGGAGTTGGATTAGGTCTTACTGCTGGTTTTTTTGGTGGTAAGTACGAAATGATTGTTATGAGATTAACTGATGTTCAGTTAACAGTTCCAAGTATTTTGATGGCACTTCTTGTTGATGGTATTGCGAGAGGTATAATTTCGCGTGAACTTCATGACGAGATGGCAATATATGTTTTAATTTTTGCAATTGGTATTTCAGAGTGGCCACAGTTTGCAAGAGTATCAAGAGCAGCAACTTTAGTTGAAAAAAATAAAGATTATGTCTCAGCATCAACAATTATTGGAGTTTCTAATTTTATAGTAATGTTTAAACATATTCTTCCAAATATTATGAGACCAGTGCTTGTTATAGGAACTATAGGTCTTGCATTAGCAATAATTGCGGAAGCCACATTGAGTTTTCTAGGTGTTGGCGTTCCTCCAACTACTCCTTCTTTAGGAACATTAATAAGACTTGGAAATGACTTTTTATTTTCTGGTGAATGGTGGATAACTTTTTTTCCAGCAATATTCTTAGTTATTTTGGCTTTTTCCATTAATCTATTAGGAGACTGGATGAGAGACACTCTTAATCCTAAATTGAAAAAATGAGTTTTTTAAAAATACAAAATTTAAGTGTAGATTATAAATTGAGAAAAGAGACAGTTCATGCTGCAAAAGATATTAATATTGAGATAAAAAGAGGAGAAATTGTAGGATTAGTTGGGGAATCTGGGTCTGGAAAAAGTACTGTAGCAAATGCAATAATTGATTTAATTGACGAACCAGGGAAAGTATCTGAAGGATCAATTTATTTAAGCGACATAAATATTCATGAAAATAAAAAAAATATTCTAAGTTTAAGAGGAAAAAAAATTGGATTTATTTTTCAAGATCCTCAGACATCTTTAAATCCTATCTTAACAATTGGACAACAACTTATTGAAACAATCCAAACTCATTTAAACCTCAGTAACTCAAAAGCAAAAGAAAAAGCAATAAATCTTTTAAAAGAAGTAGGCATAAAAGATGCTGAAAAAAGATTTAATGATTATCCTCATCAATTTTCAGGAGGTATGAGACAAAGGGTTGTTATATCACTTTCTCTATGTTGTGAACCAGAGTTGTTAATTGCAGATGAGCCCACAACTGCACTTGATGTATCAATACAATCACAAATATTAGAACTTATCAAAAAACTGACTAAAGAGAGAAACTTAGCAGTTATATTAATTACACATGATATGGGAGTTATAGCAGAGACTACCAATAGAGTTGCTGTCATGAAAAATGGTAATTTGGTAGAATTGGGAACAACAAAGCAAATATTATCAGAACCAAAAGAAACTTATACGAAAAGTTTAGTTAGTTCTGTTCCTCCAACAAATAAAAAAATATCCAGATTTAAAATTATAGAGAAAGAAAGCAATAACCAGGAAAACATTAATTTAAAAATTTTAAACAGATGGAATAAAAGAGAGATTTTAAAAAAAGATTTAGTTCAAATAAAAAATCTCTGTAAAACTTTTAATGAAGGTTTTTTTACAGAAAAATCTCAAAATAATGTATTAGCAGTTGATACTGTTTCATTTAATATACAAGAAGGAAAATCTTTTGGACTTGTTGGTGAAAGTGGCAGTGGAAAAACTACAATTGCAAAAATGATTGTTAATTTATTTAAACCCACCTCAGGTGAAATTTATTTTGATGATGTATGTATTAATAATATAAAAAGTAACAAAGAATTACTTAAATTTAGAAAACAAATTCAAATGATATTCCAAGATCCGTACTCTTCGTTGAATGGTAGGCTTAAGGTTAAAGATATCATTGCTGAACCTATAAAGTTACATGATGCAAATATTAGCTCTAATGAATTAAATGAGTATATAAATGATCTCTTAGACTCTGTGGAGTTATCCAAGTCTTCAGCTGAAAGATATCCTCATGAGTTTTCAGGAGGACAGAGACAAAGAATTTCTATTGCAAGAGCATTAGCAACAAAACCAAGATTATTAGTTTGTGATGAGCCAACATCTGCTTTGGATGTGAGTATTCAGGCTCAAATACTAAATTTACTTAAAGATTTACAAGAACAACTTAATTTAACTATCCTTTTTATAAGTCATGATCTACCAGTTGTTAGACAAATGTGTGATGATATTGGAGTTTTAAGGAATGGAAAACTATGCGAGGTGTCTGAGACGGAAGAGTTGTTTAAAAATCCAAATCATGAATATACTAAGGAATTATTAAGATTAATGCCTAAAATAGAAACAATTTACAATTAAGGAGGTGAAATGGCAGTTTTTAATATGATTGAAGAAGCTGATGCTACAGGAAAAGTGAAAGAGGTATTTGAAGATATAAAAAAGAAGAGAAATACAGACTACATAAACAATTTTTGGAAAATGTTAGCCAACAACCCAGAAACTTTAGAGAGAACTTGGACTTCTATACAGCAAGTGATGAAAAAAGGTGCTTTGGATGAAATGACAAAAGAGCTTATTTATGTTGCAGTTTCAATGACAAATAGTTGTGAGTATTGTATTAAATCTCACAGTATCGCTGCTAAATCTAAAGGTGCTACTACAGAGATGTTAAGCGAACTTATTGCAGTTGTTGCAATGGCAAATGAAACAAACAGACTTGTTGAATCATATCAGGTAAAAGTTGACAAAGTTTATGAATGATAGAGCCAAAGCAATATTAGATTTTTGGTTTGATGATATGGTCGTTGAAAAGCGATTTAAAAGAGATGATAATTTTGATCAATTGATTAGAGACAAATTCAAAGATGATCATGAAAAAGCTACTTTAAATGAATATGATGATTGGCAAGATGAACCATTAAGCACTCTAGCTTTAGTTATTTTATTGGATCAATTTTCAAGAAATTTATATAGAGATGATAAAAAAGCTTTTGAGTTTGATCATAAAGCAAGACTGATTGTAAATGATGCAGTCTATAACGGGTATCTTGATCAAATGGATGAATATCAACGTTTTTTCATGTTATTGCCATACATTCACAGTGAAGAAGTTATAGATCATGATAGAGCATATAAATTGTTGGATAACTATTTATCTAATCATCCAAACTATAATGAGATAAAAAAATTTTGGAAAGATCATACCGCTGCAATTAAACGATTTCATAGATATCCTCATCGAAATAAAGTTATGGGGAGAAAATCTACACCAGATGAGTTAAAATTTTTGGAGAGTCCAAATTCCTCTTGGTAATTATTCTATTGGATAATCCCAAGCATCTCCGCCAATTACCTTTGATATAGCAGAAAAATCTTTCGAACTGTTTCCATCCTCACAAAACTTTGAATATATTTCTAATGCCATCTCTCCTAATGGAGTAGATGCATTTGCATTTTTAGCACATTCATTTGCAAGTTTTAAATCCTTGTTCATCATACCTGCAGAAAAGCCTGGCTTATATTTATTGTTAGATGGAGTTCCTTCAATTAATCCAGGTAAAGGTGGATAAACTGAAATAGGCCAACTATTTCCGGAAGCATTTTTCATAATTTCATGAACTTTCTTTATATCTATATTCAATCTTCTTGCTAACATTAATGACTCTGAAGCAGCAATCATTGTTATTCCAAGAGACATGTTGTTACAAATCTTTGCACCGTTTCCGCTTCCTATCTCTCCAGCATGATAAATATTTTTACCCATTAATTTTAAAATAGGTAAAGCTTGATTAAATGCATCATTTGATCCACCAACCATAATATTTAAAGTTGCTTTTTGTGCACCCATCACTCCACCACTTACTGGTGCATCAATCATCTTAATACCTTTTTCATTTGCTTTCTTTCCTATTTCTTTAGAGGTATCTATATCGATTGTTGAACAATCTATTAGTAGACAATTTTTAGAAACTTTATCTAGAACACCATTTTCTTTTAAATAAACTTCTTTTGAATGTTTTCCCTCAGGCAGCATAGTGATTACAACAGACGTTTCACTATTGATTAGTTTTCCAAAATCCTTCTCAACATCAAGATTATTTTCAACTGCTTTATCAATCATTTCTTTTGAAACATCAAAAACCTTAACCTTTTTCCCTGCGTTCTTTAAATTACAGGCCATTGGGTTTCCCATATTACCAACTCCTATAAAAGCTATATTTTCACTCATATGACATCCTCTCTATTTAGTAATTTTTTCCACTAATTTATTAACCAACGGTGCAACAAAAGTTGTTGCAACTAATGCAACTGGCAAACTAATAGACCAAGCTTTGAAAAATCTTTTATAATAAAATTCATCATAACCTGTATTTATAAATGTAATAATTAGGGTCATTAACAAACTCATTCCTAAACCCATAAAAAAAACGAAAAGAATTTTAGAGAATTTTTTTGGAAACATTATTTATATTTGTCTTCAATATCGTAATATTCGTTGAAGCCAACTATATCTCTTAAGTCTGAAAATTTAGAAACATTTTTATTATAAACTTTATTTTTCATATTATTCAAACATTCTTGCATCGTTTTTACTGATGCACTCATTAGGGTTAGAGGCATTACAGCAATTTTATAACCAATTTCCTCTATTTCATTAATTTCTAATAATGGGGTTTCACCATCTTCGATTAAATTTAACATATGATGACCTGGAACTTCTTTGATAATTTTTTTCATATCTTCTTTATTTTTAACAGCTTCAATAAATAAAATATCAACACCAAGTTTTGAAAATGATTGCATTCTTTTAATTGCATCATCTAATCCTCTAGTTGCTATGGCATCAGTTCTTGCCATTATTAAGATATCTTTATTTCCATATTCTCTTGCGTCCACTGCAGCTTTAATTCTTGAGTTAGCTTCATCAAGATCGACAACATCTTTTCCCTTTGTGTGACCACATTTTTTTGGCCACTTTTGGTCTTCAATCATCACACCAGCTGCTCCTGCATCCGCATACCCTCTTACAGTTCTAAATACGTTCACTGAATTTCCATATCCAGTATCCCCATCAAATATTATTGGAATTGATGTAGCATTGCATATATTTCTTACTTGTTCTGCCATTTCAGAAAAAGAAATTAAACCTGTGTCCGGCATACCAAGTTTTGTTGATGAAACACTGAAGCCAGACATAAACCCAACTTTCAAACCTTCTCTTTCAATTAATTTTGCTGATAATGCATCAAAGCATCCAGGCATTACAATTATTTCTGGTCCATCTAATAGTTGTCTTAGTTGTTCTGCTTTATCTTTTGATTTTATTTTTGAAAACATATTTATAATTTAAAAGGTATATATAATGCTAGGTCAGGGAATAAGTAAATAACAAATACTGTAAATAACATTATAATGACAAAAGGTATCACACCTTTAGCTATTTCTGACATTTTTGCTTTACCAATTGCTTGGAGAACATAAATATTTAGTCCAACAGGTGGTGTAATTAATGCACACTCAATCATTAGTGTAAAAATTATTCCAAACCAAATTAAATCAATATTCATTGCAGCGATTGAAATCGAAAATATAGGCATCATGATTAAAATTAATGAAAGGGTTTCCATTATAAATCCTAAGATTAGCAAAGTAATACAAACAACAAGTATAAATAAACCAGTCTCATTAATATTAGTAACTATGAAAGATGATAAATCTTGAGGAATTCTATAAAGCGAAATTGCTTTACCAAAAACTTTAGCTCCTGCAATAATTATAAATATTGTAACTGTAGTTTTCATTGTCTCCAAACCAGCTTCGATAAAACCTTTAAAATCCAATCTTTTTTTAGCCACAACATAGATAAATGATATTAAAAAACCAATACCACCTGCTTCTGTTGGTGTATAAATTCCAGCATAAATTCCACCCAGCATAATGAAGGCCATTAATAATATTGGCAAACCTCTTTTTGTGTATTTAATTTTTTCTTCTAAAGTACTGGATACATTTTGAACTTCTTTATTAAAAAATTTCACGTAAAAAACAGAAAAGATAATAAAAAATAATGCTAAAACTATTCCTGGCCCAATTCCTGCAAGAAACATACTTAGTACAGACTCTTCAACAACAAATGCATAAACAATCATTGGAATTGATGGAGGAATTAAAATCCCTAAAGTTCCACCCGCTGCCAAAATACCTAAAGTAAAGTTTCTGTGATAACCTCTATTAATCATTGCAGGAAATGCTACAGTTGAGATTGTTGCTGCAGTAGCCACTGATGATCCAGATATAGCAGCAAAAATACTGCAAGAAACTATAGTTGCTATTGCTAAACCGCCTGGAAAATTTCCAACCCAGCTTTGAGCAAAATTAAAAAGATCTTCTCCAACACCTGCTTTTAACAATATATTAGACATCATCAAAAACATCGGAACAGCTAATAAAATAAAGTTATCTGCCACACTGTAAAAAGTTTGTGGGATCATTAAAGGAGAAATATCTCCAAATAACATTAAACCCAATCCTATAGAACCTAAACCAAATGCTATTGGCACTCCTAAAAAAAGCACAAAAAATAACAAAAATAAGATTATTGCTACTGTCATTTAATTATATCTTTGATGTATTTAGGTACTTCGAAAAGCACTCTTAATACCAAAAATGCAAAACATAATGGTATCGCAAATTCTGTAAGAAAGGATGGAACATCTAAAATTGTAGAGCTTGTTCTTCCAACTTTAAGAGAGTCGTAAGCAATTAACCATCCATAATAAAGTACAAATCCACTAAAAATTAAAATGAATATTGCACTTATTAAATCTAATATCTTTTTTCCTTTATCTCCTACTTTGTCATATATAACTGTTATTCTGATAAAATCATTTTTATGAAAAGTATAAGTTAAAGCTAAATAAGTAGCCCAAATTTGTAAAAATCGAGAAATTTCGTTTACCCAAATAGTAGGTGAATTAAATATGTATCTCATGATAACTTCATAAGAAACTATAAAGCCTATCATAATAAATAACGCTGAAGCTAAATAGCCAGAATATTTTACAATTTTGTCGTAGGTATTCATTTGAAAACCCCGCACTTAAGTGCGGGGTATTTATACGATTTAAAGTTTGTTTGCAGCTTTTACAAGTTGATCACCAACTCCACCAACTCCACCTGTTCTAGAAATATAATCATCAATAACAGATGACGATGCTTTTTTAAGAGCAGAAACTTCAGAACTACTTAGGTTTACAATGTTCATTCCATTTGCTTTTGCTTCTTTGTAAGCGCCAGCTTCAATGTTAGCCATGTCATCTCTAACAGCTTTTTCAGCTACTTTTGATGCTTCAGCTATAGCGTCTCTTTGTTTTTGAGTTAATGAGCTTAGCCATTTATCATTAGCAACAACAACGAATTCGATATCGCCATGATTTGTAACAGTTAAAGTATCCATTACTTGATATAATTTTCTAGATTTTACACCAGATACACCAGTCATACCTGCATCAACTGTATTTCTTTGGTAAGCTAAATATTGCTCAGATCCAGATATTAATGCTGGTTTACCACCTAAAGAGCTCACAAAAGCTCCAAGTGTTTTTCCAAATACTCTAATTTTTTTATCTTTAAAGTCAGCTGGAGTTTTCATCGGACCACCATTAGATAACATAATTGCTGACCCATAAGCTTGATAATAAAGTGGAACTGCTCCTGTCTTAGCTATTGCAGGATCAAGAATAGCTCTTATCTCGGATCCAGCTTGAGTTGCTTTTCTTACTTTTTGTTCTGAGTCAAATAAGAATGGAAGATAGAAAACATCAACTTCAGGATTAGTTCCTGCAAATCTTGTTATAGATGCAACACCAGCTTCGATTGCTCCTGAACCAACAGCTTGTGGAACTTCTTTATCTTTGTAAAGTTGCGCAGAGTCGTAAATCTCAACTTTAATGTCTGATCTTGATTCTAATTCTTTTTTAAATACCAAAAGGTTCTGACCTAAGTGAGCCTTTAATGGTAATTGAAGTGTAATTCTCATTTTTGTTTCTGCCAAACTTGCACTGGCAAAAGAAACGAAAATTAGAGAAAATATTATTCTTTTAAAGATTTTCATGTTATTTCCCTCTTTTTTGTTAAATGAGACTATTTAAGTCGACTTTAAAATTAAATACAATATTAATAATCATCAATGAATTGGATAATTGTAGCTATTTCTGGGGCTTTTTTTCAAAATCTTAGATCAACTTTACAGAAAAAACTTAATCAAAAAGTATCAACTATTGCATCTACTTATGTAAGATTTGCTTTTGCATTACCATTTGGGACAATTTTATTTTTTTTGTATTTTCAAGACTTAAATGTAATTCCTCAAATCCTAAGTCAAAAAAAATTTATATTTAACGTATTATTAGGTTCAATTTTCCAAATAATTTTTACATTTGTTTTACTTTACTTATTTAGATTTGCTAATTTTGTAGTTGGAACTTCATTAAGTAAGACTGAAGTTATTCAGGTTGCGATTTTTGAATATTTGATAATAGGGGACAAATTAAATAAATTTGGAATAACAGGTATCATCGTATCTACAGTTGGAGTAATTATACTTTCGATTAAAGACTTAAGTTTATTTCTAAAAAACTTATTTTCAAAAACAACTTTAATTGGTTTATCTGCAGGACTTTTCTTAGGCTTAAGTGTTGTATATTTTAGAGCAGCAGCATTAACTTTAGAAAATTTTAGTAATAACTTTGAAAAAGCTATAGCAACACTCTTTTTTGGTCTAGTTATTCAAACAACTTTAGTCACTATTTATTTAATCATATTTGAAAAGTCACAATTTAAAAAATTATATGAAAACAAGTACGAATGTTTGTCAGCGGGGTTAGCTGGATTTCTCGCAACATTATCTTGGTTTTATGCTTTTACGTTAATACAATCTTCATTTGTAAGAGCTATTGGCCAAATAGAATTATTATTTAGCTATGTGTCTTCAAAATATATGTTTAAAGAAAAAGTCAAAATTACTGAAATTTTAGGGATAATTATCTTTGTTGTGGGTGTACTAATTTTATTACTTAATAAGAACTAATTAATTCTTCCAAGATAATTAACCATTACCACACCAATAATAATTAAAAAAATTCCAATTAACCCATAAATATTTGGTATCTGGTTATATTTAATCATCCCGAAGACTAAAATAGCAGCCACTGTTATACCACTATAAGTAGCATAAGTGAAACCTACAGGTATCATAGACATAGCTTTTGCAAGTCCATACATGGTAATACACATAAAAGCTATTGATAATATCGTTGGATTTAATTTTGAAAATCCATCTGAAATTTTAGCAAAACTATTTGCGGCAATTCCTGTTGATATAGCTAATACTAAATAAATGTAACCAGATAATGGTTTCATTTATTTGTTCCTAATAAGTTAACTATTAAGACACCCGAGATAATTAAAATCAATCCAATTATTGTATAAAAATTTGGTACTTGATTAAATTTTATAACACCAACAGCAGCTGTAGCAATTATACATAGGCCTGCAAAAGAGGCATATGTTATTCCAACTGGTATACTTTTCATAACTAAAGACAAAGTATACATGCATCCAACAATTGTTACTGCTGTGATTATGCTAGGTATTAATAATGTAAAACCTTGAGCACTTTTAGCAAAACTATTTGAGGTTGTTCCAAGAATTACTGCGATTAATAAAATTATATAAGCAGTTATATTATTCATTTGCCTTCGACCATTTGATTGCATCTTCCATTCTATCATCTCCCCAGAATATTTCATTTTTTACAACAAATGACGGACTTCCAAATATTTTATTTTTTCTAGCTTTTTCTGTATTTGATAAATAAATATTATTTATTTCCTCGGAGCTTGCCTCTGAAACAATCTTTTCTTTATCTAAGCTTAGTTTTTTGCAGATTTCACTCAAGTTGGGTTCAACAGCAGGCTCTTTTCCTTCTTGAAACCATCGTTTATATGTAAGCTGAACGTAATCTACACCCCAGTTATTTTTTAAACCTAATATTGCAATTTTATTAGCTAAATCAAATTCTGTTAAAGGGTAAGGAACTGGTGTTTTGGCAAAAAATCCATAATTTTTTGCTCGTCTTTCTATATCCCTCCACATGTAATCTACTTTATTTTTTTTTTCTTTAGGAAAGGGAACATTGTTCATTTCTTTCATTATTGCTCTCACACTAAAAGGAGTCCAATTAAACTTAAATTGGTGTTGTTTTTCTGCTTCTAGTGCTCGAGTAACTGAAAGATAAGTATAAGTGCTTCCGATAGAAAAATAAAAATCTATGTTGTTCACTTATTTTGACATTGGCGTTGCACCAGTCTCTAAACTAATCATTTTACCATCTTGGTATTTGTAGACTGCCATAACTGCTTCTACATTACCATCATCAAATGTTACGAACGCATGATGAACACCAACTTCATCATTTTCATAAACAATTCTAGTTTTGTCTTGCTTGATATCACCACTCATTGCCCATTTGATCACATCACCTTTAGTTAAAACACTACCTGATTTATGCATTGTGAATTTAAAATCATCGTGCAAAAGTTCATTCATTGCTGCTTCATCTTTATTTTTAATTGCAGTACTATATTTTTCTAATATTGACATTTTTTTTCTCCTTTATGCTCCTTTAATTATTAATGTATTTGATAATGTATTATCTAATCTAATTTGTCTGATAGGTTTATATATTTCTGAATTGTACCACTCAAAAACTTTTTCATAAGATGGGAATTTAATAACAACAGTTCTTGGATATTTCCACTCACCCTCAATGACTTCATTTTCGCCACCTCTTATGATGTATTCACCGCCAAACTTTTGAGCAGTTGGAGGAGCTTTTTCCAAATACTCTTTGTAATTTTCAGGATTTAAAACGTTAATGTTTAGTATGATATATCCCGAAGGCATTACAAATCCTATTACAAAAGTTATTACATATCTACTTTATTTAACTCGTAGATACTGTAACTTTCCATAACTTCATTCATAATAGGAGCTGAGACTGGATTGCTTCCATCTATAAACGCTTTAAGTGCAGCTTTATCAGTCACAAAAATTTTAAACATCACTGTTTTTTTGTCAGGTGCAACTGTTCCAATTGTTTTTGATACATTTGCAACTTTCGATCTTTCTGCCATACCAGCATCTGATTGCATAAAGCCCATAAATTTTTCTAACATACCTTCTTTTAAATGAGCTACTACTAGTGTTTCTGTTTCCATATTTTATCCTTTCTTTATATTGATTGTTTATCCACTAAAATTTTCCATAAAATCTTCATGCATCGGTGTAACCTTTGCTGAATCTAAATCCACGCCTGCTTCAGCTCTTGCTGCATGAAGTTCTTTGTCATTTTTAAATGCTTCAAAACCTTCCATGGTTGCATACTTAACGATTACAGTAAATTTTGTAGGGTCTTCTTTTGATACACCTGCAAAAATAATCGTAGCACCAAATCCTTTAATTTTTTCAGCATTCGCTTTTACCATATTCATCCATGATGAAAGTGATTTTATATTTTCTTCTATTTTAATTATCATTTCTGTTTCCTCTCTATTTAACTGGATTTACAATCTTCTGACCTTCAACACCGATTGCAACCACTATTGCTTTAGCAGGCACATTTCCTATATTTCGAGATTCATGTGCAATACCGACATCTTCAACAAATGCATCACCAGCCTTATAAACTTTGGTTTTGCCATCCATCGTAAGCTCAATTTCACCTTGTTGGATCATTATTAATACTGGAAAGGAATGTGTGTGAGGTTTTACTGGAGCTCCTACAGGGACAGTAAATTCAAAAGCTGTTATTTTTGCTTTACCCGATGGATAAACAATTTCATTTCCCATACCAGTTTCACTTGTTGATAATATTCTCTTTACATGACCATCTGCAAAGCAATTTGAAGTAAAGATACTTAAGAATAATACGACTATAATTTTTTTCATAAATTTTCCTATATTGTTTAACTATTAAAATTGAATACTTCCTCTTTTACCTCTGTAAATTGATGTGGTTCAAAAAAATCATTCATAGCAGAAAGTTGCTCATTAATAGCATCGGTGCTTTCAGCCATCCAATGACAGAACATAGTCATTGTCTCATCAGGAGTGTAGTATGTCATTTGACATTTGGCCTTATCACTTGTTGATGATTCAATTATTTGTTCTCTAGTCATTCCGCCTAAAGTTTCATTAAATTTTTCTTTCATTTCTTTAGATTTAAACGTGTGAGTTACCATATAGTATTTCATATTACCTTCCAGTTTGTTTTAATCTGAGCAAACGCTCATCATTGTTGTTTCTTGTTTGTGTCCAGATTCTTCGATTACTTTAGCATTATCTGGGTCTTGCATAAATTTTTGCATTGTATCTGCTGCGGGAGTCTCCATGACTATATGAACTTTATTTGGATTATCTATTTCATTTCCAACATAAACTGTTTTTATACCAGCAGCTTCCCTAGGTTCTTTATGGGCATCAAAAGATTTTTTCCAGTGATCCCAATCTTTTACTTCAAAACTACCTACCATCTTCACCATTATTCGCCCCACACTCCACCAAACTCGTATGCAATAACTGGCTCATCACCAACTACCCATGCATCATGACCTGGTTTAACTGAGTAAGCGCTACCGGCGGTATAAGTAATTTCTGTTCCATCGTCATGTTTTGCACACACAGTTCCTTTTACAATAACCCCAATATGATTTGCCTGACAACTTGCAGCGTCGGAGTCTATTTTTGGTTTAACATCTTTTGACCATTTCCAACCTGGTTGAAGTTTAATTTGTACTAACCTCTGTCCACCAACATTCACATGGTACATGTCTGCATTGTCAAATTGTTTAAATTCCTGATCTGGTTTATCAAAACTTTTTGTTTCTGCGCCACTCATAATCCTCCTTAATTTATTCTTTTGGTAATTTTGTTGCGCCTGTTTCTACTTCGATGATTTTTCCATCTTTGAACTTCCAACAACACATTAACGCCTCTGTGTTTCCATCTTGATAAGTCACATAAGAATGATCAAAACCTATCTCATCATTTTCAAAAAGAATTCTATGTTTAACAGGACTCATCATTCCTTTACTTACAGCCTCTATCATACCTTCTTTACCCATATGCACATATTCGCCTTTAAGATGAGAAAACATCTTATATTCTTCATGCACTAACTCTCCAGCTGCAGCCCCATCCTTTTCCAAAATTGCTTTATTAAGTTTTTCTAAAATTGACATATTTCTCCTTAGTTTAAATTATAATTTCCTGTAATTTCATTGTAAGAATGAACAATCCCTTCTTGTGCAGAATTCATACCTTTTATAGTCGCAGTTCCACCACCTGATATATTTTCATACTTTCCAGTTCCACTTACATATTTCCATCTCAACATTTTTCCAAAAACACCTTTATATTGCGAAGTTGCTGTTCCACCATCTTCAAATTTATTTACGCAAGTACCACTTTCATATCCTTTTCCTGCAAAAACAACTATTGAACCTACGCATCTCATTGAAGATTTATCTCCAAAAGTCGTTCCATCTAATGCTTTTAAACCCAACATACCATCATAGATAATTGTAAAATTACCTTTATCGTCACCTAAAACCTTTGATGTACCTGCAAAAAAACCGTTTTGTTTAATTTGTCCTTGTTCAGCAAAAGCTGTGCTCGACATAAATATGATAATTAAAAAAAAATATAATTTTTTCATAAACTCTTACTTTTTCATTGCATTGAACATGCTCAATGTGTCATCAAACGCAATAAACAATGTCAGTTTACCATCATCGCTTACTTCAAAATAATGACCAAAAATAGTATCCATGCCATCTGCCTTAGCAATTGCTTTAACAAACACTTTATTCCCCTCACTTATCATCATATCAGGGGTTACTGAAAAATTACTCCATAGATCTGGAACTTGCATCATGGTTTTCATATATGCTTCTTTGCCTTTATGAGTTCCTGACATTGGATGCTTATCTCCAGGATAAATCCAAGTGATATCATCATGTACCATTTCCATAAATCCCTCCATATCTCCTTTGCCAAAAAGTTCATATCCTTTTTTAACTACTTCTTTTGCGTTCATAAAATTCCTTTGATTATTAGATAATATTTATTTATTCTAAATTAAAAATGTAATGGTTTTATTACAGTGCTGGTATGCGTGATTATATCCAGTCGGGATAAGGTAAACCTTTTTCAATTAAAAAAGGTTTATTAAACATCTTTGAGTTGTATCTGTCTGATTTGTCGCAAAGAATAGTGACAATAGTTTTTCCTGGGCCTAGTTTTTTACCCAATCTAATTGCACCTGCAATATTTACTCCACAACTTGTTCCAAGACTTAAACCTTCATTTTTGATTAAATCATATAGTATTGGCAAAGATTCTTTATCTTCAATTGAAAAGGCTCCATCTATTTTTGCTTCTGCAAAATTAGCAGTTACTCTGCTGGATCCAATACCCTCAGTTATTGATCCACCTTCAGCTTTTAACTCGCCGTTTTCAATGTGATTGTAAAGAGAGGATCCCTTTGGATCTGATAGATAAATTTTTATATCTTTATTTTTTTCTTTTAAAAAACTACTTACTCCACCAATTGTTCCTCCAGTTCCAGAAGAACATACAAATCCGTCAACTTTTCCTTCCGTTTGCTCCCATATCTCAGGACCCGTTGTATAGTAGTGACCTTTAGAGTTTGCGGTATTATCAAATTGGTTTGCCCAGACAACTCCATGATTATTTGAACTTTTTAGCTCCTCAGCCATTCTAGCAGCAATTTTAACAAAGTTATTTTCATCTTTATAAGGTTTTGGTGGAACCAATTTCAAATCTGCACCAATATTTCTTAATGTATCTTTTTTTTCTTGAGTTTGATTATCGTTCATTACAATAATAGTTTTGTAACCTAGTGAATTTCCTAATAAACATAATCCAATCCCAGTATTTCCTGCAGTACCTTCCACAATTATTCCGCCTTTAGATATTAATTTTTTTTCTTCAGCGTCTTTTATAAGAGCAAGTGCTGCTCTGTCTTTTACAGATCCTCCTGGATTTAAAAATTCAGCTTTACCATAAATATTACAACCAGTTATCTCAGATGCAGCTTTTAGTTTTATTAAAGGAGTATTTCCAATTGATTGGATAAAATCATCCTTGTAATTTTTCATTATTCGTTTTCCTCACTGCCATTAGTTACAGCATAAGGTTTAAATTCTTCAGTTGCTGTTCCAACATTCTTAGCAGGTATTCCTACCATAACAGCATTTTCAGGAACATTTTTTGTGACAACTGCATTCGCACCAATTTTAGCATTTTTTCCAACTATTACTGGCCCTAAAATTTGAGCACCTGAACCAACTACAACATTGTCACGAAGAGTAGGGTGTCTCTTAACTTCTCTTTGATCATTAGAATTAATACTAGGGGATATTCCACCTAAAGTAACCATATGATAAATAGTTACATTGTCTGCGATGTCTGATGTTTCTCCAATTACAACTCCCATACCATGATCAATAAATAAATTTTTTCCAATCTTTGCTTTAGGGTGAATTTCAATACCAGTCAAGAAGCGGGAAAACTGAGAAATAATTCTTGCGATAAGATCAAATTTTGCAGTAGCAAAAAAATTTGCAATTCTGTGAAAAAATACAGCCTTAACGCCAGGGTATGTTAAAATTACACTTAGCTTTGATCTTGCTGCTGGATCCCTATCAATAATTGATTGCAAATAGTCATTCATAGACTGCCTATATAGTTATTAATGTTGAAATTTAAAGTTAATTAATATTGTCTAAAGTAAGCCCTTTTACATTAGCAGGCACTGCGACATCCATCATTTTTGGATTTGCAAGATTTAGATTATTCATTATGTCTGCGTATTCTTCTTTTGAACTTACTTGTAATCTTGGATTATTATTTTTTTCATTTTCGATAGTGGAAAATTTCTTGCCATTATAATCATGAGCTGGAAATACGAGAGTTTTTTCGGGTAATTTTAATAATTTATTAAATATAGAGTCGTAAGCATCGTAAGCATTACCATTTTGAAAATCTGTTCTACCACTTCCATTTATTAAAAGTGTATCTCCAGTAAAAACTCTGTCATTCATCAAAAAACTATAAGAGCAATCAGTATGACCAGGAGTATAAATTGCTTGAAGTTCAACTTCTTCAACTTTAATTTTTTCACCATCTTTAATTCTTAGATCTATCACTTCTGATTTAGATTTTTCTCCCATAACCCTTATACAGTTTGTTCTTTTATTTAATTCATTTAATGCTGAGATATGATCAGCATGAATGTGAGTATCAATTACTTTGACAAGTTTAAGATCTAAATTATTTAATATAGTTGAATACTCATCAGAATGTTCAATGACCGGATCAATTATTAATGCTTCTCTACCTTCACCACTTGCAATTATATAAGTGTATGTAGAAGATTTTTGATCGAAAAGTTGTTCAAATATCATATATACCTAACTTTATAAAAGTTTGCTTAGTAAAACAATCTTTCATATAATATTTTTTTTATAAGGAGGAGACAATGTTAAAAATAAATAGTATGTGTCCTGATTTTCAAGCTAAAACAACTGAAGGAGATATTTCTTTCCACGAATGGTTAGGTGATAGTTGGGGAGTTATTTTTTCACACCCTAAAGATTTTACACCAGTTTGTACTACAGAACTTGGTGCTTTAGGTTTAATGAAAGATGAGTTCGATAAAAGAAATGTCAAAGTGATTGGTTTAAGCGTTGACGGGGTAGAGGATCATAAAAAATGGTTAGATGATATTAAAGATGTATCTGGTACAAAACCAAATTATCCAATTATTGCTGATGAAGATTTAAAAGTTGCAAAATTATTCAATATGTTGGAAGCAGATGCTGGAACAACATCAATGGGTAGAACTGCAGTTGATAACGAAACTGTAAGAACTATTTTTGTAATCAGACCTGATAAGAGAATTGGATTATATCTTACGTATCCTATGGCAACTGGAAGAAACTTTTTAGAGATTTTGCGCGCAATAGACTCTATGCAGTTAACAGCTAAACATAAAGTAGCTACTCCTGCTAATTGGAAAAAGGGAGAGGATGTTGTTATTTTGCCAGCGATTAAAAATGACGAAGCTAAAAAAATATATCCAGATGGATGGGAAACCGTAAAACCTTATCTAAGAAAGGTTCCAGACCCTTCTAAGTAAATTGGATAAAAATATTTTAAACCGACAATCTCAGCATTGGGAAACCAATTTCTCAAATAAGCCTGAGATGTTTGGTTTAGAACCAAGTTTACCTGCAAAAAAAGCTTTAAATATTTTCAAAGAAAACAATTATTCTAAAATTGTTGAGCTAGGAGCTGGCCTAGGAAGAGATAGCATTTACTTTGCCAAGAATTTGATAAATGTAACAGCATTAGATTATAGTGAAAATGGAATTAAAGTTATCAATGAAAAAATAAAAAAAGAAAATCTAACATCTTCAATTTCTGCATTAAAATTTGACATAAGAGAGGACCTACCATTTGAAAGTAATTCAGTTGATGCTTGTTATTCACATATGCTTTATTGCATGGCTTTAACCCAGAAAGATTTGGACAAACTTAATAGCGAAATTCATAGAATTTTAAAACCAGGAGGAATAAATATTTACACAGTAAGAAATACTGACGATGGAGATTATAAAAAAGGTATTCATAGAGGGGAAGATCTATACGAAATCGATGGTTTTATAATTCATTTTTTTTCAAAAAAAAAAATTCAAAATCTGATAAACGGATATGAAAATTTATCTATTGATTATTTCGAAGAGGGCTCTTTTCCAAGAAAGTTATTTTTTGTTTGTAATAAAAAGGAAAATTAAATGTATTGTTTGTTATCTTCATTTACAGCATCTTGAAGTCTGTCTAAAAAATCAGGAATAGCACTTTTAACTCTGCTCCAAGTTGGAATAAATGGTGTATCCATAGGATTTAAATAAAATGCCTCACCAGCTTTCATTATATTTATTGCAAAAAGTTCTACTGCCTTCTCTTCTGTGTGAGAATCAAATTTTAGACCATTCATTTGTGAATCACTTCTATATATATCAATTAAATCTAAAGCTGACCTATAATAAGTTGCTTTCAAAGATCTAAATTTTTCTCTACTAAAAGAATGTCCTTGCGTGGCTAATTTTTTAATAAAAGTTTTTATTATATCTATAGACATTCTAGACAAACCTTTTGTTTCATCATCAATAGATAGTTTCTGGTGCTTGTGATCGTAAGTTTCTGCAAGATCAACCTGACATATGTTTTGTGGAGAATAACTCCTTTGCATTTCAGATAAAATTCCAATTTCTATACCCCAGTCAGAGGAAATCCTTAATTCAGGTAGAACATTACGCCTAAATGAAAATTCCCCAGCGAGAGGATATTTGAAGGATTTCATGAAATCTAGATAATCACTTTTACCAATAGTTTTTTCCAAAGCTGTCAGTAAAGGAAAAACCAATAATCTTGCAACTCTGCCATTCATTTTACCATCAGCAACTCTTGGATAATATCCTTTACAAAACTCAAAATTAAAAAGAGGATTTACAACAGGATAAAACAATTTAGCTAGCATTCGCCTGTCATAAGTTTTTATATCACAATCATGTAAAGCCACAGATCTTGCTGTATCTCTAGCAATGGACATTCCTATACAATACCATACATTTCTACCCTTACCTTTTTCACTTGGGGCTAAATCCTTTTTTTTTAATTCTTTATCTAACTTTTTTAAATTGGGTCCGTCATTCCATAAAATTGTAAAAGGTGTTTCAAGTTGCTCGAAAAAAGTCCATGCCTTTCTAGCTTGATCCTCATTAGCCTTATCGAGACCTATAATTATGTGATTTAAATAATTAGTTTTTTTTATTTCTGAAACGATATTGGGTAAAGCATCACCTTCAATTTCTGAGAAGAGACATGGTAAAATTAATTCCATTTTTCTCTCAGTAGAAAATTTTAATAGTTCACTTTCTATTTCTTTGGTGGATTTGGTCCCAAAATCATGCAATGTTGAGATAATTCCATTTTGTGAAAATTCACTCATGGCAGCTATTAATCATATTATTTAATTTTAAGCACCGCCTTTTTGATCACATCAGCCCAGCCCTGGGGAGATGGCTTACTAGAAATTATTAATTTTCTTATATTTAAGTTAGTTGTTTTAAAATGCTGATTAAAAACTAAGCATGGAATATCAGTATTTTTAAGCATGCTTATATCATTATGATTATCCCCAACACCAATAGTTTTGATAGGATCTTTAATTTTACTTTTAACCAATTTTAAGAATAACTTAATTGATTTAGATTTATCAACTTTATCACCAAGGTTAGAGACTCTACCTCCATACTGAATTATAAGACCTAATTTTTTTATTTGAGTATGAAATTTTCTTTTTTCATTAATATTTCCATTAAATTTTATGGGAATTGTAAACTTTCTTTTCAATGCATTATTAAGTTTATTTTTTGGAAGTCCAAAAATTTTTAATTGTTTTTTTTTATCAATTTTCCTCAAATCAACAATTTTTTTTCTAAATTTATAAGGAATTTCATTCAATATTTCTAAAATATTTTTGATATTTCTGCTGAGTATTATTTTTTTTGGTAATTTAGAATTGATTAGATTTAAATTATGAATCGCAGATCCATTTTCACAAATAAAGGGCAATTTTATACCTAATTCTTTCATAAAATCCTTAATTTCAAGTTCTGTTTTACTAGTATTTGGAACAAGAATAATTTTGTGAGAAATTAATTCTTTTATATATTTTTTTATTTTGTCAAACTTGAAGTTTCTTTTATGAAGTATGGTACCATCAAGATCAGAAAATATAATTATAAGATTTTTTTTCACTCTTTGTTTTGTTTTTAAAAATTAATATTTTTTATATTTTTTCATACAAACTTGAGCTAACAAAAGATTTGGGTCTATAAATAATTTGGAATCTTTTGCTCTTTTAAACGATTTATATGCAAAAATTGCAATTGGAAGCTCGGTGCAACCGAGTATTATTTTCTTACATTTTTTTTTCATTAAAAATCTAACTGCAGGTCTTAACACTTTTTCGGCATCTATTACTTTACCTTTTTTGACATATTTTATAGCAATATTTACCGAATTTTTTTGCAATCTTTCATTTGGACTTATTAAATTATAATTTTTTTCAAAATATTTATGATATATTTTTGTATCTAAAGTGGCTTCAGTGCTTAATAATCCTATAGTTGAATTTTTCTTAAATTTTTTTTTTGTATTTAAATAAACCTCTTTTGGCATGCTTAAAAATGGTACAGATATTTTTTTTTGAATATCTTCATGCCAGTAATGCGCCGTGTTACAAGGCATTACAATAAATTTGCATTTGTTTCTTTCCAACATCCGACAGCCAGCAATTAATTCTTTTAAAACATTTTTGTATTGTTTTAAATTTTCTGCTCTGCGCGGTGTATTTGATTTATTATAAAGAATAAACATTGGATATTTTTGATCTAATTTACCCCTGTTTAATTTTGCAAGCTTATCACAAAAGTCTAAGCCCGCTTGAGTTCCCATGCCACCTAATATTCCAATCATAATCTAAATAATATCTTCTATATTAAAAATCAAAACATCTATATAGATATTTAAATAACAGTAGATATATATATTGACGCTAATTATGAATAGAAATTTATCCTTACTTACTTTAAGTCAGATATTCGGTTTTACCACAGCAACAATAACAGTATTTCTCAGTGGAATAGTTGGTTCCCAAATTAGTTCAAATCAATCTTTATCAACCTTACCAACTGCTTTATTCGTAGTTGGAACAGCAAGCTTTACAGTTTTGGCAGCAAATATCATGAGTAAAATTGGTAGAAGAAATGGTTTTGTCTTTGCGGCAATAGGAAGTTCTTTTTCAGCCCTTCTTGCCGCTTTTGCAATCAGTCAGAAAAGTTTTAATTTATTTTGTTTATCTTGCTTAATTCTTGGAATGGGAGCTGCATTTAATCATCAATATAGATTTGCAGCAGCCGAAAGTGTTGAAAAAGATAAAATACCAAAAGCAATTTCTACCCTTCTAATGGCAGGAATTGTTTCTGCATTTTTAGGCATAAGTCTTGCAAATTACACGAAAGATTTAATCCAAGATCAATTGTATGTTGGTTCTTATCTTTTATTATCTTTCCTATCTTTTATGCCAGGAGTTTTTTTATTTTTTTTTAAAAATGTCGAAAATGTTCAAGAGGATAGTTTAAATGAAGGAAATATAAGAAATCTAAAATCTATCGTATTACAACCAAGATTTTTACAAGCAATTACTGCAGCTGCTTTTGCTTATGCAGTAATGTCATTTTTAATGACAGCAACTCCTTTAAGTATGCATGTTATGGAAAATATGAGCTTAAAAGAAACTGGATTAGTATTACAATTTCATGTGGTTGCAATGTTTTTACCATCATTAATAACAGGTAATTTAATAAAAAAATATGGTCACAGTACAATAATTTATGGTGGAGTTTTATTTTTTTTTATCACAGTCCTTTTAAGTTTATTTGAACAGACATATCTCAATTATATGCTCTCATTAATTTTTTTAGGTCTCGGTTGGAATTTTCTATTTATATCAGGTACTAGCCTAGTGGTTTTGACCTATAACAAAGGAGAAAAATTTAAAGTACAAGGCGTAAATGATTTAATTGTTTTTTCAACTATGGCCTTGGCCAGTTTATCTGCTGGAATTTTATTAAATTCTATTGGATGGAAAATGATGAACCTTATTTGTATACCCTTTTTAATATTAATTATTTTAGTAAGTTTTGTGGCCGATAAAAAATCAGATACTTAAACATGTCTTTTCTTTTTTTGGGTTTTTTGACTGGTTTAACATTAATTTTTGCAGTAGGACCACAAAATGTTTTTGTAATAGAGCAAGGATTAAAGAAACAATATATATTTTTAGTTTGTTTAGTTTGTGCATTATCTGATTTGATTTTAATTTTCTTAGGTATCTTCTTATTTAATTATTTTTCTAATTATTTTAATAATACGGTGGAGCTAATTTTAAACATTCTTTTAATTATATTTTTGTCTTTTTTTATCTATGGAAAAATCAAAGAAATTTTTAAATTTAAATATTTAGAATTTAAAAATACTGTCATATTACAAAGTGCATTTAATATCTTTCTTAGAACCTTAGGATTTACATATTTAAATCCACACGTATATTCTGATACAGTATTTTTTTTAGGAAATTTCTCAAAATCTTTCAATATCGAAAGTAAAATTTACTTTGGAATAGGCGCTTCTATAGCTTCTTTTTTATTTTTCTTTTCTTTAGGATACTTATCTAAGATTTTTTCAAATAAATTAAATAATAGAAGCTTTTGGAAATACATAAATATTTTTATTATAATATTTATGTCAGGTATAGTTTTTTATATTATTAAGGATATTATTTATTAAAGATTTTTTTTGATAATTTATTAACCTTTAAATAGTTACCATCAAATTTGTATTGAGTGTGATATTTTCCAGGAAATGCAATACATTTTATATCTGCGCCTAAAGCAGAATTTAAACTTTCTTCTGTATCTTCAATCGCCACACATTCGTCTGAGTTAATATTCAAGTATTTTAAAGCGTAATTATAAATATCGGGATATGGTTTTTCTCTTAATATGAATTCATTATTGCCGATAAAATCAAAATCTTTTTTTTCAATTCTTCCTCTTAACGAGTTAAAAATAGAATTGATATTGTTGCTCGTTGTTGAACTAGCAAGCCCAATTTTTATTTTGTTCTTTTTACAAAATTGAATTATTTCTTTTACACCATCTCTGGGCTCAACTTTGTGTCTGTTTAGATATTCATTGAAAATTTTGGTTTTTAAATTTCTTATTTTTTTTCCATCAATATCAACACTAGTTTCTTTTGCGAAATCATTAATCCTTGTAGTTCCTCCTGATTTTGACAATAGTTTTCTGTATATATTTTCATCCCAGAACCAGTTTAGTCCACTTATTTTAAAAGCTTCATTAAATGCATTTCTTTGAAGATCTGATGTCTCTGCTAAGGTTCCAATAGAACCAAATAAAACAGCTTTGAAAGTCATTATCCTTTTACAGCACCAGCTGTTAACCCACTGATTACTTGTCTTTGGAAAAACATAACTAACATAAATAAAGGAGCAGTTGCTGAAACAACTGCAGAAACAGCCCACATCAAATTTCCTTCATGTTGATTTGTTCCAAGATAACTTTGGATTTTGGGTACCATAGTATGATTTTCCTGATTTAATAAAAGAGCAGTCACTGTAAAATCATTATACGCGAGCATCAAACTAAATAATCCAGCTGTTATTACTCCAGGCCACATAACCGGCATAATGATATGTCTAAATGCTTGAAAATAAGAGCAGCCATCAATTAAAGCACTTTCATCAAGTTCTTTAGGAACAGTTTTAAAAAATGAATACAATAACCATAAGGTAAATGGTTGATTTATTGCAACAAGAACAACAATGGTTGTTGGTAGTATTCCCCAAATTTGTAATTGAAAAAACGGAAATAAATAACCAGAGACTAATGTAATATGTGGCATTGCTCTAAAAATTAATGCTGCAATTAATATCCAAAATGCATAATTTCTCGTTGATCTAGATAAAGCATAAGCTCCCAATGTTCCAAGGAACAATGAAATAGTTACAACAAAAAATGTAACTATAACTGTATTCCTTGATGCCTTCCAAAACTCTCCTTCAGTCCATGCTTGACTATAAGCATCTGTTGTAAACTTTCCTCCAGTTTCTATCAACGTATTGAATGCTGTAATAGCATACCACCAGTCAGCTCTTGAAAAAAAGTCAGCTCTTACTTTAAATGACCCCCAAAAAGTCCAAATAAAGGGAAAGCATGCAACCAACAACCAAACTATTATAAAGGTTGTATTAAAAATTTTTAAAGCATTTGATCTTTTATCAAGTCCGTATTCCATTTATCTCGCTGTCCTAAATTCCTTCCATGTTCTTATTAAAACTGGTGCTAAAAGTATGGCTATACCAACAATTGTCATCATTGAGGTGGCTGCGGCCGAACCGAATAATATTACTTCCTCATTAACGAGGTTATCATAAATTAACCAAGACAAAGATTGAGCACTTCCTTCAGCACTGAAACCAATTATTGGCTCAAAAACTCTAAAATTATCCATCAATGAAATTAGAGCAACAAATGTAACTACAGGATAAATATGAGGCAAAACAATATGTCTTACTCTCTGCCATCTTGATGCTCCATCAATAATAGCTGCTTCAACAGGTTCTTGGGGAACAGTTTGTAAAGCTGCATAAAATACTACAAAAGCAAATGGTGAATGGTGCCAAATTCCATAAATTATTATAGTTATCCAAGTAAGAGTTTTTGAGGATTTTAACGATAAATAAGGGTCATCCATTAACATTTGCAAATTCGCGCCAATAATCCCCTCTGCATCTATCATCCAAAATAAAACTAAAGAACCCACCAATGGAGTAACAATCATCGGCAATATGGTTCCAAATATTAGTGGCCCTCTAATTCTTCTAGTTACTGCATTAAGACTTAAAGCAATTATAAAACCTAAGAGTAAGACGTTAGGTGTTACAAACAAGCAATAAGTTAAAGTAAAAATTAAAGCTTTGTAAAAAGGTAGGTTGGTAACTTGATCTACAAATTCCCCAAAACTATTTGTTTCATTCCAAAATTTTCCAATTTCTTCTATTGCAAGATGATTTCTATCTACATAAGTCCCAAATCCATTGAATTTTCCTAAAGGCTTTTCTTCTCGAATTTTAGAGGTTTTTTCTTGGTCAACAACTATAGAAACTGTACATCCAAAAGGATCACATTTTTTTACTTCCTTAACAACTTGGTCGTGCTGCGCATAAAATGATTGTATCCCTGTTGAAATAATAGGAAGACCTATAAATAAAATCATTGCCAATCCAGTTGGCAAGAAAAACCAAAAAAAAGTTTTGTTAGGCATTAATGTAATAAGTGGGGATTTTCATCCCCGCTTAAAATTTATTGATTATAGAAAGCCTTGTTCTTTTGCTTTACTCATGTAAGCTGCTTCCACATCTTTTAAAGCTTGTTCTGCTGACTCTTTACCTTGTAAAAATTCAACAATCTCACTTCCTAATGCACCATGCATTAAACCCATTTGTGGTAACATTGGATATGGTTTAGCTTTCATTTTAACAGCTTCGATAACTCCAATTGATTTTGGTCCAGGCTTAAAACCTTCAATTAACCAAACAGCTTGATCCGCTGCATCTGCAACCATCTTTTTATTAGCAGCTGCGTGTGCCAAAGCTCTAAATGTTGCTTCAGCATCAGCGTCAGATCTATTTTTTGCTAATGTGAAACCGTCCCACCATAAAGTCGCCGCTGGTATGTTTCCTCCAGCAACTGTTGCTGGTCCAGTTAATTTAGTTGCAGCTGTAATTTTTGCATCACCATCATCATCAAGCAATGTTCCTGATCTTGATGCCCAAAGAGTCATTAACGCAACATTTCCAGATTCCCATTCAACTTTAATAGCTTCACTATCGTGAGTTAAATAATCTGGGTTACTTAAACCTGCTAATTTTTTTAGCATATTTAATGTTGCTACACCTTTTGCATTGTTAATGCTTGGTTGAGCAGTTCCTGCTTTAAAGAATTCTCCTCCATGTCCAATGTACATGTTAACGAATTCTTCTGCTAAATTCCAGCCAGCTTTGTATGCTGCTGCGTAAGGATATTGCATTTTACCAGATGCTCTTATTTTTTCTGATGCCGCAACTACTTCCTCATATGTTTTAGGAATAGCTATACCCAATTCTTTTAAAACATCTTCTCTGTAATATAAGTGCTGAGTATTTGCCATAAAAGCAACTGCCATTATTTTTCCATCAATTGTTATCAATTGAGAGTCTTGTATTCCTTTTCCATATTTCTTAACAAGATCATCAAGTGGTCTAATTAAGTCTTGGTTCATCAAAGGAACTATAGAGCTATTTGCTGCAATTCTTGCAGAAAATTCTGATGGATTTGCAGTTAAAGCTGGCACAGCAATTTTATTGTGCTCAGATGAGTGTGTGACTTTAAAATCCGCACTTCCTTTACATCCTTTAGCTGTTTCCACAAAAGTTCTTAAAGCTGGAAAATCATTAGCTAAAATATTTATTGATCCACTTTTAATGTTACAATCTGCGTAAACAGAAGTTCCAAAAAGAAGAAACAATAAAGATATTAATATTTTTTTCATATTTGTTTCCCTCATTAAATTTAAATTTATGGGTGAAAGGATATATATTCCTTAGGGAATTTAAAAGTAGTTTTTAAATCGCATTTGACGCAAGCTCTGCACCTGCGACCAAAGACTCAAATTTCTTGTAAACAATATTTTCATCAACATTTCCAAAGCCTGCAAAAGTACTAAATCCACAATCACTGCCAGCCATCAATTGATCTTTATCAATTACTTTTGAATACTGGATTATTCTATTTTTTACTAACTCTTCATGCTCTATGAAGTTTGAGGTTGAGTCTATAACACCAGGAACTATTACTTTATCATTAGGAAGTTTTATATTCTCAAAAACCTGCCATTCATGAGCATGTCTTGGGTTCGAGGCTTCAATTAAATAAGTTTGGATATTTGCTTTTAAAGCAATAGGTAATATTTTTTCTAATCCAATATCGTGAATATGTGGTCCTTCATAATTTCCCCAGCAGATATGCATTCTCAACTTAGAGGCATCAATATCTTTGATTGCTTCATTAAGACATTCGATTTGTTTTTCAGCTCTTACTAAAAATTCCTCATCTGATACATTTTTAAAAGTCATATGTCTTGCAAGTGCAAGATCTGGGCAATCAATTTGCAATAATAAATCATTTTTTGTTATTTCATCGTATTCAGTTTTCATCATTTTTGATAATGCCTCTAAATACTTATCATCATTTTTATAGAATTTGTTTGGAAGGAAATTTGAAATTACTCCTGGCGATGCAGAGTTTATAAATCCTTGAGAATGGTTATTTTTTTTTAATGCAGATTTTAAATTACTGATATCTTTAGTTAAAGATTTAGTATCTTTAATTTTTAAATCAGCAGTACAACATGGTCTTGTATAAGTAGGTGTGCCTCCTGATTTTGCAATTTTTTCTTTATATGACGGAAAATCATCTAAGTCTTTAGGAGCTCTTCTCTCGCTTTCACCACTAAAGCCATGCAATCGATCCTTGACATAAGTGGCGTAACTTATTTTTGACATTTCACCATCACTTATAATGTCAATTCCGATATCAATTTGTTTTTTTACAATTTTGCTTACATCTTCTTCAATAATTTTATCAAGTTCTAATTGATCAAATACTTCATTTTTATCTTTTTTAAAAAGTATCTCGGATAACTTTTTTGATCTCGGAAGACTTCCAACATGTGTAGTTTTAATTTTATCCATAGTTTTTACATTAATATTTGTTTCCAAATAGCTACTTCATCAAACAATACCCATTCTCTTATTATTCTATCACCTTTTAATTCTGCATGATTTATGCCCATTATAAATAATTCTTTATCAGTCTTTTTTCCAAATTCTTCACTGTCTTTAGAATGCTTACCACTTAAAAACCATCTTATAGTAGCTTTTTGATTGTTATTTTTTTCATCCAATGATGCAACATGTTCGACTGTAAAATTTATTTCAGAAAATATATTTTTTAAAGAGCTCCAATATTTAATTATATCTTCACTGCCATTTCCAACCTTATTACTTGGCCAAAATAGACTGGCTGCTCTATCATAGTCTTCAAAATCATAATCAATATTAAATATTTTCTTTAAAATATTGGAATATATATAACCTGATGAAACTTCACTAACTTTTACTGGAGTATACTCTGACTTTTTATCAGAAGATCTATTAAAAACTTTGATAGCTTTAGATACGCCGCCTTCTTTATCAATTAAATGCCTTGCAAATTGCTCAGGTGTATAACCCAGCTGTCGAACCATTGCACCTTGATCTCTCACAATCCACTCATCATAAACCTGATTATTTTTACATGCACAGTCAGCTATAACTCTATAAACAATTTTGTTTCCTGTTTTTTTTCCGTAATACCCGTCATTTAAATGTGTAGCTTTGCTAAGAATTCTGTGAGATGAATGATATCCTTCATCGTCATTTCCGCTCCAAATCACATCTTCACCCAATAATTGTCTGTCTGGAAATTCGTCTAAAGTTTTATAAGTTGCATTAATAACAGGTTTAAAACCATAGGTTACTCCAAAGGGTGATCTTACAGGGATATTCTCTGAATAATATTTAGATATCGAATCGACATCTTTCCCTTCCCAAATTTGTTTAGTAATTTTTAAGATGTAATCAGTTAAATTTTTATAATTACTATCAAATCCTTTCATTAGATCTGACTAACAAAATTTAAAATACTTTTTTCTGAATTATTACAAGAGATATCTATTTTACTACTCAAAGGAACTGAAAAAGTGTCTCCTTTCTCTAATTTTATATTTGAGTTTCCTATTACTATTTTCCAATTACCCTTTTGAGCAAAAAGAACGGTAGGCTTTATACATTCAATACCTTTAATTTCACCAGATATAGAATTTAATGTTGTTAAATTAAATCCAGTATCTTGTTTGATTGAAGGTTCATAAGTTTTTTTATTAAAATTGTTTCCTAATACTTGATATAATTTAATACCATTAACTTCATCGCTAATATTGTTTTGTTTATTTCTATAAATATTTTTTTCTAATTCTTCTGGCAAATAATTATCAAAACTTTCTAATTCATCTTGAGTGATAGGCTCTATCATCTTTCTACCGTTAGGCACTTCAACCTTTTTTAAATCTATTAACGAATTATCATCAAGCAATGCCATACCGGTCTCTTTTGCCTTTTTTAAAATTTCTGGAACCCATGTTATTATACCAGGATCATCTCCGCCTAATACAACAAACATCAAACTTTCTTTATCTCCAACATTTTCAAATGCTCTGAACATATTTGTAGGCATTGAAATTATATCGCCAGCTTCTAATATTGTTTCTTGTTTTCCATCAGCACCCCAATAAAATCTCCATTTACCTGAGTAAATTACAAATACTTCAGCCGTAGTATGACTGTGAAGACCAGATCCATTTTTTGGCATAGCACTCACTGCTCCTAAATTATACCCATGTAAAGACTGTATTTTTATTAGTTGTTTGGTGTCTTCAGCGACACCACGTCCAATAATTGTATAATTTTTTCTTTCTTTATGACCTTCTAATCTACCTTCTACGAAAGGAAGGCTACTCGGAACGAGCTCATTAAATTTTGCCAGTCTATCAATCATATTCTTGTTATTTATCTCTATTTAAATATAAATTGCAATTTATGCAAATAGAACAATTTGATACAGGTCTTAAAATTAAGAAAAACATTGAAGATGTAGAAATTACACCTATCCAAAACTTAAATAATAAAAAATTTGTTATTGAGAATTTTAGAAATATTTATGGATTAAAAAAGATTAATCTTAAAAAAAATTTACTAAATATATTTGACAAAGATATCAAAGTTAATTGTTTTGAACCATTAAACGAATTTAATGGCATAGATAATTTTATAGAAAAATTTTGGAATCCTTTATTTGATGCATTTCCAGACATCGAAAGAAGAGAAAATATCATCCTTGGAGGCTCTTTTAGAGACAAAGTCCAAGTTGGCACTTATTCTACTTTATCAGGTTTCTTTTTAAAGCCTTGGTTAGGTATAAAACCAAATTTTAAAATGATTAATCTTAAGTGTTGTGAAATTCATGAAATTAAAAATGAAAGAATTATTGAAAGTCATATCTTAATTGATGTGATGGATTTTTTAAGACAAGCTGACAAATGGGTTATTAATCCATCAAGAGGATCCGAAGGAGCATGGTTACCTCCGTTTAATACAGATGGAGTAAATTTTTTTGAAGAAGACGTGAGTAAATCTAAAAATTCATTACAACAGGCTTTGAGCATGAATAGAAGTTTAGATATTAAACCTGAGAAAGAAAATATTTCTAAAGATGAATTAAGACAAAGGTTAATAAATCATCCTCAAAAAGAATTTTGGCACAAAGATATGATTTGGTACGGTCCTTGTGGAATTGGAACATCGAGGTCATTAGAAGGATTTGTAGATATGCATCAGCTACCTTTTAGAAAATCATTTTCTGAGAGAAATTATTGGGAATTAGGACATTTCTGCGAAATAGGAGATGGAAAATTTTCTCTATGTGGTGGATGGCATAGTTTAAAGGCAAAGTATGGATCAAATGATTGGCTTGGATATACAGCAGATAACCAAGACGTTGTTATGAGAGTAATGGACTTTTATCATCATGATGAAGGATTAATTAGAGAGAATTGGGTACCTATAGATATAGTTCATATTTTAAAACAAATAGGTATCGATGTGTTTGAAAAAATTAAAAATACCTAGATCTAATTAAGTTTTTAATTTTAAAGTATAATAGATAAAAATAAAATTATTTATTTAGTTAGAGAATCCATATTTTCGAAGTCTCACATCACCAGTTCTAGCATGAGCTTCCATACCTTCATATCTAGAAATTCTAGCTGCTGCAGCACCAACTTCTTTGTTAGATTCTTTATTCATCTTTTGGTAAGTAACTGTTTTTATAAATTTTCCAACGTATAAGCCACCAGTATATTTTCCTGCCCCTTTTGTTGGTAAAATATGATTTGGTCCAGAACATTTATCTCCATATGCAACTGTTGTTTCTTCGCCTAAAAATAAAGAACCATAATTTTTTAAATTTTTTAAATACCAGTCTAAGTTTTCAGCTTGAACCTCCAAATGTTCAGGTGCATATTCATCACTCACTTTCATCATTTCTTCTTTAGTATCGCACATAATTACTTCTCCATAATCTCTCCATGCAGCATCAGCATTATTTCTGTTATGTTCAGGTAGTTCTTTAATAATTTCTGGAACTCTTTTCATAACATAATCACATAAAGATTTATCAGTAGTATAAAGCCAAGCTGGAGAGTCAGGACCATGTTCAGCCTGTCCAACTAAATCATAAGCGATTATTTCTTTATCAGCTGTATGATCTGCAATAATCCCAATTTCAGTTGGTCCTGCAAATAAATCAATTCCAACTTTTCCAAATAAAATTCTTTTAGACTCCGCTACAAATTTATTTCCAGGTCCAACAATCATATCTACTTCAGGATTACCAAAGCAACCATAAGCTAGTGCACCAATTGCTCCTATTCCACCTATATTCATGATTACATCTGCACCACATAGGTTGGCTGTATAAATTATAATTGGGTTAGCACCATTTGAATCTTTCGGTGGACTTGTTGCTATTACATTTTTTACACCCGCAACTTTTGCAGTTGTCACACTCATTATAGCAGAGGCGATATTATTGTATCTTCCACCAGGAACGTAACACCCAACAGTATTTACAGGTATTAATTTTTGTCCTGCTATTAAACCAGGTGATAATTCAACTTCTGAGTCTTTTCCAAGATTTTCAAGCTGGTGTTCTGCAAACTTCCTAACTCTTTCATGAGAAAACTGAATATCGTCTTTAATCTTTTGATCTAAAGTTTTATTTATTTCTTCAATTTTTTCTTTGCTAACAATTATATCACCTTCATAATTATCAAATTTTTTTAAAATATCTTTAACACCTTGATCTTTAGTTTTTTCTAAATCTTTTAAAATAGAACTTACCTTAGTTCTTGTTTCATCTTCTCCTGTAAATGCAGTTTTTTCAGCTTTTTTTATATAAGTAATTGCCATTATTTTTCCTCTAATTTTACAAATGTTTAAATTATATAAGATGTTTATTCAATAGAAGTTTAATCTAAAGCAACAACAGCTGCAGCTATAGAAGCAAGTCTTGCTGTCGCATCATCTGATCTACTTGTTATAACAACAGGTACTTTACCTCCAACAACTACGCCTGCTGCACATGCTCCCATAAAATAAATCATCATTTTTACAAGCGCATTTCCAGTTTCGACATTTGGAACTAATAATACATCAGCTTCCCCAGCAACTATATTCTCAATTCCCTTAATAGAAGCAGATTTTTTTGAAATGCTATTGTCAAATGCCAATGGTCCAAAAATATCAGCATTAAAATTTTCTTTACTTGCTAATTCAGTTAATTCTTTAGCTTCAACCGAACTCTGTACACTATCAATAACTTCCTCTGTTGCTGAAAGGACAGAAATCTTAGGTCTTGGAATATTAATTCTATGACTAAAATCTATAACATTTCTTAAAATATGCATTTTAGTTTTTAAGTTAGGAGAAACATTCAATGCTCCATCAGTTATGATTAATGGTTTATCATCTTTTTGTAATGTCATATGCCAAATATGACTTAGTCTTGTTTTTCCAATTAATTTGAACTCTCTCTTAAGAACTTCTTTCATCAATATATCAGTATGAATATGTCCTTTTACAATAATTTTTACTTTGTCTTCTGATGCAAGTTTTGTTGCAATACTTGCTGTATTATTTTCAACTGGCTCATTAATTATTTCAAAATTTGATATATCAAATTTAAGCTCATCTGCGCATTCTTGTATTTTTTGTTTATCACCTATTAATATTGGGGTTATCAATTTTTCAGAGACAGCATCCATTACCGACATCATTGGTAATTTTTTACCTGCATTTACAATGGCTGCTTTAACACCTCTTTTTTGATGAGCTATATTAAGTAGATTAACAGGGCAAACTGTAGATTTATCAGATAACATATGAGTTTAAATATTTGTTATGGTTCTAAATATCAATATTTTTTATTACGTTCGATATAAAAATAGTTTAAAATTGAATAAACGATGGAGATAGTTACAAAAATTGCACCTCTAGCGTTAGCACTTATAATGTTAGGTCTGGGATTGGGCTTATCAACTAGAGATTTTTTAAGAGTTATAAATAATCCAAAAGATTTTACAGTCGGAATAATTTGTCAATTAATCCTTCTCCCAATTGTCGCTTATATTTTACTTTTAATATTAAGATTACCAGTTGAATTAGCTTTAGGATTAATGATTATTGCTGCTGCTCCTGGAGGAGTAACATCAAATGTCTTAACAAAATTTGCAAATGGAGATGTTGCATTATCTATTTCGTTAACAGCAGTAGGTAGTTTAATTAGTATTTTTTCTGTTCCACTTATTGTTTTTTCTTCAGCCAAATTATTAGGTGTAACTGATTTATCCTCAGATATTACGATGACTGGTATTGCTCTTAAAATGGCACTAGTTGTAACTGTGCCAGTAATTCTAGGAATGATAATTAGAAGATTCGCTGAAAACTTTATTTCTTCTAATATTAATATTGTAAATAGAATTACAGGTATTTTATTTATTGTTGTATTTGCAGCAATATGGATTGAAGAAAGAGAAAATATAATATCATACTTAGGTCAAGCGGGTTTAGCTGTTTTAATATTAAATGTAGTTATGATGACTTTGGCATTTTACATTGCAAAAGGTTTTGCAACTGGAATACCACAGAGAAAATGTATTTCTTTAGAATGTGGATTACAAAATGGAACTTTAGCTGTATTTGTAGCAACACAAATTTTCAATGATATCGCTTTTATGGTTCCCACGGCTGCATATGCATTAATAATGTATATAACTGGTTTTATATTTATATATATTCTTAGAAATTCTAATTAAGATTTATTTGATTATATGTTCTTTTTATAAAAACATTTATTGATTTTAAATTTTCATCTTGAATTTTTGACATATCTTTAAAATTTTGTTTACTGACATCAAAATTTATCAATTTATTTTTGTCTAAAGAAATAAATTTGTTTTTTGTTAATTTTTTAATTTTTCTTACTACCGTTGGTCTTGGTATTCCTGTTATTTCAGAAATAGACATTGCATTAATTCCTTTTATTTTTTTATTTATAATTTTATCTCTCCATTTATCTAAATAACTATCAACTCCTTTTAATTGCCTTCCAATTTTTGAATTATTATTCAAAATTATAGTTGCTAAAATTGTAAATATTTCCATATCACCAAAATAATTTTTCCACCTTAAGCAGTAAGGGAATAAAAATTTATAAAATTGGTACCAGCAAAATGAGAAATTATGTTTTATTGAGTTGTTAATTTCATTACTGGACATTTCGTTTTTTATAACTTTTTCTTCTTTTAAAATTTGACTAAAAACAGATAAAAGTGTGCATATATTTTTTAATGTATCATTTGGCTGTGTTGAATTGTAGGCACTTCTATCTATCGTAATCTTCTTGCCCTTTTTTTTAATTATTCCCTTTTTTTCTAGGGATATAACTTTTCTTCTTACACTTTCTTTTGGTATTTGAAGATCTTTGGATATTCTTATAAGATTAATTTTCTCAATCTCTAATGTTTTATCCTTATAAAAATTATTGAAAGAAATATTTAAATTATTTCGTCTGTAAAAATCAAACTGCTTACTAATCAAATAAATCAATATTGAGTAAGTATCTATATCTTTAAACACTTTATAGGCGCCGATTGTCCATTCAGACATAAGTTTTAAAAAAAAAGGACTTAAAATATCAAAATGATTTTTGAAAATTTTATCGATCAGCTCATCATCTAGTTCGGAATTTACACTTGGTAGCTGCTTCATAATGTATCAAAACCCAATTTGAACAATTTTTAAACTTGAGTCAACCCATTTTGAACAGTTAAATTCTGTAAAATTTTTTTACTATATGATTTAATAATTTAATGAGTACTGAAAGCTTAAATAGAACATCTAATATTGAAATACCCAAAAAAAAATCGAGAGTAATTCGAATGTCCCCTCGTAAAGTAAATATAGATGTTCTTATAAAACGTGTAATTACAAAAAAGAAAAAAGAGGCTTTTCAGTCTAAAATAATTATACTTTCAGTCTGTCTATCAATCGGAATATTAGGTTACTTTGCTGTCTAACTAAGATAACAAATTATCTAAATCTTTTTTAATAGAACTTGGAATTTTAATAGTATTTTTTGAATTTAATTTTTTTCTAAAAAATTTTCTTTCTCCTGGGTAATATATTTTTTCTCCTTTTATTTTTGGAATATTTTTAACTCTATTAATATTGACCTTAATTTGTTGTTTAAAGTTTTTTACAAAGAGATTATTTTTAAATGCTATAAATAGATGGCCAATATTTTGAGGACCTCGAAAATCATCAAAAGGATCTTTTACTTTACCGCTATGAGCACTTCCAACAAAAACCCCAGCAAGTATGTCTACCATCCACGCTAATCCTGAGCCTCTAAAACCAGCTATTGGTAATTGAACTCCAGATAAAGCATCTTTTGCATTTGTCGTTTGTTTTCCAAATTTGTCTAAAGCAACACCTCTTGGAATTGATTTATTTAGTTTTGCTGCAACTCTTATTTTTCCTCTATTAATCATTGACATTGATGTATCTAATATGAATGGAATGTTAGTGTTGGTTGGAGATCCAAAACAAATTGGATTTGTTCCAAAAATAGTTTTTTTTCCTCCATGAGGTGCAATTGCAGGTGGTGCATTTGTAAATGCAAAAGCTAATAAGTTTTTTTTTACAGCCTGTTCAATGTAATAACCTGATAATCCATAATGCCCGCTATTTTTAATTCCAACAAAAGCTATGCCTGTTTTTTTTGCAATCTTAATTGTTTCTTTTATACCTTTATCTGCTGCAACAAATCCTATGCTATTATCAGCATCAATAAATGAGACTGAATTTGATACTCTTTTAATTTTAATTTTAGGCTTTGGATTAATTACTTTTTTATCTATCCTTTCACAATACATCTTAAGTCTAGACACTCCGTGGGATGGAGCCCCAACTAATTCAGCATTAATTAAAGCTTTCGTACATATTTCAACATCTTTTTTGTTAAGGTTATATTTTAAGAGTATTTTTG
Source organism: uncultured Pelagibacteraceae bacterium (assembly GCA_902589315.1). Lineage (GTDB taxonomy): Bacteria > Pseudomonadota > Alphaproteobacteria > Pelagibacterales > Pelagibacteraceae > Pelagibacter. The sequence continues at coordinate 81,119 of CACISK010000002.1, forward strand.
AAATTAATTTCTTAAGCTTCTGTATTTGCATTTAACTGTCTGGCATTTCTTCGCCATTTAAAGCCATTATAGCACCTGGATGTACCTCGCCAATATCTTTAAGTTTTTCTGGACTGATTCCATCTTTAAATATATTGGTGGATTTCTTTAGTGCATTTAATAAAAGCCAAGCATGTCTATTTGGTAAGCTTGGTTGAATAAGTAAAATTAAATCACCAAATCCGTAGAGAACATTAGCATCTGTAGAACCAAACTCTTTAAATTCACCTTCTCCATTGATTAAGTCTTTTGCATTTTGTTTTGACAATAAAACGAGTGGCATTTGATTTGTTGAAAAAAGACTTTGTACTCTCTCAAAATCTTTTGCCCTTGCGGGTTTTGATTGAGCTTCAGGAAGCTCCTTATTTATGTATTTTATCAATAATTCTGAAAAAGGATAGGTTGGAGCATCTGTTTTTACACTCATTATTAACAAATGTTTTGCCCTATAATTTAAATAACTACTCCAAGGAGAATGTGCTGAGCAAAAAATGAATAAAATAAAATAAATAAGTACTTTATTTGTAAACTTTAACATAAGAAATTAGGGCGCCAATAAAGGCGCCCTATATATTTATAGATTAATTTCTGTATTTATCAAATACATCTAATGCCAAAACAGCAGTGACTACGTAGTTTGGTATATCTACTACTTGACCTACTCTTAAGTCAGCAGCTACTGAGCATAAAACATATGCTTGTTCTTTAGTTAAACCATGTTCGTTAACTAAATAGTCAATCATTTGTATTAGTGCATGTCTTGCTGCAATAACAAGATCCTCCGAAGCATTTTCTAAATCTACAAATTTGCTAGAATCTAGATATGCATGTGAAGGAGGTATTTCTCCTTTTGCCTTTAAAGGAATACCAATTGTCTGATAATACCTAGTTGGCTCCATATCAATAATTTGATCATTTCCAACCACGTAAGGCATATCCATATCTTTTCCTTTACCCGGGAGTATTTTTACTCTGATTTGCATGACGCTTCCCATTTCTATTGCAGTTCCAGACACTTCACCATCACCTTGAGCATAATGAATGTCACCTGCAAATATTCCACAACCATCTATGAAACATGGGAAAACCATTTTAGTACCAATTTGCATTTGTTGAACGTCGATATTTCCACCATTTTCTCTTGGAGGAATTGTTCTTAAACAGTCGTCTTTGTAAGATCCATTTGGTCCACAAATTGCATCTGGTAATGCTCCAGCAGGAGAAGGGCCTAATGCGGCTCCTCCAGCAGCAGCAAGCTCTGCTTCTCTTGTTTTATATTTATTAACTTCCATTATACCTGGCAATACACCTATTGAACCTGGAAAAGCTTCATAAGGAATTGTGACTCCTGGAATTTCAGCTGAGACAGCTCCAACTCTAGTCAATTTCCAATTCACAATATAAGGCTCAGTAAAGATATCTCTTAAAAAACCAAATCCTGGTGCAATTACGGTATAACCGTATTGATCAGGCGCAATATCTAAAAGTTCAATCTCAATTGCATCTCCTCTTTTTGCACCATTGATGTGGACAGGCCCAGTCATTGGATGAACTAAACCTAAATCAACAGTTGCTAAGTCAGCTGGAATTGAATCAATTTTAAATTCAGAATCTAAAGCATCTCTAGTGTGTAAGATAATTATATCTCCAGGATTAGCTTTAGCAGCCGGTGGTATATAAGGATGATATCTATTGAAACAGTTCTTATCGTCTACACAATGATCCCCAGTTTTTTTTAATTCAACAATATTCATCCAAGTTTGATCTGTGGTATCTGAATATGAAATTGAACTTGAAAAAACTAAAAAGCAAAGTGTTAATATTACTTTTTTCATATGTTTCCTCTCTTTTTATTAAAATTATGTTACCATTTAAGTTTCCAATTAATATGATAATATTTAGAAGTAAATTTTTACAGTAACCCAATTTGAGCACAAAAAAATTAATTAAAAAGTTTAAATCTCAAACTAAACTCCTAATTGAATATTTCTTCAATTTATTGATATTAATCTTAAATAATAAGTAACAAAAGATTAACATTCATGATTTAAATTTATTATCATCAACTAATTAAAAAGTGAGGAATATATGAAAAATATACTTAAAGTAGCTTCTATGGCTCTAGTTCTTTCATTAACACTTTTCGGCATTACAAATAAAGCTTCAGCTGCAAAACTAACATTATATTGCAGTGTTGAAATAGACGTTTGTGAAATGCTTGAACAAGCTTATGAAAAAGAAACTGGAACAAAAGTTGCTATGACAAGAGCAAGTAGTGGTGAAACTTTTGCAAAAATAAAAGCAGAAGCATCAAATCCAAAAGGAGATGTTTGGTTTGGTGGAACAGGTGATCCACATTTAACTGCAGCACAAGAAAATTTAACTGAGAAATATAAATCTGTTCATTTTAATGATTTATTACCTGCAGCTCAGAACCAAGCAAAAAATGCTGATTTTAAATCAGTAGGAATTTATGTTGGTGCATTAGGTTTTGGATACAACAAAGATCTTTTAGCAAAAAAAGGTCTTCCAGCTCCAAAATCATGGATGGATTTAACAAAACCAATATATAAAGGTGAAATACAAGTAGCAAATCCAAACTCATCTGGAACTGCTTACACAACTTTAGCTACTATTCTTCAAATATTTGGAGAAGATAAAGGTTGGGATTACATGAAAAAACTTCATGCAAACATAAATACATATACTAAATCTGGTTCTGCACCAATTAAGGCAACTGGTAGAGGTGAAAACTTAATCGGTATTTGTTTCCAACATGATGGTGTGAAACAAACAAAAAAAGGTTTGCCGGTTGTTACGGTCTCTCCAGCTGAAGGAACTGGATATGAAGTCGGATCTATGAGTATTATTGCAGGTGCAAGAAATATGAAGGAAGCTAAAAAGTTTTATGACTGGGCTTTAAGTCCTGCTATTCAAACTATGGTCTTCACCTCAGGAAAATCTTTGCAAGTGCCATCTAATACCAAAGCAAAAGCTGATCCTGATGCTCCAGACTTATCAACAATAAACTTAATTGATTATAATTTTAAAGTTTATGGAGATAAAAGTACTAGAGCGAGTTTGTTATCCAAATGGGATAACGATGTTTCTGTAATTCCTAGATAAGGAATTATAATGAGAGGGCTCGTTATCTGTTGGATGCTCATCGGAGTATTGGGTTTCCTAATATTTCCATGGTATGTAACAGGTGACGGGTTTTTCTCAATAAACTGGATATTAGAATATTCTTTAGAAGATTACGGTTCTGTATTACCACAGGTATTCATAAATAAAAAATATTGGCTCCTTCCTTTAATTGTTCCTTTATTTTTTCCTTTAACAACTTTAAAATTAAATCAGAATAATCCCATTTACTCCAAAATTTTCTTGTACTCCGGATTATTTGGTATTTTTTATTTTATTCTTCAAGGGTTTTCAATTGGTATAAGAGGGTGGAATTTTGAAATCTTTCAATCGATTTTTGGCGATGTAGAAAATCAATTTGGAGTAGGGTCTGGTGCAGTTCTTTTATGCTCTACATTTATTTTTTATATTACACACGGGCTATCCTCACGTGGGTGGTTGAATGGAGATAATTTTATTGTGGGAAGCATTGGAAGTATTATTATTTTAGTTTCAACTTTTGTTTTTTTTCCTATTTTTAGAATGTTTGCTGTTGCCTTTAAAGGTACAGAAGGAGGATATGAAATCAGTAACTTTTCAACCAAAATTTTTAATAAAGGAATTTGGGGTCTTGATTGTCTATATAGTGACTATGCATGTGGTGTTTTTTGGAACACTGTTACTATGGGAACGCTCACAGCTTTCTCATCAACAGTTTTGGGTTTAGGTTTTGCTTTATTAATTGCAAGAACAAGCTTTAAATTTAAAAAAACGATTAGAGTCTTATCTGTTTTACCAATAATAACTCCTCCATTTGTAATCGGTTTAGCGATAATAATTTTATTTGGTAGAACGGGAGTCGTAAGTTCTTTTTTGGAGTGGGCATTTGAGATTGAGCCCTCAAGATGGATTTACGGTTTACCAGGAATATGGTTCGCTCAAACACTTGCATTTACACCAATAGCATTTTTAGTTTTAATAGGAGTTGTTGAAAGTGTAAGTCCCGCAATGGAAGAGGCTTCACAAACATTGAGAGCTTCAAAATGGCAAGTTTTTAAAACTGTTACATTACCTTTAATGAGACCTGGAATAGCAAATGCGTTTTTACTTGGGTTTATAGAAAGCTTAGCCGACTTTGGAAATCCATTAGTTTTAGGTGCTGAATATGACGTTTTATCTACTGAAATATTCTTTGCAATTGTGGGTGCACAGTATGATGAAACTAAAGCCGCAATACTAGCAATGATTTTATTAACTGTTGTTCTAGTAGTGTTTTATCTTCAGAACCAATGGTTGGGGAAAAAATCCTATATTTCAATTTCTGGGAAAGGTGATAGTGGAGTTCACCCTGAATTACCAAATAAAACTAAATGGATAATTTACTCAACTGTTCTACCTTGGGCGCTCCTTACATTTATAATTTATATTATGATTATGTTTGGTGGATTTGTAGAGATGTGGGGTGTCGATCACAGTTTTACGTTAAGACATTATGTTGAAGCATTTAGTGTTGAATGGGTTAAAGAAAGAGGAATTTTGTGGACTGGTACCGCGTGGAATTCTTTTAACACTACTTTTGCGATAGCATTAATTTCATCATTTCCTACTGCTGCAATAGGTATTTTAACAGCTTATCTTCTTACAAGACACAAATTTAAAGGAAAAAATGCTTTCGAATTCGGCACAATGTTAAGTTTTGCAATACCTGGAAGTGTTATTGGTGTAAGTTACGTTTTTGCGTTTAATGTTCCGCCACTTGAACTTACAGGAACAGGAATTATTTTGGTAATCGCTTTTGTATTTAGAAATATGCCAGTTGGGGTTAGGGCAGGTATAGCTTCGATGAATCAATTAGATCCTCATTTAGATGAAGCATCATCAACATTAAATGCATCTAGTTCTCAAACATTTAGGAATGTAATTCTTCCATTACTTAAACCTGCAATTACCGCTTCTTTAGTTTTTAGTTTTGTTAGAGCAATGACAGCAATTAGTGCTGTTATATTCCTTGTTAGTGCTAATTATGATTTAGCTGTCTCATATATATTAGGAAGATTAGAAAACAATGATTATGGTCTAGCAATTGTTTATTCTTCTGCATTAATTGTTGTTATGTTATTTACAATAACATTAATGCAATTAATAATAGGTAAACGAAAATTAGGAAGAAGAGAAGAAACAGCAGGAATATTACAAGGAAATTTTGGATAATGAAAAAAGCAGAAGTAAAATTTGAAAATATTACAAAAAAATTTAATGAGACCATTGCTGTCGATAATGTGAGTTGTACTTTTGAAGCAGGAACACTGACTACATTACTAGGTCCCTCTGGATGCGGAAAAACTACTTCTTTGAGAATTATTGCTGGTCTAGAAAGAGCTACTAGTGGTAAAATTTTAGTAGAAAATGTAGATGTAACATTATTACCAGCAACAGATAGAGATGTATCTATGGTATTTCAATCTTATGCTTTGTTTCCACATATGAGTGTACTTGAAAATGTATCGTATGGTTTAAAGATGATAAATGTTCCAAAAGAAGAATTTACAGAAAAGTCTTTAGAAACTCTTAAGTTAGTTAATTTAGAAGGTTATGAAAATAGGATGCCCTCAGAGCTATCCGGAGGTCAGCAACAAAGGGTAGCTGTTGCAAGAGCAATTGTGCTGAAACCAAAGGTTCTACTTTTTGATGAGCCTTTATCTAATTTAGATGCAAAATTAAGAAGACAAGTAAGAGAGGATATTAGAGAAATTCAACAGAAACTTGGAGTAACAACAATTTATGTAACTCATGATCAAGAGGAAGCATTAGCAATTTCTGATAAAGTAATTGTAATGAACAATGCTATTATTGCTCAACAAGGAAGTCCAAAGGAATTGTATAACTCTCCCAAAACAAAATTCGTAGCGAACTTCATTGGAGACGCAAATGTTGTTAAAGCTGAAATCATTAATCAAAATAATAATATTTATGAGATTCAATTAGCTGAAATGAAAATTAATATAGAAAGTGAGCAAAAATTAGAAAGTTCAGTTTCTCTTTCTTTAAGACCAGAAAAAATTACTATTTTAAAAAATTCTGAGGAAAACTCAATACATGCATCTGTTAATAATGCGTCATTCGTTGGAAATAGTTATCAATATATAGTCAATTCAAAAGTCGGTAAGATTTATATCGTTTCTAGCGATACAAATGAAATATTTAATGTTGGAGAAAAAGTTTATTTAAAATTCGACGAAAAAGAATTACGGTTACTTAACGATTAAGGATTAACCTTTTCCTCTCCAAGGAATTGTCTTATCAATAATTTTTCTCAAAGTTACATCAAATAGAAGACCCAACATACCCATAATAAAAATAGTTATCCAAATTACTTCATATTGAAAATACTTTTTGGCAACATTTTCAACAAATCCAATTCCGGTTGTTCCTGCTAAAAATTCTGCTGCAACCAAAGTTCCCCAACACATACCAACCGCCACTCTAATACCTGTTAAAATTTCAGGTAAAGAATTTGGAAAAATAACATATCTAAGTATTTGTCTTTTAGAAGCACCAAGAGAATGTGCTGCATGAATTTTAGATAACTGTGTACCTGATGCTCCAGCTCTAGCTGAAATAATCATTATAGATAATGAAACCATAAATAATAAAAATACTTTTCCAGTATTATCAATTCCTAAAACTGAGATTATTAAAGGAGCCCATGCAAGAGGAGGAACTGGTCTATAAAGTTCAATTAATGGATCAAAGAAACCTTTAGCAAATCTATTTAAACCCATAAAAAGTCCTAATGGTACACCAATCAATATTCCAAAAACTAACCCTAAAAATACTCTTAAGAAAGAATCCCAGATATGACCATATGGAACAGGAATTTTAAATAATTTAAAATCACCTGTAACAATTTTTAAAACTTTCCCTTTAAAATTTTGCTTAACCACACCATCTTTAGTATGAACCGGATATTCTCCAGGCAGAACATCAGCTATCCAATCTGGCAATATAAAACCAATTATTTGGCTTACATCCATCATATCAATCCAGAGCAGTGGAATATTTTTGTAACCTACGCTTGGCTTAGACATTAAAATAAATTTATTAAGTGTATCCGAGGGTTTTGGTAACCATCTACCTGAACCCTGCTCAGAACAACTAGGACCACTCGCAACGATAGTTCCTGCGGGGAATAAAAGAATGTCAATTAATCTTAAACCCCCTTGCTCAGTTTTTTGAAGATTATCAAATTCAATAATTGCATTTTGCATTTGATTAAGAGCATTTGGAGGATAAATACTTGCAAACTCAATTCTTCTTGCAATTTTTACAATGTTTTTTGCGTAAGTAGATGCCACTTCCTCAGTATCATCTAAATTTTTTCTATATAATTTTATCTCTGATTTAAGTTCTTTTATTGCATTTTTGAATTGAGGATTATGGTTTCTTAATTTAAAAAATTTATCATTAATTTTTTTTAATTGTTCAGCTGCAGCGTGAAATTTCAACCCTCTATCAGTTTCAGGCACTAAAGGCACTTCAATAGTATTTTCTATTGATCCTGTTCCAGCACTTACAGTTACTATGCCCCAGCTTCCTTGCTCAGCAATTGCTTTTTGTCTTTCATTTTTTTGCTCTGGTGTTTCAAATGGATAATCTTTCTTTTGAAAATTAGTGCTTAACAATCTAATTTCATTAGTCATCTCATCTATTTTAATTTTTGTGTTAATCTCCATAAGATTATCGTTAGTAAGTAATGGAATTAATTTGTTTGTTTTATTAATAAAACCAACTAATGCAGTTTTCTGTATGTTGCTTAAATCTGGCGAATTTTGAATTTCTAAACTTATTTTTTTTAGATTTTTATTTTCTATTTTTATTATTGAAGTACTTTTAAATTCTCTTTCTTCAATTGGGAATTGATATTTTAATCCTAATAAAGACTCATTTATTTTTGCGACCTGACATAATTCATTTGCTGATTTTGGATAAAATCCTTTTGCAATATCCCAAGAATAATAAAGCCAAACTAACAATATTGCACTGCTTCCGACAATTATCCAATGTGTTCCACCTTTTGCTCTCTCTGGATTTCCAAAAACTGCATCAACTTTTTCAGTTTTTATCAAACGTCTTCCATAAAGTATGCATCCGATAATTGATACGAGAATTAATATTGTAATTATTTGAGTAAACATTTAATTTTCTTTTCCCATAATTTCTTCCTCCATGTTCCAAATCATGGATAAAATTTCTTCTCTTTTTGATGAAAAATCTTTATTTTTTTTTATTTCTCTTAAATCTTCTTTTAATCCCATCTCTGCAAATGGAAGATTATATTCTTTATGTATCCTACCTGGTCTTGGTGCCATTACGTACAACCTTTCACCAAGCAGTAGTGCTTCCTCAACCGAGTGTGTAATTAAAATAATTGTTTTTCCAGTTTCTTTCCAAATTTTCAAAACTAAAGATTGCATTTTTTCTCTTGTTAGAGCATCAAGGGCACCTAAAGGCTCATCCATTAAAATCAAATCAGGGTCATTGATTAAACACCTTGCAAGAGCTACTCTTTGCTGCATTCCTCCAGATAATTGATATGTTGGGGTATTTCCAAATCCTTTTAAACCAACAATCTCCAGCCACTCGTCAACTTTTTTTGAAGTTTCTATAGGATTTTTTTTTTTCATTCTAAGACCAAAGTTTACGTTCTCTGCAACAGTCAACCATTCAAATAATGCACCTTGTTGAAAAACCATGCCTCTTTCAACTCCAGGTCCGTCAATTTCTTTACCATTCAAAGTTATATTCCCAGATGTTGGTCTTAAAAAACCAGCTGCAATATTTAACAAAGTTGTTTTTCCACAACCAGAAGGTCCAAGAACTGTTAAAAGTTCTCCTTTTTTTAATTTGAAATTTAAATCTTTTAGAGCATGAACGGTCTCTCCTTTTGGAGTTTTGAAAATCATGTTTAGATTTTGAGATATTAAATCACTCATTAGTTGACTTTATATAAAATATTTACTTAAAAAAATAGGCACCAATAAAATTGGCGCCTATTTAATTATTTTAATCTTTAAATTATAAAGGTAAGAAACTAGTGTCTACTGCTCCACCTGGAGTTCCCATTCCTTTTAAGAATGCATCTAAGTTTCCACTTTCCATAGATTTTTTAGTTTCTTCTGGAGTTAAGAATTTGAAACCACTTAAAGTTTCTTTCATATCAGCGACTTTCATTTCTGAAGCTTTCGACATAGAATTCATATCACTTTTTCCACTTCTATATCTTTCATTTGCTTCGTGAGTTACTTCAATAAAAGTTCTCAACATTCCAGGATTTTCTTTCATAAATTTGTCTGTTACAGAAGTGATATCTATTCCTAAAATACCCGCATCTCTTGCTTCTTGAACAGTTAAAAGTCTTGATCCTACAGCAACTGCAGCTTTGATGGAATTACCACCAAATAGACATGCCATTACTACATCGCCACTTACTAATGCAGCCGCACCTTCTTCAGGGTCCATTTGAATAATATCCATTTTGCTTCTGTCAGCTCCGACAACTTTCATACTTTCATCGAAAACGTACTCAGCCATAGTACCTAACGGAACAGCAACTTTTTTACCTTCTAATTCTGTTGCGTTCGCTTTTGTTATTCCTGATGCATTAGATGTTACACAAGTTGTTCCACCCATTCCGTATTCCATTGCAATATCAACTAATTTGATAGGTGCATTTGATTTTACAGCATTAATAAATGGTACCAAACCTTGTGAGTAAGAAATATCAATATCTCCTGCTAACATTGCATCTGTCATTGCTCCACCATTTGTGAAGTTTGTCCATTTTACTGGAACTCCTAAAGCTTTAGCAAAATTCTTTTTTTGCATGTCCTCTAAATTTGGACTTGGCCATTCTAGAAAGTATGCAACTCTAACTTCGTTCGCAGCAGAGTTAGCTGCTGTGATTGTTAAGTTTAGAGCAAATAAACTTCCTAAAATGAAACTAATTATTTTTTTCATTTCATCTCCTGTTAATTAAATTTAATTATCGATATATAAGTTTAAATTTTCTTTTAAGTAAACGATGAATTAATAGCACAGGTGAGGATACCAATCAGTATACAACTTAAAGTTGTTACAATTTATCATACCAATTATGACTAAATATATCTGGTTAATTTAAATAATTAGTCTATGAATCAGTTTTATATGAGCTCAGAAAAACCACAAATACCAAATTCTTTAAATGAACATTGGATGCCTTTTACATCCAACAGAGATTTTAAACAATCTCCAAGACTGATAGTAGAAGCCAAAGGTGTGTATTTGAAAAACCACCAAGGCCAAACCCAAATAGATGCTAGCTCAGGATTATTTTGTAATCCATTAGGTCATGGCAGAGAAGAGATTATAAATGCAATAACTAATCAATTAAGAAAATTAGATTATGCGCAACCTTTTCAACAAGGTTTTGGGGGTTCTTTTGAATTAGCAACAAAAATTTCAAAACATACTCCAGGCAATTTAAATAAAATATTTTATACAATTTGTGGATCAACAGCTGTTGAAACTGCTATCAAAATTGCGGTTGCATATCATAAAGCAAGAGGCGAAGGTCAACGCTTTAGATTTGTAGGAAGAGAAAGAGCATATCATGGAATGAATATTGGAGCTACTTCAGTTGGAGGAATGATTAATAATGTTAAAACTTTTGCAAATGTTTTAATGCCAGGAGTTCTTCACATGAGACACACACATTTGCCCGAACATAAATTTGTTTCGGGTCAACCAGAAACTGGTGCAGAAATTGCAGATGATCTTGAAAGAATTTGCACAAATTTTGGATCTGAGAATATTGCAGCATGCATTGTAGAGCCAATTGCTGGATCAACTGGAACATTAGTTCCACCAAAAGGTTATTTGCAAAGGTTAAGGGAAATTTGTGATAAACACGGAATATTATTAGTATTTGATGAAGTAATAACTGGTTGGGGAAGAACGGGGTCACCTTTTGCTTCACAAGAATATGGAGTTACACCAGATATTATAACAATGGCAAAAGCTACTACAAACGGCATTAGTCCACTTGGTGCTGTTGCATGTAAAGATGAAATTTATGATGCAGTAATGGAAGGTTCTCCAAAAGGAACTATAGAATTATTTCATGGATATACATATTCTGGAATTCCAGTTTCTGTTGCCGCTGGATTGGCTGTGCAAGATATTTTTGAAAAAGATGATATTTTTAATAGAGCTAAAAACTTATCACCTTATTTCCAAGAAGGACTAATGTCGCTAAAAGATATTGATGTTGTAGATAACATTAGAGGCTATGGGATGATGGGTGGTATAGATATAAAAATGCATAAAAAACCTGGAGCAGCTGGATTTACGTGTTTTAAACATTGTTATGAGGCAGGTGTAAATTTTAAAGCTACGGGTGATTGTTTAATTATTGCACCGATGTTTATTTGTGAAAAAAAACACATTGATGAAATTATTGAAAAATTAAGAACTGGAATTACTAATTACTCCAAAAGTAAAAAAAATTAATCTCACTCTATGAAAATAGGGGTTCCAAAAGAAGTAAAGCCTCAAGAAAACAGAATTGGTCTTACTCCAGAAAGTGTAAAAATATTAACCTCAAACGGTCATGAAGTACTTATTGAAAATAACGGAGGATTTGAGGCTGGATTTGAAAACCAGCATTATATTTCAAATGGAGCTAAGATTATTGAAAAAGCAGAAGATATTTTTAACGACTCCGATATAATAGTAAAAGTAAAAGAGCCTCAAGCTTTTGAGGTTAAAATGATTAGAGAAAATCAAATCATTTTTACTTACTTACATCTTGCAGCAGCAAAAGAACTTACCGAAGGCTTAATTAATAGTAAGTCAGTATGTATAGCATATGAAACTGTAACAGATGATAAAGGAAGACTTCCACTTTTAGCACCAATGAGTGCAGTTGCTGGTAGAATGTCTGTTCAAGCAGGTGCTCATTGTTTAGAGAAAAATCAAAAAGGTAGAGGACTTCTTTTAGGAGGAGCACCGGGGGTAGAGCCAGGAAAAGTGGTAATATTAGGAGGTGGTGTAGTAGGTGAAAATGCTGCAATAATTGCAACCGGTATGAAAGCTAAAGTTCATGTAGTGGACAAATCTGAAAATAGGTTAAAAGAGCTTAGTCGAATATTTGGAGATAAAATAATTCCCAACTTAAGCGATAAAACCGATTTAGAGAAATTAGTTTCAGATTGTGATCTATTAGTTGGCGGGGTGTTGATACCTGGCGCAGAAGCTCCGAAATTGATTACAAAGAAAATGTTAAAAAAAATGAAAAGAGGATCTGTTATTGTTGATGTTGCTATAGATCAAGGAGGTTGTGTAGAAACATCAAAACCAACTACTTTTGCAGACCCGACATTTATTGTTGATGATATTGTTCATTATTGTGTAGCAAATATGCCAGGTGGAGTGCCTAGAACATCAACTATTGCATTAAATAAAGTGACTTTACCTTTCTTGTCAAAGTTAGCGAAAGATGGATATCAAAAAACACTTTCTGAGGATCAGAATTTTCAAGCAGGACTAAATATTTTTAAAGGTAATGTTACACATCAAGCAGTTGCTAATGTTTTTGGCTACGAGTATTTACCTTCAAACAAGGCTTTAATAATCTAAATACCTTTATTTATTAGATCATATATTAGATCTTTATTGGTTAAACCAATTTCTCTTGCAATTTCAGTTTTTCCTTTAAAAACAACAATTGTCGTCCAATAATTTATTCCCAACGTTTTAGCAATATCTTTGTTTTTTGTTTGTTCATAAAAAAGAAATTCTACATTCTTAAAATCTTTTAAAGCTTGATCAAACACTTTTGTCTGAGCCGCACAAGTTGAGCAGTACTCATTCCAAGAATTAATTACTATTGTTTTTCCTGATTTTTGAATTTCAAATAACTTATTCAGATCAAAATTGGTTGTTTTTTCAAACCCGAAGGAAAAATTTGGAATTATAATTAAAATAACGCATAAAAATATTTTTTTCATATCACGTATTTAATTATTTAGTCATTCTTTTCAAGATATTTTCTTTTAAAAATATTTGATGAAATAATACAGCCAACAAATGTAACGAAATTAAAACAATTAAAGTATAGTTTGAAATTATATGAATATTGTAAAATTGATCTGCTAAGGCAAAGTTGTCCTCAATTCTTACTTTGAAGAAAAAAAAGTTTAATTTTTCTCCGTTAAATAATTTTTTAAAAATTCCTGAGGTAGTTATCGTCAATAGTGCGACATAAAGAAATATATGATTTAATTTGGCAATTAATTTTTGTCCCACAAATGACGCAGGCATTAATTTTGGAGATTTACTAAAAAATTTAAAAATCAGTCTAAATATTGTTAAGTAAAATACAGTTATACCAACAATAACATGCACGTTTTCAATTGTTATTCTCAAGTCTGAAAAGTCAAGTCTGACTAATATAAATCCCATTGGTATTTGAAAAATTAAAATCAAAAAAGTGAACCAATGAAAAAATTTAGCTAACCAATTATATTGATGTATTGTATTATCCATCATACTTTATTTTATAAATAAAATGAGACATTTAAAAATACTATTTTTTGTAACACTTATCTTCTCAGTTAATACTAATATTTATTCTGAAGAAAGTGCAAAAGATATAATTAAGAAAAGGAAATCATTATTTAGCGCAAATTATAAGACAGCAAAAAGAGTTGATATTTTATCAAAAGATTTAGAATTTGAGAAAGCTAGTAAATATATGAAAGAAGTAAGTGAAAACTATTTAGAATTGTTAAACCTTTTTCCTGAAAATACTAAAGAAGGACATGGAACAGAAGCATTACCTAGCATCTGGGAAAATAAAGATGAATTTAATGCATTGATGCAAAAATCCTCAGATGACATGATTAAGCTTGCAAGTGTTATAGAGGAAAGTGATGATATAAGAGCAACTTTAAAACAGTATATGTGGAAAAATTGCAATGCTTGTCACAGTAAATTTAGAAAGCCACACTAATTATATGAGAATATTTTTTTTTATCATAATAACTTTACTTTACTCCAAAGTTGCACTTTCTCACTCTCATTATCCAATAACTAGAGACTCTATCGAAGCAATTAAAAATGGGAAAATATTATACAATCAGTATTGTGTATCTTGTCATCAGGCAAATTTAGCAGGAGCAACAAATTGGCAAGGATTAGATGAAGATGGGCATAGAAAAGCACCTCCATTGAATGGTACTGGTCATACTTGGCATCATACCGATGAATTATTACATAGAATGATTAAATATGGATTTGCAAAATTAATAAAAAATTATGAAGGAAAAATGATGGGATTTGGAGATGAGATAAGTGATGAAGGAATAGACAATATTTTATCTTATATAAAGTCCTATTGGAAAGATGATATTTACGAATATCATTTAGAAATGAGCAAGCAATGAGTTCAGAGACAATAAATTTTCATTGGTCATGTAAACATACATGGAAAAGAAGTGCTAAAAATACTGGTTGGTGTCTACTGGGATGCGCAATTGGAGATTTGGGAACAATTTTATTTTTTCAAATTACTAAAATTCCTTTTCCTGTTTTAGGTATTATGACTTTAGCAATTATAAATGGATTGATTACTAGTATAATTTTAGAAACAATAATCTTACTAAGACAAAATCTTGACTTCTCTAAAGCATTTAAGACTGCACTTGGTATGAGTTTTATATCAATGGTCAGTATGGAAATAGCCATGAACCTCACAGATGTAATTTTAACAGGTGGAGCTATTTTAAATTGGTGGGTGGTTCCAATAATGCTTATTGCTGGTTTTTTAACTCCATGGCCTTACAATTACTGGAGATTAAAAAAATATAACATTGCTTGTCACTAAAAATATCACTATATCAGATTTGATTTTCAAAAATGTCAAAAGATTTAATCACAATAAATAATTTATCTAAAGTATATGACAATGGTTTTAATGCTTTAAAATCTGTAAATTTAAAAATAAAACAAGGTGAAATAATTGCAATGCTAGGACCTAATGGTGCTGGTAAAACTACATTAATTAGTATTGTTTGTGGAATTGTAAAACCTAGTTCTGGCGAAATAACTGTTGATGGATATGATATAATAAAAGATTATAGAGAGACAAGATCTAGAATAGGTTTGGTTCCACAAGAAATTTCACTAGAACAATTTGAAACAGTTTTTAATAATGTTTCTTACTCAAGAGGATTATATGGCAAAGGACCTGATCCTAAGCATATTGAAAAAATATTAAAAGATTTCAGTCTTTGGGATAAGAAAGATTTAAGATTAAACCAATTATCTGGTGGTATGAAAAGAAGAGTAATGATTGCCAAAGCCTTATCACACGAACCTTCAATCTTATTTCTTGATGAACCAACAGCTGGTGTAGATGTTGAGTTAAGAAAAGATATGTGGAAGGTCGTAGAGGGATTAAGAAAAACTGGTGTAACTATAATTTTAACAACACACTATATCGAAGAAGCAGAAGCTATTGCTGATAGAGTAGCAGTTATTAATCAAGGTGAAATTATCGTTGTAGATAATAAAATTGATTTATTGAAAAAAATGGGACATAAAAAATTAACAATTGAATTACAAGATAAAGTTGAAAATATTCCGAGTGAGCTTGATGAGTATAATCTCTCTATTTCAAGTGATAAATATTCTTTAATATATAATTATAATTTACATGCAGAAAGAACAGGTATTACTAAAATGCTTCAGGATCTAAAAAATGCAGGCTTACGAATGAGAGATTTAAAGACAGAGCAAAATAACCTTGAGAAAATTTTTGTTACATTGGTAAAGGAAAACAATGACGATTAACTTTCATGCGTTAAAAGCAATTTATTTTCATGAAATGGATAGATTTAGAAGGACACTAATACAATCTCTTCTTTCGCCAGTTTTGTCTACATCATTATATTTTATAGTATTTGGTTCAGTAATTGGTGATTATGTCGAAAACATTGATGGAATTAGTTACGGTTCTTATATTGTACCTGGTTTATTGATGTTAACCTTATTAACTCAATCAATAAGTAACACTTCTTTTGGAATATTTTTTCCAAAGTTTAATGGAACGATTTATGAAATACTAGCTGCACCAATTTCAACAACTGAGATTGTTATAGCTTATGTTGGAGCAGGGGCAACAAAAACATTATTAGTAGCAGCAGTGATTTTTTTTACATCACTTTTTTTTGCTGAGGTAAATGTAAAGTTTCCTTTACTAATGGTTTTTCTATTAATCTTAGTAGCTTTTACTTTTGCATTGTTTGGATTTTTGATTGGACTATTAAGCAAAAATTTCGAGCAAATGTCTATAATTCCTACAATAGTTATAACGCCAATGGTTTTCCTTGGTGGTAGTTTGTACTCTCTAGACATGCTCCCAAGTTTTTGGCAGACAGTCACATATTTTAATCCTGTTGTATATTTAGTTAATGGACTAAGGTTTTCATTTTATGGAGTATCAGATTTTAATATATGGATAAGTATATCAACAATGATTTTATTTTTAATTGTTTGTGTAACACTGGTGGCAGCTATATTAAAAAAGGGTTATAATATAAAAAACTAATTTGACAGTTGATCAAATAATTCCTGCAATATTTTTAATTCTAGTCTTAATATTAGTCTTACCAAACTTTTTGAGATCAAATTCGAATATTAAACAATTAGTATCAAATTTATCTATCTGGATAATAATAATACTAGTAATATTTGGATTGATGTATTTTTTGATGTAAATAGATTTATGATTAAATTTATTCTTCCAGCAGTTATATTAATTTTAATTATAATTTTTTGGGAAAAAATTAACGAATTTTTATTAAGCAAATTTAAAATTAAACTCAATTATATAGCCATCATCATATTAGTTTTAATATTAGTAGTTTTATCCTTGTTGCTATATTTCTAATTTATAATGGAGATTAACTTATTATTCTTTCTTAGTGTAGTTCCTGCAATTGTTTTATATGGAATTGCTAAATCAGGTTTGGGTGGATCGATATCATTAATTTCGGTTCCTTTAATGACAGTAGTTATGCCATTAAATCAAGCGCTTGCTATAATTTTACCCATACTGATTTTTTCAGACATTATTGCTGTTTATAGATTTAGAAGGGAATTTGATTTTGGAACACTAAAGTTAATAGTTCCATTTGCTGCTATTGGAATAATAATAGGCTCATTTACCTTTACTTATTTTTCAGAGGAATTACTTAAACTAATTGTTGGAATAATGGGTTTCTTATTTTCTGGTCATTATTTTTTATTTAAAAAAGAAAAAACAATACCTGCTAAGAAAAATTTTTTAAAAGGTGCAATTTGCTCATCTATCGCTGGTTTTTCAAGTTTTTGTGTACATGCTGGTGGAACGCCAACAAGTCTTTATTTACTCCCATTAAGAATGAAGAAAGAAATTTATGTTGGGACAAGAATTATTTTTTTTAGTTGTGTTAATCTAATTAAGCTTCCTCTGTATGTTTATTTATCCATGATGAATTTTGATACTCTGTATCAGTCAGTTACTCTTTTCCCTTTAGCGCTAATTGGAATATTTATAGGTTATAAATTACTCAAAATAATTGAGGAAAATTTATTCTACAATATTATTTATGCTTTAATTTTGGTTAGTAGTTTTAAGTTAATATTAGATTTTATGGTTTAATTAGGCTTTAATTTCTTAAAGCCTAATAAGTTTATAACTAAAAGGAAGGGAATTAATAATTTGTAAATTAATTCAATCAACTCAGAAAATACAATGCTAATTAGTCTAATCAGTAATGCAAAATCTAGGATAATTTCTTGAAATTTTAAATTTAATGATTTATTTAGACTTTGGGGTGCTTTTTAGCTGAGAATAACCCATTGAACCTGTCCGGTAATTCAGAAAGGGAAAAATGAATAACCTAAATATAATTAATCAAGTAACAGCAATTATTTTGATTATAACTTTAAGTTTGTTGTTTATTTTTGTAGGAATCTACTATTCAAAAAAATTTAAAGGACTAAACAATTACTTAGTTGCTAACCGCTCAATTGGAACTTTATCTTTAACATCAAGTCTTGTTGCCTCTGCTCTTGGTGCTTGGATTTTATTTGGACCCGCATCAGCAGCAACATGGGGAGGAATTGGTGCAGTGATTGGCTATTCACTAGGGACTGCATTTCCACTCTTTATTTTAATTTATCTTGGTAAAAAATTTAGAACTAGTTATCCGCAAGGCAAAAGTATTATTGAAATAATAAGATTAAGATTTGGACCAAATCTTTATAAACTTATTTTAGTTTTTTCTATTTTTTATATGACAATCTTTTTAATTGCTGAAGTTACTGCTGTTGCTTTTTTAATTAATTACGTATCTGGCACTGAATTATGGATTACTTCATTAATAGTAATAACATGTTCGTTATTTTATACATTATATGGAGGGTTAAGAGCATCATTAATTACAGATAATATTCAATTTTTTGTATTTATGGCTCTTTTAATAATTTGTCTAATATTTATTTTTTCAATCGAAACAAATGATTTTAACTTTGAAATTATTAAAAATTATAATCCGCATTTGTTAAGTTTAAACTATCTTCCAAATTATACTGCAGGTTTAACTTTTTTTATAGCTGTTGCTGCAACGAATTTATTTCATCAGGGTAATTGGCAGAGAGTTTATGCGGCAAAAAATTACGAAGTTCTAAAAAAAAGTTTAATATTTTCATTATTAATAATAATACCAATAGTCTTTTTTATGGGATTTAGTGGTTTAGTAGCTGTTTCTCAAGATTCCAATGTCATACCTGATCTTGCCTTTTTCTCGATTTTATTAAAAGAAAATTTAATAGTATTCTCAGTTGTTGTAATAATTTTAGCTATCTCTTTAACAATTAGCAGCATTGATACTTTAATAAATGCTATTTCAAGTTTGGTAATAGTAGATGTTGACAAAATATTTAATTTAAAAAATAATCATTTAAATATTTCAAAACAATTTGTTATATTTCTTTCAGTTATAGCTTTTTTTGTTGCATCAAAAGGATTTAGTATCCTTTATTTATTTCTAATAGCAGATTTATTTTGTTGTGCGGCTGTTCTAAGTGTTTTTTATACTTTCTATTCAAAATCTTATGATGAAAAAAATGCATATGTTTCTATATTAATTGGATTAATCGCAGGATTATTATTTTTTCCAAGTCCAGATTTTTCTAAATCACTATTATTTGGCGTAATTTTGCCAATTGATTTGGCTCCATCATATATTTCTCAATCTCTTTTATTTTGTTCATTTATTGCGGCAACTTTATCACCAATAATTGCATGGAAATTGAAATAATTGATGTTTAATAAAAACATAATTATTGTATAATCGAATAAATGCTAAATTTTGTATTACCATTTATTATATTAATTGTAGTTGTTGTTTTCATTCATGAATATGGACATTATTATTTTGCAAAAAGATATGGTGTTGGTGTAACAGATTTTTCAATAGGTTTTGGTCGAGAATTATTTGGATGGAATGATAAATCAGGGACAAGATGGAAAGTTTGTTGGATACCTCTAGGTGGATATGTAAAATTTTTTGGAGATAGGAATGTATTTTCACAAGCAGATCAAGAGGAACTACTAAAAAAATATAGTAAAGAAGACCAACATAAATTGTTTGTAACAAAACCCCTTTACCAAAGAGCATTAATTGTTGCTGGAGGACCTTTAGCTAACTTTATATTGGCTGTGTTCATTTTTACATTCGTTTACATGTTTGCGGGTAAAGATTTCACCCCAGCTGTAATTGATGAAGTGTTAAAAGATAGTCCAGCCGAAGTTGCTGGTATACAAAAAAATGATGTTATTATTGAAATAGATAATACAAAAGTAGAGAGTATTCTTGATGTTTCTAAATTAATAGCAATGTCAACATCAGAATTTGTCGATTTTAAAGTTTCAAGATACGACCAGGAGATAATTTTAAAGGTTAAGCCAAATTTTGTTGATAGTGTTGATGAATTTGGAAACAAATTGAAGAAAAGGATGGTGGGTATTAAACTTAGCCCCTATAATAATCAAATAACACATAAAAAACTTGGACCTGCTCAAGCTTTACTTCAATCATTTAATGAAGTTTATTTTGTAACAACTTCTTCACTTAAATATCTTGGGTCAATGTTTACAGGAGCAGGTGACAGTTCTCAGTTGGGTGGTCCAATTAGAATTGCAAAAATTTCTGGTCAAGTTGCAGAATTTGGAATTATACCTTTTG
Organism: uncultured Pelagibacteraceae bacterium; assembly: GCA_902589315.1. Taxonomy (GTDB): domain Bacteria; phylum Pseudomonadota; class Alphaproteobacteria; order Pelagibacterales; family Pelagibacteraceae; genus Pelagibacter. The sequence continues at coordinate 101,617 of CACISK010000002.1, forward strand.
TCAGTATGATGGCTTATATTTCAATAAGTTTAGGATTAATTAACTTATTTCCCATACCTTTATTAGATGGAGGACATCTGATGTTTTATGCATTTGAAAAAGTTTTAGGTCGTCCTTTAAGTCAAAAAACACAGGAAGGTTTTTTTCGAATCGGAATGTTTTTGTTGCTATCTTTGATGTTTTTCGCCACATTTAATGATCTTAAAGATTTAGGCTTATTTTAAGGCTTTTTTAATAACTAAAAAAGCATTGTAATTACTTACTTTTTTAACCACTATATATTGTACTACAAAAATAAATCTATACTAAAAAAGAGCTTGAATTATCAATGATTTTGTTAAGTATAGCTCCATAAACCTTTAAAACCGGAGCTAAAATGAACAAAAAACAATTAGTAGCAAAGCTAGCTGGTTCGTTAAATCAAAGTAAAGCTGATGCAGAGCGTACTTTTGATACTATTACGAATACTATACTAGATGCGTTGAAAAACGATGATTCTGTAAAGATTGCAGGTTTTGGTACATATAAAGTGGCTAAAAGAAAAGCCCGAATTGGACGTAATCCTAGAACTGGAGAGCAAATCCAAATCGCTGCTTCTCAAAAGGTAAAGTTTTTACCTGCTAAAGCACTTAAAGAAGTATTTAACAAGTAAAACTCTTTTAACAGCCTTTTTTAGGAATGATAAAATTCTTAATAAAGGCTGTTTCTACATGCAAAAACTGCATATCTATTTTTAACAACAATCATTAGTTTTTATTTATTTTAAAATTATAAGGACCTCTTTTAACATTGGAGGTTAAATGACAAAACATTTAAAAAAACTTGTTAGTCCTTTAGTAAGTTTAATTTTCTTATTAAGTATGACAAGTACGGGTTTCGCTGAAACTACAGTCTCCGCAGAAGTTCAAGCAATTTTTAACTCATTTTTATTTTTAGTTTGTGGTTTTCTAGTCATGTTTATGGCTTGTGGATTTGCAATGCTAGAATCAGGAATGGTAACTTCTAAAAGTGTATCTGTAATTTGTGCGAAAAACATCGGTTTATATTCAATAGCTGGAATTATGTTCTGGATGGTCGGATATAACCTAGCTTACGGAATTCCAGAAGGTGGATATATAGGAACGTTCACACCATGGTCTGACGCGAGTGCTGTTGATACTGGATATGCGGATGGATCAGATTGGTATTTCCAAATGGTATTTTGTGCTACAACAGTCTCAATCGTATCAGGAACATTGGCAGAAAGAATTAAATTATGGCCATTTTTCTTATTCGCAGCAATTTTATCAGGAATAATTTATCCAATTGTCATGGGATGGCAGTGGGGTGGTGGCTGGTTAGCTACTTTAGGGTTCTCTGACTTTGCTGGTTCGACACTTGTACACTCTACTGGTGGAGCAGCTGCATTAGCAGGTGCAATACTATTGGGTGCAAGAACGGGAAGATTCGATAAATCAGGTGCAGCAAAACCTATGAAACCATTTGCAGCTTCTTCTATACCTTTAGTTACAGTTGGAGTATTCATTTTATGGTTAGGTTGGTTTGGTTTCAACGGTGGTTCACAGCTTGCTATGGGAACTTTCGATGATGCAGTTGCTGTATCAAATATCTTTATTAATACTAACTTAGCAGCGTGCGGTGGTGTTTTAGCTGCAGCAGTTATGACTAGATTACTTGCTGGTAAAACTGATGTAGTACAAATGCTTAATGGTGCAATTGGTGGACTAGTAGCAATTACAGCTGAACCATTAGCACCGGCGCCTATTGCAGCGATATTCATTGGTGCGATTGGAGGAATTATAGTTGTGTTCGGAACTAAACTCCTTTTCAATTTCAAAATTGATGATGTTGTTGGTGCAGTTCCTGCTCACTTATTTGCTGGAATTTGGGGAACACTAGCAGTTCCATTAACAAATTCTGATGCAAGCTTTAGCGCACAGTTAATCGGTGTATTATCAATTAATGCATTTGTATTTGTGGTTGCATATATTGTTTGGGCAATTATGAAAAATACAATGGGTATAAGATTGAGTAAAGAAGCCGAGCTAAAAGGTACAGATGTTACCGAAACTGGTGTTATCGCTTACGCAATAAGAGACTAAATTTAACTCCCTTAAGTTAATCTAAAAAGGCCCCGTAAATGGGGCCTTTTTTTTATTAAACTGTTTTTAAAAATTCTAACACGTCTTTTGCGTGGTTTTTAACTTTTACTGAACGCCACTCTTTAATAATTTTGTCATCTTTTAACAAAAAAGTACTTCTTAAAAGCCCCATAAATTCTCTACCCATGAATTTTTTCTTACCCCAAACTTTGTATGCTTTAATTGCTTCTTTTTTTACGTCTGCTACTAAATCAAATTTAATTTTAAATTTATCTCTAAATTTTTCATGACTTTCCATACTATCTTTAGAAATACCAATAACTATACAATCTAGTTTTTTAAATTGTGAAAGTAGAGAATTGAAGTCTTTTGTTTCAGTTGTACAGCCAGGCGTATTATCTTTTGGGTAGAAGTATAAAACTTTATATTTACTTTTAATTTTCTTTAGCTCTAAAAGTTTTGAATTGGTTGATGGGATTTTGAAATTTGGAGCTTTATTTGGCATATTTTTTCATAGATTAAAATTTATAATGATGTATTAAACCTTTATGAGCATTAAATCAGCACAAACATTGGTCGCAGAAGCTTTGACAGAAATCAAGACTCTTTCCCCAGCGGAAGCATTAGAGATGGTAAACAGTGATAATTGTAATCTAATAGATATAAGGGATATTAGAGAACTCGAGAAAATGGGAAGAATAGAAAATTCTCATCACATTCCTAGAGGTATGTTAGAGTTTTGGATGGACCCGGATAGTCCTTACTTTAAAGATGGCAAGATAGATATGGATAAAGAAATGGTTTTATTTTGCGCAGGTGGATTAAGATCTGCTCTAGCCACAAAATCATTGAAAGATATGGGATTTGAAAAAATTTCACATATAGATGGTGGCTTTTCTCAAATGAAAAGCAGTGGCTTTAAAGTAGAGAAATAAAATTAATCAAATAAACTTATTCTCTTTGCGAAAAAAATTCTTATCACCCAGTATATAAATAATCCTAAAGGACCAATAAAATATGTGATTATTAGAGGAAAAAAAACTAGAATTTTTGACATATAAAATCTCTGACTATCTCTAACAATCCAAGATCCACAAAATAAATTTATAGCTAAGAAGTGCGTCCAAAATAAAATTAAAAACTCATTATTCTCAAAAAGCTCAGCTAGATCATAAAAACTTAAATATAAAATAAAGTTTTTATCAAAATCATATCCTGCAAAAAAGAATATATATAATAGGTAAACATAAACAGTTGCCAAAATAAATGTTGGAATTATTGATGTAACAAATAAACCACAAACTTTAGTTTGTGGAAAAATAATAAGCATTAACCAAAAAGGTATTACACCTATATTCAACCACATATAGATCATTTCTACTGTAAAAAATGCAGATATTTGTTCAATCATCAGGGTTATATTATATTAAATGCAATAATGATTCCTATAAAAAATAAAAAAAAAAACTTAGAAGCGACAATTGATGAAATGCGCAACTTTGCACTTAATTATGTAGAAAAATTTGCACCATCAAAACAACAGCTAAAAACATATCTTTTAAAGAAATATTTAAGATCTAAAGTTGATAACGTTAAAAGGAGCAATATTTCAGATCTAATTGAGATCGTAGCTGAAGATTTAGAAAAATCTAAATTTATAAATGATAAATTTTATTCAGAAACAAAAGCAAAAAGTCTAATCCAAAGAGGTTCATCAATAAATAAGATTAGAAATTATTTAATAAGCAAAGGAGTTGGAGAAAAATATATAAAAAATACAATTGAACAAATTAATGAAAATAATGAAGATCAAGATTTTTTTTCAGCTATAAAAGTTTGTAAAAAAAAAAGAATTGGTCCTTCAAGAACTGAAGATAATAGACCTTTATTCTATAAAAAAGATATTGGTATATTAGCAAGATCTGGATTTGATTTTGAAGTTTCCAGAAGAGTAATGGAACTAGATAAAGAGGAATATTTGAAAATTATAAATCTTCTTTAGACTTTTTATTCTTTTCTTCTAAATAATACTGAATTTTGTTTTTGATATAGTTTTTTACCATCACAAATACTATTAATCCAAAAATTGATACAGAAACTATTATAATTAATATTATTCTTAATTGTTCACTCATTATATATTTTTATTTCTTTTCAAAATTATACTAGGATTTTTAAAATTTTCTTTTCCATAAAGTATTTCATTTCCCTCAAAATCTGTAACTATACCCCCCGCATTTTCAAGAATAGCATGCCCTGCTGCTATATCCCACTCACATGCTCTAGGCTCTGCAACGTAGCCGTCGTATTCATTTGAAGCTATTACACAAAATTTTAAAGAACTTTTCATCCTTTTAAATTCGCTAACATTCATTGTTTGATATATTTTGTTAATTTCAGGTTTTAGTTTATTTGAATATGACACAAATTTAAGTTTATTATTTGAAATTTTTGAACAATCTAATTTTACATGATTATTGTTTATAATTTCAAACGAACAACCTTTATCATAAGAATAAAAAAATCTATTTTTAGCAGGTGCATATATTATACCTGCTACTGCTCGATTATTAATTATTAAACCAGCATTTAAAGTAAATTCATCAAGATCATTAATGTAATCATAAGTTCCATCAATTGGATCTATTAGCCAAAAATCTTTTAAATCTTTCTTGGATTTGTTATGACTAGTTTCTTCTGATACAATTGGTATTTGAGGAGTTAAATCATTTATTTTCTCAGTTAATATTCTATCAACTTCCAGATCACCATTGCTAACAGGTGTGTTATCTTCCTTAATTTCTTTTATTAACCCTTTTTCCCTTAATTCTATTGAAACTTTTCCCGCATATAAAAAAGTATCAATCAGTTTTTCAATAGTTGCTTTTATTTCGATTTGTTTCATTTATTCTAACTTTTCTAATTCGATATTTTTAGCATTAATAACTTTTTTTCCTACATTTTCGAAATTCACAGTTACTTTTTCCTTTATAATTGACTGTACTTGTCCTATTCCCCAATCTTTATTATTAGGATTTATAACTTTATCACCTGGTTCAAAATCTAAAATCATTTGATTTTACTTATAATAGAAATGAGTATAAATACCACCACATGAATTTAGAGTTAAACTCAATTGGATTAGATAAAAAACCGTCTGATACAAAAGTAATTGTAGCTATGTCTGGTGGTGTAGATTCATCTACAGTGGCTGGTTTGATGAAAATGCAAGGATATAATGTTACTGGTATAACGTTAAAACTATACAACGATAGTAAAGAAGTTGTTAAATCAAAAGTATGTTGCTCAGGTCAAGATGTTATAGATGCAAAAAGAGTTGCTCATAAATTAGATATTGATCATAAAATTCTTTATTATCAAGATAAATTTAAGCAAGGAGTTATTGATAACTTTGTAGAAAGTTACTTAAAAGGAGAAACTCCAATACCATGCGTACAGTGTAATCAAACTGTCAAATTTAAAGATTTGTATGAAGTTGCTAAAGATTTAAATGCCGATGCTTTGATTACAGGTCATTATGTAAAAAATATAACAATAAATGAAAAAAATAATATGTATAGAGCAGTAGATGAAAATAGAGATCAAAGTTATTTTCTATTTAATACTACAAGAGAGCAATTAAATTATTTACGATTTCCATTAGGTGGAATGTTAAAAAATGAAACTAGAGAAATTGCTAAAAAACTAAATTTAAATGTTGCAGATAAGCCAGATAGTCAAGATATATGTTTTGTTCCTAACGGAGACTATTCATCAGTAATAAAAAAGTTTAAGCCAGATTCTTTAAAAAAAGGTAATATTAAAAATCTAAATGGTGAAGTAATAGGCGTTCATGATGGAATTATAAATTTTACTATTGGTCAAAGAAAAGGAATTAAAGTAGCAGACAAAGAGGCATTATATGTAATTAAAATTGATGCAGAAAATAATGAGATAATTGTTGGAGGAAGAGAACATCTAGGAAAAAAGAAAATTAATTTAAAAAATATTAATCTACTATCGGATAAAAACGAATTAAATGAAAATATATTAGTCAAAGTTAGGTCTACAGGAAAGTTATTAAGCGCTAATGTAAATTTTATAAACGAGAATGATGCTGAGGTAAATTTAGATAATTCTGAAGATGGTATTTCACCTGGACAAGCATGTGTCTTTTATAAAAAAGACCAATATGGTCACAAAGTTCTTGGTGGTGGTTGGATTAAAGAATAATTAATTTTACTTTTTCTTATTCTTTTTTCTTGCTCTTCTTTTTTTAGAGCCCATTTTCCGTCGGCCTCTATGCTTTTTAGGGTATCCCATAATCTCCTTAGTTTTACAATTTTATTGACTTATTTGAGGGATATAGCATTGTCAATATAACTAATCAATTTTTTTATGGTTAATTCAGTTAAAACTTTTTTAAAACAAGTAGGAAAAGATTATCAAAATCAGTCAGTTAATCCGCCAGTAGTAAGAGCTTCAACGATAATATTTAAAACTTTACAAGATATAAAGAAAACACAAAGCAATTATAAAAAAAATCCTTTAAGTAAAAATTTTGATTATGGCCGAAAAGGAACATCAACAACTTTTGCACTACAAGAACTATTAAGAAAAATTGAAAATGCTTATCAAGTTTATTTAACTCCAACAGGATTTGGTGCAGTTTTTCTTGGAGTGATTAGTGTTGTAAGACCTGGAGATGAAATCATTATTACAGACTCAGTCTACTCTCCCACAAGATTTTTAACTGAAGACTATTTAAAAAAATTCAATATTAAAGCAGTATTTTATGATCCAAAAAACTTAGATGATTTAAAAAAAAAAATTACTAATAAGACTAAACTTATTTTTGTTGAAAATCCTGGAAGTAACACATTTGAATTTCAAGATTTAAAAAAAATATCATCTTTTGCAAAGAATAAGAATATTTATACAGCTATTGATAACACATGGGGAACACCTTATTTAATCAAGCCTTTAGACTTAGGTTTTGATATGTCTATAGTTTCAGCGACAAAATATTATTCTGGTCATTCAGATGTTATGGGTGGCAGTTTAGCTATTAAAAAAAGACTTTTTAAAAAAGTTGAATTAAGTCAAAAAGCTGTTGGTTTAAGACTAAGCCCTGATGATGCCTATTTAATTATGAGAGGACTAAGAACATTAGATATTAGGTTAGACAAGCATCAAGAAAATACAATCAAAGTAGCTAATTTTTTGAGTAAACAAAAAAAAGTTAAAGAGGTTTTTTACCCAATTAAAAAAAATATTAAACAATACAAAATGTGGAAAAAGTATTACTCAGGATCATCCGGGTTAATGGGTATAAAAATTATTTCTAAAAATAAAAACTCTGTAATTAAATTTTTGAATAAACTAAAATTATTTGCCCATGGTTACAGCTGGGGAGGATTTGAAAGTCTTGCTTTATACCAAGACAAATTGGCACTGGGCAACAGGAGCTACACAAAGCTGAGTAATAACGAACATATTATAAGATTACATATTGGTTTAGAAGACCCAAATGATTTGATTGCTGACATTAAACAGGCTATTAAATCTTTAAGATGAATGACACCAAATTTTTTCCAACAAAAAAAGCATTAGTTACTGTAATAGCTGCATCTGTTGTTGTTATTATTGCATTAGGAATAAGACAAACTTTTGGAATGTTTTATTTTGATTTTGCAACTGATTTAGATATCACAATAACACAGTTCGGTTTTACAATGGGATTACAGCTCTTGTTGTGGGGTGTTTTCAGTCCTATGTTTGGAATTATTACAGACAAGTATGGTGGCAATATTGCAATCTTTATTGGTTTTGTTTTTTATTTGGTAGCAATTTTATTGTTTTATTCAGGTTTTAATACTGGTTATTATTTTACTATAACAATTGGAATATTAGTTGGTGTTGGACTGGGATCTACAGCAATTAGTATACCTGTTTCAGTTGTTGCAAAACATTTTCCAGTATCAAGCAGAACAATAGCAACAGGCATAGTTACATCAGCAGGATCTTTTGGATATTTTATATCACCGCTAATCACTAGATACTCACTTGTTGAACATGGATGGGAAAATACAATGTTATTTTTCTGTTTCTTTTTAGGTTTAGGACTAATTGTAGCATTATTTGTTTCAACACCAAAAATACCTGTTGGTACAAATCAAAATAACAATCAAACAGCTAGAGAAGCTTTAAAAGAGGCTTTTTCAAATAAAAGTTATATCTATCTTACATTAGGTTTCTTTGTATGCGGTTGGCACATTGCTTTAGTCGCAACTCATATACCCACTTACATGATTGATAAAGGATTACCAGATTGGTGCGCAGCTATGGTATTGGCTTTAATTGGACTTTTTAATATGGTTGGAACAATTACAAGCGGATATCTTGCAACTAGATACAGTCAAAAAATTTTATTAAGTGCAATTTATCTACTAAGAGGAGTATCAATTATTTATTTCATATTCCTACCACCAAGTGTTTTTAATTCAGTAATCTTTGGAATAACATTTGGAATGTTGTGGCTATCAACAGTTCCACCAACAAATGGAATAATAGGCAAGGTATTTGGAACTAAGTATATCGGATTATTATATGGAATTGTTTTTGTAAGTCATCAAATTGGATCTTTTTTAGGAGCTTATTTGAGTGGAGTTTTCTATGAACTTAACGGCAATTTTGATTATGCTTGGTACATATCTATCGCATTATCTATTTTTGCTGGTTTGATACATTTACCTATAAAAGAGAAGCCAATTGAAAGACCTCAAATCGCATAAACTTAAATTTAACCCGTATTTAGAAAAACTTTATCAGTCGGATAAACCATTGATAATCTACAAGGTCGATAATGGTTATGACATTTATACAGATTTTTCTAAAAAAATTAATTTATCAAAAAAAAATATACATAAATTTTTAAACTCTTTTCAAAGAATGAAATATAAAAAAGAAACTGATCAATATATTGGTTTTTTTGGATATGAAATTTTAAATTATTTACTTGGTATTAAAATTAGCAAACAGTCTAAAAATGGTTTTTATAAAGGAGTTTTTTACAAACCGGAGACAATAATTAAAATAAGAGATAATATTTCAATATTTTCAAATAAAAAAAAGCAAGAATTTAATAATTATTTTAAACCAACTAAAATTTTATCACCTTTTAAATTAAATATTAAATATCAAAAATACAAAAAAATATTTGATATTTTTTCAAAAAAAATAAGACAAGGAGAAACATATCAAATAAAAATTTGTACAAAATATCGTAATATATCATCAATAAATCCAATTAATTTTTTCTGGAGATTAATGAAGTCAAATGCTTCACCAGAATCTTTTATGATAAGAGATAAAAATTATTCTATTGTAAGCTGCTCTCCTGAAACCTTATTATTAAAAAAGGGTAACAAAATTATTACAAAGCCTATTGCTGGCACATTAAGAAAAAGTAAAAAAACGAACAGATCTAGTGCCTTAAAGTTTTTTAGAAATAACATTAAAGAGACTAAAGAACACAATATGATTGTTGATATGGAAAGAAGTGATTTATCCAGAGTTTGTATTCCAGGAACAGTAAAAATTGATAAAGAAAAGTATGTCGAGGAATACAGGCACTTATTTCATTATGTTACAACTATATCTGGAAGTCTATTAAAGGGTATGACTATAAAAAATATTATCAAATCTATGATGCCCGGTGGATCAGTCATAGGCTGTCCCAAAGTAAGAACTTTAGAATTATTAAACCAACAAGAAAAAGAGAATAGAAATATTTTTACAGGTAGTTTTGGCTATATAAAATTTAATAAAGATATGAGATTTAACATAATAATAAGATCTATATTAAATTATAAAAATACATCAGAAATATCTGCGGCATCTGGAGTTGTATTAGATAGTGCAGCAAAAAAAGAATTTAATGAAAACTTCATAAAAGCAAAATCATTATTAGAATTATTTAAATGATTTATATAATAGATCACCAGGATTCATTCACATGGAATGTAGTTCATCAATTCTCTCAATTTGATAAAGTTTATTGTTCAAATTATTTTGAAATAAATAACAGTTTATTAAATAAATCTAATACAATTGTATTATCTCCTGGACCCGGTTCACCCAAAGATTATCCAAATACTTCAAAAATTTATAATAAATTTAAAGGAAGAAAAAAAATCATAGGAATTTGCTTAGGGTACCAGCAAATATTACATTGTGAAAATGCCAAAATTATTCAACAAAGGAGAATATTTCATGGTTATCAATCTGAAGTAAAAGTTGTTTCGAATAATTCTATCTTTAGAAAGAATTCTAAATTTAAAGTAGGAAGATATCATTCACTTAAGCTTCAAGAGCCATTTATTAAAGAAAATTTTGATATTACTATGAGATGCGTTAAAACTAATATTGCTATGGCTTTTGAAAACAAAAGAGATGATGTATATGGTTTTCAATTTCATCCAGAATCTTTTTTAACAACAAATGGTAAAATTCTTATTAAAAAAATCTTACAATCGAAAAGATCTTAAAGAAAAAGAATTTAAAGATCTATGGAATGCCCATGGGGTATTTACAACTATGTGGATCTATGGAAAACCTCAAAAGATTTTATTTTTTAAAGAACACATAATAAATCTCATTAAGTCTACTAAAAATTACAAAATCTTTGATCATAATTTAAAAAGAAATATATTTAAAATAATTAAATCGAATTTAAATAAACAAAAAAATTATAATCATTTATTGCGAATTGCAGTTACCAAAAGTTTAATTTCCATTTCTTTGAGAGATAAATTAAAAATTAAAAAAAATCTCCAGTTAAAGTTGGTCAATTATAATAGAATTAAGCCTGAGCATAAAAATCTGAAGTATAAATTTATATTAAAAAATTTATCTAAAATGGATAATACAAAATCTGATATTGCTCTTTGCTCAAATGGAAAAATTCTAGAAACAGGAACTTCAAATATTATTTTTATAAAAGATAATAAATATTATTCACCTATAAGAAAATTTTATCGAGGAGTTAATCTAAAGTTTTTTGAAAAGCAATTTAAGATAAAAAAAACTAATATTGATATAAATAAATTAAATCAATACGAGGAAATACTTCTAATCGGATCTGGTAAGGGAGTTTCTACTGTTTCATCTATAAAAGAGAAAAACTGGAATAGAAAAAAATATAAATCCTATGAAACTTTTGTAAGTAAATATCAAACTCAAATACTAAAACAAAAAAAATTGAGTAATTATTTATGAGTAATCCTAATAACCCTTGCATATTCTGTTTTACAAAGAAAAAGGAATATCTTTTTGAAAACGAACTAGCTTATGCAACGACTGACACTTACCCTGTATCAAAATTTCATTCTCTTATTATTCCAAAGCGGTGTGTTAAAAATTATTTTGATCTAACCTCAAAAGAAATCTTAGCGTGTAATAAATTAATAAAGAAACTGAAAAAAAAAATTGAAATGAACGATAAATCTGTAAAAGGTTTTAATATTGGTACCAATTCAGGAAAGGTTGCTGGACAATCTATTAATCATTGTCATATTCATCTGATTCCAAGACGAAAAAATGATGTTAAAAATCCTCAAGGTGGTGTTCGAGCTGTAATTTCTGCTAAACAGCATTATGTAAGGAAAAAGTAAACTTTATTAACATTTTTTTCATCAGATGAGATTATTAGTCAGTTGAACTAATATTTTTTATAGATTATGAGAATAGATTAGTATTATATTTAGCGGAGATAATAATATGTTCACAACAAATCCATTTGCTGTCCTTTCCTCAACAGTTCCTTCAATTGCTTTGCAAGCATTTGTTTTTTTGATGTTAGCATTAGTAGTGATTGGAACACTGATGGATATTATTCATAAGAAGAATGTAAAATATTTTTTTAATAATGCTAAAAAAGCAAAAAAAGCAGCAAGTAGAGAATTAAGTCTTGGAGAGAAAACAGCGATAATTTCTAAAACAGTAGTGCATGATATTGGAACTACATCTGAATTAGGTTTGGGTAAAAGAAGATTTGCACATGTTTTAGGAATGTATGGAACAATATTATTTTGGATTGGTTCAGGTGTTATGATATTTGGATATTCTTCTCCTAATGCTGTAACCCCAACTATATGGCCAATCATTTGGCACGCTGGTGCAATTTTAACTTGCCTTGGAGCTTATTGGTTTTGGTTTTTTTTAAGAGTAGATGTATCTGCTGAAGCTCACTCAGTTTTTAGAATTATAAAAGCAGATTTATTTGTTTTAGCTTTAGTATTATCGTCTACGTTTGGTTTAGCTTGGTCGTATTTCCAATATTCAGGATCTACAGGTTTAAGTATTTTATTTTTAATTTTATTTGCGGTTGCTAACATAGTTTTATTTGGAGGAGTTTACTGGTCTAAATTTGCTCATATGTTTTACAAACCAGGTGCTGCAATTCAAAAAAATTTAGCAGAAGCAGATGGTTCTAGAGATAATTTACCACCACCTGCAGATGCTCCAGAAAAATTTGGACTTGGAATCAAACGTGAGGCACCAAAGCACTATTAATATGATTGATAAAATTTTAAAGAAAGGTAATAAGTAGATATGTCAACTTTTGTATACATGACGAGATGTGATGGTTGTGGTCATTGCGTAGATATATGTCCATCAGATATCATGCACATAGACGAAACAATTAGAAGAGCAAAAAATATAGAGCCAAATTTTTGTTGGGAATGCTATTCATGCGTTAAGGCATGTCCTAATCATGCAATTGATGTAAGAGGATATGCTGACTTTGCACCAATGGGTCATAGTGTTAGAGTTAGAAGAGAAGAAGAAAAAGGAACTATTTCTTGGAGAATTAAATTTAGAAATGGTACAGAGAAAAATTTTGTATCACCAATTACAACAAAACCTTGGGGAAAATTCATACCAAAATTAGCTGAAGCAGATACTCCAAATCAAGGAGAGATTAATTCACAAATTTTATATAATGAGCCACATGGTTTAAATACTGAAAAAGATTTACCAACTCTAGATAAGAATTCATTTAAGCAAGGCGTTTATTATTAATGGCTAAGCACAAAACTATCATCGAAGAATGTGACGTACTAGTTGTCGGTGGAGGTATGGCTGGAACAGGTGCTACCTTTGAAGCAAGACACTGGGGAAGAGATTTAAAAATAATCTGTGTTGAAAAAGCAAACATAGATAGAAGTGGTGCTGTTGCACAAGGTCTTTACGCTATTAACTGTTATATGGGAATGCAGTGGGGTGAGAATATGCCAGAAGATCATGTACGGTACGCTAGAAATGATTTGATGGGTCTTGTTAGGGAAGATTTAGGTTATGACATGGCACGTCATGTAGACTCAACTGTTCACATGTTTGATGAATGGGGTCTTCCAATGATGAAAAACAAAGAAACTGGGAGATATCAAAGAGAAGGTAAGTGGCAAATAATGATACACGGTGAAAGTTACAAACCAATTGTAGCTGAAGCTGCAAAAAAATCTGCTGATAAAATTTATAACAGAATAATGATTACTCATCTTTTAAAAGATGAAAAAAATCCAAACCGAATAGCTGGTGCAGTTGGCTTTAATGTTAGAACTGGAAATTTTCACGTATTTAAATCTAGAACAGTAGTTGTTTCTGCTGGGGGAGCATCGCACATATTTAAACCAAGAGCAGTTGGTGAAGGTATGGGTAGAACATGGTACGCACCTTGGAGTAATGGATCTGCTTATGCATTACCTATTCAAGCAGGTGCAAAAATGACTCAAATGGAAAATAGAATTGTACTTTGTAGGTTTAAAGATGGTTATGGTCCAGTTGGAGCGTATTTCTTACATTTAAAAACTTATACTCAAAACGCTAATGGCGAAAACTACGAGAAGAAATGGTATGAAGCTACCAAAGAATTAGTGGGAGAATATATAGACCATCATCCAACACCAACTTGTTTAAGAAATCACGCATTTATTCAAGAAACAGCTGCAGGCGGTGGACCAATCCACATGGTTACAAAAGAAGCATTCCAAGACCCACACCTAGAAACAGTTGGATGGGAAAATTTCTTAGGAATGACAGTTGGACAAGCAGTAGTTTGGGCGTCTCAAAATATTGATCCAAAATATACAAATCCTGAATTAACAACCTCGGAGCCATATGTAATGGGATCTCATGCAACATGTTCAGGGGCATGGGTTAGTGGACCAGAAGATATAGCACCTGATGAATATTTTTGGGGATACAATAGAATGATGACTATTGATGGATTATTTGGAGCAGGAGATGCAGTTGGTGGAAGTGCTCATAAGTTTTCATCTGGCTCATTCACAGAAGGAAGGTTAGCATCTAAAGCTGCTGTAAAATATATTCAAGATAAAAAGGCTGATGATATAGAAGTTTCTGATGCACAATTAGAGAAGCTTAAAGAAGAAATCTTTAAGCCAATTGAAAATTATACAGTTGGCAGAAATGAAATTACTGGAGGCACAGTTTCTCCTAGCTATATTTTACCTATACAAGGGCTACAAAGACTACAAAAAATCATGGATGAATATTGTGGTGGATTAACAAATAATTACATGACAAATGATAATCTACTTAAAAAAGGCTTAGAACAGCTACAATTACTTCAAGAAGACTTAGATCATGTAGGAGCTGAAGATTATCACCAATTGATGAGAGCATGGGAACTTAAGCATAGAGCTGTAACATCAGAATGTGTTGCTCATCATACGTTATTTAGAGAAGAAACGCGTTGGCCAGGCTACTATTATAGAGGCGATCATATGAAACTTGATGATGAAAACTGGCACTGTTTAACTGTTTCTAGAAGAGATCCTGAAACTGGAAAATTTGAAATGGAGAAAAAGCCTGTTTATCATATCGTTGATGATAAAGAGAAGAAGCAAGCTTCCTAACCATTTTAGATGAGTATTGTCGACAAATCAGACGAAGAAATCATTAAAATTGCTGATCCTATCTGGGATAACATGGTTAGATGTTCTAACATGAAAGATTATGGTGGTTTTACCAAGGATTTATCATCACAAATGCTTTATGGGGCTAATGAAGTAGAGCTTGGTAAGCAATGGGCAAGCAATAAGCTTATCTCAAGCCTTAAAGAGGGGTGTAAGGCTATAGGCTGTCTAAGAAGAGGCTTGTACGTAACTGTTATCTATAAACAAAACAGTACAGAGATACCAGGAGACTTTCTAGGTCGACTTGTCCTTGGAGAAGAGGGAGATGAGGTCAAAGTCTTCGGGGCAACTATTTTTTAAATTTAATTAAAAATTATTTGCATTTAATAAAACTTGTGGTATTTCGCGAGTATGCTTCAAGTTTTTAATCAAAATATTAAGAAAATCCCTTTATTAGTTTCAAATCAGCTTTCAAAAATAATTAAATCTTTTCTTTATCTTTTTATATTTTTTACTTGGGCAATTATAATCCTAGGAACATTTCAAAATTTTATTTAATTTATTCTTATAATCATTGACTTTAGATTATGAGAGGAATAGTTAGATTATATGGAATATTTTCTTCCAATAGCTCAAGTCGAGATTAACATACTCTTTATATTTGGTTTAAGTTTAGCAGTTGGTATTCTTTCAGGATTATTTGGTGTAGGTGGAGGATTTTTAATGACACCGTTTTTAATATTTTTAGGTATTCCACCAGCTTATGCAGTGCCAAATGAAGCAAGTAATATTTTAGGAACATCAGTATCAGGTTCAACTACCCATTATTTAAAAGGAACACTAGATTATAAAATGGGATTGATGATTGTAGTTGGAGGAACTATTGGAACCTTACTTGGGATCTTAACTTTTTCTTATTTTCAGAATATTGGAAAAATAAACATCGTTATCTCTTTAGCCTACATGTATATATTAGCTATACTTGGAACTTTAATGTTGATTCAAGGAGTATCCGAAATTGATAAGGCTAGAAAAAAAATTGTTGTAAGAAAAAAATTACATACGCATTATTGGATACATGGACTTCCTTTTAGAATGCGTTTTAAAAAATCAAAGGTTTATGAAAGTGCTTTTACTCCAATAATTATTGGTTTAATTGTTGGTTATATTGCAGCAATTATGGGAGTAGGTGGTGCATTTATATTAGTTCCTGCAATGATTTATATTATTGGAATGCCAACCAAACTAATTCCTGGCACATCTTTGTTTGTTACAATTTTTGTAAGTGCAATTGTAACTGTTCTTCATGCTTTTAATTACGGAACAATTGATCTTGTTTTAGTTTTTGTACTTATACTTGGTTCAATTATTGGTGTTCAGTTTGGTCAAAAAATTGGTGAAAAAGTTGATAGCTCAGAATTTAAAACAATCTTAGCAGTACTTTTATTATTAGTTGGAATTGCAATTGCTTATGACACTTTTATTAAAGAAGATGTAATTGTTGAAACTGTAGTAAATGGAACTAAAAACCTTGGTAACATTGCGCAGTTTATTTTAGATTATTCTAAAGACCTTCCAGTTTTTTACGGACTTACATCAGTTGTATTAGCAGTAGTTCTTGGAATTGGAGCTGCAATTTTAAGAAATTATATTTCTAAGTGGAACAAAGCAAGAGAAGCTAAGCTTAAAGCTTAAGCACTTCTGTATAATTTAGTCATCACAAATTCTCTATGACCTAATGCTTCAGCACAAGTTAATCTTCCGTTTGCAACTCTTATTGTAGCTTTAATTAATTCATCACCAGCTTCATCTAAATTCATTTCTCTTGATAAGATTTTAGAAACATCAACATCAATATGCTCACTCATAGTTCTAGCAGTTAAAGGATTAGCAGTTAGTTTTACTACTGGCTCAATTGGGTTTCCAATTATATTTCCTTGTCCAGTTGGAAATAGATGAAGATTAAATCCTCCTGCAGCTTGTAAAGTAACACATTCAGCAGCAGCTGATGAGGTATCCATAAAGTATAAGCCCGGACCTTTAGTTGGTTCTTCTGCTGGCTCTAGTACATCAATAAATTTGCATCCACCAATTTTTTGAAAGTTGCCAAATGCTTTTTCTTCAATTGTAGTAAGTCCACCTGCTATATTTCCAGCTGTTGGTTGACTTTCAGAAAGATCGTCAGTTGCTTCTTTTAAGATGAAATCGTTATAAGAACTCCACGTTTTCCTGAACTTTTCTTGAGCCTCAGGAGTTTTTCCTCTTTTTTCACAAACTGTTTCAGCTCCAGTTAGCTCAGATGTTTCACCAAAACATAAATGAACACCCAAGGGCTCTAATTTATCCATTAAATTTCCAACTGTCGGATTTGATGCTAATCCTGATGTTGTATCAGACTCTCCACATTTAACTGATATCCATAAATCACTTATAGGACGCTCTTCTCTTTGTTTCTCAGATGCCCAAATTGAAAATTCTTGAGCTTTCTTTGAAACTCTTGCTATAGTGTCTATATCTCCTACACCTTCTATACTAAATCCTTCAACTGGTTTTCCAGTCGTTGCAACTGCATCAACAATTCTTTTTGTCCATTTAGGCTCAATACCTATTACTATAACTGCTGCAACATTTGGATTTTTTCCTGTTCCAATCATTGTTCTAAAATGAAGCTCTAAGTCTGCTCCAAATTGTAATCTTCCATAAGAGTGTGGAAGTGCAATCGTACCTTTAATATTATTAGCTACAGCTTCAGCACAAGCATTTGAAATATCATCAACAGGTAGAATTATTACATGATTTCTTGTTCCTGTTCTTCCATCTTCTCTTTTATATCCTAAAAATGTTTTTGGAATTTCCATTTTACCACTTTTTAGTTTTTACGTTGTGAACATGCACATGCTCACCTTTTTTAATTGATTTTACGACTTTGCCAATATCATGCCCGTACTTTAATATTGTATCTCCCTCGTTAAGATCAGTCATAGCAATTTTATGACCCAAAGGTATTTCATCCATCGATTGAATTTTTACTGATTTATCATTTTCCATAATCCAGCAATCACAGTCTTGTTTAGGAGTAATTTTTTCAATAACTACAACACCTACATTGTCTTTTTCATCGTGGATTATAATATCTGTGCCAGCCATTGTGACGATTTCTTTGTTTGAAATTCGATCCAATTTATATATGAATTGGGCACTTTGACAATTAAAAAATAGAATTAAGAAGGATTTGATATGGCTAAAATGACAACCGAAGAAGCTTTTGTGAAAGTTTTACAAATGCATGGTATCGAACATTCGTTTGGTATTATTGGTTCTGCATTCATGCCTATTTCTGATCTTTTCCCAGAAGCAGGAATAACTTTTTGGGATGTTGCTCACGAAACAAATGGTGGATTGATTGCTGATGGTTACACGCGAGCAACTGGAAAAATGTCAATGGTGATTGCTCAAAATGGTCCAGGTATAACAGGACTTGTTACACCAATAAAAACTGCTTATTGGAATCACACTCCACTATTATTAGTTACACCTCAAGCTGCAAACAAAACTATGGGCCAAGGTGGTTTTCAAGAAGTAGAGCAAATGAATTTATTTAAAGACATGGTCTGTTATCAAGAAGAAGTTAGAGACCCATCAAGAATGGCAGAAGTTTTAAATAGAGTAATAGAAAAAGCATTTAGAGGTTCAGCGCCTGCGCAAATAAATGTACCAAGAGATTTTTGGACACAAGTTATAGATATAGAATTACCTCCAATTGTAAGATTTGAAAGACAAGGTGGTGGAAAAGATGCAGTTGATAGAGCTGCCAAATTATTATCAGAGGCAAACTTCCCAGTAATTTTATCTGGAGCAGGAGTTGTTATAGGTGATGCCATTGATGATTGTAAAAAATTAGCAGAAAAACTTGATGCACCTGTATGTAATGGATATCAACATAACGATAGCTTTCCAGGAAGCCATCCGTTAGCTGTTGGTCCATTAGGTTATAACGGATCTAAAGCTGCAATGGAGTTAATTTCAAAAGCTGATGTAGTTTTAGCATTAGGAACAAGATTAAATCCATTTTCAACATTACCAGGATATGGAATTGATTACTGGCCTAAAGATGCAACAATTATTCAAGTAGATATGAACCCCGATCGTATTGGTTTAACTAAGAAAGTTACAGTTGGTATTTGTGGTGATGCTAAAATGGTAGCTCAACAGATATTAGAAAAACTTTCATCAAATGCTGGAGATAATGGTAGAGAAGATAGAAAAAATCTAATTCATCAAACAAAATCTGCATGGTTGCAAACTCTCACAAGTTTAGATCATGAGGATGATGATCCAGGAACTGTTTGGAATAAAGAAGCAAGAGAAAGAGATAAAGATAGAATGTCTCCAAGACAAGCATGGAGAGCTATTCAAGCTGGAATGCCAGAAGATGTTATAATTTCAAGCGATATTGGAAATAATTGTGCAATAGGTAATGCGTACCCAACATTTGAGAAACCAAGAAAATATTTGGCACCAGGTTTATTTGGACCATGTGGATATGGATTTCCATCTATTCTTGGAGCAAAAATTGGATGCCCAGATACTCCAGTTATAGGTTTTGCTGGTGACGGAGCATTTGGAATAAGCATGAATGAAATGAGTTCGTGTGCAAGAGAAGAGTGGCCAGCAATAACAATGGTAATTTTTAGAAATTATCAATGGGGCGCTGAAAAAAGAAATTCAATATTGTGGTTTGATGATAACTTTGTTGGAACAGAGTTAGATCCAGAGTTAAGTTATGCAAAAGTTGCTAATGCATGTGGTTTAAAAGGTGTTATTGCAAATACAATGGAAGAAACCACTAAAGCTATTAAACAATCATGTGAAGATCAGAAAAAGGGCATTACTACATTTATAGAAATAATTCTAAATCAAGAATTAGGTGAGCCATTCAGAAGAGATGCTATGAAAAAACCAGTTAAAGTAGCTGGTATAAGCAAGAGTGATATGAGACCTCAAAAGTCTCTTGTTAGTTGATATTAATAAAATTTCATAATAGATATGAAATTTGTCTCTTACAAACACGATAATGTTGAAAAGTTTGGAATAATTGAAAATAATCTCATCACCGATCTAACTGGAAAGATAGGTGGAGCTTCAAATTTAAAAGAATTAATAAAGATTAAAAAAATCAAAGAAGCAAAAGAATATGTAGTAAGCAATCCCGGTTCCATAAAAACTGAGGAAATTGAATACTTACCCCTGATTCCTAATCCAGGTAAAATTATATGTGTAGGTTTGAATTACATTGAACATGCAAAAGAAACCAATCGTACTGTTGAAGAAAACCCAGTTATATTTCACAGATTTCCAGAGAGTCAAACAGCTCATTTGCAGGCAATCCAAAGACCATCTGTATCCAAAAGTTTAGACTTTGAAGGTGAAATGGCAGTTATTATGGATGAAGGTGGCAAACATATCAAACCAGAGAATGCTTTAAAACACATTGTTGGTTTTTCATGTTATAACGAGGCAACAATTAGAGAGTGGCAAAGACATACTAGACAATTCGGTATGGGAAAAAATTTTGAAAATACAGGAAGTTTTGGTCCTCATATGGTTTTAGCAGAAGATATTCCAGATTATAAAAGTTTAACAATAGAGACGAGGCTTAATGGTGAAGTGATGCAAAATGCTAAATTAAGTCAATTAATTTTCGATTTGCCAATTTTAATTTCTTACGTATCTAAAGCTATGTCTTGGCGAGCAGGAGATGTTTTAGTAACAGGAACTCCCGGTGGAGTAGGATCAAAAAGAAATCCACCTGTATATATGAAACCTGGAGACAATGTTGAAGTTGAAATCTCAAATATTGGAGTTTTGTCTAACACTGTTGAGGATGAAATAATTCATAAATGAGTAATAATTTAAAAGTTTCAATAATTATAATACTTGGAGTTATAGCATTGTATATATCAACTCAGTATTATTCAGGTTTTAATAAAAGCAAAACTATTAAAGCGTGTATAATTGGAAAAGCTGAATTAGATTCGAATAAACCTGAGAGCGAAAGACTCTCTGCTGATGAAGTTAAAAAATTTTGTGAAGATCAAATAAAATGATGAAAAAATCAAAAAGATCAGATGTTGATCCATTTATAGTAATGGATGTAATGGAATCAGCAAGAATTGCAGAGGAAAAAGGAAAAGATATAATTCATATGGAGGTAGGGCAGCCAGGAACACCAGCACCTAAGATTGCAAAAGACTATATTACCAATGAGATAAATAAAAACAATCTAGGCTATACAGTATCACTTGGTCTACCAGCTCTAAGATCAAAAATTTCAAAGTTATATGGAGATTGGTACAATTTAGATCTTAATCCAAATAGAATAGTAGTTACAACAGGCTCTTCTGGAGCTTTTATATTATCCTTTTCTGCACTGTTTGATAGTGGAGATAGAGTTGGAATTGGATCTCCAAGTTATCCTAGCTATAGACAAATACTAAAATCATTAAGTTTGGAAACCGTAGATATTCAAACCAAACTTCAAAATAGATTTCAACCAGTACCAGATGATATTACAAATAATAATTTAAATGGAATTCTTGTTGCATCACCTGCAAATCCAACTGGGTCAATGTTGGATAAACAAGCTTTAGAAAATTTAATTAATACCGCAAATGAGAATAATGTTAGCTTTATTAGTGATGAAATTTATCACGGAATTCAATATGAAAATAATCCGACTTCAGCTCTAGAGATTACAGATAATTGCTATGTAATTAATTCTTTCTCAAAATACTTTTCTATGACCGGTTGGAGAATAGGGTGGATGGTTGTACCAGATGATCATGTTAGACAAGTAGAAAGGCTTTCACAAAATTTGTTTGTTTGTCCTCCACACGCAAGTCAAGTTACAGCTCTTGCTTCATTGGATGCAACCGAAGAGTTACAATCAAATGTTGAAGTATATAAAAAAAATAGAGAGATACTTTTGGAAGAATTACCGAAGGCAGGATTAAAAAAGTTTTCACCACCAGATGGTGCTTTTTACATTTATGTTGATATATCTGAATATTCAAATGATAGCTTAGCTTTTTGTAAAAAAGTTTTAGATGAAGCAAATGTTGCTATAACACCAGGAATTGATTTTGATCAAAAAAGAGGAAATTCTACTATTCGATTCTCATATGCCAGAAGCACAAAAGATATAATTGAAGGTGCTAAGAGAATTAAAGATTTTATGTCTAAAAATTATTAAATGGGGTCAGCTCAATTGGTTATTACCAAAAGAGCTCCCCATTTTTATGCCATTTTGGCCAAATCCATCAAATGGATTTAGTTTGTGTTATTTTTAATATGTGATATCTCACCAGCTAAGTGTCAGGTGGCGTTATTCTAAGCATTTTCACCTCCTTCACTTATAAAATAAGTTTTAGGTAGGTTGTATTCAACAAATTTATTTCTATTTTTTATAAATATATTATTTGAATACAACCTAGCTCTTTAGTAGATTCTCGATATCAAAATAATTTAAATATTCCCAAACTCTTAAATGAAACTTATGTCACAGAGACAAATAATAAATATATTTGTAATTAAAATTTTATGAAGACGATATTTGTTATTGGATCAAAAAAACATACACTGAAGTACACAAGAAAAATGCCTGAAGGTGAAGTTAAGAAAATGAAATCTTTTGTTACAAACAAAGGTCAAAAGCTTGAAAAAACTTCAAAATTTAAAATTTTAAAAGTATCAGACGACAAAACTTCAAGAACTTTCAAAATTAGTCTTTAATTATTAAAATGAACAAAATCGTATGGTTCAGGAACGATCTACGTGTATCTAATAATGATGCATTTAATGAAGCGGCAAAATTAGGAAAGATTTTACCAATTTACATATTTGATAAAGAGTATCTCAAATTACCTACATCAAGTTCATTCCATTTAGATTTTTTAAAATCATCATTATACGATTTATCAAAAACACTAAGTGAAAAATATAATGCTAAACTCAATATATATTATGGAGATACATTAGAAATTTTAAGTCATTTAACTAATAAATTTAAAATAAATGAGGTTTATTCAAATATAATATTCAAGAACATGTATATAACTAACTTAGATAAAGAAGTTAGTTTTTTATTTAAAGAAAAAAATATTAACTGGAAAATATCAAATCAATTTGGCGTTCAATTAAATCATAGAATTAGAAATAAATGGTCATATAATTGGAATAAATTCATAAATAGTGAAAGTGTTCATTCAAATTTAAATTGCGAGTTTATTTCAGATAATTATTTAGAAGATTTATCGAAAGTAGAAACAAATAATTTAGAAAATGGAAAAATTCAAATTGGTGGAAGACAAAACGCACTTCAACTATTAGATTCTTTCCTTAATGACAGATCAGAAAATTACCAAAAAGAAATGTCTTCGCCGATAACAGGAGAAACTTCTTGTTCTAGATTAAGTCCTCATATTGCATTTGGAAATATTTCTATTAAAGAAATTTTTAAAAAAACTAATGATAAGTTAAAATCCAATTTATCTTTTTCAAAAAAGAAATCCTTAATTGCTTTTAAAAGTCGATTAGCCTGGCACTGTCATTTTATTCAAAAGTTATATGATGAACCAGAAATTGAATTTAGAAATATGAATAGCGCTTATAATGGAATAAGAGAAAATGATTTTAATGAAGATTATCATTTAGCATGGAAAAATGGAACTACTGGTTAT
The DNA here is from genome assembly GCA_902589315.1 of uncultured Pelagibacteraceae bacterium. GTDB lineage: Bacteria > Pseudomonadota > Alphaproteobacteria > Pelagibacterales > Pelagibacteraceae > Pelagibacter. Next base: position 125,401 of record CACISK010000002.1, read on the forward strand.
CCGTTTGTTGATGCTTGTATGAGGTATCTTAGAACTAATGGATGGATTAATTTTAGAATGAGAGCAATGTTAGTTTCATTTGCGTCTTATCAATTGTGGCTAGATTGGAAAAAAACATCAAAACACTTGGCAAAATTATTTACAGATTATGAGCCAGGTATTCATTATTCACAATTTCAAATGCAATCAGGAACAACAGGAATAAATTCAATAAGAATTTACAATCCAATTAAACAATCAATTGATCAAGATCCCACTGGAGATTTTATCAAAAAATGGGTTCCAGAATTAAAAAATGTTCCAGGAAAATTAGTTCATGAACCATGGAAATTAACATTCATTGAACAAAAGGGAATAAATTTAGAAATTGGTAAAGATTATCCTTCACCAATAGTTGATAATAAAATATCAACAAAAATTGCAAAAGAAAAAATCTGGAATGTTAAGAAAACAGCAGAAGCAAAAATTATTTCAGCTGAAATATTAAACAAACACGCGAGTTTATCTCAAAGAAGATAAAATTTAATTACCGTAAGGAATTCCAACTAATTTTCCATTTTCATTATAAAAATAAAAATAGTTCGGGTTTAAAGTCTTAGGCTTTTTTGACAGTGTTTTAGACTTATTTTCTGATTTATTTTTTTTTAATTTACGTTTCACGGTTTTTTAATACTAAAAAAAAAAAGGTAAACTATTGATAACTTTTCAACCCAGATATGCATTTATTCTTAATCAATAAATTCAAATTAAGTATATCTATTCATTTACCTTATGAAATTATCTGAATTATTTGAGCAAAATGGCTTTGATTTAGGAAATCTAAAAGAATCCTTTGGATTAATAGATGGAATATCAGAACATATAATAGCTGAAAGTGATGAAGTTTTAGCAAAGCAGCATCAAATTTCAGAAAACATTTATTTTTTAATTAAAGGCAAAGCTACATTTACCAAGTATTTTGAAACAAAATCTATAACCTTTGCAAAAATAACAAAGCCTGCAACACCATTAGGTATATCTGGACTTAATCAACCCAATAGATTTATGGGTGAAATATTTATTGAAGGTGGAACAGAATATATCTCGATAAAACTAGATGATTTAATAGATTTACAACAAAAAAATTGCAAACTTATATCTACATTATACTCAGCCATTTCGTTTTTTTCTTTCCAACTGCTTGTCTCTTCAAGAAATTTAAACACTTTGTATAAAGATGATGAAATACAAATTTCTCCAGGTACCCCATCAGAAAAAAGTATAACAAATATACAAAGAATTAAATCGGCTACTTTTTTTTCAACTCTTACTGATGATGACTTAGAAAAATTTATTAAATTAGGTAATATAAAGATGTATTCATCAAATCAATATATAGTTAAAGAAGGAGATGTTTCTAAAGGTTTAAAGATATTATTGAGTGGTAAAGTTGATGGTTTATTTCATAATTTCATTAATGGAAAAATAAGACGAAATTTCAGAACTTTAACTAGAGCTGGAATCGCTTTAACTTTATCATCTGGAAAAGGAGATTTCTTTAATCCTTATACGATAAAGTCTACTAGAGACACAAAAGTTCTTCATATTTCTAATGAGGCACTTGAAAATTTAACAATTTCAGATCCTCAAATGGCTATAAAAATTTTCAGGAGACAATTATGGCAACTAGGTCGTTTCCAGCAAAGCGCTACAGGTTTAACCAAGTATTCTGCAGAAAATGAATTAGAATTTGTTAATTTATTATTAAAAGATAATACAGCAAGAATACCTGCTAGTTCTAAGTTATATACTATACCACATTTATTGAAGAGTCCTCATACGTATGCAATGGCATTTGATGTTGTTTATGAATTAATTATTAAAGGAAATGAGATAGAAAAATCGTTATCCAGTCTGATAAAAGATACCTTAAATAATTTAGAAAGAGAGTCCCGTTTTCATAATCAATTAAATATAATTTATAACAGAGTATCGAATTCTTCTAACAATTCTAATAAAACAAAATTGAGAGAGTTAACCAATTCTAATTTCACCAAAGCTTTTGATAATGTTAAATATGTAATAAAGGGTTGGGAAAATTTACCAGATGAACCAACAAATATTTTTTTTTACAATCATTTAGCAGCTATAGATGACAATCAACTTGCAAATGGACATTCATTTTCAATAGATAGTCATTTCATCAGTTCAAAAATATTATATCCAAAATATAATGATGGAGGTCAACGTATCGTTAGAACAAGTCGGAACACAGAATTTTGGAGATATAATTATTATGAAAATTTAGATTATATTTTTGTTCATACCCCAGAGTCTGATATGTTGGAAGAAAGTGAAAAGGAAAAGCAAGAGAGAAAACAAAAGCTTTTTGATGAAGCTCAAAAAGTATTTAATCAAAAACAACCGATTGTAATTGCCCCCGAAGGAACATCAGAAACAGAAGATAATAAAACAATAACTTCGCCAGGACCATTTAAAGCAGGAGCATTTAACCTTGCTTTTAAGCTTAGTCCAAAACCAAAACTCATTCCAATTGCCCTTGCTAATTTTGATTATCCAGTTTCTAAAACAATATATTCAGCAGTTATTAAGGAGCCAATAACTATAAGTGATCATGTGAAAGATCCAGAAAATCAAGATGAAATGAAAAGCTTCTTAGATAATTACAGAACCAAATTTAGATCCTATGTAGAAGAAGCTATAGATTTAGCCAAAAATGTTCAAGATAACATAGATAAAATAGAAAATTTGAAAACTAATGTAAATTTAGTTAGTCCAGTTGAAGAAGAGTTTGAATTGGATGTTAGAGAATTAGAGCACAATTCTTTTCAACAGACAAAAACAAATAACAGTGTTGCTTTGTATGGTAGTTCAACTTTTAAAATGTGGGATAATGCCAAAAACGATTTATCAATAAATAATCTTTATAATTTAGGTTTTGGTGGTTCAACTTTAGTCTCTTGTAGAAGATATTTTGATAGATTGGTCGCTCCTTTAAACCCATCTAATCTTTTCTTTTATGCCGGAGATAATGACATTGGTTATGGAATGGATAGCGATGAATTGTTAAAAGAATTTTTATTATTTTCTAATCAAGTTGAAGAAAAACTACCAAGAGCGAAATGTTTTTTTATATCTATTAAGCCTAGTCCTTTTAGGAGAGATCTTATGACAACAATTTTAGATGCTAATTCAAAGATAAAAAAACACTTAACCAATTTAAAAATGTGGGATTATGTTGATATTACAACACCCATGATAAATGCAGGTTATGATAAGTTTTACGATGAAGATCCACTACATATGAACGAACTTGGATATAGTTTGTTAAGTAAGCTTGTAAGAGATAAAATTTACAATTAATATTTTTAATGAGTTTTAAAAAATATCTATGGAAATGTAGATTGTTAGTCCTAAATACGCCTAATTACAGTCATCCAGAATATAAAAGATCAAAAGATTTGTATCAAAAAGAAATTAAAGGCTTCCACAAAAGATATATAAAATTAGTTACAAAATTAGATAAAACAAAAAAATTTAAAGTTACTTTAATTGGTTTTGATGGCACAAAAAAAATTGAGTTAGATAAAGTATATACAAAAAAAATCTTTGATATAGTTGATAAAATGCCAATGAATAAACTAATTAAAGATAAAAAATTTAAACCATTAAATCTTTCTTTATTTTCAGATTATAAACCAGAGACAACCTTAAAGGGCTTAGGATTTAAAGATAAAGAAAAAGCATTGTTCACTGTTTCGGCTATAAAAAAAAGACCAATAAAATACCAAGTAAATGTTATTGCAACTATGTTAGGTAGAGCTAAAAATCATCCTAATAGAACAAAAGACATGAATGATGCTATAATTTTATTTAACAAATGGATGGAAAATTACAAAGCAAATAAAAAAACATGAAAAACAAAGGTTTCACATTAATAGAACTCTTAGTCGTAGTAGCAATTATAGGGATATTAGCAGCAGTAGGTGTAGTGGCTTATAGTGGTTATACCGCGGGTGCAAAAAAACAAACCATGGCTAGTAATCAAAAAATGATTCAAAAGTATGCAATGGCAGAAATTTTGAAATGTCAGTCTGGAATTGATCTAACTGAAGGTCCAGATAGCAGTAAGCATATTAAGACATGTTCTACAGGGGGTGCAGGAAATTTAAACAGCAATGTTTGGGCGCAGTATTTTATAAATGTTTTTGAAAGCAAAATAACAAACCCATACAAAACAACACCAAGTAATCCTGACGGCTTGCTAAATAGTGGTCCAACTAGAAATGCAGGAGAAATAGTTTTAGTAGGGTGGAACCAATGTGATATTAGCCCATGTTTTTTAATAGATGCAGCTTATGATGACAAGGGAACTAAAAAATCATTAGATCCAATGTTGCAGGTGCCAACCGGATTTTAATTGTGAACAGAAAGGGTTTTACTTTAATTGAACTATTAGTTGTTGTAGCAATAATTGGGATCTTAGCTGCGGTAGGTGTAGTTGCTTATAGTGGATATACAAGTGGAGCAAAAAGAACAGCAACAATGTCAAACCACAAGTCAGTATTAAAATTTTTAACCGCAGAGATGAACAAATGTGTTATTGAGGGTAAAATGAGTTTATTAACTGGAACAAATAATACAGATAACTACCATGATGTAAATTGTTCCTCTCAAAGTGTTTTGGATACATCTAATTTAATAAAAAAAATTATAGAACATTTACATAATGTAGGTTTTACAGATCCATATAATGGAGGAAATGCTTTTTTTGCAACATCAAATTTTGCAAATCGAGAAGGTCAAACATATATTTGGTCTGGAAGCAATGATACTATAACATTCAGAACTGTATATAAAGATGGTAACGATAACGATGTTGTTATTACAGATACAACATTTGATACACGTTAATAAAATATAAATAAAATGATAGAATTTTTATTTAAAGTATCACTGCTAATTCTTGGCTTGATAGTAATCAGATTTGGTATCATTCAGATTAGAAAGTATAAAAAGGGAGAAATTAGATCAAAGAATAATATTTTTAGTCAAATTTCATTTTTAATTTTCTTTGCTGCAATTATAGGGTTGGTTATTTATTCAATTTTAGGCTTACTTGAGTAAGCTAATTTATCTCATATATTAATTTTTAAATTCCAATAAAGAGCTTAATTATGAAAAAAATTATCTTCATTTTTCTCAGTATTTTATCAATATTTAATTATGCAAACGCTAAAGATTTTTTCCTAAATATAACTGATCAAATAGCAGAAAATGAGTTTCGATTGAGTTATGGAGTTTCAGTTACCGATGTAAACAAGGATAATAATTATGATTTTGTAGTAACTGGCTTTGGTTTTAAAAATCTAGCTCTTTCTTATAAAGATGGAAAATTGATAAATATAGTAAATGAAAAAATATTTACAGATGAAGAAAGAAGAACAATTGGTGTCGCTGCATGTGATATTGATCAAGATGGCTATGAGGAAATATATTTTTTAAATACTGATACATATAGCGGATCAAAAATTTATTCTGATCGACTAATAGATTTAAATAACAATAAATTTGAGGATTTATTTGAAAAAGAAATCAATCAAAGTGAATTAAACTTAACAGCTGGAAGGTCAGTAGTTTGTGTAGATAGAAATGGTGATGGTGCATATGGTATTTATGTTGCAAATTATGGAGGTCCTACTCGATTTTATGAATTAATTAGAGATAGAATAAAAGACCAAGCTAAATCATTATCAATTGATAAAATTACTGGAGGTAGAGCTATTGTGTCAGGACACATTCTTTCAGATAGGTCAGATATTTTTGCTGCAAATGAAAGAGGAGATAACTTTTTATACTATAATTCAAAAGGCTCTTTCCAAGATGTAGCTAAAGAGTATGCAGTTCAAGATAGATTTGAAAATGGTAGAGGCACAGCTTTAAGTGATCTTTTATATAGAGGACGATTGGATATTTTATCTTCAAATTGGGATGGAATGCATAGAGCATATGTTTTAGATGGTGATAAATTTAAAGATATATCAACATCTCCGTACAATATTCCTACAAAAATAAGAACAGTTATTTCAGCTGATTTTGATAATGATGGATATGATGAAATTTTCATGAATAATATTGGAGAACCAAATAAACTTTTCAAAGTTTTAGAGGGTGGAGTATTTAAAGAAATTAAAATGGAAAATGGTTTAGAGACCGTTGGTCTTGGAACCGGTGCAGCTGTTGCAGACGTTGATGGCGATGGAATTTTAGAGTTATTAGTTTCTCACGGAGAGTCAGGCTTTCAACCTTTAACTTTATATAAAGCAGATATTAAAAAATTTAATTATCTACGTATTAAACCACTTAATCAGTATGGAGCTCCTGCAAGAGGTGCAACAGTAACAATTAAATCAAATAAAAGAATTCATTCAAAAACAATAGATGCAGGATCTGGTTATCTTTGTCAGATGGAACCAGTAGCTCATTATGGAATAAGACAAGGTGAAAAAGACTTTAAAGTCGAAATTAAATGGACCGATGGATCAATAGAATCATTTGATATTGATGAATTAAATAAAACTTACGAATTTAGACAAAAATTATAGGACAATACTGCTCATTATATAGTGTTGAAAAATTATAAAGCTTTTATATATCAATCGTATGACTATTTGTTCTTTATCATTATTGGCATTATTTGTTTCAGGAATTGTAATGTATCTTTTTAGAGAACCATCTGAGGAAGAATTAAAAAAATTCAATAACAAAACTCAAGACCGAAGTGACTGGTCAAATATGGGTTTTTAAATCATTTATTAATGCATAGTATTAAAAATATACTTAGTCTTGTTATATTTGTTATTTTTTTTTCAATTCCAATAAATTCAGCAAATTCTCAGGAAAAAAATTATTATCAAGATATTGTTAATGATTGGAATAAAATTTTCCCAGACAGAAATAGAAATGCAGCAGGTCCTAAGTTTTTTAAATATATAATTGATAAAGATATCTCTTATGAAGATTTTGTTGAATATAATAAATTATATTGTGCAGTATCAGGTTCTTTAATAAGTCCAAATGCAGTACCAGAATATGTTTATTTGAGTGAAAATAATACAGGTAAGAAGATATGTGGTGAATATTATAGATGCTGCATCCCGTGCTCCTGTGATTTAATGAAATATTCAAAAACAACTAAAATGAAACATAAATTTAAAGGTATAGAAAAAGAATTTTATGTATTTACAATTGAAAATCCATGCGGGAAAATAGATTTCCCCGAAAGGGTAAATAAAAAATATTTTTGTAATGGCAACGACTTAGATACGAAACAAGTTTCAGTAGTAGGTGGAAAATTGGTCATTGGTCTATTACATAAAGCCAAAACCTGCACTCAATATAATGTTAATGCCATAGATAGACACCAAGTGACAGGTAGATATTGCACACTTAGAAATAATACTCCATTAGATCAGCTTCAATCTGGTATGGGTGATATATTCATTAAACTTGCAAGATAATACTAAGATTATATATTCATTGGAATGGTACTATATAACGAAAAAATTAAACATCTTAGTTGCTCTGATCTGAGAGTATTTTTGAAAAAATTGGTCAAGGATAAAATAGAGAAAGAATGGACTGAGGACTTCATAGATAATATGAACCTTGTTATAATTCCAAGAATGACAATAAAAAGACGTTACGAAAACAAGGGTATTGATATGACCAGGCTAATTGATAATCCTACCTATTATCAGCATGTAAAAAAGAGTGTAGACTCCCGAGGAAATCTGGAATTTAAAGATCGATAATTTTTTCCAATAAGCCAATTTAATCCCTAGAACTGTATCCATATTTTCTATAAGCTTTCTGAAAAAATAAACTAAAGAGGGAAAATATGAGTAAATTTTGTAAAATAATTGTTGTCTTATTTTCATCTTTGTTTTTAAGTTTTGCAGCAAATTCAACTGAAGTTAAATTTGGACATGTAGGTAAACCTGGATCTTTATTTTCTGCATCAGTTGATCATTTTGCTAAACTTGCAAATGAAAGATTAGGCAGCAAAGGAAAAGTAACTGTTTTTGGTTCTTCGCAACTTGGAAAAGATAAACAAGGAATGCAAAAACTAAAATTAGGTACTGTTAATATGTGGTTACCTTCATCAGTAATGGCGTCTATCCATGATGAGTTTGGTGTATTTGATATGCCGTTTATCATAAAAGATAGAACACATATGAATAAAGTTGAAAGTCAAGTTTTACCAGGAATGTTTAAGAATCTTGAAGCTAAAACTGGATACAAAGTAATCGCTGTTTGGGAAAATGGATTTAGACATATAACTAATAATACTAGACCAATTAACACTCCAGGTGATTTAAAAGGAATTAAATTAAGAACTCCTAAATCAAAATGGAGAGTTAAAATGTTCCAATCATATGGTGCAAACCCAACTCCAATGTCATTCTCTGAAGTATTTACTGCTTTGAAAACAGGAACGATGGATGGACAAGAAAACCCATATGCACAGATCGCTAGTGCTAAATTCCAAGAAGTACAAAAATATTTGTCAATCACAGGTCACGTTTACACTCCTGCTTATGTAACCGTACATAACGACCATTGGAGCAAATTACCTGCAGATGTACAAAGTATTTTAGAGCAAGCTGCTAAAGATACACAAAAATTTGTGTACGCTGAAGCTGCTAATCTTGAAAAATCTTTATTGGGAGTAATAAAATCAGCTGGAGTTCAAGTTAACGAAGCTGATAAAGGTGCTTTCATTAGTGCAAGTAAAGGAATATACGATCAATTTGCATCAGAAGTGCCAACTGGTGGTGCATTAATTGATAAAGTATCATCTTTAGCAAATTAATTTAATTTGTAACAGGCCCTCGACCAGAGGGCCTGAAAAAAAAATGACATTGCAAAAGTTTATAAATATCTACGAAAAAATATTAAAACTAGTTCTGTTTATAATGATGGTAGCATTAGCAGTAACAGTTTTACTTGGTGTTACTTTTCGTTTTGCTGGTAGTGCTTTAGTTTGGTATGACGAGGTTGCAGCTGTTCAACTTGCTTGGATAACATATTATGGTTCAGCCTATGCAGCTTTAAAAGGTTCTCATATAAGTGTTCCAAGTATTTTTAAAGCTTTTCCATTAGCACTTAGAAAAATTTTCTTTGTAGTGTCAAAATTAGTTGTTTATGGTTTTTTAATATTATTGGCTTACTATGGATATTTAGTTTTAACTCTTATAACAGGAGAAACCTTAGTAACATTAGAGTGGGTTCCGCAACCTTTTGTGCAATCAGTTATTCCAATTGCATCATGTTTATTTATTTTATCTGAAACCTTAAGAATTCCCGAAGACTATAAAAATTTAGTTCTTCAAACAACAGGCGACGAGCAAACAGGAGATATTTAATGATAATTCTTACAATGTTTGCAGTTCTTCTACTTCTTTTATCTATAAATGTACCTATCGCTATTGGCCTTGCAGTAACAACAATTATTGCAATGGTTTTGAAAACTGGAACAAGTTTTCTAATTGATACGGCAATCGTTATGTTTGACGGATCAATGAAGTTTCCATTGATCGCTATTCCTCTATTTATCCTAGCTGGATCAATTATGAATAGTGCGGGTATTTCTAGAAGATTAATTGCTTTTGCTTCAGCGCTTGTTGGATTTATCAAAGGTGGTTTAAGCATGATTAACATTGCTACCTCTATGTTTTTTGCTGAAATTTCTGGCTCAGCTGTTGCAGATGTTGCTGCACTTGGATCTATTCTAATTCCAGCGATGAAGAAAAAAGGATATCCAGGTCCATTTGCTGCTGCAGTAACTTCATCCTCAGCGTCTTTGGCGATTATCATTCCACCTTCAATACCAATGATTGTTTACGCGGTAATGGCTCAAAGTTCAGTGGTTCAATTATTTGTAGCGGGAATTGTTCCAGGTGTAATAGGTGGCTTCTTCTTAATGTTAGCAGCATACATTACTGCAAGACGTAAAAACTTTCCTGTTGAAGAAACATTTAATATTCCAAATGTAAAGAAAACTGCAAAAGATGCAGCTTTAGCATTTTTACTACCTATCATTATATTAGGTGGAATTTTTGGAGGAGTTGTAACAGCAACTGAAGGAGCAGGTTTAGCAGTTGTAGCATCATTAGTTATTGGATTTATTTATAAAGAAATTGACTTTAAAAGATTATACGAGTCAGCTTGTGAAGGAGCAATTCAAACAGCTTCAGTAATGTTATTAGTGGCTGCATCTGTATTACTGGGTGAATTTTTAACAATTGAACAAATTCCACAAAAAGTTGCAGAGTCAATTATTGATTTTACAAATAATAAATATGCAGTCTTAGGAATACTTAATGTATTTCTTTTAATAATAGGTTTCTTTTTACATTCAGTTGCTGCAATAATTTTAACAGTTCCAATTGTAATGCCATTAGTTAATGCTGTAGGAATTGATCCAGTTCACTTTGGTATAATTGTGACATTAAATTTAGCAATTGGTCAACAAACACCACCAGTTGCAAGTGTTCTAGTTACGGCTTGTTCAGTTGCAAAAGCAGATATATGGGATGTAACAAGATCTAATATATCCTTTATATGTGTATTATTAGTATTGTTAATGTTAGTAACTTATGTTCCAGCTATACCAATGACTTTAGTTGAATTTTTTTATAGGAGCTAAATGAGTAAATTAATTAAAGTAAATAAAAAAAATAAACATTTAGTTGAAGTTGTTATCAATAGACCAGAAAAACTAAATGCAATGACTAAGCCAATGTGGATTGAGCTTGGCAAAGTTTTCAAAAAGTTATCTAAGAATAAAAATTTAAGATGCATCATTATAAGAGGAGAGGGTGGTAAATCTTTTTCACCAGGAAATGATATTGGAGAATTTAAAAAACAGAGATCTTCATCAAAATTAGCAAAATCTTACGGTAAATTTTTACACGGAACACTTGGAGCAATTTTTGATTGCCCAATACCAACAATTGCTTTGATTGAAGGAATATGTGTTGGTGGTGGATTAGAAATAGCAGGATGTTGTGACATTAGAATTTGTGGTAAAAGTTCTAGGTTTGGAGTTCCAATTAAAAGATTAGGCTTAACAATGGCTGCAAAAGAACTTGAGGTACTTTTGAAAGTAACCAATTACACGACTGCAATGGAAATATTATTTGAAGGAAGAGTATTTGGAGCTGATGAAGCGTTTCAGAAGAGGCTAGTTAATAGAGTAGTTAACGATAAAGATGTTGAAAAAGAAGCCTATAAATCAGCTGAATTAATTTGCGACGGTGCTCCAAAAGTTGCAAGGTGGCATAAGCAATTTGCAAGAAACATTTTAAAAAATGGAAAAGTCACAGAAAAAATAAATAATCTTGGTTACAAATGTTACGATACCGAAGACTTTAAAATTGGATATCAATCTTTCTTAAATAAAACAAAACCAAAATTCAAAAATAAGTAATAGATGACTGCATCATTAAAAGGCATTCGTGTACTTGAGATGGCACAAATAATGGCTGGTCCGACTTGTGGACTATTATTAGCTGATCTTGGCGCAGAAGTAATTAAAATAGAAAAGACACCCGGAGGAGATGATACCAGAAACTTCTTACCACCAGAAATTAATGGAGAGTCAGCAGCTTTTATGATGATGAATAGAAATAAGAAAGGTATCGCATTAAATTTAAAAGATAAAGATGGAATAGAGATATTTAAAACGATGGTAAAAAATTCTGATGTAGTTTTAGAGAATTTTAGAAAAGGGACATTAGAAAAATTAGGAGTTGGTTATGATGTTATGTCAGAAATTAATCCTAAAATCATTTTATGTGAAATTTCTGGATACGGTAGAACGGGTCCTTACGCAGATAAAGGAGGATTTGATTTAGTCGCTCAGGGAATGAGTGGATTAATGAGTATTACCGGCGAAAGCAAAGATAAACCACCAATGAAAGTAGGTGCACCTATTACAGATATAACAGCTGGTTTACTTGCGGCTAGTGGAATTTTAGCTGCATTAGTTCATAGAGAAAAAACGGGTGAAGGGCAAAAAGTTGATACTTCTTTGTATGAAGCGGGTATTGTTCATACTTACTGGCAGTCTGCTATTGCAGGTGCAACAGGAGAGTCGCCTGGTCCATTAGGATCAGCACATCCTTTAACAGCACCTTATCAAGCTTTTAAAACAAAAGATAAATGGATTACGGTAGGTGCTTCAAATCAAAACACTTGGCTTATGTTACTCAAAGCAATTGGTCGTGAAGATTTGCAAGAAAATGAAAAGTTTTCATCTAATTTAAATAGAAAACAAAATTTAAAAGAACTAGTTGATATTCTTAACGAAGAACTAATTAAAAAAACCTCTAGTGAATGGTTAAAAATCTTTGATGATAATGGATTACCATGCGGACCTATTAACTCGATAACAGACATGTTTAAAGATCCTCAAACAATTGAAAGAGAAATGGTTATAGAAGTAGATAATAAAAAAGCTGGTAAAAGTACAGCTATTGGTATGCCAATTAAATTTTCAAAAAGTAAAACTGAAAAATCAAAAGGTGCTCCAAACTTAGGAGAGCATACAAAAGAAATTATGCAAATTTTTGGTTACAAAGATGACCAGATTGTAGATTTTTATAATAGAAAAGTAATTCTTTAATTAACAGTCTCAAAAATTTTAAATAATAATTCTGAGACATGCTTACCTTTTTTCTCAGATAAATCAGATATTTGATGTCTACAGCTTGTACCATTTGCAACAATAAAGTCTTTTTCACTACTATTATTGATTGCAGGTATTAAAGAAAGATTTGCCATTTTTTTGGAGACATCGTAAGTCTTACTGTCATATCCAAATGAACCAGCCATACCACAACAACTAGAATCTATCATTTTATTATTAATATTTAATTCTGATAAAAGATTAGTTAGCCCTTTCATTCTATCCTGTGATTTTTGATGACAGTGTCCATGAATTAATACATTTTGATCAAACTTATTTGCTTTAATTTTATTATTATTTCTTATTTGTTCTAAAATAAATTCCTCAAGTAGATAAAATTTATTTTTAATTTGTTCTTTATTATTTACATTCTTTAAAGTCTGATACTCATCATTAAATGTTAATAAACAGGATGGTTCAATACCTACAACTGGTAAATCTACATAATTATTTTGTATAACGTAATCATTAAATCTATTTAGTTCTTCAGACGCTTTGTCTAATTGACCATAAGATATATAAGTTCTGCCACAGCAAAGGGGTCTCTTTAATTTATCTTTACCAAAACTTGGTATAATTGCCTGATAACCAAATTTATTTAGTACTTTAATTGCATAAACTAAATTTTCATTTTCAAAATTAATATTAAATGTATCTGCAAATAAAATTACTTTGTTTTCTGATACTGTCTGACTTTCATAAATCTCTCGTAACGCGTTCTGGTTTTGAACTTCAGGCATAGTCCTTGCAGTTGCAAAACCAAACTTTTCAACAATTGTTGAGATTAGAGGTATATTTTTGATCTTATTGAATATAGGAGCAACAATTTTTAATAACCAAATAAGTCTTGGCATATCTGAAATAACTCTATCTTTAATTCGCATACTAAATTTTTTATAGTAATGAGAAAGAAACTCAGATTTCATCTTAGCCATATCAACCGACATAGGACATTCTCTTTGACAAGCTTTACAGCTCACACATAACTCCATAGTTTCATACATTTCTTTTGATGCAAATGAACCCTCTGGAAGTTGATTAGATAAAGCTAATCTTAAAGTATTTGCTCTACCTCGGACTAAATCTTTTTCTTCTTTAGTTACTCTGTATGATGGACACATCACACCAGAGTCTAACTTTCTACAAGCTCCATTGTTATTACACATCTCAACAGCATCAGAGAATTGACCCCAATTAGACCAATCATAATGTGTATCTATATTTTCTGTTTGATAACCTGATTTGTATCTCATTAGAGATCTATCATTTGATTTAAATGGTCGAACAATTTTTCCAGGATTTAAAAGGTTTTTACTATCGAATGTATCTTTTATTTCTTCAAATGCATTTGTGATTTTTTTTCCAAACATCATCTCATGAAATTCTGATCTAACAATTCCATCACCATGCTCACCAGAATGAGAACCTTTATAATCTTTAACCATTTCAAAAGCTTCTTCAGATATGGATCTCATGTTTTGTATATCTTTGTCTGATTTCATATTTAAAACTGGTCTTACATGGAGAGTTCCAACAGATGCATGTGCATAAAACATTCCACTTGTTCCATATTTTTTGAATATTTCTTTTAATCTAGCTGTGTAGTCAGCTAAGTGTTCTAAAGAAACTGCACAATCTTCAATGAAGGCAACTGGTTTTCTATCACCTTTCATTGACATCAAAATATTTAATCCAGCTTTTCTTATTTCAAAAACCTCTTTCTGTTCTGAAAGATCTGAATAATATGAAAACTCGTTTTTTTTGTTTTGGTTTAAAACTAAATATTCTAGATCCTTTATCTTCTTTTCGTATACACTTTTCTCGGTATCAATAAATTCTACCATCAAAACAGCTTCAGGATTTCCTTTGATGTATTTTTTGATACCCCCAGCATACATCGGGATTTCTTTCGCTAAATTTAATAAATTTTGGTCCATCAACTCAACGCAAGTTGGCTTTAATTTCACAATCTCTTTTGATAATTCCATTGCTTGATGGAAATTATCAAAGTAACAGACACCTAAAATTTTATTCTTCGGTATTTCTGATAATTTTAATTTTATTTTATTAAATAAAGATAATGTTCCTTCAGAACCAACAAGAAGATTTGATGAGTTGAAGCCTTCAGGATCAATTATATCAATGTTATATCCTCCAACTCTTCTTTGTGTTGTTGGCCAATTAGCATCAATTTCGCCTCCAACCTGTTGTCTCACATCTATGAATTTATCTATGATTTTATAAAGTCTGTCTTGGTTGTTCTTTGTAGCTAAATAATTCTTATTTATTTGATCAAAATTAAATATGGAGCCATCATCCAATATTGCTTCAATTGCTAATACGTTATGAACCATGTTGCCATAATATAAAGATCTTGATCCGCAGGAATTGTTAGCTGACATTCCTCCAATTGTAGCTCTACTACTTGTTGAGACGTCTACTGGAAACCAAAGACCGTGAGGTTTTAAATAAGCATTTAGATGATCTAATACGACACCTGGTTGAACCCATACATATTTTTCTTCAACATTAAGTTCTAAAATTTTATTTTGATGTTTGCTGTAATCGAGTACAACACTTTCGCCAACAGTCTGACCACATTGGGAACTTCCACCACCTCTAGCTAAAAGAGGTACAGAATTCTTTTGTGAATACTCCATTAAACTTAAAACATCATTAGTATCTTTTGGAAGAACTACACCAAGAGGTTTAATTTGATATACAGAAGCATCGGTACTGTATCTTCCACGTGAGAATTCATCGAATAAAGTTTTTCCATCAACTTTACTACTAATTTCTTTACCAATTTTTTGTATCTGATCTGAATTAAACCGCATAAAACTTAATTAAAGGTTTATTTATTTTTGTAAACCAGTTTACCGAACTTTTTTAACGCGGTTTCTGAAATCTCTAAACCTAAACCAGGTTTTTCATTTAAATGTATCCATCCATCACTCATTTTATGTGGATTTTCAAATAATTGAGCCTGCAAAGGATCTCTTTCATCATCAAATGACTCAACAATTCTCCCAGCTGGAGTTGATGCTACTAATGGAGCATGAATATAACAATCATGATGTGGTGCTACATCAATATGATTTAACTCACACAATGCAGAAAGTTTTTTTCCATTAGTAAAACCACCAAACATTGTGCAATCAAATTGTAAAATTTGTATTGCCTCTTCTTCAATCATGGACCTACATCCATAAATAGTTATTTCACTTTCACCACCTGACAATGGAATTTTGGTTTGCTTTGATAAAAGTTTTAAAGTTCTTCTATCATCTTCCCATCTAACTGGTTCTTCAATCCATGTAGGATTAAATCTCTCAAATTCTTTTACACCTTCAATTGCAGTTTTTAGATCCCATGCTCTATTGACATCAATCATTAAACCTTTTTGATCTCCTATTTCATCTCTAATAATCTCTAATCTCTTAGCATCTTCTTTGATACTAAGTCCTCCAACTTTAACTTTAAAACTTTGATGACCGATATTTAATAATTTTTGAATTTCATCTCTTAATTCTTTTTCATCTTTACCATCTCTGTAGTAAGCACATGTAACATAAATAGGAATTTTATTTCTGTATCCACCAAATAATTTATACAATGGGATGTTTGAAGCTTTTCCTATCAAATCCCAACACGCAATATCTAAAGCTGCTGAAATTCTGATTAATGCTTCTCTGCTCCAACTTTTTTCGCTACTGGTTCGAGTATCGGTTAATTTGAAAATTTTTTCATAAATTTTTTCAGGACAAAATGGATCTTCTCCAATTATTAAATCTTGTAAGCCATTTGAAAATGGTTTGATGATAGGAGCAATATCAGTATAGCTTGTTGCTAAACCAAATCCTGAATGACCATCTTTAGTTTTAATTTTAATCAAGAGTTCATTAGCTGTTGGTACAATGAAATGACTAACCCAATGTGGTTTTACTTCATCTGGATTATTAAGAACATAAACCTCTAAGCTATCAATTAAATTACTACTATTTGTCATACATTATAAATTTGCTTATATAATTTCTTTAGCATATACAGCGGTATGGCAATTTCAAATAATATAAGACCTGGTCGACATTTTTTACAAATTCCAGGACCAACAAACGTTCCAGATAGAGTTCTAAGGGCTATGGATTATCCAACTATAGATCATAGAGGTCCTGACTTTGCTGAATTAGGATTAAGAGTTTTAGACCGAATAAAATTAATTTTTAAAACTTCTGAACCTGTAATAATTTTTCCAGCTTCAGGAACAGGTGCTTGGGAAGCTGCACTTGTAAACACTTTAAGTGCTGGTGATAAAATCTTGATGTTTGAAACTGGACATTTCTCAACTCTTTGGTGGGATATTGCTCAAAAATTTAAAATTGAAGTAGACTTTGTTGAAGGTGATTGGAGAACAGGTGTTGATCCAAACATTGTTGAACAAAAATTAAAAGAAGACAAAGATAAAAAAATTAAAGCAGTTTGCGCAGTACATAATGAAACTTCTACAGGTGTTACAAGTAGAATTGGAGAAATTAGAAAAGCTATGGATAATGCGGAACATCCAGCTTTATTATTTGTTGATACCATATCTTCACTAGGTTCTATTGATTATAGACATGAAGAGTGGAAAGTCGATGTAACTGTTGGTGGTTCTCAAAAAGGTTTACTATTACCACCAGGACTTTCATTTAATGCAATCAGCTCTAAAGCTTTAGAGGCATATAAAACATCTGAATTGCCAAAATCTTATTGGGATTGGGGTCCGATGTTAGAAAATAATAAAAAAGGTTACTTTCCTTACACACCAGCTACAAATTTATTTTATGGTTTGGATGAAGCAATCAATATGCTTACAGAAGAAGGTTTAGATAATGTTTTTAAAAGACACAAAAGATTTGCAGAAGCTACAAGAGTTGCTGTCAATTCGTGGGGATTAGAAATACTTTGTAAAAATCCAGAAGAATACTCAGACTCATTAACAGCTGTAATGGTTCCAGATGGTCATGACGCTGATTTTTTAAGAAAAACTATTTTAGATCATTACAACATGTCATTAGGAACAGGACTTGCAAAAGTTGCTGGTAAAATTTTTAGAATTGGCCATTTAGGTGATTTTAATGAACTAATGTTAGCTGGAACATTGGCAGGTGTTGAAATGGGTTTAATGAAATCTAAAATACCTTATAAAAAAGGTGGAATACTTAAGGCACTTGAGTATCTTTGTTAATCAGTCAAGTTACAAATCATGCTTGATTTTTGTATCATAGGATCAGGGATTTCTGGATCAACGATCGCAAACTTATTAAATAAAAAATATTCTGTTGCAGTTTATGATAAAGCAAGAGGTTTTGGTGGAAGAAGTTCATTTAAAAAATACAAAGATAAAATTGGATTTGATCATGGACTTCAATATATTTCTCCAAAATCAACAAAATTTAAAACCTTTACCAATCAACTTATTAAAAAAAGAGTTTTAAAAAAGTGGGGAGGAAATCATTTATTTCTGCATAAAACAGTTAAAGAAATTAAAAATCATTTAAAATTAATTGGAACAAAAGGAAACAATTCTATTAGCAAACATTTATTAAAGAAAATTAAATGTAATTTTGAACATGAGCTTACAAAAATAAAGAGATTAAACGACTATTGGGAATTAACATTTAATAATGATGTAAAACAAAAATGTAAAAATCTTATTTTGACCTGCCCATTTCCTCAAAGTAAGAAATTAGGACAAAAATACTTAAATAAATCTTATTTAAATCAAAAAGTTAAGATGGATGCCAATTTAACAGTTATGATTGTTACAAATAAGCTTAAACAATCTAATAGTAGTTATTTTTTTAATGATGATATGCTTGGCTGGGCAGCATACGAAAATAGTAAGAAAAGATTTAACTATAAGTATGATTTATGGACGCTTCAAAGCACTTACAAATACGGTAACAAATTTACGAAAGATTATAGAAACAAAAGAAAATACTATACAAATCAACTAGTTAAAAAATTTGAGAAATTAACAAATTTAAAAATCAAAAAAATTCATCACTCAAGAATTCATGGCTGGTTGTATTCATCAAATTCAAAGCCACTTAAACAATTATCTTTATGGAATAAGTCTTTAAAATTAGGTTTGTGTGGTGATTATTTTGGAGGACCAAGATTAGAAAATGGGTGGCAAAGTGCACACGATTTACATAGTAAAATACGATATGGTAAATGAATGAAAATTATATTTTGGATATTAATTTTACTTATTTCATCATCAATTAGTTTTTCTAAAAATACTGATATTATCCATGACTTTAAAATTACTTTTGATTGTAAATTAGAAAAAATAATGATCAAAAATAAAGATTTTAATTATCAAACTTTTACTGCAGACAATATTGAGGTAGATAAAAAAAAAGTTTTAAAAGTTGTAGCAGCACAACCAAGTAAACTTACTATTAATGGTTTATCAGAATTTATAGATACTTATTCAGATATAAGTAAAGATGATGTTAGAATTGCTAAAAACGACACCATTTTATTTAAAAATATAGATAAAGAAAAAAAATACTCGGAATCAGTATTTTTAAATAGATCAACTGGTGAATTAATTCATGAAGTTACAAAAAATATGAATACTAAAGATAATGAAAAATATATTTCTTTCTTTGGTTGCACTAAAGAATTGTAAGATCTAATTTTTGTTGACCCAATCTTTCATTACCTTTTTCAGTAACAAGATAAGTTTCTCCTAAATTCATGGCTAATTGATTTTCAGAGTCCATCAATATCATATGCATAAAGAAAACATTTCCTGGCTGAATCTCATATGGATTCCCTGTGTAAAGCATTGGCCAATCCATCCAATTAGGAGAAAAAGTTGCACCTAAGGAATAACCACATGCATTCATTCTTGAATTATTAAATCCATGATCATCAAATGTTTTTGCATGTATATCAAAAACTTCTCCAATTTTATTTCCTGGCTTTAGTTTATTTTCACAATTTGTAAGAGCCTCAACGCATGCTTCATGCATTTTATGATGTCTTGGATCTGCTTTTCCTATGGGTATTGTTCTAAACATCGCTGAATGATAGTGCCTAAAAGTTCCAGCCCATTCTATGGTCAACTGATCTTGATTATTAAGTATTTGTTTTTCTGCTTGATAACGACAGAGTAGGGCATTCTTACCAGACCCTATAATAAATTCATTTGCAGGATAATCCCCACCTCCTTCAAATATAACTCTGTTCATTTCGGCTAAAATTTTAGACTCACTTACTCCTGCTTTTGCATGCTTCCAAACTTCATCTAAAGCTTTGTCAGCTAAATTCGCTGCTTTTTTTACATAATTAATTTCTTCATCAGATTTTATTACTCTTAGTTTTGTTATTAATTCTGATTTGTCTTCAATTGAGGAATAGTTTTGTAAAACTGTATTAAGTCTTAAAGCATTTCTTCCTGTAAGACCGTAGGCTTCATATTCAACACCAATTTTTTTTCCTTTTAAGTTTAATTCATCTAAAATTATTTTGAGATCATCAGCAGGATTAGCTCCATC
This sequence comes from uncultured Pelagibacteraceae bacterium, assembly GCA_902589315.1. Classification (GTDB taxonomy): domain Bacteria; phylum Pseudomonadota; class Alphaproteobacteria; order Pelagibacterales; family Pelagibacteraceae; genus Pelagibacter. The sequence continues at coordinate 145,708 of CACISK010000002.1, forward strand.
TTTATCAACCCATATTCTAATATCACTGATATTTGAAGTGTTTTGAGCTTGTCTTAAATCAGGAGCTCTAGTTAATAATATTACGTTACCTTGTTGATCTAAAACTAATGCTTGAAAAAAAACATATCCGAAAGTGTCGTAACCAGTGAGCCAATACATAGACTCCTGTCTAAACATGATAAGAGCATCTAAACCCTCATTTTTCATAGAATTTAGTGTCTTTTCTTTTCTATTTGAGAATTCCTCTTTACTAAAATGAAGACCCATTAACGAATGTTAACACTAACAGAGCCAATTTTATCAACTGTTCCTTTGTATAATCCTTTTCCTTTAAATGGAACTACCCCCACAGTTGAGCCTGTGAAAACATAAAAATCTTTATTTAAGTTAATCTTTTCTTTCTTAACTTTATTTAAAACAAATCTTAAAGAATTTAATGGGTTAATATAAACAATATTTGTATTACCATTTACTTTTACTCCATTCTTTTTGCTGACCAGTGAAGTTTTCAAATTATTTAAGTTTAATTTTTTAAATTTTGTTTTTCTTCCAACAACAAATTTGATGTTAAATCCAAAATCACCACAAATGTCTCCTAAATATGTAAATTTTTTATTTCTTTGTCTAAATCCAACTATTTCAAAGCAAGGTCCCATAAATTTAATAAATTTAGTAACATTTGATTTTGTAACCTTTCCTTTAAAATCAAAGAAAGATTTCTTAATAAAATAATAAACTTCAACCTCTATACCTTTAGTGTGTTGGTTTATTTTTACTTTTTGACCAGATTTAACTAATCTTTTTTTAAATACTTTTGCTGTAAAAGGTTCTTTTTCTTTTAATTTTTTTAAAGCTTGAATTCCAGTTCCACCAGCTTTTATTCCAATTGTTTCATCTTTAATTTGATCTTCACACAATTTTCTAAGCTTATTAGCTAAGTTAATGTTTTTACAATATTTTACAGGGATAGGATTAATAACAGTGTTTGTGTTGAAAGCTTTAACTAACTTGTCAGCAATACGATTAATTTCATTTTTCATAGCCAGAACTTATTGAAGAATGCTCATTGGATCAAGTCTAGTTTGAAACCAATTTATCCTAAAATCTAAATGAGGCCCAGTTGATCTACCAGTAGATCCAACAGTTCCAATAATTTCTCCTTGTTTAACTTCATCACCAACTTTAACCATTACATTCTCAAGGTGCGAATATATTGTTGAAATTCCATGTCCGTGGTCCATTATTACGGTACCACCCGTATAATAAAGATCATCTTCTGCCATAGTCACTATTCCAGTTCCAGATGATTTGATTTTAGTTCCCTGATTAGCTGCAATATCAATTCCGTAGTGAGGCCATTTAGGTTTGCCATTAAGAATTCTTTGACTTCCATATACTCCACTAATTATTCCTTTAACGGGCATAATAAATTGTTCAGTAAAGAAAGTTAAATCTGAATTTATGGCTCTTGCTTTTCCAATTCTCCCATTTTCTTCTTTAATTCTTTTATAAACAGACTCTGGTGGTGTAACTTTATTTTCAGGCAGACCATCTATTCTTTGAATATTATATTTTCTTTTAAAAACTTTTTTTATAATTTTGTTTTTTTTACCATTACTAATTTCAGTAATAGCCACATCGAATTTTCGATCTCTATCAATACCGAATACAAAATATCCATCCTTAGATACTTTAACTTGTGTTTTATCTACAAATACCTTTGATCCAGCTTCTGCTTTACCTAAAATAAAATGTCCTTGTAAAAATTTACCTTGAAACTCTAAAGCATGAGAGTGTGTAGAAAATATAATTGCTAAAATAAGCAACAATTTTTTCATTATTTTGCTGTCCAGCCCCCATCAATTACAATTGATGTTCCAGTTATCATACTCGCTGCATCTGAAGCTAAAAAACATACTGCTGTAGCCACATCAGATTCTGTTGCAACTTTTCCCATGGGTATATTACTTAAAGCTAGTTGTTTAAATTTTTTATTTTTAAAGAATTTTTTAACCATTGGAGTTTCAACAAATGTAGGTGCAACAGTGTTTACTCTGATATTTTTTGTTGCAAGTTCAACACCCATTCCTTTAGTTAATCCCTCAATTCCAAATTTTGTCATGTTATAAATATTTCTACCTGACATACCGACATGCCCTAATTGTGAAGACATATTAATTATAGACCCACCTTTTTTTTTATTTTTTAACATTTTTAGGACTACTAACTGCGCAACATTGAATGCTGCTTTCATATTTAAATCTACAAGATAGTTCATACTTGTTTGTTTGATTTTCTCGAAAGGCTCAGGAATATTTGTACCTGCATTATTTACAAGTATATCGATCTTCTTAATTTTTTTTAATTTAGAAGAAAGATCTTCATAATCCATAATATCGCAAGTTATTTTAGTTAATTTTCCTTTAACTTTTTTTATATCTTTTTGAAGCTTATCAAGATCAGAAGTAGTTCTACTTACTCCAATTAACGTTGCACCAGCTTCCGCAAGAGCGATAGAGCATGCTCTACCAATACCTTTTCCCGCACCAGTAACTAAAGCAACTTTATTTTTTAAATTAATTTTTTTTAAATACATTTATAAAAATAGTTTTACGTCTGTATATATTAGCTCTATTGCAACAAATAATATTGCTAATAATCCAACCCATCCTATCCATTTATACTTTTTAATCCAGCCAGATATCAATGTAGCTGCGGTAGCCATTAAAACTATTGATAAAACTAGACCAAATATTAATAGCATATAGTGATCTCTAGCTGCTCCCGCTACACCTAAGACATTATCTAAACTCATTGTTACATCTGCTAGAATTACAGTTGTTATGGCTTTCATAAATGATGAGCTATCTACTTTTTTAACATTTTCTTCTGCATTATCATTCATTTTAATTACATCCTCGTAAAGTCTGTAACATATATAAATAAGTAATATTCCACCTATAAGTCTAAGTCCTGTGATTTGTAATAGATAAGCAGTTATTAGTGTAAATATAATTCTTAAAACTACCGCTGCTCCAATTCCCCAAAAAATAATTTTTTTTCTCTGCTCAGTTGGAAACTGAGAAGCAACCATTCCAATTATAATTGCATTATCTCCTGCTAAAACTAAATCGATAAAAACTATTTGAAAAAAAATTACTATTTGTTCGGTCATCTTCTACTATCCTCAATTATCATATCAGCTGCTTTTTCCGCAATCATTATTGTCGGTGCATTTGTATTTCCTGATGTGATATGAGGCATAACAGAGGCGTCTACAACCCTTAAATTTTCTAGTCCGTGAGCGACTAATCGATCGTTAACAACAGCATTTTCATCTTTACCCATTCTACATGTACTTACTGGATGGAAAATAGTATTCGCAAATTTTCCAGCTTCTGTTGCTAATTCTTCATTATCTGTAATATTGATTCCCGGTCTAAGCTCTTCAGGTTGATAATCTTTATAAGCTTTAGACTCCATAACAATTTTTCTTACAATCTTTAATGCTTTTCCAGCAATTTCACGATCTTCATCAGTTGATAAATAATTCATTTTTATTTTTGGTGAAACTCTGGTGTCTGGAGATTTTAATTCTATAGATCCTCTGCTTGTTGGTCTTACATTTGTAATTGTTGGAGTGAACGCCGGAAATTTATGTAAAGCAGATTTTCCTAAAAGATCGGTACTTGCTGGTGAAATATGAAATTGAAGATTTGGGGTTTCTAAATGCTCATCACTTTTAACAAAACCACAAACATAACTAGCACCAACTGTTAAAGGTCCTTTTCTTAAGAGAAGAAACTTCAAACCAGATAACATTTTTTTAGTAAAGCTGTAATAAATATCATTTAAAGTTTCTAAATTTTTAATCTTATAAACTGGTCTTAGCATTAAATGATCAGTTAGATTTCTTCCAACTCCTTGGTGATCTTTTAAAACATTAATATTGTTTTCTTTTAGAAGTTCTCCTGGACCAATTCCTGATGCTTGTAATATATGAGGCGAACCAATTGTGCCTGCGCTTAATATTATTTCTTTATTAGTTTCAACAGAAAATTCTTTTCCATCTATCCAATAATTTACTTTTTTTGCTTTATTATTTTCAAATTCTATATTTTTAATGTGAGCCTTAGTAATAATTTTTAAATTTTTTCTACTCTTAACAGGATTTAAATAACCTACAGCTGTACTACATCTAAATCCATTTTTAATTGTAAATGGAAAATATCCCATTCCTTCATTATCACCGTTGTTAAAATCATCGGTTCTTTTGTAACCATGTTCTTCAGCAGCCTCTAAAAATAAATCGAGAACTTTAAATGTTGCCCTAATTTTCTCGACTGCAATAGGCCCTCCAGAACCATGAAATTCATTTTCTCCAAATTGAAAATCTTCAGACTTTTTGAAATAGGGTAGAACATCATCCCACGACCAACCAACATTACCTAATTGTCTCCAATAATTATAATCATTAGATTGACCTCTAATATAAAGCATTCCATTAATAGAGGAGCTTCCACCTAATGTTTTACCTCTTGGATAAACCATTTGTCTGTTATCGCAGTTTGGTTCTTTTTCTGTATTAAAACACCAGTCAGTATCTGGATTATGCATTGTTTTAAAATAACCCCCTGGAATATGGATCCAAGGATTTGTGTCTTTACCACCAGCTTCAAGTAAAAGAACTTTAGTATCAGGATTTGCTGTTAATCTATTAGCTAAGACACAGCCTGCGGATCCAGCACCAATAATTATGTAATCAAATTTATCCATATTTTTTATTAATAATTTTTAATGAATATTTAATGATTTTAAACATTTTTCTCATAAATAATTCGAAATGACGCTTGTATCTGCCTTAGATTTTTGAGAGGATCTTCACATTATAAATAAAAAGAGAGGGATATAATGAAAAAAATCGTTTCAGCGTTGTTTGCTGTGTTCTTAGTATTTGGATTTATTTCAAATGCGAATGCTGCAAAAACGTTAAAGTGTCAGACGGTTATTAGCGCTAAAGGTGATGAAGCGGTAATGTTAAAAGACTTTACTGACAACGTAACAAAACTAACAGGTGGATCTCTAAAATTTGAAATTATGCCAGCAGGAACAGTAGTTGGAGTTAAAGAAACTCTTGATGCTGTTGATAAAGGTTTGATTGATTGCGGATTTGCTTGGACTCACTATTGGTCTGGAGAACATCCAGCAGCTATGTTATTTGGTTCGCCAGTAGCAGGTGGTGGTGTAGGAATTGATAACATCGCATTCTTATCATGGTTTTTATATGGTGGTGGAGAACAACTATATGACAGACTTTGGGGAGAAATGAAAAGAGACATTAAAGGTTTCATGCTTCAACCAGTTGGTCCAGAGGCTTTAGGATGGTTCCCAAGAAAAATCAAAGATATGGATGATTTCAGAACATTTAAGTTCAGAACTCCTCCGGGAATTCCAGGTCAAACTTATAAAGATATTGGAATAGCTTCAGTTGCAATGGGTGGTGGAGATATTCTTCCAGCATTGGAAGCAGGAACTATTGATGCTGCTGAGTGGTGTTGTCCTCAACCAGATAAAGTGTTTGGTATTCATAAAGTATTAAAACACTACTATCTACAAGGTTTACACCAAGTAGTCGTAAATGCTGACTTTTACTTAAATAAAAGCACTTACGATAAGTTCACTGACCATGAGAAATTTTCAATGAAGATGGCTGCTGATGCATCGTTGATGAGAGCTTTAGCTTACAGAATCAACACTAATGGATTGGCACTTAAAGACTTAACTGAAAATCATGGTGTGATACTTGAAGATACACCAGCTGATTATTTCCCAGCTTATATGGCTGCAGCGAAAGCAACTTTAGAGAAAAATGCAAAAGAAAACGCATTCTTTAAAGAAGTTTATGATTCAATGATAAGCTTTGCTAATACTGCTGTACCATTCTGGTCTGGTGCACAAACATCGAATGCTAAGCTAGGAATGGCTTATGCTAATTCGTTGAAGAAATAAATAAAGTTATTAAGCGGGCTTTTATAAGCCCGCTTTCTTTTTCTAAAATTTATATGTCGGATAATCCAAAGTTAGATATTTCAGATGAAATGATAGCCGAAAGGCGATCAGGATCTGGAAAGATGCCTGATGATATGCCAACTTGGATGGCTAAAACTATAGTTAACATAGACAAATTTAGTAAATTAATAGGAAACATTGTTTGCTGGATTACAATCCCATTAATGCTTGGGATGGTTTATGAAGTTTTAGCAAGAAAATTATTTTTAGCTCCTACAATCTGGGCTTATGATATGAGTAGATTTTTTTATGGAGCATTATTTATGTTAGGAGCAGGATACGCTCTTTCAAAAGGTGTTCATATTAGAGCAGATTTTTTATATAGAAATTTTAAAGTTAAAACTCAAGGCAGAATAGATTTTTGGCTTTACTTATTATTTTATTTTCCAGGATTAATAGTCTTTTTATATATGACAACAGGCTTTGTCCAAGAAAGTATAATGAGAAACGAAAGAGGGATGGATACAACATGGATGCCATATATGTGGCCAATAAAATCTTGTCTGTGGATTGGTATTGTCTTCCTTCTAATCCAAGGTATTTCAGAACTTTTTAAAAGTTATTACGCAGCCGTCAAAGGTAAATGGCCAGGTAGTTAATGCTTTCAAATTTAATAGACCCAGCAATTTTAGGTTTCATACTTATTGGTGTGATGTTGTTTGCAATATTTATAGGATTTCCAATTTCATTTACTCTTATTTTTTTAGGTTTCGTTTTTGGATACTTAGGTTTTGGAAAATTAGTTTTCTATTTAATGACACTTCAATTTTCGATGGTAATGACCGAACAAACTCTCGCCGCCGTCCCCTTATTTGTATTTATGGGAATAATGATGGAACAAGCAGGTTTAATGGAAAGATTATTCTCAGCTTTCCAAATGATGCTAGCAAGAGTTAGGGGCTCTTTATATTATGCTGTTTTATTTGTTTCGGTAATATTCGCAGCTGCAACTGGAATAGTTGGTGCATCAGTTACAATTCTTGGAATTATGGCAGCAAAATCAATGAATAGATCAAATTATGATGTAAAATTAGCTGCAGGCACGATTACTGCTGGAGGAACCTTGGGTATTTTAATTCCTCCAAGTATTATGCTTGTAGTTATGGGTCCAATTATGGAAATTCCCGTAACTGATTTATTTGCTGCAGCAATTGTTCCAGGAATTCTATTGGCATGTTTATATGCTGCATACACTACATTTAGATGTATGATGAACCCAAAATTAGGTCCACCCATACCTGAAGAATTAAGAACAACAGATTTAAAAAAATTATGGCTAGAATTTTTCTTAGGATTAGTGCCACCAGCAGCATTAGTATTTGCTGCATTAGGTAGTATTCTATTTGGATTTGCTACACCAACAGAAGCTGCAGGATGTGGAGCAGGTGGTGCATTATTGCTTTCATTAGCTTACAAAAAATTAACATTAAAAAAATTACAAGATGCTTTAGTTAAAACTTTAGAAATTTCTGCATTAATTATGGTTTTAGTTGCTGCTTCTAATTTCTTTGGAGCAGTGTTTGCAAGATTAGGAACTCCAATGGTTTTAACAGATTTTCTTTTATCTCTTGAGATGAACAAATATTTAATTTTAGGAATAATCATGATTATGATTTTTCTTTTAGGATGGCCATTAGAGTGGGTACCTATTGTTATGATAGTTGTTCCTATAATTTTACCATTGGTAGAAGCATTAGGATTTAATTTAACTTGGTTTGCAATTCTTGTTGCTGTTAATTTGCAAACCGCCTGGCTCTCACCCCCCGTAGCGTTATCTGCTTATTTCTTAAAAGGTGTAGTTCCAAGTTGGGATTTAAAAGATATTTATCTTGGAATGATGCAGTTCATGGTATTGCAGATAATTGGATTAATTATAATCATAGCGTATCCAAAAATAGTACTGTGGTTGCCAACTCTCTTATATGGACAGCAGTAAATAATTGATTAATATCATTTAAGTGAATCAAAGCGAAAAATTTCAATTAAGGAATTGGGAATTAGTTTCAATAAATCCTAATAATAGAGACTGGAGTTGGAAGAATTATTTTAACTTTTGGGCAATAAATATTCAAACAATAGTTGGGTTCTCTTTAATATCAGCTTTATATTTATTCTATGATCTTAATTTTTTTGTTGTCTTAACAGGATCATTACTAGCAGGATTATTAGTATTCTTTTTTGCTAACATCATTGGAAAAATTTCTCAAAGTAGCGGATTAAGTTTTCCAACAATTCTTAGACTTTCAATGGGTTTTACTGGTGCCAGATATGTAGGGATGATCAGAGGATTAGTTGGCTTATTCATGTTTGGTGTACAAACATTTTTTATATCAAAATCACTAGGTTACATTGCTAGGATCATAATATTTAAAATTGACAATCAACTGTTACAGAATGAAATATTTTTATTATTCTTTTTTGGCTTAAATTTAATCGATTGGGTTTGTTTATTCTTAACTTTAATTTTTCAATACATCCTTTTTACAAAAGGACAGAATTTTCTAAAATCATTTATTAATTTTTCAGGTCTTTCAATATATTTGGGGTTATCTGTATTATTAATTGTTATTTTATCTGAGTATTACAATGAACTCCTAAATGGAATAAAACTTAGTTTAGTTTTTAGCAATTTTGCAATTCAGTCAAATATCGCTCCAATAATATCAATCACAGGAACTTTATTTGCTTATTTTGCTATAGTTCTCCTCACATTTGGTGATTTTTCTAGATACTCAATGAATTATAAAGAGATGACCAAAGGAAACTTAAGTATAATATTAAATTTAATATTCTTTTCTTTTTTCTCTGTTTTGATCACTTTAGGTTCAGATATTATTCTCACCAGTAAAGGATTAAACGCTTCAAGTCTACTTACAAATCCAAATGACATAGTCGGTAAATTTAATAATAATTTTTTAACTTTCTTTTGTTTGATATTTATTATTATCTCTTCGTTATCAACTAATTTGATAGCAAATTATATTCCTTCGCAAAATACATTGATAAATTTTTTCCCGAACTCTTTAACGTTAAAAAAAACAGGAATTGTAATATCAATTATTGGATTAATTATTTCAACATTTTGGCTTTCAATTTTCAGTAAAGCTAATGTTTTGATATTTGTTGAAGCCGTAGCGACGACTTTTGGGCCAATTTTTGGTGTATTAGTTGCAGATTATTACTTGTTTAAAAAACAACAAATTAATCATAAAGAGCTTTTTTATCCTAAAGAACATACAGAATATATTTACAGTAACGGTTGGAACCTCAAAGCATTGTATGCTCTTTTAATTGGATCAATATTTTCTTTATCATCTCTGCTAAATGAAAATTTAATACAATATCAATCTTTTGGATGGATTATTGGAGCATTCGCATCTTATTTAGTATATTATTTATTGAATAATAAATAGTAATGAAAGCGCTTGTCTACACTGGTGTTGAGGAGATGGAATTTAGGGAGGAAAAAGAACCTTCTGAAAAACCTGGAGAAAGTATTCTTAAAGTTCATGCATCAGGTATCTGTGGCTCAGATATGCATGCCTACCACGGAAAAGATGAGAGAAGAATACCACCGTTAATTTTAGGTCATGAAGTTAGTGGTCAAATAATTAACGGAAAGCTTAAAGATCAAATTTCAGTTCTTAATCCATTAATAACTTGCAGAAATTGTGAATACTGCAAGAGTGGAAGAGAACATTTATGTCCAGATAGAGTTCTTCTAGGAATGAATAGACCTTACGAAAGGCAAGGTGCATTTGCTGAACTCATTACAGTCCCAGATCATAATATTTTTAAAGTTCCTGAAAAACTTGATGTAAAAGAGGCTGCAGTTGCAGAACCAACAGCAGTTTCATATCACGCAGTATTATTAGCTGTAGATGCATCAAAAAAACCATTAAATGAATGTAGAACGCTTGTTCAGGGTGGTGGAGCAATTGGGCTATTATGTGCATTAATTTTGACCAAGATCCAAGGAAATACTAATCTAACAATTTCTGATCCTAATCAAAAAAGACTAAATGAATGTTCAAAATACTTAGATGCAAAAACAGTGTCACCTGATCATAAAGATATTAAAGAGAGCAGCTTTGATTTAGTTTTTGATACTGTTGGACTTGAAGTTTCACGACAACAGGCAATCAGTGTAGTAAAACCGGGTGGAATAATAGTTCATATCGGACTAACTCAGCCTGCAGGATCTTTTAATTTTAGAAAAGCAACTCTACAAGAAGTTACTTTTATTGGAACTTACTGTTACACAAACAAGGAATTTGGAGAAACCATAGATATTTTAACCAATAACAAGCTAGGCAAGATAGAGTGGATTGAGTATAGAAATCTTAAAGATGGTTGGGGAGCTTTTAAAGAAATTCATGATGGAACCTGTTCGGCACCTAAGATAGTGCTTCTGCCTTAAATTCTTGGTTTTTTAATAGGTATTAATACCTTTTTTTCTCCGAATTTTTCTGAATTTTTTGAAATTACAGGTGCAGTTATAATTATAGACCAATAAATCATCAAACCAAAAAGAACTGTTAATTTCATATCATCTAAATAGAGAACAATAATGAATTATGCATGTTTAAATAATGTCAAAATTTTGAATTTGAAAATTATTTTATCTTTTATATAGAGAGGACATGTTTAGATTTTTATTTAAATTAATTTTAGTTACTGCATTGTTACAAACAACATTGTATGCCGAGGAAGTAAAAGTATTTGAGTTTACAGACAAAGAATTATCAGAATTAACTGTGAGAAAAGTAAGAGGGGCAGATAATAAGACTACATATTCAGTTGGATCTAATGAGAATGGTAATTACTTAAAAGCTATTGCAGATAACGCCGCTTCTGGCCTCGGCAAGGAGATTAAAATTGATTTAAATAAAACCCCTTTCATAAATATTACCTGGAAAATTGAGAAAGATATACCGGGGATAGATGAAACAACTAAAAAAGGTCATGACTTTGCAGGAAGAGTATTCGTCATTAAAAAAACTGGGGTAACACCTTTATCCAATAGAGCAATAAATTACGTTTTTTCGAGTAATCAAGAAGTTGGAAGCAACTTTCCAAGCCCATATACTAAAAAGTCCATAGATAATGTCCTTGCTACTACCAAAACAAATTTAAATGAATGGGTAACTGTCAAAGCAAACGTTAAAGAAGATTTCAAGAAATTCCATAATTTAGATGTTAATGAGCTAGATGGTATAGCGATCATGTCAGATACAGATAATTCAAAGAAAAAATCAATTACTTACTATCAAAATATCTATTTTTCTTCTCAATAAATTTTATTAATATCAATTGATGAAAGTATTTAAGTATAATTTAAAAGTATACTATGAGGATACTGATTTTGGTGGAATTGTTTACCACGCAAATTATTTAAAGTACTTTGAAAGAGCAAGATCTGAGCTTATTTATTACCTGGGATATTCGAATAAAAAGTTATTAGATAAACATAATGTTTTAATAGCAGTAAAAACTTGCAATGTAGATTTTAAAAAACCGGCAAAATTTGAGGATAAAATTACTGTTTTCACAAAAGTAAAATCTAATACTTTGACTACAATTACAATGTCACAAGTAATTAAAAGAAAATCAGATACTTTATGTGATGCAGAGATTAAATTAGTATCTCTAAATAAGTTTGGAAAACCAGTAAAACTTCCAGTAGCACTTATTAACAAATTAAACTAGTTCTTTTACTTTTTTAAATAGTTTAGTCATTTGTTTTTCATTTATTCGTCCAGTATTTACATTTCTTGGACTTGGATGATAACACCCCATTAACAACACATTGTTAGGTAATTTAAAATATGTTCCATGACTAAATTTTACTCTCTCAGTGTAATCAAAATTTTCTCTATAAAATTTTACACAAGTATCAAAGGCAATTTTTCCTAAAGCCACAATTATTTTAAGATTTTTAAGTATTTCAAATTCAGATTTAAAATAACCAAAGCAATTTTTTAACTCTTCATTTAATGGTTTATCTCCTGGAGGAACGCACTTTAGAGCTGGTGTTATAAAGGTATTTTTTATTTTTAATCCATCATTTATATGATCTGAATTACTTTGATTGGCAATTTTTACATTGTGTAAACATTTATATAAAAAATCTGAGGATTTATCGCCTGTAAATACTCTGCCTGTTCTTGTTCCACCATGAGCAGCTGGTGCTAGACCAACAATCATTATTTTTCCATTTATATCTCCAAAACCTGTAACTGGTTTTCCCCAATAAGTTTGGTCCATATATTGTTTTCTTTTTTCCGTAGATATTTTTTTTCTAAACCTCACAAGTCTAGGGCATTTATTACATTTAATTATTGTTTTTTTTAATTTTTCAAATTTAACGGTCATTAAGTTTAGAGAAGCTTCTTTTTGTGTGTCCATGGACCTTTTATTGTTTTAGGTAAAAACTTTCTAAGGTCAAAAAGGACTTTTTCAGACAATTTTCTGTAGGTGGTTAGTTTTCCTCCATATATATTCAATAAAGGTAATTTTTTTATAATTTTTAAATCAAAAACATAATCTCTTGTGACTTTTGAAGCTGTATTAAAATCTTCAATTAGAGGTCTTATCCCTGAATAAGTATCTACAATGTCCTTTGTTCTGATTTGTTTTTTTAAGTAATTATTTACTGAACGAATTAAATATGTAATTTCTTTTTTTGATATTCCTTTATTTTCTGGTGATTTAACCTCAACTTCTGTAGTTCCAATTAAAGAAAACTTCCCTTTATAAGGTATCACAAATATTATTCTTTTATCAGTATTTTGAAATGTGAATGCAACATTTTCTTTGTACAATTTTTTTGTAATAATATGACTTCCTTTAACTAATCTTATTTTTTTCTTAGATTTAATTTTTATATTTTTATTTAAGGTTTCGTTTATCCATGGTCCAGATGCATTAATTAAAATTTTTGATTTTACTTTTTCACCTTTTTCAAGACTAATAATCCATTCATTGCCAATAATTTCAGCTTTTTTAACTTTGTTATATTCTAGTATTTTAGCTTTATTTCTTTTTGCATCTTTAGCATTTAGTTTCGTTAATTTTTTATCGTCAATTTGTATGTCAAAATATTGAAAACCAGTTTTGTATTTTTGCTTAAGAATATTTGAAAATTTTTTTGTAAGATCAAACGTTTTTGATTTTGGTATATTGCTTTTGCCACCTAAATTATCATACAAAAATAAACCAATTTTAATTAACCAGGCTGGTCGAATTTTATCTGCATAAGGAATTATAAAAGGAATCGGTTTGGAAATATGTCTGGCAATTTTATAAACTATTTCTCTTTCTTTCAGAGATTCTCTAACTAGTTTGAATTCATAATTTTCTAAATAACGAAGACCACCATGTACTAATTTCGTCGACCAAGATGAGGTTGCTCCTCCAATCTCACCTTTGTCAGCTAAACAAACTGATAAACCTCTACCTGCAGCATCTCTTGCAATACCTGCACCGTTTATACCGCCACCTATTATGAATAAATCAAATTTTTTAGACATTTAAATTATGATTTGTTTTAAAATATACAACCTCTTTTAGAAATTTAAAATTTTTAAATGCAATTATTTACAATTTCATAATATCTTAACATTAATAAATTATTAATAAAAAATTAAATAAACTTAACAGAAGGATAGATATGAAAAAAATACTTAGTGTTTTAACAATTCTATTTACTTTCTCTTTTACATCACACAGTTATTCAAAAACAGAAATTCATTGGTGGTACGGAAACAGTGGTTTTCTTGGTGATGTAATTATTGAAATTGCAAATAGATTTAACGCTTCACAAGATCAATATACGGTCATTCCTACAGGAAAAGGAAGTTATGAAGATAACATGGCGGCAACTATTGCTGCATTTAGAGCAGGCGACCAACCACACTATTCACAGGTTTATGATGCTGGTGCTGCAATCATGGTAGCTCAAGTAAAAAATGGTGTTGTTATCGGTTTTGAAGAAATGGCTAAGAAATATGGCATTGATGTAGATGCTGACAACTATATTCCAGGCATTAAAAATTTCTATGCCGACTCTGATGGAAAAATGATTGGTGTACCTTTCAATAGTTCAACTTGTTTGATGTATGCAAACATGGACATTTTGAAAGAGGTTGGAATTGAATCTGTGCCAAAAACTTATGAAGAATTTGAGGCCATGGCTCCAAAAATCAAAGCTGCTGGATACATTCCTTTAGTTCAAAGTCATAGTCCATGGATTTGGACTGAAAATTTCTTTTCTAGACATAATTTATTAATGTTAGATGGAAATAATGGTTACGATGCTGTTCCTACAAAAACTTTATTCGCTGAAACTGATGCATTTGTCTATCATTGGAAGAAAGTTAAAGAATGGTATGATAAAGGTTTATATGGCTATAAAGGAAGAGCGTGGGGAGACAATCAAGCACCATTTATAGCAGGTGAAGCTGCATTTTGGTTTGGTTCTGCTGCATCATTTGGTGGAATGAAAGGTGTTGTTCCAAACTTTACAGTTAATCATATTCCTTACTGGGATTCAGTAACCAAAGGAAAAGAGTATCCAACTTTTATAGGTGGTGCTGCTAACTGGATCTTAAATGGTCATACTGAGGAAGAGTACAAAGGACTTGCTAAATTTATAGAATTTATGGGTTCTCCAGAAATGGATCTGTATTATCACAATATGACTGGTTACTCTGCAGTGACTAAAGGTGGTATAGAGTTAGCTGAAACTATAAATTTCTATAGAGCTTCTCCATATCATAAAGCAGTTGGTGAACAATTAAGCTTAGAAGGTTCAACTATTCCTGGTGGATATAGAGCTGGTAATTGGCCCCAAATTCGTGAAGTAATTTACGAAAATATTGAGCCAATGTTAAACGGCAAAATATCAATCGAAAAAGGATTGCAGAATATGGACAAAGGTGCAGCTAAATTGTTAAAGCAATTTGCTAAAACTTTGTAAGAATAATTAAAACAATAAGGAGGGTATTAATTTACCCTCCTTATTTATTTTTACAAAAGTATGAAAAAAGTCCAATTCAAATCTAGCTATTCACAATATCTTTTCTTAGCTCCGCAGCTAGGTATATTGTTAATTTTTTTATATTGGCCAATCATACAAACCTTTAGAGATGCATTTACAATGCAAGATGCTTTTGGATTTGGATCGAAGTTTGTATGGTTTGACAATTTTTTATTTATTTTTGATGATCCAGCTTATTTCATAGCTTTCAAATTTACTATTATTTATAGTTTTGTTATTACGTTAATTACAGGCTCAATTGGATTATTACTTGCCGTTCAGGCTAATAATGTAATGCATGGTAAAAGCACTTACAAAACACTTTTAATTTGGCCTTATGCAATTGCGCCTGCGGTAGTCGGTGTAATGGCAAATTATTTTTTTAGTGAAAGATTTGGTCTTCTTTATCATTTATTTCACGAACTGTGGGGATTTAATTGGTACGAAAGTGTGTTCGACTCTTATATTTACGTAATCATAGCTGGTTCTTGGAAGCAAATCAGTGCTAATTTTATTTTCTTCTTGGCTGGACTTCAAGCTATACAAAAATCTGTAATTGAAGCATCAATGATTGACTGTAAAAATAGTTTTAGAAGATTTTGGACAATTACATTCCCATTATTAATGCCAACTACATTCTTTTTAATAATTATTAATATAACGTATGCTTTCTTTGATACATTTGGAATTATTGATACCACAACAATAGGTGCTCCTTCTGGTGAAACAAGAACTCTAGTTTATAAAGCTTACATGGATGGATTTAGAGGACTGGATTTAGGAAGTGCAGGAGCTCAATCAATAATGATGATGTTGATTGTATTAGTAATTACGATTTTTCAATTTAGATATATCGAAGGGAAAATACATTATAATTAATGACTAGATTTATCACATCAAGTTTTTCACATTTAATTTTACTCATTGGAATACTAATCATGGTAGTTCCTGTATGGATGATTTTTGCTAGCTCTACGCACACGAGTTCAATGATTAATATGAATGGTCTCCAAATGTTTTTAGGAGATAGCTTTTATGAAAATTACTTACGAGTTTTATTATATCAGGGTGGTTTTTTTAAAGAGATAACAGCATTAAAAATGTTTTTTAATAGTTTTATCATGGCTACAGGAGTTGCAATATTATCCGTTGTTACATCTTTAATGGCTGCTTACGCGTTGGTTTATTACAGAATAAAATATGCAACATTATTGTTTTGGATTATATTTATTACAATTTTAGTACCATTAGAGTTAAGAATTTTCCCCACTTATTCAGTAATGGCTGAGCTTAATCTAGTGAATTCTTACTTTGGATTAATAGTTCCTATTTCAGCATCAGCTATAGCAACATTATTCTTTCGCCAATTTTATAAAACCGTTCCAGATGAATTACTTGAATCCGCAAAACTTGATGGAGCAAATACCTGGAGATTTTTTGTTGATTTTTTAATTCCTTTGTCAAAAACAATGATTGTAGCGATGTTAATATTTATGTTTGTTTTTGGCTACAATCAGTATCTATGGCCATTATTGGTAACAACTTCAGAACAATATTGGACAGTGGTTATGGGATTAAAAATGATGTCGGGTTCAATTGTTCATCGTTTTGCTTTCGTGATGATGTCTATGGTGCCACCAATTTTAATTATAATTGTGTTGCAGAAATATTTTATTAAGGGGGTTTTTCAAGATAAATGAAAATTAAACCACTTCAAATAATTGCTCATATTATTTTAATACTAGGAGTCTTGTTAATGGTAGTTCCTATTTGGATATCTTTTGCAAGTTCTTCGCATGACTCTGTAACTATATTAACCGAAGGTATGAAGTTTCATATAGGTGATCAGCTAGCAAGAAACTATAACGAAGTTTTAAATGAAAAAGGTGGTTGGTCAGAAGAAGTGACTGCTGCAAAAATGTTTATTAATAGTTTTATAATGGCATTAGGAATTGCAACACTTAAGGTAGTTATTTCAGCAATGTCAGCATATGCTTTGGTTTATTATAGATTTAAATTAGCTGTACCAATTTTTTGGTTAATCTTTATTACTCTACTTGTTCCTTTGGAGGTAAGGATTTTTCCAAGCTATAAAATTGTATCTGATTTAGGTTTAACAAATTCATATACAGGCCTTATCCTTCCATTAGTTGCTTCAGCCACAGCAACATTTTTCTTCAGACAATTTTATAAAACAATTCCAGATGAACTCTTGGAGTCAGCAAAATTAGACGGAGCAAATGCTTGGAGTTTTTTCATAGATTTCTTGGTTCCATTATCTAAAACCATGATAGCAGCAATGTTTATCTTTATGTTTGTATATGGATACAGCCAATATTTATGGCCACTAATAATGACAACTGCAGAAGAATACTGGACTGTTGTAATGGGAATGAAGATTATTTACACAGAAAGCTATGAAGGAGTTGCTCTGCCAAGAACTGCAGAAAGATTTGCGTATATCATTTTGTCAATGATCCCACCAGTTTTAGTGGTAGTATTTTTACAAAAATGGTTCATAAAAGGATTAATTCAAACGGAGAAATAAATGAGCTTTTTAGATTTAAAAAATGTGACTAAGATTTACCCAAATGGAACTAAGGCTGTTCATGAAACTTCATTAAGTGTTGATGAAGGTGAGTTTATGGTTTTTGTAGGACCTAGTGGATGTGGAAAATCAACTTTATTAAGAATGGTTGCAGGCTTAGAGGATATTACAGAGGGTGATATTAATCTTGATGGAAAATTAATTAATGAGGTAGATCCGTCTGAAAGAGATGTAGCAATGGTGTTTCAGAACTATGCATTATACCCACATATGAATGTTTATAATAACTTGGCTTATGGTCTAAAAAACAGAGGAATTGACAAAGAAACAATCGAGCAAAAAGTAAATGATGCAGCTAAGCTGTTACAAATTTCAGATTATTTACAGAGAAAACCTTCAATGTTATCCGGAGGTCAAAGGCAAAGGGTTGCAATGGGTAGAGCAATTGTTAGAAATCCAAAAATATTCTTATTTGATGAACCTCTTTCAAATTTAGATGCAAAATTAAGAATTCAGATGAGACTTGAAATCAAAAAACTTCAACAGAAAGTTGGAGTAACAAGCATATTTGTTACGCATGATCAAGTAGAGGCCATGACACTTGCTGATAGATTAGCAGTTATTAACAATGGAATTATTGAACAGCTTGGAACTCCTATTGAGATATATGATAATCCAAAATCATTATTTGTTGCTGGTTTTATTGGCTCACCTCAAATGAATTTTTTAGATGGTAATATAAAAAATAAAACATTATCTGCAGAAGGTTTTGAAATTAAAGATATTGGTAGTGACTTTGAGGGAGAAGTAAAATTAGGAATAAGACCTGAACATTTAAGTCAAAGTGAAAATAGTTTAATTAATTTAAAAGTAGACTTAGTGGAACAACTTGGTTCGGATAATCTTGTTTATGGTCAATTAAAAGACAAAAAAGACTTTTGTTATAGGTGTCCGGGAAATCTAACTATTGAAAAAGGTGCTGATCTAAGTCTTAATATTGAGAACAATAAATATTATATTTTTGATAAAAGCACTGGCAAAAGAGTTAATTAATTTTGATTTTAAGCAAACCAAATCATATAAAAATTTATGGTCACCGAGGAGCAAGAGGAGATCTTCCCGAAAACACTCTAGAAAGTTTTAAATACTTATTTGAAAACAATATTAATGCATACGAAACAGATATATTAATTTCTAAGGATCTTGTACCAGTTATTGCTCATGATTTTAGATTAGATCCAAGCAGAACAAAAGATAATGAGGGGAATTGGATAGAGGATGAAAATTTAAAAATATTTGATTTAACTTATGCAGAACTTTCAAAGTTTGATGTAGGTTCAGTAAATAAATTATCCAGATACGGAAGAAGATTTATTAATCAAAAAAAATTAGAAAACCAAAGAATACCAAAACTTTCTGAATTATTAGAAATGTCTTCAAAAAATAAATCTGAAAAATTATTAATAAATTTAGAAATTAAATCTACACCAGAGGAAGAAAATTTGACACCAGAACCAGAAGATACAGTAAAATTAATTATGAACGATATAAATGAATCATCTTTAAAAGATAAAATAATCGTTTCATCATTTGATTGGAGAACTTTATCAGTAATTAAAAATCAGTATCCTGAAATTCCAAGAGCTTACTTAACTCAACATTTGACAGGAATTAATATTAATCAAACTATTTACAACAGATCTCCATGGTTGAGTTTTTTGCCTTATTATGAAGATCATGAATTGCCAAAAATTATAAAGTCACAAGGTGGAAAAGCTTGGCATCCATACCGAAAAGACATTACAAAAAAACTTGTCGATATTTCTCATCAAGAAGAATTGCCAGTAAATGTATGGACAGTAAACAAAGAGTACGAAATGTTAAAGATGGTTGAGTACGGTGTAGATGGTATTATGACAGATTATCCATTAAGGTTGAAAGAACTTTGTGAGAAAGAAAATATAAAATGGTTTTAGTTTATCTTAATGGATTTAAATATAGTTAATAACCAAGAGAAATTTTTAGCAGGAAAACTTGAAGGATATACTTTAAAAGGTGCAGAAAATAAATTTGATGATAGAGGAAATCCTTTACCATTTCCAGGCTGCACAATAATTTGCAATATTCCTCTTAATACTAATTTATCTGATCAAATTATTAGTTTTCAAAAAAATATAGAGAATTTTAACCCCAAAAAAACTTACTTCTATTTACCTCCATCCAGTTTTCATATGACATTATTTGATTGTTGTAATTTTAATACAAAAGACACTAATTATTGGCCATCAGATATAGATCCTGATATGGATTATAAAGATATAGCTGTTGAATTAAATAGAAGAATTCAGAACTATATCTTTCCAAAAGAATTCAATCTTAAACTAAAAATGTTTTTTGGAGGATACAGTATTATTTTAGAACCATATTCTGAAAAGGATGAAAAAATATTAAGAAATTGTAGAGATGAACTAAGTAGCTTATTAAAAATTAAATTTGAAAACCATCAAAGATATACTTTTCATATTACTTTGGCATATATCTTAAGAGAGCTTAGTGAGATTGAAATAAGTAATTTAATTGAATTTAATAAAAAACTATTTTTAGACTTTAGTAAAAAATTTCCAAAAATTACTTTTTCAAAACCTGAAATGTGTACTTTTGAGAACATGTTAGAATTTAAAAGTGTTAATCCTTCCAGTCTGTAACAGTTTTTAATTCTAAATATTCTTTAAGCCCCAAACTCAATCAGCTCATAATAGATATGATTATTTGTTATTATTAAAATTTTCATCAAATTTAAAATTGTTTTTTATCGAGCATAAGTAATAATTAGTTTAAATTTTTTTAATAAATCTTTCACTTTTTAGTAAAAATACTTTCATATTTTATAACGATTATCCCGTCATGAAATTATTTTTAATTATTTTTTCACTTATTTTAAGTTCATCAGCTTTAGCAGATAAAATTACCATTTTACATATAAATGATCATCACTCTCATTTGGAACCAAATAAAAGACTTGATTTAAATTTAGATGGTGAAAAGACGAGAGTTGTATCAGGCGGTTTTCCATCTGTCGTAGCAAAATTTAAAGAATTAAAATTAAAAAATGAAAATGTTATCAAGCTTCATGCGGGTGATGCTATTACAGGGACATTATATTACACTCTTTTCAAGGGCAAAGCAGATGCAGAAATGATGAATCAAATTTGTTTTGATGCTTTCGCTATAGGAAATCATGAATTTGATGATGGTGATAAGAGTTTAGTTGAGTTTTTAGATTATCTTCATACTGATAAGTGTAAGACTCCAGTTTTGTCAGCAAACATTAAAGCAAAAATAAACTCACCTTTGTCAAAAAAAATTAAACCTTACACTATAATCAATAAAGGAAATCAAAAAATTGGAGTAATTGGAATTGTGATCTCAAAAAAAACGAGAGAGTCATCAAATCCAGACGACACAACTTTATTTTTAGATGAAATTAATTCAGCACAAGAAAATATAAATAAGCTTAAACAACAAGGAATCAATAAGATAATTCTTTTAACTCATTATGGATATAAAAATGAGATTAACATGGCTAAACTTCTCACAGATGTTGATGTTATAGTTGGAGGTGATTCTCATAGTCTAACTGGAGATTTCGATAATGTAGGACTAAATTCTAATGGGGCCTACCCAACTGTAGTCAAAAATAAAAATGAGGAAGATGTTTGTATAGTTACAGCATGGGAATATTCTCAAATTGTTGGAGAACTTAATATCGAGTTTAATAACGATGGCACCATCAAGTCATGTGATGGAATACCACATATAATGTTAGATGATTCCTTTAAGAGAAAAGATTCAAATGGAAAAAGAGTTGAGATAGATGGTAATTATAGAGAAGCCGTATACAAGGCTATCGAAGTTAATCCAAATATTTCAATCGTAGAGGCTGACGCACAAGCATCAAAAATATTAGAAAAATACAAAAATGAAGTTAAAGAAAAAAGCAGTGAAGTAATTGGCAGAGTAACTGATGATTTATGTCTTGAAAGAATTCCTGGACAAGGAAAGTCAAAACTTTGTGATGTATCAAAAACTGAAAAAAATGGATCCGATATTTCGAATATTGTAGCACACGCCTTCAGAGAAATGTCCAAATTAAGTGATATTGCAATTCAAAATGGTGGTGGAACAAGAATAGATATAAAAGAAGGCAATATTACAATTGGGGACGCGTATACTTTATTACCTTTCAGTAATACTATTGTAGAATTGAAAATGAGTGGAGAAGAAATTAAAAATGTTTTGGAAGACTCAATTGATTATGCTTTAACTCCAGATGGTTCTACAGGAGCCTATCCATATGCTGCTGGATTGAGATGGGATGTTCAAGCAAGCAATAGTAAAGGAAATAGAGTGATAAATTTAGAGTTTAAGGGTAGAACAGACAAGAGTTGGGTAAAGATAAATCCAAGTAAGACTTATACAGTAGCAACAAATAACTATATTGCAGCTGGTAAAGATGGATATAAAACTTTTGGAATTATATCTAAGCAAGGAAGAGTAGTAAATACATATCTCGGCTATGCTCAATCTTTTGTAGATTATGTCAAAAAGATAAAAACTTTATCAAAACTTCCCTTGTCAGAATATTCAACTCAATCTTTCACTAAATAATTTAAATTTCATATCCTTCCAGCTTGTATTAGTTTTTACTTTTAGAAAAAAAAATTTAGGTATAGACTTAAATTGTGAAAAAATTTCTTGTTGCTATTGACCAAGGCACAACATCAACTAGAGCAATTCTCTTTGATTTAGATGGTAATATAAAATTTACATCCCAGTTTGAATTTAATCAATATTTTCCAAAAAATGGATGGGTGGAGCATAATCCAAACGAAATTTGGCTTACAACTCTAAAAGCGTTGAAAAAAGTAATAAAAAAAGCATCACTATTAAGAGGAAAAATATTAAGTATAGGAATAACTAACCAGAGAGAGACAACTATTCTTTGGAATAAGAAAACAGGAAAACCAGTCTACAACGCAATTGTTTGGCAAGATAGAAGAACCCAAGACTATTGTGAAGAGTTAAAGAAAAAAAATTATGAAAAAATTTTTAGAAAAAAAACTGGATTATTTATTGACCCATATTTTTCTGCAACTAAAATTAAATGGATACTAGAAAACGTAAAAAATGTTAAGAAACTTTTAAAATCAAATAATTTATTATTTGGTACTGTTGATACTTTCCTTATTTGGAAACTTACTAATGGGCAACATCATTTAACAGAAGCAACTAATGCTTGTAGGACTATGTTATTTAACATTAATAATAATAAATGGGATAAAGAAATCTTAAAAAAACTTAAAATTTCTGAAAATATTTTGCCAAAAGTTAAAAATTCAGCTGATAATTTTGGTTTAACAAGTAAGAGAATTGTCGGCAGTGAAATACCAATATCAGCAGTTCTAGGAGACCAACAAGCAGCTGCAGTAGGACAGTCATGCTTTGAAAGAGGTTCAGTAAAAAGCACATATGGAACTGGTGCCTTTGTCATAATGAATACTGGTTCAAAAAAAATTTATTCTAAAAATAAATTATTAACAACAATATGTTACAGATTGAATGGAAAAAATACTTATGCTCTTGAAGGATCTATTTTTATTGCAGGTGCAGGTGTACAATGGTTAAGAGATAAATTAAAATTTATTAACAATGCTTTTGATACGGAAACAATTGCTCAATCAAAAAAAAATAATGAGGGTGTATACGTTGTGCCTGCCTTCAGTGGAATGGGAGCACCTTATTGGAGGCCTGATGCAAGAGGGGTAATAACAGGTTTAACAAGAAATAGTGATTGGAAAACCTTAGTTAGAGCAGTATTAGAGTCAGTTGCCTATCAAAGTAATGATTTATTTAATGCAATGAAAAAAGATGGTTTAAAACCAACTAAACTTAAGATTGATGGAGGCATGGTAAAAAACAACTGGTTTTCGCAATTTTTATCTGACATCATAAATATAAATACAGAAAGACCAAAGGTATTAGAAACAACTGGTTTAGGAGTAGCTTTACTAGCTGGATATCAAATTGGATTATTTAAATCATTATATCAAATCAAGAGGAAATGGAAAAAAGATAAAATTTTTAAGCCTAAAATAAACCGAAAAGTTAGGAACGATTTAATAAATGGTTGGAAATTATCAGTTCAGAAAGCTCTATTATAAAAAATACAGATAAAAATTTAATTGTCTTTTATGAAATATATAAATTTTATTCTTTTATTTTTGCTAAGTATTTTTAATTCAAATTATTCACAGGCTAATGATTTAGTAATAAGCGAACTGCAGAAGGGTGGAAAGATTGTATTTATAAGACATTCACTTGCACCTGGAAATGGGGATCCTAACAATATAGATTTAACAAAATGTGATACTCAAAGAAATTTAAATCAAGAGGGCATAGAGCAATCAAAAAAAATTGGAAAACTATTTAAAGAAAATAACATTAAAATTGATAAAGTCTTATCTAGTGAATGGTGCAGATGCAAAGATACTGCAAGATTTGCTTTTAATAATTATAAAACCTTCAAAGGTTTAAACTCTTTTTATCAAGAGAAGTTTTATAAATATAAAGATGAACAAATTAAAAGTTTAAAAAAATACATATCCAATTGGAATAGTGAGAAAAATCTTGTCCTTGTTACTCATTTTGTAGTTATTTCTGAAATGTTAAATTTCGGCACTTCATCAGGTGAAATTGTAGTTATCGATCAAGACTATAATTTTATAGGAAGTATAGAAACTATGTAGTTCTATTTAGCAAAGTTTAAATTGAAGATTTGATAGCATCGTAAATCAATTCTTTAGTTGTTTCACCCAAACTTCTATAAATTTCTTTATTATTCTCAAAAATTAAAAGTGTAGTTTGAAACTTAACATTTAATAAGTCAGCTATTTCCTTGTTTGTTATATCAAATGAAAAATATTCAATATTATCAAAATTTATATCTGACAATGCACCTGTTTCTTTTGCCTGTTTTAAAATTTTCATTTGTCCTGCACAAGACATGCAGTATTTAACCCAAGAGCTTACAATTACAATCTTTCCATCAGATTGAGCTTTATCGAATAAATCTTTATCAAATGTTGTTTTTTTTTCTATTGCATTAGCACTTAAGGAGAACAGACAAATAATAATAACTAGAATTTTTTTCATAATACCTGATACATCAAAAAATTAAAAATTATATGCTTACATCCTGAAAATATTGTCGCAATTTTAAATTATTTAATTAAGATTGATATTGTATGAAAATTGGATTTATAGGTGTTGGATGGATGGGATTTGGTATCGCAAATAACATCCTTAAAAATAGTCATGAATTATTTGTAATTGCCAATAAGAACAGAAAGCCAATTGATAGAATAGTTAAAGAGGGTGCAAAAGAAGTTAAATCTTATGATGAACTTTGTAAAAGTGAATTAGATGCTTTGTTTTTGTGTGTAACGAATTCTCCTATTGCTCATGAAATTGGAAAAAAAATAGTTTCATTACTGACTGATAAAACAATTGTCATTGATATTACTACTCATAACCAAAATGGATCTATTGAAATGGAGCAAATATTAAATGCAAATAATATTCCTTATTTAGAATGCCCTGTAATGGGAGGTCCTGTCCAAGCAGAAGAGGGAATATTGGGGGGAATAGTTGGTGGATCTGAGGAAAATTTAAAAAGATCAGAAGAACTTTTAAAATGTTTTTGTAAAAATTATTATCATTTTGGTGTGATTGGAAATGGCGCAAAAACAAAATTATTGAATAATTTTCTATCTTTAGGAACAGCTACATATGTAATTGAATTAATAAAAGCTGCAAAAAAATTAGATATTGATTTAGATAAACTTTATAAAGTAGCCCAATTAGGTTCAGGTAATTCTAATGCTTTAAAGAGAATTTTTGATAAGGTTTTAGAGGATGATTATACAGGTTTTAAGTTTACAGCGACTAATACACTAAAAGATTTAACTTATATAACAGACTTATTAAAAGGAATGGATAATGCAGAAAAATTATCAGATCTATCAAAATCTTTTTATAAAAAGGCAGTTGATGATGGTGATGGTGAGCTTTTTATAAGTGAATTAATAAAAAAAAATTAATCTTTTTTTTCTTCTTTTTCCTTTTCAGCGAAGAATAAAGCAATCGCAAATAAAGTTGTCCATCCAATTCCTAATAAAGCTTTTGGACTAGTCTCAGCACTCCATATATCTAAAAAGATTGCACCTAAAGCAAGACCAACTAGATAAATAGCAATTGCAATATTTGTTTTGCTCATATCAATTAAGCTAATGTTTTACACTATTATTCGAATTGGACAATTATAAACAATCATATATAAAGCACCAATAATTTGGGCGAGTGGCGGAATTGGTAGACGCGTTGGTCTTAGGAACCAATAGTGCAAACTGTGAAGGTTCGAGTCCTTTCTCGCCTACCATAATATATGAAAGTAACAGTAGAAAATAAAAAAGGTTTAGAAAAAGATATAAAAGTTTTTATCGATAAAAAAACTATATCTGGATATCTCGAAGAAAAATACGAAGAGATTAAAAAAGATGTCGTTTTAAAAGGATTTAGACCAGGTAAAGTTCCTACAGAAATTTTAAAAAGACAATTTGGAAAAGCTGTATATGGTGAAGTAATTGATAAAGTATTAAAAGATACTACTACTAAAGCTCTTGAAGACAATAAAATTAAACCAGCAGGTCAGCCTAAGATTGATTTAAAATCATTTGGTGAAGGAAAAGATCTCGAATACACAATTTCTGTAACAGAATTACCTAATGTTGAAGTTGGATCATTAAAAGATTTAAAAGTCGATGAGTACGTTGTTAAAATCGATCCTAAAGAAACAGATAAAAGAATTGATCAAATAGCCAAAACTCAGAAAAACTTTAAAGATGCTGAAGAAAGTTACCCAGCTAAAGCGGGTGATTTAGTTGTCTTTGATTATAAAGCCACAGTTGATGGTAAAGATTTTAAAGGAAATGAAGGAAAAAATACTCAATTAGAACTCGGAAAAGATTTATTTATTAAAGGATTTGATAAGCAATTAGAAGGTGTCAAAAATAAACAAGATAAAAAAGTAGAAGTTAAACTACCAGAAAACTTTCCAGAAAAAGAAGTGGCTAATAAATCTGCAGTGTTTAATTGTAAAATTACAGCAGTAAAAAAACCAGAAGAAACAAAAATTGATGATAACTTTGCAAAAAACTTAGGAGCAAAAGACTTAAATAATTTAAAAGAATTAATATCTAAACAAATCAATGATGAATTTAAAAATTCATTAGAAATGATTTCAAAAAAACAAATTCTTGAACAAATTGAAAAACAAAAACTAGACCAGCTACCAGCTAACCTTATTGAACAAGAAGTAAATATATTAGCCCAAGGTATGAAGGAAGAAGAGAAGAAAAAAAATATGAATTACTTTGAGGAACAAGCAAAAAAAAGAATTAAAACTGGTCTAATTCTAAATGCATTTGGTGAAAAAAATAAAATTAAAGTTTCTCAAGAAGAGCTAAATGCAGAAATACAAAAACAATTCAGAATGATGCCTGGACAGGAAAAGATGGTCAAAGAGTATTATGAGAAAAATCCAGGAGCAATTGAGAGTTTAAGAGGTTCTGTATATGAAGAAAAGATAATTGCTGAACTTAAAAAAATTGCAAAAGTAAATAAAAAGGAAATTAGTAAAGAAGAAGCTGAAAAAATATTAAAAGAAGAGAATGAAAAAAATCTAAAAGAGCAAGAGAAATTAGCAAAATTATCTGAAGGTGCTGATGATAAAGTTAAAGAGAAAAAAGAAGTTAAGTCAGAAGATAAAAAAGAAAAGAAAACAGCTAAACCATCTAAAGCTCCAAAAAAAGTAGCAAAAAAAACTAAAACAACAAAAAAAGTTAGCAAAAAGTAATCACAAGTTGTATAAGTAAACCGAATCACTTATGACAACAAAAATTCCTGAACATCTAAGTACTTTGATCCCAATGGTAGTTGAGCAATCAAGCCGTGGTGAAAGAGCTTATGATATTTATTCAAGATTATTAAAAGAGAGAATTGTTTTTGTAGTTGGACCAATTAATGATGCAGTTGCATCTTTGGTTACTGCTCAATTATTATTTTTAGAGTCTGAAGATCCAAAAAAAGAAATTTCTTTATACATAAATAGTCCAGGTGGATTAGTAACAGCAGGTTTAGGAATTTATGACACGATGCAATATATTAAACCTGAAGTCAGCACATTATGTATTGGCCAAGCTGCAAGCATGGGATCATTTTTGTTGGCCGCAGGATCTAAAGGAAAAAGATTATCTTTGCCCAATTCAAGAATAATGGTTCATCAACCTTCCGCAGGTTTTCAAGGTCAAGCAACTGATATAGAAATTCATGCAAATGAGGTTATGTCTTTAAAAAAAAGATTAAATGAAATTTATTCTAAACACACAGGTAAGTCTGTTGATCAAATTAAGGAAGCTTTGGAGAGAGACAATTTTATGACTCCAGATAACGCGAAAGATTTTGGTTTGATTGATAAAGTAGTAGAAAAAAGAGACTAAACAACAATATATAGTTTATTCACAACCTACACTTGATTAAGAAGCAATCTTTGTAATAAAGTATTCAAATTGATTCGTTATAAAAAACTATGAGTAACAATAATAAAAATATTCTTTACTGTTCTTTCTGTGGAAAGAGTCAACATGAAGTCAGAAAATTAATTGCTGGACCAACAGTTTTTATATGTGATGAGTGTGTTGAATTATGCATGGACATCATCAAAGAAGAGAGCAAAGATACATTTGTAAAGCATCAAGATGGATTACCATCACCAAAAGAAATTTGTGCAGTTCTTGACGATTATGTAATAGGACAAGATCATGCAAAAAAAGTTCTATCAGTTGCAGTTCATAATCATTACAAAAGATTAAATTACGAAAATAAAACAAGTAAGAATGTAGAACTTTCCAAATCAAACATTTTATTAGTTGGACCAACAGGATGTGGAAAAACATTATTAGCACAAACTTTAGCAAGAATTTTAGATGTGCCTTTCACAATGGCAGACGCAACTACATTAACAGAAGCTGGTTATGTTGGTGAGGATGTAGAAAATATAATTTTAAAACTACTGCAAGCAGCCGATTATAATGTTGAAAAAGCGCAAAGAGGAATTGTTTATATTGATGAGGTGGATAAAATCAGCAGGAAATCAGAAAATCCATCAATTACTAGAGATGTTTCTGGAGAGGGAGTTCAGCAAGCTTTATTAAAAATAATGGAAGGTACAGTTGCTAGTGTACCTCCTCAAGGTGGAAGAAAACATCCACAACAAGAATTTTTACAAGTAGATACGACTAATATTCTATTTATATGTGGTGGTGCATTTGCAGGTTTAGACAAAATTATTTCTCAAAGAGACAAAGGTTCATCTATTGGTTTTGGAGCTGAGGTTAAAAGTTTAGAAGATAAAAAAGTAGGCGAGTGGATGAAGAATCTTGAACCTGAGGACTTATTAAAATATGGATTGATACCAGAATTTATTGGAAGATTACCGATAACTGCAACTCTTGATGATCTAGACGAGAAATCTTTAGTTAAAATTCTCTTAGAACCAAAAAATTCTTTAATAAAGCAATATCAAGAACTATTTAAATTAGAGGGAGTAAAACTTACCTTTAAAGATCAATCAGTAAAAGACATTGCTAATAAAGCTATTTCCAAAAAAACTGGAGCAAGAGGACTTAGATCGATTCTTGAAAATATACTATTAAAAACAATGTTTGATCTACCAAGTCAAGATAACATAGAAGAAGTTATAATTGATTCTGGTGCGGCGAAAGGTATATCTTCACCTGTTATTGTTCATTCAAAGAACAAAACCAAAACTGATAAGACTTCAGCAGCATAATTGCTCGTTAATAAACCATAATTTCCTATTGCATTATAAAATATAATATCCATATTTCTCTTATGGATATAAAAGTAACATTGCCATTATTACCATTGAGAGACATAGTAGTTTTTCCAAGTATGGTAATCCCTTTATTTGTTGGAAGAGATAAGTCTATCACTGCATTAAATGAAGTAATGAAAGGTGATAAAAAAATTGTTCTTGTCACGCAAAAAAATTCTGAAGTTGATGATCCTAAAAAAAATGATGTCTTCACTTATGGATGTGAAAGTAATATTTTGCAATTACTTAAACTGCCTGATGGAACTGTTAAAGTATTAGTTGAAGGTACCAAGAGAGTTAAAATAGTTGATTTTAAAGATGATGAAAAATTTATTAAATGTTCATTCGAGCATCAAAAAGATATTATTTCAAAAGATGACGATCTGCTCCCATTAAGTTTAACTGCTATAAAAAGATTAGAAAAACTTACTACAGTTAATAAAAAAATATCCTCCGAGACGATTAACAATATTAAACAATTAAAAGACCCATCAAAAATTGCAGATAATATAATTTCACATATCAATGCTAGCATTTCAGAGAAACAGCAAATTTTTGAAACTTTAGATGTTAAGAAGAGATTAAATAGCGTCATAAAAATAATGGAAAATGAGGCAAGTATTATAGGTGTGGAGAAGAGAATTAGAGGAAGAGTTAAAACTCAAATGGAGAAAACTCAAAGAGAGTATTATTTAAATGAACAGTTAAAAGCTATTCAAAAAGAATTAGGTGAAATTGAAGATGGTAAGGATGAGACCACAAGCTTAAAAAAATCAATTTTGAAGGCAAAAATGCCAAAAGAAGTTGAGAAGAAATGCATGTCCGAGTTAAAAAAATTAAAAAATATGAGCCCAATGTCTGCTGAAGCAACTGTAGTAAGAAACTACCTAGATTGGATGATAGATTTACCATGGTTTAAAAAAGATAAAGTGGACATAGATTTGAACAAAGCTTTAAAAATTTTAGAAGAAGATCACTTTGGGTTAGAAAAAGTTAAAGAAAGAATAATAGAATTCTTAGCAGTGCAAAAAAGAATGGATAAAATAAAAGGCCCTATTCTATGTTTAGTAGGTCCGCCAGGTGTAGGAAAAACTTCTTTAGGTAAATCAATAGCTAAGGCAACTAATAGACAATTTGTAAGAATGTCTTTAGGCGGCGTGAGAGATGAAGCAGAAGTAAGAGGTCACAGAAGAACTTATATTGGTTCACTTCCTGGAAAAATTATCCAGATGATGAAAAAAGCTGGTACTAAAAATCCATTATTTTTGCTTGATGAAATTGATAAAGTTGGAAACGATTATAGAGGTGATCCATCATCGGCTTTATTAGAGGCTTTGGATCCTGAGCAGAATACAACATTTAATGATCATTACCTTGAAGTTGATTATGATTTATCAGATGTAATGTTTGTAACAACAGCAAACACACTAAATATTCTTCCACCTCTTTTAGATAGAATGGAAGTCATAAGAATTCCAGGATATACAGAGGATGAGAAGATTAATATTGCTAACAAATATTTACTTCCTAAACAAATTAAAGACAACGGTGTCAAAGAAGGTGAAATGAAGTTAGCTGACGACACAATTAAAGAAATTATAAGAAGTTATACAAGAGAAAGCGGTGTTAGAAATTTAGAAAGAGAAATATCTAAAGTAACAAGAAAAGTTGTAAAAAAAGTAGTTAATAACGAAGAAAAAAGTGTTGAGGTTAATGAAAAAAATATACCTGATTTTCTTGGAATTAAGAAATTTAAATTTGGTGAACTAGAAGCAAAGGATAAAGTTGGAATAGTCATAGGTTTAGCTTGGACAGAGTTTGGTGGAGAAATATTAAAAGTTGAAACAGTTAACATGACGGGTAAAGGCAGAATGCAAATAACTGGTAAGCTAGGTGATGTGATGCAAGAGTCTGTAAAAGCTGCAAAATCTTATGTAAGATCAAAATGCTTAGAATTTGGTGTAACACCACCACTATTTGAAAAAAAAGATTTTCATATACATGTTCCAGAAGGTGCAACACCAAAAGATGGTCCCTCCGCAGGTATAGCTATGGTTACATCAATAGTATCTTCAATTACCAAAGTTCCAGTTAAGAGAGAAATTGCTATGACTGGAGAGGTAACAATTACAGGTCAAGTTTTACCTATTGGTGGACTTAAAGAAAAACTACTAGCAGCTCATAGAGCTGGTGTTAAAAAAGTTTTGATACCTAAAGAGAATGAAAAAGATTTAGTTGATGTGCCAAAAAAAGTGAAAGATGATATTGAAATAGTTCCAGTAGAAACTGCTGATGAAGTAATTAAAATAGCTTTAACTAAAGAATTGAAGCCTACAGAATGGACTGAAGTAGATAAATTAACAGAAACTAAAAAAGACGATAAATCTCAAGCTAGTATTCAGTAATTAACAATTTACATTATAATAACCTTGATGTAATAGTACCATGTTTTGGGCGGTTAGCTCAGTTGGTAGAGCATCTCGTTTACACCGAGGGGGTCAAAGGTTCGAGTCCTTTACTGCCCACCAGAACACGGGGGTGTAGCTCAGTTGGTTAGAGCGATCGCCTGTCACGCGATAGGTCGAGGGTTCGAGTCCCTTCACTCCCGCCATCAAATAAATGAATAAAATAAAGCCTTAAAATGTGACCTATCTGCTCTTTTAGTTGATCTAAAAGGTGCTATATAGACTCAACATGCTTGCGGAATTTTTAAAAGATTATTTGCCAATAATTGTATTTTTGCTAGTTGCACTTGTATTAAGTATTGCATTTGTGGCGGTCAATTATTTAGCATCACCAAAAAATCCCGATCCAGAAAAATTATCAGCATATGAATGTGGATTCGAACCATTTAATGACTCTAGAATGGAATTTGATGTTAGATTTTATCTTGTTGCAATATTATTTATTATTTTCGATTTAGAAATCGCTTTTCTATTTCCCTGGGCAATATCTCTAGGCAAAATCGGAATATTCGGATTTACATCAATGATGATCTTCTTATTTATACTTACTATTGGGTTTATTTATGAATGGAAAAAAGGAGCATTAGATTGGGAATAAAATGAATTTAGAAGAAAGAAAAAAAAATATTCCAGAAGAATTTAAACAATTAGCACAAGATTTTAGTGATAATGGTTTTATAACAACATCACTAGATAATCTTGTTAACTGGGCTAGAACTGGATCATTACATTGGATGACTTTTGGTCTTGCATGTTGTGCAGTTGAAATGATGCAAACTTCCATGCCAAGATATGATTTAGAGAGATTTGGTGCTGCCCCTAGAGCTTCACCTAGACAATCAGATGTTATGATTGTTGCTGGAACTCTAACAAATAAAATGGCTCCAGCACTTAGAAAAGTTTATGATCAGATGCCAGAACCAAGGTATGTAATTTCCATGGGAAGTTGTGCAAATGGTGGAGGATATTATCATTACTCTTACTCTGTAGTAAGGGGATGCGATCGTATTGTACCAGTTGATGTATATGTTCCGGGGTGCCCTCCTTCTGCTGAAGCACTTTTATATGGGATAATGCAACTTCAAAAGAAAATCAGGAACAAAGGTTCTCTGGAAAGATAAAAAATGCAAAACATCCAGGATTTAGAAAAAATTTTGAATTCAGAACTAAATACAAAAATAAAAAGTTCTTTAATCAAACATAATCAAATTTACTTAAAAATTGATGAAACGGACTTAACAGAAGTTATTTTATTCTTAAAAACAAATTCAAAAACTAAATTTAGACAATTGATAGATATCACAGCTGTAGATTTTCCTGAAAATGAAGTTAGATTCAAATTAGTTTATCTATTATTAAGTCATGAATTTAATCAAAGAATTATCTTAGAGATGGATGTAAAAGAAAAAGAAATTGTTGGTTCAATAACATCTATATTTCCTGCTGCAAATTGGATGGAAAGGGAAGTATTTGACATGTATGGAATTGATTTTAAAGATCATCCAGACCTGAGAAGAATACTTACAGATTATGGCTTTGAAGGACATCCATTAAGAAAAGATTTTCCTTTAACAGGTCATAATGAAGTTAGATACAGTCATGAAACTAAGAAAGTTATTTATGAACCAGTAAAATTAGAACAAAATTATAGAAACTTCGATTATGAAAGTCCTTGGGAAGGAACCAAGTATATAAAAGATCAAACTAAAGAATAATGGCAAAAGAAACTAAAACTTTGAATCTAAATTTTGGACCTCAACATCCAGCTGCCCATGGAGTTTTAAGATTAATATTGCAGTTAGATGGCGAAATTGTTGAAAAAGCAGATCCACACATTGGTTTATTGCATAGGGGTACAGAAAAATTAATTGAAAATAAAACTTATACCCAAGCTGTTCCGTATTTTGATCGATTAGATTATGTAGCACCAATGAACCAAGAACACGCTTTTGCTTTAGCAATTGAAAAAATTCTAAAAATAGAAGTTCCGATAAGAGCTCAATACATAAGAGTAATGTTTTGTGAAATTGGAAGAATACTTAGTCATATTTTAAATGTTACAACACAAGCAATGGATGTTGGTGCGTTAACTCCTACTTTATGGGGATTTGAAGAAAGAGAAATATTAATGGGTTTTTATGAAAAAGTTTCTGGTTCTAGATTGCATGCTAATTATTTTAGAGCTGGGGGAGTACATCAAGACCTACCAAAAGGATTAGATAAAGAGATCGGAAAATTTTGTGAAAGATTTCCAAAAATAATAAATGATTTAGAATTACTTTTAACTGATAACCGAATATTTAAGCAAAGGAACGTTGATATAGGTGTAGTATCAAAACAAGATGCTCTCGATTATTCTTTTTCAGGTGTTATGTTGAGAGGATCTGGCGTCCCTTGGGATTTAAGAAAATCCCAGCCGTACGATTGTTATGAACAATTCGAATTCAAAATTCCAGTAGGAAAAAATGGAGATTGTTACGATAGATACCTATGCAGAATTGAAGAAATGAAAGAAAGTGTAAATATAATAAGTCAATGCTTAGCAAATTTACCTGTTGGTCCAATTAAAACTGATGATGGAAAAATCAGTCCACCACCAAAAAAAGAATTAAAACAATCTATGGAAGCATTGATCCATCATTTCAAGTTATATACCGAAGGTTATAGGGTTGATAAAGATGAAATATATACAGCTGTAGAAGCTCCTAAAGGAGAATTTGGTGTTTACTTAATTTCTGATGGTTCAAGCAAACCTTACAAATGCAAAATTAGAGCTCCAGGATTTTCTCATTTGCAAGCAATGGATTACTTAATTAAAGGTCATATGTTAGCTGATGTTCCTGCAGTTTTAGGTTCAATGGATATTGTTTTTGGAGAGGTAGATAGATAATGGCTGTTAAAAAAATATCAAAAGTACAACCTGAAAAATTTGAGTTTAATAAAAAAAACAAAGAAACTGCTGATAGTATTATTAAAAATTATCCTTCTGGAAAACAACAAAGTGCGGTTATGGCTTTATTGTACTTAGCACAAAAACAAAATGATAATTGGATACCTTTAAGTGCAATGAAATACATAGCAAAGTATTTAGATATGCCCTACATAAAAGTATATGAAGTAGCTACATTTTATAGCATGTATAATTTAACTCCAGTTGGTAAATATTTCTTTCAAATATGTACTACAACCCCATGTATGTTAAGGGGTGCGTATAATTTGGTAGATATTTGTAAACGAAAAATTTCTGAAGAAGAAAATCGTTTATCAGAGGATGGAAAAACCTCTTGGTTAGAAGTAGAATGTTTGGGCGCTTGTGTGAATGCTCCTATGCTTCAATTAAATGAGGATTATTATGAGGATTTAGATCCAACAAAACTTGAGCAAATAATTGATAAAATAAGTAATGATGAAGTTCCTCAACCAGGATCATATAGAGGCAGATTAAGTTCTGAACCAGAAAATACTAGAAAAACATTAATAGGTAATAAAAATGCTTGAAGATAAGGATAGAATTTTTCAAAATTTATACAATGATTTTGGTGCTGATTTAGCATCTGCAAAACAAAGGGGAGACTGGAAGGATACAAAAGAAATTTGCGGCAAAGGAAGAGAATGGATAATTAATGAAATTAAAACATCAGAACTTAGAGGAAGAGGTGGTGCTGGATTTCCTACAGGATTGAAATGGTCTTTTGCCCCAAAAGAAGTTGGATCAAGACCACATTATTTAGTAATTAATGCCGATGAGTCTGAGCCTGGCACGTGCAAAGATAGAGATATTCTAAGATTTGAACCTCATAAATTAATAGAAGGCTGCTTAATTGCATCTTACGCAGTTAATGCACACAAGTGTTATATTTATATAAGAGGGGAATATTTTAATGAAGGACAAAAACTTCAAACAGCTATCGATGAAGCTTACAAAGATGGTCTCTTAGGAAAAAATTCTGCAGGAACTGATTGGGAATTAGATATTTATATTCATTATGGTGCAGGTGCTTATATCTGTGGTGAGGAAACTGCTTTGCTCGAGAGTATTGAAGGAAAAAAAGGTCAACCAAGATTGAAACCTCCGTTTCCAGCTTTAATAGGTCTTTATGGTTGCCCGACAATAATAAACAATGTTGAAACAATTTCTGTGGTACCAACTATACTTAGAAGAGGTGGAAAATGGTTTTCATCACTGGGTAGACCAAAAAATACTGGTTCTAAAATATATTGTATTTCAGGAAATGTAAATAATCCCTGCAACGTAGAAGAAGAAATGGGAATTCCATTAAAAGAATTAATTGAAAAACATGCAGGTGGAGTAATAGGTGGATGGGATAATCTAAAAGCAGTAATACCTGGTGGTTCATCAATGCCATTACTTCCAAAAGAAACATGTGAAACAATTAAAATGGACTTTGATGAATGTGTTGAGAATAAAACTGGTTTAGGAACAGCTGGTATTGTTGTTATAAATAAAGATCAAGACATTATTAAGTGTATGGCAAGAATAGCAAGATTTTATAAACACGAGAGCTGCGGTCAATGTACACCATGCAGAGAAGGTTCTGGTTGGATGTGGAGAATGTTAGAGAGAATGGCCAAAGGCGAAGCCACAAGAGATGAAGTGGATATGTTATTAGATGTAACAAAACAAATTGAAGGTCATACAATTTGTGCTTTTGGAGAAGGATCTTCATGGCCTGTTCAAGGATTGATCAGAAATTTTAAAGATGAAATTATTGAAAGAAATAAGTTTGATCCGATTGTGAAAAAGCAAAAAGATATACCATATTTAGTTGACCAACATTTATTAGAAAAAGAAAATGCTTAAACTTAAAGTAAATGACATTGATGTAGAGGTAGAAGAAGGAACTACAGTATTGCAAGCATGTGAACAAGCTGGAGCAGAGATACCAAGGTTCTGTTATCACGAAAAATTATCAATAGCTGGAAATTGTAGAATGTGTTTAGTTGAAATGGAAAAATCTCCTAAGCCAATAGCATCTTGCGCGATGCCTGCTGCAGAGGGGATGGTGCTTAGAACTAACACCGAAAAAGTGAAAAAAGCGAGAAAAGGTGTAATGGAATTTTTACTAGCAAACCATCCGCTAGATTGTCCAGTATGTGATCAAGGTGGGGAATGTGATTTACAAGACCAATCTATGTATTACGGAATTGATAAATCAAGATTTAAAGAAAATAAAAGATATGTACCCGAAAAATATATGGGTCCACTAATTAAAACTCAAATGACAAGATGTATTCATTGCACAAGATGTATTAGATTTGCAACCGAAGTTGCTGGAGTTCCTGAACTTGGAGCAATCGGTAGAGGTGAGAATATGCAAATTACTACTTATTTGGAAAAGGCAATGGAGTCTGAACTCTCAGCTAATGTTATTGATTTATGTCCTGTCGGTGCACTTACATCAAAGCCCTATGTCTTCGAAGCTAGACCATGGGAACTTAAAAAAACCGAGACAATTGATGTGATGGATGCTGTTGGATCAAATATAAGAGTCGATACATACGGATGGGAAGTCAAGAGAGTTCTTCCAAGAATTAATGAAGAAATAAATGAAGAATGGATATCAGATAAAACCAGATATGCATGTGATGGCTTAAAAAATCAAAGATTAGATACACCTTATGTAAAGATTAATAATAAATTAAAGCCATCAAGTTGGGAAGAAGCTTTTAAAGCTGTATCTGAAAGAATTTCAAAAACAAAGTCTGAAAAAATTGCTGGATTTATAGGTGATATGACAAATATGGAAACTACTTTTGCAGCAAAAGATTTTTTTGAAAAAACGATTAAGTCTGAAAATTTGGAATCTAGATATGAAAAATTATATATTAATACAAATTTAAGAAGTAATTATCTATTTAACAGTTCCATTGAAGGAATAGAAAAAAGCGATTTAATAATTCTAATAGGTACAAATCCAAGATTTGAAGCAACAATATTAAACTCTCGAATTAGAAAAAATTATTTAAAAAATAAGACAGAAATTATATCTTTAGGTGATGTTGGTGATTTAACTTATCCTTACAAAGTTATATCGAATAATACCGACTCTATAAAAGATATTATTGATAATAAGCATGAAATTTCAGAAAAAATTAAAAAATCGAAATATCCAAGTATAATTTTTGGACAATCAGTTCTTAAACTTAAGTCGGCACCTTATATTTTTGAAGAATTCAAAAAATATCTATTAGAAAATAATAAAATTTCTGATGATTGGAATGCATTAAATATATTATCAAAAAATTCATCCACAGTAGGCTCATATGACTTAAATGTATTATCAAAAAATTCTAGCTACGAAATATTGAATAAATTAGAAAACAATAACTTTGAAATTTTAATTCTATTTGGCCAAGATAATTTAAAATTTGAGAAAAAAAATGAATTTATAATATATATAGGTAGCCACGGTGATAAAGGTGCAAGTATTGCTGATGTAATTCTGCCTGGTGCTACTTACACAGAACAAGATGGTTATTTTACAAACCTTGAAGGAAAATTACAAAAAGCCTACAAGGCATCATATCCACCAGGAGAAGCGAAAGAGGATTGGCAAATAATAAATGAATTGTCTTCATTCATTAAGAGAAAAAATTTATACAAAGATAAAAATCAACTTATCGATTCATTAATAAATTATTTAAATCTTAATAATAAAAATGAAGCTGATTTTGAGGTGCCTGAATATAATTTTAAATCAGAAAAAATTATTACTGAAGAGATTGATTATTATCACTCCAATGTAATAGCAAGAGCGTCAAAAACAATGTCAGAGTGTAAAAATATTAGAATGAGTTTACCAAAAACTGGAACCGATAATTAATGGTTGAACTATTTATATTTTTTGAACAAATTTATAGAATTCTGTTTCTATTGATCCCAGTTTTAGTATCTGTTGCAATGGTTGTTTGGTTAGATAGAAGAGTATGGGCATTTGTTCAAAAAAGAAGAGGTCCTAATGTTGTTGGTCCATTTGGATTATTTCAAACATTAGCTGACGCATTAAAATACATTTTTAAAGAAATAATAATTCCAGCAAGCTCAAATAAAGTTATATTTATACTAGCCCCGATAGTTACAATGACTTTGGCTTTAATTGCTTGGGCGGTAATTCCTTTTAGTGAAACATTTGTACTAGCAGATATCAATGTCGGTATTTTATATCTTTTTGCAGTTTCATCTTTAGGTGTTTATGGAATAATTATGGGTGGATGGGCATCTAATTCAAAGTATCCCTTCCTAGGAGCAATTAGATCAGCTGCTCAAATGGTTTCTTATGAAGTTTCCATAGGTGTAATAATTATAAATGTATTACTTTGTGTAGGTTCATTAAATCTAAGTGACATCGTTTTAGCTCAAAAAGATTTATGGTTTGTAATACCTCTATTCCCAATGTTTATAATATTTTTTATTTCAGCCTTAGCAGAAACTAACAGACCACCTTTTGATTTGCCCGAAGCTGAAGCAGAGTTAGTTGCAGGTTACCAGACAGAATACTCTGGAATGATGTATGCAATGTTTTGGTTAGGGGAGTATGCTAACATTTTACTTATGTGTGCAATGGGATCTATTTTATTTCTTGGTGGCTGGTTATCTCCCATAGATTTATTTCCATTTAACGTTATTCCGGCTCCAATATGGTTAATTTTAAAAATACTCTTTTTATTTATCTTATTTGCTCTGATAAAAGCAATAGTACCAAGATACAGGTATGATCAATTAATGAAACTTGGATGGAAAATTTTTCTACCATTTTCATTGATTTATGTAGTATTAACTGCAAGTTTTTTAATGTATTTTGATTTATTACCGGGGAATTAGAATGAGCTTAATAAGATTTTTCAAAACAATTTTTATGATTGATTTTTTAACAGGATTAATCATGGCAATAAAAGAAATATTTAAACCAAAAAAAACAATTAATTATCCATTTGAAAAAGGTTCAATTAGTCCTAGAGCAAGAGGAGAACATGCGCTAAGAAGATATCCAAACGGTGAGGAAAGATGTATTGCTTGTAAACTATGTGAAGCTGTTTGTCCTGCTCAGGCTATAACAATAGAGTCTAGCGAGAGAGAAGATGGAAGTAGAAAAACTACTCGTTATGATATTGATATGTTAAAATGTATTTATTGTGGTTTGTGCGAACAATCTTGTCCAGTTGACGCGATTGTGCAAGGTCCAAATTTTGAATTTGCTACAGAAACAAGAGAAGAACTTTATTATAACAAAGAAAAGTTGTTAGAGAATGGAGATAGATGGGAGAATATTTTAGCAGCAAATATTAATGCTGATAGCTCCCACAGATAATCAATGATTGCTCACGCAATAGTCTTTTATATATTTTCACTGATTGCAATTGTCTCTGCAATAATGG
The DNA here is from genome assembly GCA_902589315.1 of uncultured Pelagibacteraceae bacterium. Lineage (GTDB taxonomy): Bacteria > Pseudomonadota > Alphaproteobacteria > Pelagibacterales > Pelagibacteraceae > Pelagibacter. The sequence continues at coordinate 186,240 of CACISK010000002.1, forward strand.
TAACTGTTTCAAAAAACACAGTTAATTCAGTTTTTTTTTTAATATTGGACTTTATTAGTATTTCTTGCCTATTCATCATGATTGGTGCCGAATTTTTAGGAATGATAATGCTTATTGTGTACGTTGGAGCAGTGGCAGTATTATTTTTATTTGTGGTAATGATGTTAAATGTTGCTCAACAAAAAAATGAATGGTTTAATTCTAGTGGAAGAAGTTCCCATATTCCAGTTGGTCTATTAGTAAGTATTATTATATTTTTTGAATTAATTATTGTTATAGGTGGATGGAAGTATAAACCGGATTTATTAGATTCAATTGCGATTGAAATAAATACTGACTTAACAAATACCCAATCTTTAGGAAGCGTTATATATACTGATTATATTCATTTGTTTCAATTATCTGGAATGGTTTTATTGGTAGCCATGATTGGAGCAATTGTATTGACCTTCAGACAAAGATCTGGAGTAAAAAGACAAAGTTATTTCAAACAAATATCAAGAGATAGAAAAGATGGTATTGAATTAGTTGACGTTGAAAATAATAAAGGAGTTAAAATAGATGTTTAGTATTGGTCTTGGTCATTATTTAACTCTTGCTGCTATTATATTCACAATTGGTATTGTGGGTATTTTTCTAAATAGAAAAAATATTATCGTTATATTGATGAGTGTTGAATTAATACTTTTAGCTGTAAATATAAATTTAGTATCTTTTTCTATTTTTATTAACGATTTGAGTGGCCAGGTTTTCACATTATTCATATTAACAGTGGCTGCAGCTGAGGCTGCAATAGGACTTGCAATTATTGTGGTTTATTACAGAAACTCTGGAACAATAAGAGTTGAAGAAATCGACAGATTGAAAGGGTAAATGGAATATTTAATATTATTTTTACCTTTGATAGGTTCAATCATATCGGGTTTTTTTGGTAAAACTATTGGTGATAAATTATCTCAATTAATCACATGTATTTTAGTTTCTATTTCGGCATTATTATCTTTGTTCATATTTTTTAAAGTTGTTTCATCAGGTTATGAGCATAATGCAATTATTGCAACTTGGATAAATTCAGGATCTTTAAATGTAAATTGGTCAATTAAAGTTGATGCTCTTTCTGCAGTAATGTTAGTTGTAGTTACTCTAGTTTCATCCTTAGTTCATATTTATTCTATTGGTTACATGTCTCAT
>CACISK010000003.1 GCA_902589315.1 uncultured Pelagibacteraceae bacterium
ACATTTTGAATACTTTAAATCAATTACCAAAAAAATTGGACGGAGTTGATATTATAGAGATAGTTATTGTAAATGATGGAAGTGAGGATAACACAATTAAAGAAGTTCAAAAATACAATGATTTAAAAACACATATAATTAACTTACCTATTAGAAAAGGTTTATCAAATGCTTTCACAACAGGTATAAATTTTTGTCTAAAACAAAGTGCAGATATAATAGTTAATACTGATGCAGACAACCAATATGACGCTAGCAATATTCAGGATCTTATTAATCCAATTATAAGTGGTAAAAGTGACATTGTAATTGGAGCTAGAAATTTCAAAAACATTAAAAGTTTTTCCAAAACAAAAGTTTTTTTTCAAAATTTGGGTAGTAAAGTTATCTCTTTTTTGGCTGGAAAAAAAGTTGAAGATGCAACTAGTGGTTTTAGATCTTTTTCAAAAGAAGCAGCCAGTTCCTTAAATGTATTTAATAATTTTACATATACCCATGAGACTATTTTGCAAGCAAGCTATAATAACTTTAGGATCAATTCAATTCCAATAAAAACTAATGAAGTTAAAAGACCATCAAGATTATTTAAATCAAACATAGAATATATCTTAAGATCAACATTAGTAATAATACGAGTATTTATGATTTACAAACCTTTCAATTTTTTTTTAATATTAGCCTCACCTTTTTTAATTTTAGGACTGATATTAGAAATACAATGGATATTTGCATGGTTAGATGATAGATCTCTAGGTTTAATACCTAGATTATTTTTAGGAGCATTATTAATAACAATTTCTATTTTATTGATTATAGCTGGAATATTTGCAGATCTTATTTCAACTAATAGAAAAATGCTTGAAGAAATAAAAAAAAATTTAAAAGACAACTAGTGGAACAAAAAATATTAGTTAGAAAAATATTTGATGAAGTAATAAATCCTGGCAATTGTTTTCATTGTGGTCTGTGTGAAGGCTTGTCAAATAATCTTTTCAAAATGAAGGAAACTACTAAAGGACCAATACCAAAATTAACGAGAAAACCAAACCTACAAGATATTAATGATTTGAAAAAGATTATATTTGCCTGCCCAGGAAGGGGTGTGCCTTATAATTTTTTATCAAAGAAATTAGAAGCGAAAAAAAAAAATAAAGTCATTGGAAATTATAACTCATTATTTATTTGCAGCTCTTCATCAAAAGAGATAAGAAAAAAAGCTAGTTCCGGTGGAGTAGTCAGAAGTATATTGTTAGAATTAATAAAATCAAAAAAAGTAGATTACGTATGTGTATTAGACGAAAAAAAAAATAAGATATTGAAATTTGATACTTTAATAACAAACAATCTTCAGGAAATAATAGATATTTCTCAAAGTATTTATCAAACAACACCTTTGCTGCATAAACTTAAAAAATTAAGAAAAAACAAAGTTTATTGCTTTGTAGGTCTACCAGAACATATTGCTTCTTTAAGAATCTTAAAAATAAAATTTCCCGATGAATTTAAACATATAAAATATTTGATTGGTATATATTCGGGAACAAACATGTATCCTGGTGCGATAAATTTCTTTTTAAAAGGAAATAATATAAATTATTTAAACGAAATTAAAAAATTAAATTGGAGACACGGTGAATGGCCAGGCAAATTAAGAATAATTTTAAAAAATAAGAGAATACTTAGTTTAAAAAAATTTTACTATAATTATCTGATACCTTTTTTTATATCCAAGAGTTGCATGATAACTCCAGATTTCACAGCCGAATTATCTGATATATCAATAGGTGATGCGTGGTCACCAAAATTAGAAAGTAAAGGTCATGGATATTCTGTCGTTATTTCTCGATCAAACGATTTTGATAAAATACTACATAAATTAAAAACTAAAAAAGATTTAGAATTAAATAAAGTAGATTTAAAAGAAACTATATCAATGCACGCTCATATGATTGAGTTTAAAAAAATTGGATCTTACATAAGAATCCAAAAGCTTAAAAAAAAAGGACCAGTACCATTATATGATCTAAAACCAAATTATGTATCATTTTCAAGAAAAATTGTAGAGGATTTTATAGGGTTTGTAATTTTTATTTTTTCTAAACCATCTGTGAAATATTTATTTTCTTTTATAAATTCCAGTTTAATGGGTTATTTATTTCAAACAATTAGAAGTTTTTGGAAATATATTTCGAAACCCACAAAGAGGAAAGGGTTAAATAACATTAAGTTAGAAAACTCAATCAATAAAAGAGTTAACGAGTTTTAATACTTTATGAATAAAACTTATGATTTATTTTTAAAATATGCAAATAACAATTATAAAAGAAATTTGACATGGCTGGATAGAGATCCAGATAGTCCCACATATGGATCGTTCGATAGAAACTTTTGGCATTATAAAACATCAGACTTTAACTCCGACATTTTACAACAAGGAATTTATACATTAATTACTTTATATAAAAATGAAATCCCAAATAATTATAATAAGAATAAATTAAAAAACCTTATTCTCTCTTCTGCTAAATTTATAATCTTAAGTTTCAAAGAAAATAAAAAATTTAATGAATATTATCCAAATGAGGACGGCTATCCACCACATGCATTTTTGTCAAATGTTTTGGGTGATATATTTTCTCATTTTCCAGAATTTTTAAATTTACCTGATTTCGAAAATACTTATATAAAAATAAATCAAAGTTTATCCAAAAGGTATGAAACCAAAGCCTCAAATCAATATGCAATTGCTCTTGCAGGATTATATAAATTTGTGAATAATTTTCCTCAACATAGAGATATGATTAATACAGAAAAACATAAAAAAATTTTATTATCACTACAAGATAAAGAAGGATGGTTTGTAGAGTATGATGGATTTGATTTAGGATATCTAAGTATTACACTTGAAGCTCTCACAGAAATTTATAAAATTTCACCTGATAAAGATATACTAAATTCAATCAATTCTATAATTGATTTTTATTATAATATTGTTGATAAAGATGGAAATTTTCCATTTACGTTAAATAGCAGAAATACAGAATATGTCCTCCCCTTTGGTTTTTTAAATTTGGAGAAAAAAGACAAAAAAATAAATTATTTGATAGATAAAATATTTTCAAAACAAGAATACTTCTCAAATTTAATCGGAAATGACGATAGATATCATAGTCATTACATTTTTGCTAATATTTTGAAAAGTCTAAATTTGATTAAAGATTTTTCCACCAAGGAAAACATTGAAAATACTAATGAATTATATCTCGAAAATGCTGGATTATATAAAAAACATGATAAAGAGAATAATATTACATTATACATTGGGTTAAAAAAGGGAGGAATATTTAGAATTCATAATCACAATAATAATAAAATTCTTTTACAAAATGGTTTTAGAGCAATTAAGACGAAAAAAGTTTATACTAATAACTTTCAAAGCGAACATTGGAAATATAAACAATTAGAGAAAAAAATTATTTGCGAAGGAAACTTTATTAAATCACAATTTAACAAATCTACACCTATTAAACATTTTTTTTTAAGAGTTTTATCTAGTTTGTTTGGAAATAAAATTATTGATCCAATAAAAAAATTATTAATATTTAATAAAAAATCCACAAAACTAAAATATAGAAGAGAAATAAATATTGAAAAAAATAGACTAAAAATCAAAGACTCTTTTTTTGGTTTCCAAAATTACAAAATAAAATTAAATCCAAAACAAAACTTAAGATATGTCGCAAGCGCAGACATTTTTTCTGATGAAGATTTAGCAGAAAATATTATAGATTTAGATGAAACAATAATTAAAGAGCCAACTTATATTATTGAGAATTATTACGAGCTATAATCACTAAAATTATTATCCATCCAGTTATGAATTAAGCACATCATAATTATCCTTTTTACAGACAAAAACTCTCCTTTTTCAAAATGATATCTAGAATGATCTACAAAAGATTTTTTAAAGAAATTGTAACGCTTTAAATATTTTTCACTTAAATAATTTAAAGATAAATTTCTTAGACTTTTTTTATAATCTTTATCTATCGATACATAAAAAGCTTTTTTTGGTTTATTGAAATTGATATATTTTGATTTTTTTAAAATATTTCTATAAATCACTTTTGAGCTACTTTGGTTAATAAGAAGTTTTTCAGGAATATTTAATATTAAATTTAAAATTCTTTTATCTAAAAATGGAACCCTAGTTTCTAATCCATGGGCCATACTTAATTGGTCCGATTTTGTACATATTTGATTTGGCAACCAAGTATTTATCATTTTTTTTTGCAAATACTTAAAGTCTAGGCTATGTATATTTTCATCAAATAAGTTACTTAAATTTGTATAATTTTTCATTTCATTATTATTTAATATTGAAGTCGAGTTGATATATGTGTTTTTGTAGTCATTAAAATTCTTAATTAATTCTAATGTTCTTTGCCTTCCAAGTTCACCAAGATCCTCATCATAATTAAAGAATAAATTTAATATCTTTAAAGGAAGATTTTTAATAAAAAAATGTATTGATTTACTCAAAAATTCTGAAGATTTTAGTTTTCTGATTTTTTTTATCGTATCCAAATAAAAATATCCACCAAACATTTCATCTGCTCCTTCTCCAGTTAGTATAACTTTATGTTGTTTAGAGGCTACTTTACATAATTCGTTAATAGGAAATATTAAAGAATCTAAAATTGGAAAATCAATTTTTTTGTTAATTTCATTAATATCAAAAAAAAAATTATCTTCTTTTATATTTACGATTTGAGTTTCTAGGTTATATTTTTCTGCTAATTTTTTTACCTCATTTGACTCATCATTATTTTTTTTTGTTGAATAAGTGTAGCCTTTGAGATTATGATAACCATTCTTACTTGCAAAGTGCAATATTCCAGCTGAATCAATCCCTGAAGATAAAAATATTCCAATGGGAACATCAGATCTTAAGTTAATTTTAATTGAATCATTAAAAATATCGTAACATTCTTCAATCCATTCATTTTCAGATAAATTATTTTGATAATTTTTTACTCCGTGATTATAGAAAATTTTTTTTAAATTTTTTCTTTGGTTGTCCCAAATGATTGTTTCACCTGGTTTTAATTTTTCAATCCCTTTATATAAAACCTCTCCACTTAATGAATATCTAAATTGAATTGTTTCACTTAAAGCTTTTTTGTTAAGATCCTTTTTAAAATTATTATTCAGAGTCAGTGTCTTTGCAGAAGAGCTAAAATTTAATTCTCCCATTATTATACTGTAGTATAATGGCTTTATACTAAAAGGGTCATTTGATATTATCAATTTTTTTTTGGATTTGTCATATAGTGCAAAAGAGAACATTCCATTTAGTTCTTCTGTAAAATTATCACCAAAGTGTATATAACTATTAAGCAAAACTTCTGTGTCACTATTTGTGACAAACTTATATCCCTTACTCATCAAAAATTTTTTAATTTCAATATAATTATAAATTTCACCGTTAAATATGATAATACATCCTTTTAATTCCATTGGTTGCTTACCATTTTTTAAATCGATTATAGAAAGTCTGCTATGGCAAAAATTTATTTCATCAGTTACAGATAATTTTCCATTTTCATCTGGTCCTCTATATAAAATACTTTTAAGGTATTTATTAGTTAATTCCTCAGATGAATTACCAGTATATCCAGCTAGACCACACATAATTTTTTTTACCAACTACCATGATATTGGTAATTAGATCCTATGATTGTATAATTTTTATAATATTTAATTTCAAGATTATTTGGAGGTATGAAATTAGTACAAAGATTTTTTTCATAAAAACAAACATCATTTGTAGTAATTTTTACTCTTTTCCCATTGTATATTTTATAATAATCATCTTCGGTGATTAATTGAAAAACATTAGGCCAGATTTCATTATCCCAATTTTTGTATGTTTTATTCAAATTCAGAAGTAAAAAGATTGCTACAAAAAATATTGTAAACTTTTTTAAAACATAAAAATTTTTTTCTTCTAAATCTTTTAATTTAAAAAATATGAATGGAAGTAACGCCAAAGTAATAATAATAAAACTATATCCATATCTAAATATAGGAAATTTTAAAAACCAAATAATTGTACAAAACAATGCAAATGAAAATAAAATTAAACTTAATTTTTTTGTTTCACGGATTTTTTTTTTATTATTGTTTAAAGAAAATAAATAATAAGAGTATAGAACTAAAATAATAATAAAAATTAAATTTTTTTTTATGATTTTTTTTAAATAATTGTCTGACCAAACGGGTAACCAATTAAAATTTTTATTATATTCTTCATAATTTTTTATTTCGTTTTTTTCATATCTTTTTACCCTATTTGGCCAGTCTTTTGACCAGGCTTGGCCTTTTTGGTAGTTATAATATGCATCTGTAATACTCTCTGTATTTTTAGTTGTCCAAGAAACTTTTTCAGAACATGTGAATACAACTGGATATTGAAGGCATCCTGAAATTAAAAAATTTTTAGAGATAAAAGTTAAAACAATTAAGGTATACAATATTAAAGAAAAAATATTTTTTTTCAAAAATGTAAATAAATTATCTTTTGAAAATATTAAAAATAAAATTGGAATAATACTCAATATAAATTGTACTTTATTAAATGTAATAAAAATACTAGAAAATAATAATAATAATAAGGTTTTGTTTAAGTGTTTTTCATTAACGTCGTCATTACTCAAAGAACTTTCTAAAACTTTCGACCAAATTAAAAAAGTAATTAAATTTCCAGGCATATCATTTCCAAAGTCATTATATCTATAAACTCTTATACAAATAAAAATGAATATAAAAAAATTGAATACATATAACATCTTATTTTTTTCAAAATTTTTTTTATTTAATAAAAAAATAAAATAATAAAAAAATATGCTACAATATAAGATGGCTGTAAGCGTTAAGTAATTTTTTGGAAAAAAAATTGGAATATTGTATATTGCCATTGCATTTTGTAAAATTGAAGAATACCCAAATCTAAAATGAATATTTACTAACCCAATTATAATTTTTTCAGAATTTATTATCCCGATATAAGGTGCATGATATAAACCAAAATCAACTACATTGGTGGTTTTATAAACCAACAAAAGAACTATTAATGATATTATTATTAAATAAATAACTAAATTATAATTTTTTTCCCTAAATAAAAAAAAGATACCTAAAAATACAGTTGAAATAATAAACAATAAAGTGACATAATTGTTAATTGGTAAAAAAAAATTTATTATAGTTGATACAAATGCTGAAAATAATAATCCAAAAATTACAATAAATGGAAAATCATTTATAACTTTACCTCTACCAAAATAAGTACTGAATGATTTCCCTATACCATAAATTGAGAGTGTATTAATTAATGATGATAGAAAAATTTCCACAACAAAAGAAACTTTTATCCATAATAGTTCCTGTTTACAATGAAAAACATACAATTAATAAAATTTTAAATAAAATTTTAAAAATAAAGATAAATAAAGAAATAATTGTAGTAAATGATGGTTCATTCGATGGAACAAAAGCTCAACTAAAAAAATTTTCAAAAAAAAAGAATATTAAAATTATAAATTTAAATCAAAATTATGGTAAAGGATATGCTATTGGAAAAGGTTTAAAAAAAGTTAGTGGAAAAATAATTATTATTCAAGATGCAGATTTAGAATATGATCCTAATGATTACAAAAAACTAATAAAACCAATTTTAAACAAATCTTTTAAATTTGTAATCGGTTCGAGAGTATTGACAAAAAAAATAAGTAGACGCCCACCAGGATTGATATTTAAAGCTTTAGTTTTTGTTAATAAACTTTTTTCTATTTTGATGAGCTTTACTTTAAACCAAACAATTACGGACCCCCAAAGTTGTTATAAAGTTTTTACATCAGATATCGCAAAAAAATTACATTTAAAAGAAAACGGCTTTTCGTTTTGCAATGAGTTAATTTTTAATATTCATAAAATGGGTATTAAAATTAAAGAAGTACCAATTTCTTATAATGGTCGATCTTATAAAGATGGAAAAAAAATTAAGTTATCTGATGGTATTAAGATGTTCATTTACATTTTAAAAAATATAATACTAATAAATCTAAAAAAAATAGTTTAATTTTTATTTTTAAATACAGTGCCTGTTTTAATAAATTGGTTACTTTTTATATATGATCCTGGGCATATTATTGTCATGGCCCCAACCCAAACAGAGTCCTCAATAAAAATTTTTTCACTTTTTAAATCAAAAGTTTCTTTTTTAAAGTCGTGATTTCCAGTACAAAAATATACTCCTTGAGAAATGCAGCAATTATTTCCTATTTCAACATGATCTATGTTATCTATCCACACCTTTTCACCAATCCAAGAATATTTTCCAATTTTAAGTTTCCATGGGAATTTAATATAAACTCTTGGTTTAATGTAAGCACTTTTGCTAATATCAGCCCCAAACAAATTTAGTATTATTATTCTCAATTTTGAACCAGGAATAAAACTGTTAAAAAATAAATTATTAATTAAATACCATAAGACGTTTATAAATAAATTTTTGTCCTTATATATTTCAGGTTTTTTAAACTTTTTTAAATCAATCATATTTAAACTTTTTAAATTTTTAATTTAACATTGGCTTTTTTATCAATTTAATTTACTTTTAGATTTAGATTTATTATTACTTCACTATGAAAAAAAATATACTAATTTGTGGTGCTGGTGGTTTTATTGGAGGACATTTAGTTAACTATTTTAGAAATAATGGAGGTTTTAATATTGTTTGTGCGGATATAAAGCCGATTGAATATTGGTTTCAAATATTTGAGGATACAAAAAAACACTCACTGGATTTAAAGGAGTTTGAAAATTGCTTAAAAGTAACAAGTAATATTGACTATGTATTCAATATGGCTTGCAATATGGGAGGCATGGGTTTTATAGAAAACAATAAAGCAGAATGCATGCTATCAGTATTAATAAATACAAATTTATTAAGAGCTTGCAAAATAAATGATATAAAAAGGTATTTTTTTTCTTCAAGCGCATGTGTTTATAATGCTCAAAAGCAAAAACAAACATTTGTTAAAGGTTTAAAAGAAGCAGATGCTTACCCAGCAGAACCTGAGGATGGATATGGATGGGAAAAACTTTTTAGTGAAAGAATGTGTAGGCATTTTACAGAAGATTTTAATTTAGATACACGAATTGTTAGATATCATAATATTTTTGGACCTTTGGGAACATACGATGGAGGCAGGGAAAAAGCCCCAGCAGCTTTATGCAGAAAAATCATAAATGCTAAAATTAACAAAAAAAAAGATATTGAAGTTTGGGGTGATGGCGAACAGACAAGAAGTTTTTTATATATTGAAGATTGTATAGAAGGTACTCTAAAAGTTTTTAACAGTAATTCAAATAATGTTTTCAATGTAGGTAGCGATGAACAAGTTTCAATAAACCAAATGATAGAAATAATTGAAAATATTGCAAATTATAAAGTAAAAAAAAATTATGATTTAAGTAAGCCTAAGGGTGTAAGAGGCAGATCTAGTGATAATACTTTCATAAAAAGTGAATTAAGTTGGGAGCCATCTATTAAACTAAAAGATGGTTTGGAGAAGACATATTCATGGATATACGATCAGATAGCAAGTGGATCAAATATATCTAAATTCTCTAGGTCAAACATATAAGTTTTAATATTTAATGAAATTAAGTGTAATAATACCTTGTTTTAATGAAATAAATACCATTGAACAAATAATTTCAAAAGTACAAAATTTTAATGATTTAGAAAAAGAAATAATTGTTATAGATGATTGCTCGAATGATGGCACAAAAGAAATATTAAATTCAGAAATTTCAAATTCAATAGATAAATTAATCACAAATGATAAAAATTTTGGAAAAGGATATTCTTTAAGAAAGGGTATTAGCGTAGCAACCGGTGATATAATAATTTTTCAAGATGCTGATTTAGAATATGACCCATCTGAATACAAAAATTTGTTAAAACCGATATTAGAAGGAAAAGCAGATGTTGTATTTGGATCTAGATTTACAGGTTCTGGGGAAAAAAGAGTTTTATATTTTTGGCATAGATTAGCAAATTTAATTTTAACAACATTATCCAATATGTTCTCAAATTTAAATTTAACTGACATGGAAATTGGCTACAAAGTCTTCAAGTCTGAAATAATTAAAGATTTAAATTTAAAAGAAAATAGATTTGGAATAGAGCCTGAAATCACAGCTAAAATTGCAAAGAAAAAAATCAGGATCTACGAAGTTGGTGTAAGATATTTTGGAAGAACATATAATGAAGGAAAGAAGATTACTTGGAAAGATGGTATTAGAGCAGTCTATTGTATTTTAAGGTATAATTTATTTAATTAATATTTTGACTAATAAAAAAAAATATATATAAGTTCGTTGCCTGGTGATTATTGCGAAAGTGTAATACCCGATCCCATTCCGAACTCGGAAGTCAAGCCTTTCAGCGCCGATGGTACTTAGTCTTAAGACTCGGAAGAGTAGGACGTTGCCAGGCTTATCTATAATGAAAAATCTTCTTGTTGTAACCGGTGGAGCTGGATTTGTAGGTTCAAATTTAGTAAATCATATTATCCAAAAAACTAAATATAAAGTTATTAGTATTGATAATTATTCTTCAGGCTCAAAACTAAATCATGTAAAAAGTAAGAGGATTAGATATATAAAAGGAGAAATTTCAAATATTTCTAAAATTTTACATAAAAATAAATCTAAAATAAATGCCATTTTTCATTTTGGAGAGTTTTCAAGAATTTATCAGAGCTTCAAGAATTTTGATAAGTGCTTTAAATCTAATACTTTGGGGTCCCAAGAAGTATTTAAATTTTGTTTAGACAATAAAATTAAATTAATTTATTCAGCTACCTCTGCAAGTTTAGGTAACAGGGGAAATGATAGAAATTTATCACCGTATGCATTTACAAAATCAAAAAATTTAGAATTATTAGAAAATCTAAAAAAGTGGTTTAATTTTAAATATGAAATAATTTATTTTTATAATGTTTATGGAGACAAACAAATTCAAATTGGTCCCATGGCAACTGTTATAGGAATTTTTCAAAATCAATTCAAAAACAACAAATCTTTAACGGTAGTTAAGCCTGGCACACAAACTAGAAGATTTACGCACATTTCAGACACAATAGATGTCTGTATTAAAGCATGGAAAGCAAATAAATGTTTACATTATAGCATTAGTCATAAAAAATCTTATTCAATTGAAGATGTGGCAAAAATGTTTGGGAAAAATATAAGATATTTAGCTCCCCGTCAGGGTGAAAGATATGCATCAGCTTTAACTAAAATTTCATATAAAAACAAGATTATTAGATATTATGGAAAAATAAATTTGAAAGATTACATAACATCGTTTATTAAATCGAAAAAATAAATATTATGAAAATTGCAAGCTCCTTAAAATCACTAAAAAAAAGAGATTTGAATTCTAAATTAGTAAGAAGAAGGGGTAGAGTTTATATTATAAATAAAAAAAACCCAAAATTTAAAGCAAGACAAAAATAAAAATTTTAATGGATAACGATAGTCACAAAAATACATGGAATAATTTTACCAAATTTGTTTTATGGGGATCGGTAGCAGTTGTGGCAATACTTGTTTTAATGGCAATATTTCTTTTGTAGAATGATTGTTGGATCAATTTTAGAAAATACTAGTTTAGAAAAACGTGTTGCTATAACACCTGATGCTGTAAAAAAATATAAATCTTTAGGCATAGATATAAACTTAAGCAAAAATTATGCATCGCATTTAGGAATATCAGATAAGGTTTATCAAGAAGAAGGTGTAACAATATTTAATACTGATAGAGAGGTTATTGAAAATTCAAGTGCAATTTTGCAAATGAGCTTAATAAGTGATGAAAACCTTAAATTTTTGAAAAAAGATCAAATATTAATTGGAGTTCTGAACCCTTATTTAAATGAGAAAAAATTAAAGGAAATATCATCAAATAACATCAAATGCTTTTCCTTGGAGCTTTTGCCAAGAATCACAAGAGCTCAATCAATGGATATTTTATCATCTCAAGCAAATTTAGCTGGGTATAAAGCAGTTGTAGATTCATTTTCTTATTTTAAAAAAGCAATACCCATGATGATGACAGCAGCAGGAACTATTTCTGCAGCAAAAGTTTTAGTAGTAGGTGCTGGAGTTGCAGGTTTACAAGCAATAGCAACTGCAAAAAGAATGGGAGCTATTGTATTTGCAACAGATGTTAGAATGACTTCAAAAGAACAAGTTGAAAGCTTAGGTGGCAAATTTTTAACTGTTGAGGGATCTGAAAATCTTGAGACTGAGGGAGGATATGCCAAAGAAACATCAGATGAGTTTAAAAAAAAACAGGAAGACTTATTAAAAGAAACTCTAAAGAAAATTGATATAGTAATATGTACAGCTTTAATCCCGGGAAAAAAAGCACCCACAATAATTAAAAAAAATATGATCGATGTAATGCCAAATGGTTCAATTATATATGATTTAGCCGCATCTAATGGAGGAAATTCAGAATTTACTAAAGCTAATGAAGTTATAGAAATAAATGGAGTAAAAATAATGGGTGAGACAAATATTTTAAATAATTTACCACTATCCGCATCTAATTTATATTCAAAAAATATGTTTAATTTTGTAAATAATTTATATGACAAAGAAAAAAAATCTTTTGAAATAAATCTTGAAGATGAGATAATTAAAAAAACAATTATTAAATAATGGAAATAGATCCTTTTATATTTAGATTAAGCATTTTTATACTATCAATATTTGTTGGATATTATGTAGTTTGGAGTGTAACCCCTTCGTTACACACTCCTTTAATGTCTGTTACGAATGCAATATCTTCAGTTATAATTGTTGGAGCAATAATTGCAGCTTTAGCCGGGTCGTCTAATAATATTTTCGAGCCATCCAATCTTTTTGGATTCCTGGCAATCATCTTGGCAGCAGTAAATATTTTTGGAGGTTTTCTTGTTACTCAAAGAATGCTTCAAATGTACAAGAAAAAGAAAAAATAAAATGTCAGCAAATTTATCAGCATTCTTTTATTTAATCTCTGGAATACTATTTATTTTGGCGTTGAGAGGCCTCTCGTCTCCAGAAACTTCAAGGCAAGGAAACTATTTCGGAATAGCTGGGATGATTATAGCAATGATTGTGACTTTTTTATCTGTTGGAAATTTTGGGACAGGATTTATTTATGTATTGATATTTCTACTTATAGGTGGAGCCATTGGTGCTTTCATAGCATTTAAAATACCCATGACAGCAATGCCAGAACTCGTTGCAGGATTCCACAGTCTTGTAGGACTTGCCGCAGTTTTTGTAGCCATTTCTGCATTTTTAAAACCAGAAGCATTTAATTTAGGCACTGTAGGAAATATTTATTTAGCTAGTTTGATAGAGATGTCTTTAGGTGCAGCGATTGGAGCAATCACTTTTTCTGGTTCAATCATCGCTTTTTTAAAATTAAGAGGCATTATGTCAGGAGCACCTATAACTTTTAAAGGTCAACACTTAATAAATTTATTTTTAGGATTAACGATTATTTTTTTAATTTATTATCTATGTGTATCACAATCATCTAATATATTTTGGACATTAGTTACGATATCTTTCTTAGTTGGAGTTTTATTAATTATACCTATTGGTGGTGCAGATATGCCAGTAGTTATTTCAATGTTAAATTCTTATTCAGGTTGGGCTGCTGCAGGTATTGGTTTTACTCTAGAAAATACAGCACTCATAATTACAGGTGCACTTGTAGGATCATCTGGAGCAATACTTTCGTATATAATGTGTAAAGGAATGAATAGATCATTTTTTAATGTAATACTTGGAGGATGGGGAGCCACAGACCAAGCCTCAAGTTCTAAAAGCAATGAACAAAAACCAGTGAAAAATGGAAATGCAGACGATGCAGCCTTCTTAATGAAAAATGCATCCTCTGTAATTATTGTTCCTGGTTATGGAATGGCAGTGGCCCAAGCTCAACATGCGCTCAGGGAAATGGTTGATGCATTAAAAAAAAATGGTGTTAAAGTTTCATACGCAATCCATCCAGTAGCAGGAAGAATGCCTGGTCATATGAATGTATTATTGGCTGAAGCCAATGTACCATACGATGAAGTTTTCGAATTAGAGGAAATTAATAACGACTTTGCAAATTGCGATGTTGCTTATGTAATTGGAGCTAATGATGTAACAAACCCAGTTGCAAAATCAGATCCTCAAAGTCCTATATATGGTATGCCTGTATTGGATGTAGAGAAAAGTAAATCAGTACTTTTTGTTAAACGTAGTTTGTCCCCAGGTTATGCAGGTATAGATAACGATTTATTTTATAGAGACAACACTCTAATGTTATTTGCTGACGCAAAAAAAATGACTGAAGAAATTGTTAAAAGTCTATAATTATCAAAAACTAATATATATCTGAAGCTAATTTTGGTTGCGGGGGACGGATTTGAACCGCCGACCTCAAGGTTATGAGCCTTGCGAGCTACCAGGCTGCTCCACCCCGCGGTTTTTAAATTCTATTTCTTAATTTATTAAGTTTTTTTACTCTTTTAATATTTTCTTGGAGTATTCTTTTCTTTTTTTCAGAAGGTTTTTCATAATTATTTTTTAATTTTATAATTTTAAAAAAACCATCCCTCTGGAGTTTTCTTTTTAAAACTCTGAGCGCCTGTTCAACATTATTATCTTTAACTTCTATTTTAATAACTACCTCCAAAAAAGCGATTAATTAGCATTTTAAATATTATTTGTCCATATTTTGAATACTTAGCTTTTATTAGATAAATTTAATTTATCTTTCTCTTTTTTTTCTTTTAAAATTCGTTTCTCTGCTTTTTCTATAGCATTTAATAAATCCTTTTGTGAGAATAATCCCATGGCTACAGGATCTTTTGCGTTTAAATTATTATAATTCCAGTAACTTTTATTTCTTATTGATGTCACGGAATTTTTTGTTATTCCTACTAATTTTGCAATTTGAGAATCTTTTAGGTTACTATGATTCTTTAATAACCATAATGCAGAATCAGGCTTATCTTGTCTTTTTGAAAGTGGAACGTATTTTTTTGTTTTAGCATCGACGCTTTTTATTTCAACCTCACCATCAATTATATTCAATGGACGATTTTCATTTTCAGATGACATTTTAATTTCATCTCTTGATAATTGACCTGACATAATTGGATTATACCCAACTATCCCTTTTGCTACTTCTCCATCTGCAATACCTTGAACTTCTACCTCATGAAGTTTACAAAATTCTGCAATTTGCTTAAATGTTAGAGAGGTATTCTCTACTAACCATACTGCTGTAGCCATTGGCATTAAAGGTGCTTTAGACATTAACTTTTATTCTCAGATCTAAAGTTTTGAAATTTTTTATTAAATTTACTAATTCTTCCTTTGTCCAAAATTTTTTGTTTTCCACCAGTCCATGCTGAATGTGATTTAGGATCAATTTCTAGTTTTAATACTTCATTTTCAGAACCCCATGTAGACTTTGTTTCAAATTGGGTTCCATCTGTCATCTCTACTTTTATTGTATGATATTTTGGATGTATATTTTTTTTCATGGGCTGCCTTATAACAAAAAAATTTACAAAAACAATTAAAAGTTGTCTAGTTTTTTTAACATTTTTTCATATATATATGGATTTCCAGCTCTAATATTTATTTCATTTATCATAAATTTATTTATATCATTAACTTTACCTCCTGCCTCTTCAATGATTAATATTCCAGCTGCTATATCCCATAAATTAATTTTATTATGAAAAAATCCGTCCAATCTACCACACGCAACATACGCTAAGTCAAGAGCTGCACAACCTGTATTTCTTAAATTAAGTTTTGGATAAATTAATTTTAATCCTTCACTGTTTGATGCAAATAAACATTCTTCTAGATTTGATTTATTTGAAACTCTAACTCTATTGTTATTAATAAAAGATCCATTATTTTTTTCTGCATAAAAAATTTCATTTTTAATTGGATCAAATATTAGGCCAATTACAATCTCCCCATTATCTTGAAGTGCAATTGAAATAGCAAAATGTGGAATCCCATGTAAAAAATTAGTAGTACCATCAATTGGATCAATAATCCAAAAAACATCTTTATTTTTATTCAAAATCTTTCCTGTTTCTTCTGTTATAAACGAGAAGCTTTTTTTCGACTTGGATAATTCTTCTATTAGTATTTTTTCTACTCTTTTATCTGTCTTTGTAACAAAATCTTTAGGACCTTTCTTTGATACTTGTAAATTTTCTAATTCACCAAAATCTCTAATTATTACTTTTGAAGCTTTTTCACATGCTTTTATCATTAAATTTAAGTTTGGAGATATAGAATTCATTTATATTTTTTTTACATATTCCATAGTTCTAGTATCAACAATAACTGAGTCACCACTTTCTATAAAAGGGGGTACTTGAATATTTAATCCATTTTTTAAAACAGCTGGTTTATAAGAAGAAGAAACTGTTTGACCTTTTAAAGCAGCATCAGTTGCTTCTATTACAAAAGTTAATTGATTTGGAAGCAAAATACTTAATGGATTTTCATTGTGAAAACTAATAGTTACCTCTAAATTTTCAGTGAGCATTTTACCTTTATCACCTACTACATTTTTACTTAAATTAATTTGTTCAAATGAATTGGGATTCATAAAATAATAATTGTTATCATCACTGTATAAAAAATTATATTTTTCTTCTTCTAAAGAAGCTTTTTCAACCGTTTCGCTTGATCTAAATCTTTCATTAAGTTTTGTATTTTTAATTAAACTTTTCATTTCAACCTGAGCAAAAGCTCCACCTTTCCCAGGCTTTACATGATTGGTTTTTAATACCTCCCACAGATCATCTTTATATTCCAATATCATACCTACTCTTATTTCTGTTGCATTAATTTTCATACGAAATTATTTATTGCTTTATGTGGTTTAAATTTTTTATTGTTCCAAATGTAGCCTGAAATAGCTAAAAAATCTGCTTTATTCAATAATAGTTTTTTGTAATTTTTTTCATTGACTCCCCCAATGGCTACAATAGGCAGATTAATGGACTTTTTAATTTTTTTTAAAGTTTTGACGTCTGCTTTATGTATCACTTTTTTAGTTTTAGTTTTATAAAATGCTCCTAAAGCAATATAATCAGCACCATTTAATAAAGCATTTCGGGCAAGTTTAATTGAATTATGACACGTAACTCCAATTATTTTATTCTTTAAAATTTTTTTTGCTTCTAAAATATTAATGTCCTTTTGACCTAAATGACAACCATGTGCGTTGACTTTTAATGCAAGGTTTGGATTATCATTAATAATAAATTTTACTTTATTTTTTTTGCAAATTTTTAATATTTTTTTTGCTATAGTAACTTTTTTCTTAATACTTCCTTTTTTTAGTCTTAATTGAAAAAATTTTACTTTTTTTGATCTTAAAACCAAATTTAAGCTATTATAGAATGACTCATTCTCAATTTTATTTGGAGATATTAAATAAATGAATTTCTTATTATAAATTTTCAAGATTTTCTGACCATTTTCCTTGTGCAGCCAAAGTACACATTTTAGCTCTATGATCAAATACTTCCTGAGTTCCATTTATATTATTTATATCTTTTGACCAAAATTTTAGCGCACTTTGTTGTAAGGCTCTTCCATAAGAATAAGTCATTATAAAACCTGTATTATTTTTGATATTTATTTGGTTAAGATTTGTTGTTGCTTCTATTTCGCTTTGACCTCCTGAAAGAAATGCTATACCAGGAACAGATGAGGGCACGTTATTTTTCAAACAATCTAAAGTAAGTTCTGCTATCTCCTCGTTAGAGATTTTTTCATTAGAATTTTCTCCAGGTAAAATCATATTTGGTTTTAATATTGTACCTTTTAAATCAACATTGTTTAATTCTAACTCTTCATAGCATTTTTTTATTACTTCAGACGTTATGTTCAGACAATCTTTTGCAGAATGGTTACCATTCATTAAAACCTCTGGTTCTATTATAGGAACCATTCCTGACTCCTGTACTAATGCAGCATATCTAGCTAATGCATGAGCATTTGCTGAGATTGATAGTTTGCTTGGATATTTGTCAGATATCGAGTATACACCTCTCCATTTTGTAAATCTTGCTCCAAGTTTATAATAATCTTTTAGTCTTTCTCTCAAACCATCTAAACCTTCAGTAACTTTTTCTTCTTTAGACCCAGCTAATATTTTAGCCCCAGTATCAACTTTAATTCCAGTTAATGATCCATTCGAATGTATTAGTTCAGGTATAGTTTCTCCATTAGAAGTTGTTTGTCTAATAGTTTCGTCATATAGTATTACTCCCCCAATACAGTCTTTCATGGATGATGACGAAAAAAGAGTCTGTCTGAAAAGAAGTCTATTATTTTCATCAGAAATTACATTTACTGAGTCTAATCTTTTTGTCATTGTTGATGTACTTTCATCAGCTGCAAGAATACCTTTACCTTTTGATAATATTTTTAACGCAATTTCGTGTAGTTCAGACATCTAATTTAATGCTTTTATACCAGGGAGAACTTTACCTTCAAGAAATTCTAAAAAAGCTCCACCTGCAGTTGAAACAAAATCGAATTTATTATTTATATTAAGTGAATTAATTACTGCTACTGTATCTCCTCCACCAACAACTGAAAATATTTTGTCCCCTCTGTTAGCTATATATTTTGCTATCTCTAAGCTCCCTAATGAAAAATTCTCATTTTCAAAGTAACCTAATGGTCCGTTCCATAATATTGTAGAGGAATCATCAATAACTTTTTTTATTTCAACTAATGTTTTTGATCCTACATCGAGTATTATATCATCATCTTCAATATCTTTAAAATCTTTCTCAAAAGATTTATCATTCAATTTTTTTCCAATTTTAACATCTTTTGGAAAATATATTTTACATTTATTTTTTTCAGCATATGTGAATATTTCTTGAATTATGTAATCAATATTTTTTTCATATATAGAGTTGCCAATTTTTAAACCTTTGTATTTCAGTATATTATTGGCCATAGCACCAACTATGATAATGCTATTAAATTTTGGTATTAAATTTTTTATTATATTTATTTTTGAAGATATTTTAGATCCACCAATTATACATGTTATAGGCTTTTTAATTTCAGAAGTTATCTTATTAAGAGCATTTACTTCCGCATTGATTTGTATTCCGCTATACGATGGAATATACTTTGTTATTTTTGATACAGAAGCATGATCTCTATGTGAACACGAAAATGCATCATTAACATATATTTCACCTAAGCTTGCTAATTTTTTTGAAAATTTATCATCATTGGCTTCTTCTTCGGGATAAAATCTAATATTTTCAAGTAGTACCAAATCATCATTTGAATTCTTAAAAATATCCTCTTTATGCAAATTAAAAATGTTATCTTTAAGTAATGATACTTCTTTTTTAATCTTATTTTTTATATACAAAGAAACCAAATCTAGAGAAAGTTCCTTAACTATTTTACCTTTTGGTCTTCCAACATGAGATACTATTATAATCTTAGCTTTTTTTTTTAATAAAAATTCTAGTGTAGGTATAACCTTATCAATTCGGTTAGTATCTTGTATTTTTCCATTTTTTATTGGAACATTTAAATCAAGTCTAAGAATTACACTTTTATTTTCAATGCTTTCTATATTTTCAATGGATTTCATTATTTGATCTTGCTTACATAATAAGCGATATCACACATTCTGTTTGAAAAGCCCCATTCATTATCATACCAAGCTGAAATTTTTCCCATTTTATTGCCTACCACATTAGTAAGCGATAAGTCTATGATTGCAGATGAACTATTGTGATTAAAATCAACTGAGACTAGTTTCTCATATGTAACATTTAGAATATTTTTAAGTTTCGTTCTAGATGCTGAAAACAAAGATTTATTTAATTCTTTTACGGTAATATTTTTTTTTACATTAAATACAAATTCTATTAATGAAACATTTGGTGTTGGCACTCTCATTGCCACCCCTTCTAGCTTACCTTTCAATGATGGTATAATTTCACCTATAGCTTTTGATGCTCCAGTAGATGTGGGAACAATTGATTGACTTGCAGATCTCGCTCTTCTTGGATCTTTGTGAGAATTATCTAATATTCTTTGATCGCTTGTAAATGAATGTATGGTCGTCATAAATCCGTTAAGAATTATAAAATTTTTATTAATTACGTCTGCAACGGGAGCCAAACAGTTTGTTGTGCAAGAAGCTGCTGAAATAATTCTATCATTCTTGTTTATCTTCTTATGATTTACGCCAAAAACTATAGTTTTATCTGCCATTTTACATGGGGCTGATACAATAACTTTTTTTACTCCATTTTTTATATGTGGTAGTAATTGAGCTTTAGAATTAAACTTACCTGTGCACTCGAAAACATAATCAACACCATATTTTTTCCACTTTATGTCATTAATCATAGAATGCCGGGTGTAAGATATTTTTTCTTTATTTATTTTTATATAATTCTCTCCAGATTTTATGAGAGAACTAAAATTACCATGAATTGAGTCATATTTTAATAAATTTGCACAAATTTCAGAACTCGATTTATTATTAATATGTTTGATAATTATTTTACCTTTGTGCTTTTCATAAATTGATCTCACAATCATTCTGCCAATTCTTCCCATACCGTTAATACCAACTTTTATCGTCATTTTTTTATATAAAATTTAATTTTTTTACTAATTTTTTCACTACTTAAACCAAAATGATCATAGACTTTTTTGTAAGGGGCACTTTTACCAAAGTCCTCTATTGAAAAAGACAAGCCTTTTTCAATATACTTTTCCCAAGACATTTTCGAACCTGCCTCAATTGCAAAAGTGTTTTTGCTTTCTTTTAAGATTTTATTTTTATAACTTTTGTTTTGTTTGTCAAAAATTTCTTGGCAAGGCATTGAAATTACTTTTGAATAAATTTTTTGTTTGGCCAATTTATGACTAGTCTCAATTGCAAGATTGACTTCTGATCCTGAAGCTAAAATAGTTAAATTTATATTTTTTCCAGTCCTCATAACCTCGTAAGCTCCCATAGAGCATTGATTTTTTTTACTAAAGCTATTTCTTATGGGTTTTAAGTTTTGTCTGGTTAAGGCTAATATGCTTGGTGTTTTGTTGCTGTTTAAAGCAATATCCCAACATTCAATTGTTTCGGTTTGATCCGCTGGTCTTAAAACATTTAAGTTTGGAATAGATCTTAAAGCAGCAAGTTGTTCTACAGGTTGATGCGTAGGCCCATCTTCTCCTAGTCCTATTGAGTCATGTGTCATTATATAAATTACCTTCTGTTTCATTATAGCAGATAGTCTTATTGAAGGTTTGCAATAGTCTGAAAATATTAGAAAAGTACCTCCGTAAGGAATAAAATTACTATGAAGAGCTAATCCATTCATTATTCCACTCATTGCGTGCTCTCTAACGCCATAGTGAATATAATTACCGTCAAAGTTACTTGAATTTATAATTTTATGTAACTTAGTTTTTGTATTGTTTGATCCCGCTAAATCAGCAGAGCCACCAATTAAAGTATTTCTCTCTTTTAGTATATATGATAAAAACTCTTCAGAGGATTTTCTTGTAGCTATAGTCTTTAAATTTTTTATTGCATCTTTTTTTTGTTTTACAATTGAACTTGAGAATTTATTTTTTATGATATTTTTAAATCTTATCTTGTGTTTATTAAAAGTTTTAGTCCATATTTTTTCTTTTTTAGCACCTTTTTCTCCGATTTTCCTCCAATCAGTTAAAATTTTTTGAGGTATTTTAAAAGGTTTATAATTCCAATCTAATTTTTTTCTCACTAACCTAATTTCATCATTTCCAAGAGGACTTCCATGAGAAGAGGCCTTTCCACTTTTATTTGGAGATCCAAATCCTATTTTTGTTTTACACGAAATCACTGTTGGTTTTTTTGATGTTTGCGCTTTTTTTAAAGCATTGTAAATTTCTCTATAATTATGCCCATTTATTAAAATATAATTCCATCCATAGCTTTTAAATCTGTTTTTATAATCATCTGAGACTGCCAAACTAGTGGGACCATCTATTGAAATGGAATTATTATCAAAAAGCATTATAAGATTATTAAGTTTAAGGTGACCAGCTAAACTCATTGCTTCATGGCTAATTCCTTCCATCAGGCAGCCATCACCAGCCAAGACATATGTTTTGTGATTTATTAAATTACTTCCCAATTTTTTCTTTAAAATTTCTTCTGCTATTGCAAAACCTACTGAATTTGCAATTCCTTGACCTAAAGGACCAGTTGTTGTTTCAATACCTGAGTTTGGGTGATACTCTGGGTGTCCAGCACAAATCGAATTTAATTGTCTAAATTTTTTGATGTCGTTAAGTGATACACTTTTATATCCAGTAAGGTACAAAAGCGAGTAAAGCAACATTGATCCGTGTCCAGCTGACAAAATAAATCTATCTCTATTAATCCAGTTTGGATTTTTTGGATTAAATTTTAGGAAATACTTAAATAAAATTGTTGCAACATCAGCCATCCCCATTGGCATGCCTGGATGACCAGAATTAGCGTTTTGAACCGCATCCATTGATAAAAAACGAATAGCATTTGACAAATTTTTTTCTATATTTTTCAAAAAGTATCCTATCTAGACTTAGGTGATTCAATTTATTAATATAGATATATATATGAAAAACATTGACGAAAAAGAAAAAAAATTAAAAGATACTTTAAAAAAATTAAGAGAGATAAACATTCAAGATAATGAAGAATTAAATAAAGCTACAATTTTAAAAGATCAAAAAAATCAATTAGAAATTGAAAAAAATCAAATAATTAAATCTTTGCAAAGCTTAGAGGAAGAAAACTTAAAACTTAAAAGTCAAATAAATGAATTAAAAAAGGATTACGAAAATTCAAAAAGAAAAGAAAATCAATTTACTCAAAAAATTGATGAATTAAATCAAGAAACAGATAGTTTATTGGAAGAAATAGATAAATGGCAAATGTAAATATAAAATTTAATGGTAAAGAATATCTGTTATCCTGTGAAGATGGACAAGAAGAACACTTAGAAGAATTATCTTTGAATTTAAATAAAAAATTCAATGAACTAAAATTTGATCTTGGAAATATTGGAGAGAATAAATTATTACTAATATCTTCTATCAAAGTTATGGATGAGTATTTTGAAACCAAGAAACAAGTTGAGTTACAAAAAGAAGAACTTAAAAAATTAAAAGAAAAATTCAAAGAATTAAAATCATTAGTTTACCAATACAAGGAGAATAAAGAAAATGAAATTAAAAATTTGAGTTCAACACAAGAAGAACTTATGACTGAAATTGAAAACTATAAAATAAATTATGAAAATTTAATCGACAAAGTAACTTTGGAAATCGAAGACTTTGTCAAAAAAAATAATTCGAACACATCTGTTTGATAAGTTATCAGTGTCAAAATTCAAACTAAGAAAAAAAATTATTAATATTAGAAAAAAAAAATATTTTGAAATTAATATAGGCAATAATATAATAGACAATTTATCTAATAAAATTTATTTATCAAAAAATAAAATTATTGGAGGATATTTTCCAATAAAATTTGAAATCGATTGTTTGCAAATACTTAAAAATTTTTATTCTAAGGGTTATGGTATTTCGTTGCCAATTATAAAAAGAAATCATCAAATGGATTTTTATAGATGGGAAATTTATGATCCTTTAACAATAAGCTCATTTGGAATTCCTCAGCCACTAAAATTAAAAAAAGTATACCCAGATATAATATTTGTACCAATGGTTGCATTTGATAAATACAGGAATAGAATTGGCTACGGTGGCGGATTTTATGATAGATATTTAGAAAAAATTTCTCAAATTAAAAAGTGTATAACAATTGGCTTAGCTTTTTCACATCAAAAAGTTAATAAAATTAAAGTTGAAAATTTTGATAGAAAATTAGATTTAATTTTGACAGAAAAATTAATGCAAAAATGAAGATTTTATTTTTAGGTGATATAGTTGGATACGCAGGCTTTGAATCAGTAAAAAAAAACTTACCAAATATAATCAAAAAAAAAGGTATAGATTTTGTTTGTGTTAACGGCGAAAATGCGGCCAGTGAAGGTGTGGGTCTAACTGAAAATATTGCTAATGAACTTTTTAATGCAGGAGTAGATGTAATTACAACAGGAAATCATGTATGGGATCAAAAAGAAATTTATGAATTTATAAAAACTGAGAAAAAATTATTAAGACCAATAAATATGATTGGAAATTTACCAGGTAAAGGTTTTTCCATATTCAATTCAAAGAAAAATATGAAAGTTGGAGTATTAAATCTTATGGGTAACGTTTTTATGAAGAAATGTGATGATGTTTTCAAAATTGCTACTGAATTTATTGCACAAAAAAAAATTTCAAAAGACTATGATTTTTTAATAGTGGATTTTCATGGAGAAATAACAAGTGAAAAAATGGCTATGGGAAATCTATTTGATGGATATGCAACTTTAGTTGTAGGTACCCACACACACGTACCAACAAATGATGCAAGAGTTCTAAAAAATGGAACAAGCTATATTACCGATGCCGGAATGTGTGGTGACTATGATTCGGTTATTGGTATGAATGCACAAAATTCAATTAATAGATTTTTAAAAAAAGATGCTAAAAAACATTTCCCTGCCAATGGAGAGGCATCTCTGAGCGGGGTAGTTGTAGATTGCGATGTAAGAAATGGACTTGCAAAAAATATAGAAAGCTTCATTTTTGGTGGAAGTTTAAAAAACATAAATTAATTATGGCTGGACATTCACATTGGGCTGGTATTAAACATAAAAAGGGCAAAGCTGATAAACAGAGATCAAAAATTTTTTCTAAACTTTCAAGAGAGATCACTGTAGCCGCAAAACTAGGAGATAAGAACCCCGATATGAATTCAAGACTTAGGTCGGCAATACAAGCAGCTAGATCAGCTAACATGCCAAAAGAAAATATTGAGAGAGCAATCGAAAAATCTTCTAATAATGATCAATCAAATTTTGAAAATATTAGATATGAAGGTTTTGGACCGAGTAAATCCGCTGTAATAGTTGAGGCGTTGACTGATAATAAAAATAGAACTGCTTCTAATATGAGAACAATATTTTCGAAAAATAATGGTTCTTTGGGAACCCAGGGATCTGCATCACATAATTTTCAAAGATTGGGTGTAATTAAAATAGACAAAAATGAAATCGAACATGATAAAATTTTTGAATTAGCAATCGATTCGGGTGCTAATGATTGTATTTCTCGTGATGAATTTCATGAAGTACATACTGATATTGATGAAATATATGAGGTAAAAAAAAAATTTGAAAAAGTTATTGTAAATTTTCTTTCTACTGAAATTGAATGGCTACCCATAAATAAAGTATCTCTTAAAGGTGAAGAAAATCAAAATATGGCAAAATTTTTAGAAACTCTTGAGGATGAGGATGATGTACAAAATGTTTATACAAATGTTAAATTTGAAAGTTAAATGATCATTGTTGGAATTGATCCAGGAATAGCAGGCGCTATTTGTTTTTTTTCTGATGGGAAAGTTATTGATGTAATCGATATGCCCACAATGGCTGAAGGAAAAAAAAATAAAAAACAAGTTAATGGTAGGCAAATATATAATGAAATAATGCTAATAAAAAATAAATTTATGAATGAAAAAATTAGTGTGATAGTCGAACAAGTTTCTGCTATGCCAGGACAAGGTGTAACAAGCATGTTTAACTTTGGACAATCATTTGGAGTTATTAAAGGTATATGTTCTGCAATGGAGCTTCCTATTTTTTATGTTAGACCAGCAAAATGGAAAAAACATTTTAATTTAATTAATTCTGAAAAAGATGCCAGTAGAACCAAAGTAATAGAGATGTTTCCTAAAATTTCTAATAAGTTATCAAGAAAAAAAGATAATAATAAAGCAGACGCTATTTTAATCGCTCAATATTTTGAAAACACAAGGGAAAACAAGGATAACTAGACTATTAGAGTTTTTTGAAGTCAAATTAATGACATATTTTAATGGGAAACGATTGAATGGAAGCAGATATTGCAACACAAAGCTTAGGTTTAGCAAGCAACACAGATTTTTCTTTAATTAGTTTATTTTTGCGTGCGGACATAATTGTCAAGTCAGTAATCATAATATTAATTCTGAGTTCTATTTATTCATGGGCAATAATATTTGAAAAAATAAGAATGTTTAGAAAAATTAATAAAAGTGCAGAGGAATTTGAAGAGAAATTCTGGAAATCAAAGTCTGCTGAAACATTTTATAATAGTCTGCCTTCAAACATTGAAGATCCAATGGCAAAATTATTTAAAAGTTCTATGCAAACAGTTATGAAAACTAGATCGAAATCAAATTTATCTGAGAGGCTATCTAGTGTTTTAGAAGTAAATATTGAAAAACAAATGGTGGCAGTTGAAAAGTATAATAGTTTTTTAGCAACCGTTGGATCGACAGCTCCATTTATAGGATTGTTTGGAACTGTTTGGGGAATTATGAATTCATTTCAATCGATTGCAATCTCAAGAAATACCAGTCTTGCGATAGTTGCACCAGGTATTGCAGAGGCCTTGTTCGCAACTGCTCTTGGATTATTAGCTGCAATTCCTGCTGTAATTGCATACAATAAATTTAATTCAGACTCTAGAAAATACTCACAAAAATTAGAAAATTTTTCAAAAAGATTCTTATCAATTATTTAAATGGGATTTAAGCTCAAAAGTTCAAAAAACGATCCAATGAGTGAAATTAATGTTACTCCATTTGTTGATGTAATGTTGGTTTTATTAATTATATTCATGGTCACCGCACCATTGCTTACTGTTGGAGTTCAGGTAGATTTGCCAGAAACTTCTGCTGATACACTTCCTGAGGAAAATGAACCTTTAACTTTAACAATTAATTCTAAAGGTGAAATTTTTATTCAGGAAACAAAAGTTGAATTTAATAATTTAATTGTAAAAATATTGGCAGTATCAAATAACAGAACTGATACAAGAATATATGTAAGGGGAGACAAAGCTATTAACTATGGAAGGGTTCTTGAAATTATGGGAATGCTTTCAGGGTCAGGATTTACAAAAGTTGCTTTAATATCTGAACCGAACAAAGAGAGATAAAGATTATGTATCGTGGTCTTTTAATCTCATCTGGATTTCATGTCGCTATTGTTATGGTGAGTATTTTGGCTTTACCATTTGTTGCAAAAAAACCTCTGGATATTCCACCTCTTATTTCTGTTGAGCTTATTCAAATAGCTGAAAAGACAAATATTCCTTTTGCTCCAAAAGCATCAAAAATAATTGAGAAGGCAAAAAAAAAAAATGAAAAGCTTTTGTCTGAACAGGCCCCTCCTAAGAAAGTAAAAAAAGATGAAAAAAAAGAAGTTCAGACAGATAAAAAAAAAAATGAAATTTCTAAGCTTGCATCAAAAAAAACACCAACCAGTGAAAATAAAATAGAAAAGTTAAAAAAAGAAAAATTAAATGCCGTACCTATGCCAGACGAAGATAAACAAAAAATTCAACCTAAAGAAGAAAAAAAGCAGAAGCCTTCAAAAGAAATCAATGATGAAAATATAAAAAAAATAGTTCAAACCAAAAAACCTATTTTGGATGAAAAAAAAGTTAAACAAGTTTCTGAATTTGAAAAAAAAGAAAAATTAGATTTAAATGAAATTGCAGCTTTAATTGATAAAAAAAAAGAAAATTTAGCAGAAACAAAAAAAGAAGTTGATAAGATTTCTCAATCAACTGATGAAACTATGGACTATTCAAAGTTAACATTAAGTGAGGAAGATGCCTTAAAGGCCCAAATATTTACATGTTGGAGTGTGCCTATAGGTTTGCCATTTAGTGAAGATTTATTAGTTAGAGTTAAACTCCAATTAAAACCAGACGGAACAATTGAAAAGCTTGAAATGCTAGATCATGTAAAAATGAATACACCTGGTAAAGAGAAATTTAGAACACTAGCAGATAGTGTTAGAAGAGCTATCCAGCTGTGTAATCCATTAAAAGTTCCTACAAGCGGTTATGAAAGATGGAAAAATATGATTTTAAATTTTGATGCTCGTGATATGCTTGGAGGGTAATGATTAAAATTCTTAATTTTACTTTTTTAGTTTTTTTGTTTTTAATAACTAAAGCTAATTCTTTGATTGAAATTGATATAACACGAGGCAACCTAGATCCTTTGCCAATTGCAGTTTCACCATTATTTCAAGACGATAAATCAAAAAAAAACTTAATTAGTGAATTAAAAATAGAAAATATTGGTTCAGAAATTTCTTCTGTTGTAGAAAATAATCTAAAAATCTCGGGTTTATTTAATCCACTTAGCAAAGAAGCATTTTTACAAAAGCCTGACATCGCACATTTAAAACCAAGATTTGAAGATTGGGCACTTATTAAAGCGCAAGCTTTAATCACAGGAAAAGTAACAGTTGAGAACAAAAAATTAAAAGTTGAATTTAGACTTTGGGATATTTTAGCTGGTAGAGAAATGATGGCATTAGCATTTACAACAGTCCCAAGCAACTGGAGAAGAGTTGGACACATAATTTCTGACAAAGTTTATGAGAGATTGACTGGAGAAAAAGGATATTTTGATACAAGAATTATTTATGTATCGGAAGAAGGACCAAAGACAGCAAGAGTAAAGAAATTGGCTATTATGGATCAAGATGGTTTTAATACGAAATATTTAACATTAGGAAATGAATTAGTTTTAACTCCTAGATTTAACCCAACAAGCCAGATGGTAACTTATCTATCATATTTCAAAAATCTGCCTAGAGTATATTTGTTAGATATAGAAACTGGTACACAGGAAGTAGTTGGTGATTTTCCTGGAATGACTTTTGCTCCAAGATTTTCACCAGATGGAAAAAAAATTATTATGAGCTTTGCTAAGGATGGTAACTCAGATATCTATACAATGGATTTAGAAAATAGAATTGTAGAGAGAATTACTAATCATCCATCAATTGACACCTCTCCTTCATACTCTCCAGATAATAAATTTATAACTTTTAATTCTGATAGAAGTGGTTTTCAACAAATCTATGTGATGAAATCAGATGGTTCAAATGTAAAAAGAATTTCATTTGGAAAAGGTTTGTATGGTACACCTGTTTGGTCCCCTAGAGGAGATCTGATTGCATTTACAAAACTTCACAAAGGTAAATTTTATATAGGTGTCATGAGAACAGATGGTTCTGGAGAGAGATTGTTAACAGAAAATTATTATCAAGAGGCTCCTTCATGGTCACCAAATGGAAGGGTATTAATTTTTTATAGAGAAACAAAGTCTAACGATAAAGGTGAAGGATTTAGCGCTAAACTTTGGTCTATAGATCTGACAGGATATAATGAGAGGGAGGTTCAAACAGAGACTGATGCCTCCGACCCATCTTGGTCGTCTTTATTAAGTAATTAGGGCTTTTTTTATTAATTTTAATATAAATTAAGTTGATTTTTGTGCTTGAAACATCTAATTAGTTGTGAAAAAGTTCTAATAAATTATTAAGGAGCATTAATGAATTTTAGCAAATCATTTAGAAATACTTTTCTAGTTATATTATTAAGTTTAATCGTATCAGCTTGTGCAACAAAAAAAACTACTACTCAGGTAGAAGGTCAAATGCAAGGTGATGTTTATACAGGGACTGATACTGTTAAATATTTAGCTGACGGTGTTCCAGACAGAGTATTTTTTGCAACAAACGAATCTATTTTGACAACTAAATCAAGAGACACATTAAGAAAACAAGCTAATTGGTTAAGAGAAAATTCTAGTATCAATGTTGTAGTTGAAGGTCATGCTGATGAAAGAGGCACAAGAGAATATAACTTAGCATTAGGTGAAAGAAGAGCAAACGCTGCTAAAGATTATCTAATAACATATGGAATATCTGCTGATAGAATTTCAGTGATAAGTTATGGAAAAGAAAGACCAGTTGATTCAGGATCAAATCCTCTTTCTTGGTCAAAAAATAGAAGATCTGTAACAGTAAAGGCTAATTAAAGCTATTTGAAATATTTTAAAGACCCTAAGATTTTTATAAATAATTTTAGGGTCTTTTTTTTGCCATCATTATAATTAAGAAATAATTAATGTTAAAAAAGTATATCAATATTTTTACTTATATATTCTCCATTTTTTTTATTACTTTCAGTACATCTTCAGAAGAATTGAATATGAAAGAAATCTTAGAAATTATTCAAAAAGATCTTAGAACTTTGGAAAGAGCAGTTTATTCAGAATCGTTTCAAAAAAAAACTGGGGGAGAAACTTCTTTAACAGGTAAGGAAACTGAGGATGTATTAACTAGACACTTATTAAAATTATCTGAAATAGAAAAGCAATTTCAAAATTTGACTAATAAATTTGAAGAGATTAATTTTAAAGTAGATAAATTATCATCAAGACTTTCTAAAACACAGGCAGATAACCAGTTAAGATTTCAAGATTTGGAAAGCAACTCGAACATCGTTCAAAAAAATCAAAACAGTCAAGATAATTTAATTATAAATGAGAATACAGACACTAACCTAACCAGCAAAAAAATTATGCCCGGAACATCCCAGCCTCAAGATTTAGGAACAATATCTTACAAAGATATGACGGATACAAATGAGACACAATCAATACAATCTGTCGAGACAACTCAAACAATTTTAACAGAAAGTTTTATAAACGAGGAAAAAATTTTACCTAACGCATCACCTTTAGAACAATATGAATTTGCAACTAGTTTTTTAAAAGTTGGAGATTATAATATGGCAGAAAGAGCATTCAGAGAATTTGTCGACACAAATCCAGATAATGATCTTTCTGGAAATGCTCAGTATTGGTATGCTGAAACTTTTAGAATAAGACAGCTCTACACAGACGCGGCATCTGCGTATTTAGAAGGTTATCAAAAATATCCCAAAAGTGAAAAAGCCCCTATTAATCTTTTGAAGCTTGGTGTGTCTTTAGTTCAAATAGGAGAGAAAGATCAGGGTTGCTTAATGATTGCTGGTGTTAAAAAACAGTACCCAAATGCCACTCAGTCAGTCCTTCAAAAAGCTAAATATGAAGAGAAAAAGTTTGAGTGTAAAAAAGAAAACTCTTAATTTTTATTTAACAAAATTAAAGGATCCCAAGGTACAAAAAATATATAAAGTATTTTCAAATAATCTTACATCTTTAGATGTTAGTAATAAAAAGATAATGGTTGGAGTATCTGGTGGTGCTGACAGTTTATCTGTTTTATTTTTCTCTCAGTGTTATGCGTTAAAAAATAAGGCTAAATTATATCCAGTAATTATAGATCATAAATTAAGAAAAGAGTCTTCTATTGAAGCTAAAAATTTAAAGTACAAGCTTAAAAAAAACTTTAAAATCAATTGTAAAATCCTATCAAAAAAAATTAATAAAATAGATAAGAATGTTCAATCTTACGCAAGAGACCTAAGATACGATTTATTTTTCAAGGAATGTGTTAAATATAATATTAAACACCTTTTATTAGGTCATCATAAAGATGATCTGATTGAAAATTTTTTTATAAGATTTCTGAGAGGTTCTGGTTTAAAAGGACTTGTCTCTTTTGATAAAAATGTAAATAATTACAATGGTATAAATATTATCAGACCTTTTTTGTCTACTTCAAAAAAAGAACTAATTAATATTAATAAAAAAACATTTGGTTTTTTTATAGATGATCCCAGTAATAATAATGACAAATTTCTGAGAAGTAGAATAAGAAAAATGATACGAAATTTAGAAGAAGAGGGTTTAAACTTTAATAAATTATATACAACTTTAAAAAATTTATCAAAAAGTGACGAAGTTATCCAATTTTTTGTTGAAAAAAATGTTGTTGAAAACTCAAAATATTTTGAAAAAGATGAAAAAATAATTTTAAATTCATCTTTTTTTAATAATCCAGATGAAATTATTTTAAGAAGCTTTTCACAGCTAATCCTACTTCTAAGTAAGAAAAAAAACTATCCAAGAGGTAAAAAGGTCATTGGTTTAATAGATTCTTTAAAATTTTTTAAAAAAAATGTAAAATTGACACTTTCTGGATGTATTATTGAAAAAATTAACGATTCAGTGATTATTTACCCTGAAAAATGATAATTTTTTTCTTAAATGATCAAAATGACACTTGTTAATTCACTAATAATTCTTAATTTAATGGTCTATGAATTTTAAAAATTTAGCAATGTGGGGGATAATCGTCATTTTAACGATTGGTCTTTACAATATGTTTAAAAACCCCCAAGGTTCAATTTCTCAAAAAAATAAAATTATTTTCTCAGAATTCTTAACTGAAGTAGACAATGGAAGAGTTGTTAAAGTTGAAATACAAGGAAAAAATATAAAAGGCGTATTATCAAATGGAAATCAATTTACTACTTATGCACCTGAAGATCCTAACTTAATTCAGAAGCTAAGTGATAAAGGTGTCAGTATCTCCGCTAGTCCTTTAGAGGAAAAAATGCCTTCATTATTAGGAATACTTCTTTCATGGTTTCCAATGCTTTTATTAATTGCTGTTTGGATTTTCTTTATGAGGCAAATGCAAGGAGGCAAAGGTGGAGCAATGGGTTTTGGAAGATCAAAAGCAAAAATGATGAATGAAGTAAAGGGAAAAGTTACTTTTAATGATGTTGCTGGTGTTGAGGAGGCCAAAGAGGAAGTTGAGGAAGTTGTAGAATTTTTAAAAGATCCAAGAAAGTTCAGTAGATTAGGTGGCAAGATACCAAGAGGATGTTTATTAGTAGGTCCTCCAGGGACTGGTAAAACATTACTAGCCAGAGCAATAGCAGGAGAAGCTGGGGTTCCATTCTTTACGATTTCTGGATCAGATTTCGTTGAAATGTTCGTTGGTGTAGGAGCTTCAAGGGTGAGAGATATGTTTGAACAAGGTAAAAAACATTCTCCCTGTATAATTTTCATTGATGAGATTGATGCTGTGGGAAGAAGCAGAGGTGCGGGTCTTGGTGGAGGAAATGACGAAAGAGAACAAACTCTAAACCAGCTTTTAGTTGAGATGGATGGTTTCGATACTAATGAGGGTGTCATTATTATAGCTGCAACTAATAGACCAGATGTACTAGATCCAGCCCTTTTAAGACCAGGAAGATTTGACAGGCAAGTTGTTGTTTCCAATCCAGATTTAATTGGTAGAGAAAAAATTTTAAAAGTGCACGCAAAGAAAATATCAATGGCTCCCGATGTTAATCTAAGAACAGTTGCTAGAGGAACCCCTGGATTTTCAGGCGCAGATCTAGCAAACCTTGTTAACGAAGCTGCATTGCTAGCTGCAAGAAAAAATAAGAGAATTGTGACATATCAAGAATTTGAGGAAGCTAAGGATAAAGTTATGATGGGATCCGAGAGAAGATCTATGGTAATGTCAGAAGAAGAGAAAAAATTAACTGCTTACCATGAAGCTGGACATGCGATTGTAACAATAAATGAAAAAGCAGCTTATCCTATACATAAAGCAACAATAATTCCAAGAGGAAGAGCTCTAGGAATGGTTATGCAATTACCTGAAAGAGATGAGGTTTCTCAAACAAGAGAGCAACTTCACGCTCAAATGGCTATTGCCATGGGCGGAAGAGTTGCGGAAGAAATAATTTTTGGAGATGATAAAGTAACCACAGGAGCAGCTAGTGATATTGAACAAGCAACTAAAAGAGCAAGGGCTATGGTTATGAGAGCTGGTTTAAGTAAAGAAATGGGACCAGTTGCTTATGGTGAAAACGAGGAAGAGGTATTTTTGGGAAGATCTGTAGCTAGACAACAAAATATGTCTGAGGAAACAGCTAGAAAAGTAGACAGTGAAATTAGAAAATTTGTTGACATGGGTTATGTAAGAGCAAGAAAAGTTCTGACTGAAAAGATTGATGATTTGCACAAATTAGCAAAAGCTTTACTTACTTATGAAACTTTGACAGGTGAAGAAATCGAGGATTTAATTAATAAAAATATATATCCAAAAAATAAAGAAGATCTAAAAGTTGAAGATGATAATCAAAGCTCAGCGCTTGGTTCGATGGGTTTAAAACCAAAGATAGTGCACTAAGCATTAATGAATAAATATTACACTAGGGCGTGTAATTTTTATTACGGAACAGCATCAAAAATAAATATTAAAAAAAGTAAATCTATTCCTCTTAACGGCCATAATGATATATCCTTTGATAAAATAGAAATCTTACACAGAAAAAAAAGTAAAATTATTAATCTCAAAGATATTAGTAAACTTACAAATAAGCTAAGAAGTAAAGTTAACAAAGACTTAAAAAATATTAAAAAAAAAAAATTTTTTAAAAAATTAACTTTATCTAATACCCCAATTTTGATGGGTATAATTAATTTAACCCCAGATAGCTTTTCTGATGGCGGCAGATATAACAAAAAAAGTTTAGCTGAAAAACGTGTTAAAAAACTATTATCAAGTGGTGCAAAAATAATAGATGTGGGTGGAGAATCTACAAGACCAGGTGCAAATGATATTCATCCCAGGAAAGAATGGGATAGAATTAAGTTTATTTTTAAAATATTGAAAAATAAAAAAAGTTTAGTTTCATTAGACACTAGAAAAAGTTTTGTGATGGAAAAAGCCTCTAAAATAAAAATAGATCTCTTAAATGATGTATCTGGACTTAGTTATGATAAAGAAACTATAAATTTTTTAAAAAAAACGAAAAAACCTTTTGTTATTCATCATATGAAAGGAACACCAAAAAATATGCAAATTAGACCTTCATACAAAAATGTACTACTTGATATCTATGACTTCTTTGAAGTAAAATTAAATTATCTTAGAAAGCAAGGCATTAAACATAATAATATCATATTAGACCCGGGGATTGGATTTGGAAAAAATTTGAAACATAATATTACTCTCTTAAAGAATATATCTATTTTTCATTCATTAGGTCTTCCTGTAATGTTAGGTTTATCTAGAAAGAGATTTATTAAAGATATTTCTAAAGAAAATGATACTAAGGATAGAATTGGTGGAACTGTATCTTCGTGCATTCAAGCATATCTTCAGGGAGTTCAAATTTTAAGGGTTCATGATGTTAAAGAAATTAATCAGGCATTTAAAGTTTTTAAAAAATTACAAAATTAAAAATGATTAAAAAATATTTTGGCACAGATGGAATTAGAGGAAAGGTTAATGGATCTAAAATAAATGGAGAAATGTTTTTTAAATTTGGTTTAGCTGCTGGAACATATTTTAAAAATTTAAAAAAAAGTAAACAAACAGCAATTATTGCAAAAGACACTAGATTATCAGGATATACACTTGAACCAGCGTTAGTATCTGGGCTTGCATCAGCAGGAATGCATATTTATACATTAGGACCACTACCTACAAATGGTTTAGCTATGTTAACAAAAAAAATGAGAGCAAATTTGGGTATAATGATTACAGCATCTCATAATCCATATTATGATAATGGATTGAAACTATTTGGTCCAGATGGACTAAAATTATCAGACAGAATCGAGAAGAAAATTGAGAAGTTAATTGACTTTAAAATTGCAAAAAATCTTTCTAAACCAATTGAATTGGGCAGAGTTAAAAGACTAGAACATGCGAATGAAACTTACATAAACATTTTAAAACACAACTTCCCATCTTCATTTAGTTTAAAAGGGATTAAAATTGCTTTAGATTGTGCAAATGGAGCTGGTTATAAAGCCGGTCCAGAATTATTTAAATCACTGGGAGCAAAAGTTTACAAAGCAGGTACTTCTCCTAACGGATTAAATATTAATCTTAAATCTGGATCTACTTATCCAAGTAAAATTTGCCAAATGACAAAAAAAAGTAAAGCTCATATAGGAATCTCGTTAGATGGTGATGCAGACAGAATTATCGTTTGTGATGAAAAAGGTAAAATTATTGATGGAGATAAAATTCTTGCCATGTTGGGTGAGAGATGGAAAAGAAAAAAAATTTTGAAAGGAGGTGTAATTGGAACTTTAATGTCAAATTATGGTTTAGAAGAATTTTTCAGAAAAAACAAAATAAAATTTTTAAGATCAAATGTAGGTGATCGATATGTTAAAGAAAAAATGAAAAAAAATAAATTTAATTTAGGTGGAGAACAATCAGGTCATATAATTCTTGGTAAGTTTGCAACAACAGGAGATGGATTACTGGTTGCTTTAGAAATCCTTTTTTCGTTAAGAAAAAGAAAGAAAGCTAGTGAACTTTTTAATAAATTTAATCCTACACCTCAAATATTAGAAAATATAGAAGTTAAGGATAAATCAATAATTAATACTCCAAAATGTAAAAAAGCAATTAACAAAGCAAATATATTAATTAAAAATAAAGGTAGAATATTAGTTAGAAAATCTGGTACTGAACCAAAAATTAGAATTATGAGCGAGTCAGAGGATTCAAAATTAAATAAATTGTGTGTTAACATAATTAAAAAATCTATTCAGTAAATTGAAAATCAAATCTAAAATATTAATAATTGCAGGATCCGACTCCTCTGGAGGAGCAGGCATACAAGCGGATATTAAATCAGTCACTTCTCTTGGTTCTTATGCTATGACAGCAATAACAGCTGTTACAGCTCAGAATACTACAGGTGTTGAGTCCATAATATCAATGCCCAGTAAAGAAATTTCTAATCAAATCGAATTTACGTCAAAAGATATTAAACCAGATTCAGTAAAGATTGGAATGCTGCATTCTACTCAAGTTATAAATTCAGTATTAAAATCAATAAACAAATCAAATTTAAAAAAAATAATATTAGATCCCGTTATGGTAGCTAAAAGTGGGACCACCCTTATTGATAATAATGCTATTTTATTAATGAAAAAAAAACTAATAAAAAAAGTTGATTTAATAACACCAAACATTCCTGAAGCTGAAATATTAACTAAAATAAAAATTAAATCTATATTGGATATGAAAAATGCTGCTAAAGTATTATTAGATTTAGGTGCTAAGAATGTTTTAATTAAAGGTGGTCATTTAAATTCTAAAACGTTGAGAGATATTCTTGTAAATAAAAAAGAAACTGTAATATTTACAAATAAAAAAATTAAAACAAAAAATACTCACGGCACTGGATGTACATTATCAAGCGCAATTGCAACATATTATGGATGTGGAAAAACTCTAAAGAAATCTTGTGAGTTAGCTATTAGATATGTAAACAATGCCATTAGGACAAGACCAAACTTTGGAAAAGGAAATGGACCAATTAACCATTTAAATAGTTTTATAATACAAAAGAAATTTAGATGAATAATGTAGTCGTTGTTGGATCGCAGTGGGGAGATGAGGGAAAAGGAAAAATAGTTGATTGGTTATCTAGTGAGGCAGATGTTGTTGTAAGATTTCAAGGAGGCCATAACGCTGGTCATACCTTAGTCATAGATGGTATTACCTATAAACTAAGACTATTACCATCTGGAATTGTCAGAAAAAATAAAATTTCTATAATAGGAAATGGAGTTGTTGTAGATCCTTGGGCACTTCTAGATGAAATTGAGGAAGCCAAATCTAAAGGTGTAGAGATTAATAAAAATAATCTTATACTGTCAGAAGCAGCTACACTAATTTTACCATTTCATAGAGAGATGGATGAAATAAGGGAAGACTCCGCAGGTAAATCAAAAATTGGAACTACTAGAAGAGGAATTGGCCCAGCTTATGAAGATAAAGTAGGAAGAAGATCAATAAGAGTAATGGATCTTGCATCAAAACAGAATCTTGAAAATCGATTATCATTAGTGCTTGAACATCATAATGCAATCCGAAAGGGATTGAGTAAGTCAATATATGAAAAAGATAAACTTGTTGAGGACTTATTAAAAATAGCTCCAAATATTTTACAATATTCAGGACCTGTTTGGAGAAAGATAGATAAATTTAAATCAGAAAATAAAAAAATATTATTTGAGGGAGCTCAAGGAATATTACTTGATGTCGATCATGGAACATATCCATATGTAACTTCATCCAATACTGTAGCAGCTTCAGCAGCAACAGGATCTGGATGTGGTCCAAACTCAATAAACTATGTGTTAGGGATTACAAAAGCATATACAACAAGGGTAGGTGAAGGACCTTTCCCAACAGAATTAACTGATAATATTGGTAATCATTTAGGTG
Source organism: uncultured Pelagibacteraceae bacterium (assembly GCA_902589315.1). Taxonomy (GTDB): domain Bacteria; phylum Pseudomonadota; class Alphaproteobacteria; order Pelagibacterales; family Pelagibacteraceae; genus Pelagibacter. The sequence goes on from CACISK010000003.1 coordinate 38,349, forward strand.
AAAAGGGACATGAATTTGGAACTGTAACTAGTAGAAAAAGAAGATGCGGCTGGTTTGACGGAGTTTTGGTGAGACAAACCATAAAGATTTCAGGCATTGATGGAATAGCATTAACAAAATTAGATGTATTAGATGAGCTTGATGAAATAAATTTATGTGTAGCTTATGAGTTAAATGGAAAAAAAATTGATTATTTTCCTGCAGCTGTTGAAGATCAATTAAATGTTAAACCAGTTTATAAAATACTTGAAGGTTGGAAATCTAAAACTCGAGGTATAAAAAAATTTGATGATTTACCTAATAATGCAAAAATTTATGTGAAAGCTATTGAAGAGTTTATTGAGACAAAAATATCCAGTATTTCAACAAGCCCAGAGAGAAAAGATACTATTCTTTTAGTAGATCCGTTTAACTATTAAAAAATAGAAGTATTAATTTGCGGGTAGTAGATTTTTTGATTTAGCAGAGTTAAGCATATGTTTTTGAAGTTTTTCGAATGCTTTATTTTCAATTTGTCTTATTCTTTCTCTACTTATTTTGAATTTTTTACTTAAATCCTCTAAAGTTATTGGATCATCTGTTAATCTTCTTGAGTAAAGAATTTCCTTTTCTCTTTCATTTAAAATTTTAATAGAATCTTGAAGAAGATCTTTTCGTTGCTCCATTTCTTCATTTTGGGCAAATTTAAGCTCTTGATCCATATCGTTGTCTACGACCCAATCTTGCCATTCATCACCATCTTCCCCAATTGGTGCATTTAATGACTGCTCTTTTCCTGAAAGCCTTCTATTCATAGATACTACTTCTTGTTCACTAACATCTAATCTGTTTGCTATGTCTTTTACGTGTTCATCGCGTAAGTCACCTTCAGTTCTAGGTGCAATTTGATTTTTTAACTTCTTCAAGTTGAAAAAAAGCTTCTTCTGAGCTGTTGTAGTTCCAATTTTTACTAAACTCCATGATCTTAGAATATATTCTTGAATAGAAGCTCTAATCCACCACATTGCATAAGTTGCAAGTCTAAAACCTTTTTCTGGTTCAAATTTTTTAACAGCTTGCATTAAGCCTACGTTACCTTCTGAAATCATTTCATTAAGAGGCAAACCATAACCTTTGTAGCCCATTGCTATTTTAGCAACTAGCCTTAAATGACTTGTGACAAGTTTTTCAGCTGATTTAACATTTCCCGTTGCTTGCCAATTTTTAGCAAGCATGTATTCTTCTTCTGCATCTAGCATAGGGAATTTTTTTATCTGAGATAGATAAGCAGCTAAACCACCTTCATTTGAAAGAGTTGGCAAATTGTATGTATTATTACTCATAGGAAGTATTTATGTAATAGAGAAATTTTTTTTTACAATCGTTTTATTTACTTAATTTTCTTAGTTTTTTTAAGATATCATTTAATTCGTTTGGTATATTTGATGAAAATCCTAACCTTTCTCCTGTCCTTGGATGGGTAAAACCCAACTGTTTTGCATGTAAAAATTGTCTATCCAGATTTAAAATTTTACTATTAAGATCTTCGTCAATGTTTTTAAATTTCTTAAATTTCTTTTTATATTTTTTATCTCCAAGAATATTATTACCTTTGTATGACATATGAACTCTTATTTGATGAGTTCTGCCAGTTTCTAATTTGCATTGTATAAAACTAAGGGTTGGAACTTTATCATTCTCAAAAAGCTCTAAAGTTTCATAATGAGTAATCGCTTTTTTACCTTTACTTGATGATACTTCCATCATTTGTCTATTTTTCGAACTTCTAGTTATGAAGGTTTCAATTTTTCCTTTTTGAGGTCTTAATTTTCCCCATATTAAAGTTTGATAAACTCTTGTTATAGAATGTTCAGAAAACTGAATTGATAATTTTTCATGAGTTAAATTATTTTTTGCAATTACAATTAATCCAGATGTATCTTTATCAATTCTATGAACTATACCAGGCCTCAGTTCATCACCAATATCAGATAAATTTTTGCTATCATAATTCATTAATGCGTTAACTATAGTATTATCATAGTTACCAGCACCAGGATGCATCGAAATTCCAGATGGTTTATCAATTACAATTAAATCTTTGTCTTCATGAATTATATTTAATTTAAAATTATAAGGTTTTAAGCTTTGTTTTTTAGGTTCAAGAATTTCAAGCTCAATTTTGTCATTTATTTTAGTTTTAATTGAAGGATCTTGTACAATTTTGTCATTAATCTTTAATTTACAATTTAGTATTAAATATTTTACTCGTGTTCTGCTTAAGTTTTTATTATGATTTGCTAATATCGTGTCTACTCTCTTGTTATTATAGTCTTCTTCAACAACAAAATTGATGATATTTTTCATAAATTATTATATTAAATTATCATGCGTTCGTAGCTCAACTGGATAGAGCGCCAGATTTCGGCTCTGGAGGTTCAGGGTTCGACTCCTTGCGGGCGCACCATTATTCACCCATATTAATAAGTGTCCCTTTATTTTTTGCGACATTGAATGAATAATAGAATAATATAATCGATAATACAAAGTAAACCCCATTCCACAAGAATGCATAATAGATATTTTGAATATCTACAGCTTGATTAATCAAAATATTTCTTGCCTCCTCAAAAATATATACCAATGGTAATAAGTAAGCTATTTTCTGAAATACTTCTGGCAATATTTCAATTGGATAATAAATGCATCCAAATGGAGCTAATAAAAACATTGTAGACCATGCTATATTTTCAAAAGAGGGCCCATATCTTAATAGACCAGCTGATACCAGTATGCCAAGTGTTATTCCAAATAAATATAGACTCAAAAATAAAAAGAATAAAAATATTCCTAAATCTAAAATTGAAATACCAAATAATGGAGAAGTTAAAAGTACTGCTGGTATTAAACCTATAAGAGCTCTTATTAAAGCTGTAGCAACAAGTGAAGTTAATATTTCACCAATTTTCATCGGCGCAATAAATAAATTTGTAAAGTTTCTGCTCCAAATTTCCTCAAGAAACAGCATATTAAATCCAATGCTTGTTCTGAAAAGAAAATCATATAGGATTGCGCATGTTAATATAACTCCTACCGCATTATTATAATATGTTGTATGTGTAGCAAAAAAATTTGAGATAAATCCCCATAAAGTAATTTGAATAGTCGGCCAATAAACAAGATCTAAAACTCTTGGGAAAGATCTAGTTATTAAATAAAAATGTCTTAAAAAAAGACCGTACATTCTAGTTAAGCTCATTTTTACTCCTTGATAATTTTAAAAAAACTTCTTCAAGGTTTTTTCTGCCATGTTTATTTATTAATTCTTCAGGATTTCCTTCATCGATAATAATTCCGTCTTTCATCATTAGAATAGATTTACAAAGCCTAGTGACTTCGTTCATATTATGAGAAGCAAGAAGTATAGATATTTTTTTTTCTTTTTTATAATCTTCCAAAAAAGATCTAACAAAATCACCTACTTCGGGATCTAATGATGCAGTCGGCTCGTCTAGCAGTAATACTTTTGGTTCGTTGATTAATGCTTTTGCCAAACTTACTCTATTTTTTTGTCCAGATGATAATTCACCTGTAATGCTATTAAGTAATCCTTTTAATCTTAATTTTTCTGATAAAAATTCGATCCTCTCATTAATATTATTTATTTTGTATAATTTTCCATAAACGGTTAGATTTTGTTTAACTGTAAGTTTTTTTGGTAATTCAATATATGGAGATATGAAGTTAATCTGTTCTAAGATTTCAATTCTATTCCCCTCTAATTTTTGTCCATTTATAAAAATTTCTCCACTAGTCGGTTTTAAAAGTCCCAATAACATGCCTATTGTTGTTGTTTTTCCCGAACCATTTGGACCTAATAGGCCTAAAATTTCGTCTTCTTTTATGTTAAAGCTTATATCTTTGACAGCCTCATTCTTTCCATAATTTTTTTTTATGTTTTTAACTTCTACTAAATTTTTCATTTTCTTGATGCTCTAAAAAGTCTATCGTTAATCACCAATCCAAAGTTTTGGTTCGGTATTCTTTGTACAGCTATTTTTTTGTAACCTAACTTCTTAATTTTTCTCAATATTTTATATAAATTTTTAGCACTCTCCATTAGATTATTTGTCTTACTTAAGTAAAAATAATTCTTATTTTTTTCTTTTTTCTTCTTAATTAGAATAAAAGCCTCCTCTTTTTTTATTTTAACTGCGTTTAATCTAATGGGTATACCTGGTGAATAATGAATTCTTCCTCTCCCTGGAGAATTTATATTACTTTTGGCATGCAATTTAGTTTTTAAATTTATTTTTAATTTTTTATTTAATATAGAAATATCTAAACCACCCAATCTTAAAATTTGGGGTTTTTTTACTAAACTTATTATCGTAGATTCAACACCAACTTTTGATCTTCCGCCTTCTAAAATAAATTTAATTTTTTCTCCAAATTCATCATACACATCATCTTTTGTTACTGGACTTATCCCTTTAGAGATATTTGCGCTTGGTGCTGCTAAAGGATATTTTAAAGATTTTAACAATATTCTAGCTGCTCGGTGATTTGGAAATCTTACACCTAACGTTTTTTTGTTATTGGTAACGTTTTTTGAAATTTTGCTATTATTTTTTAGTTTTAATATAAATGTAATTGGCCCGGGGCATAATGAATTATAAAGTTTATAAAACAAAGGATTAGTCTCACAATCTCTTTCCAAGTCATTAATATTAGAATAATGAACTATTAAAGGGTTATCAGCGGGCCTTCCTTTTAATTTAAATATTCTTTTGGTAGCTTTATCAGAATAGGCATTAGCAGCTAATCCATAGACAGTTTCCGTAGGTATTCCAATACATTCGTTATTATTTAAATATTTTACTGCTTTTTTAATATTTGAATCATTAATTTTCATATAATATTACAAATTATTATATGAATGAAAAAATTTTGCCAGATGATATTGAGTCAAAATCTTTGAGTGAACTCACAGATATAGCAGATCGTTTAATACAAGAATTAGAAAGTAAAAAAAATTTGGAAGAATCTATTGATGATTATCAATATTTAATAAAGTTAAATAATTTAATAGAGAAAAAATTTCAAAAGGACTCAAAAAATATATCTGAAAGTACCAAGCTAAAAATCGAAGAATTAACCTCAAAAAAATGAAAAAAAAATTAGCGAGAACTGTTTATGTGGTAAATAAATTTTTAAAAAATTACTTAGCAAAACAAAACAAAACAGATCTAATTATACCTATTAAGTATGGTTTATTTCCCGGAGGAAAAAAAATAAGATCTAAGCTTATTTTTGATGTTGGAAAAATTTTTAATGTAGAAAAAAAAAATCTTTTATATTTAAGTTCAGCAGTTGAATGTATACACGCTTATTCACTAATACATGACGATTTACCTTGTATGGATGATGATGATATTAGAAGAGGTAAACTAACTACACATAAAAAATTTGGAGAATCAACAGCGGTCCTAGCTGGCAACTCTCTTTTGACATTAGCTTTTGAAATTTTATCCGATCCAAAGTTCAGCATAAATAACATTAAAAAAATAACTTTAATAAATCTAATATCTCAATCATCAGGACACCAAGGAATAGCTGGAGGTCAATTTTTGGATTTAAATTATGAAAGAAAAAAAGTTTCTAAACAAAAAGTTATAGATATGGAGATAAAAAAGACTGGAAAATTATTTTCATTCAGCTGTTTGTCTCCAGTTATTTTGACAAACAAAAAAGATCAAATAAAAAAATTCTCAGTTATTGGTGAAAAAATTGGTTTACTTTTTCAAATTGCAGATGATTTAATTGATTATAGCAGTACATCAAAAACTGCAGGAAAAAAAACAAATAAAGATTCTAAAAAGGGAAAAGCAACATTAATAAGTTTACTAGGATATAAAAATGCTATTAAATATGCATCAAAACTAAAAAAAGAAATATTTAATAGCTTAGTTGGATATGGAAATAATGCTAGTGATTTAAAAGAGACAATTGAATTTATATTAAGTAGAAATAAATAAATGCAGAATTATAAATATTTAAATAATATTAATTTTCCTACGGATATAAAAAAACTCAATAATGGAGAATTAAAAGTTCTATCAGATGAAGTAAGAAGAGAGATGATTGATGCTGTCTCAAAAACAGGTGGTCATCTAGGTGCAGGTTTAGGTGTTGTAGAATTAACTGTAGCACTTCATCATGTTTTTGACACTCCAAAAGACAAATTGATATGGGATGTTGGACATCAATCATACCCTCATAAAATTTTAACAGGAAGAAAAGATAAAATAAGAACTTTAAGACAGGGAAGTGGTTTATCTGGTTTTACAAAGAGATCAGAAAGTGAATTTGACCCCTTTGGTGCAGCTCATAGTTCTACTTCTATTTCTGCTGGACTTGGTATTGCAACAGCGAATAAATTATCAAATAAATCAGATCAGGTTATAGCAGTTATTGGTGACGGTGCCATGAGTGCAGGAATGGCATATGAGGCTATGAATAATGCTGGAGACTCAAAAACTAAAATGATCGTAATTTTGAATGACAATGATATGTCAATTGCAAAACCAGTTGGTGCAATGAAATCTTACCTTGCTAAAATTTTTTCAGGTAAGATTTATTTTAGTTTAAGAGAAACGGTTAAAATGATTATTTCATCCTTTTCGAAAAGATTTAGCAAAAAGGCTGGAAAGGCTGAAGATTTTTTTAGATCGGCTGTCACAGGTGGTACATTATTTAATTCATTAGGTTTTTATTATGTTGGTCCAATTGATGGGCATGATTTAGATGTTTTATTGCCAATTTTAAAAAATGCAAAAGAAAGTAATCATAATGGTCCAATACTAATTCATATAAAAACTCAAAAAGGCAAAGGATATAGTTTTGCTGAAAAATCTGATGATAAGTATCACGGAGTGACAAAATTTGATGTTCAAACTGGAGTTCAACAAAAATCAATAACTAAGGCTCCTGCTTTTACAAAGGTATTTGCAAATACATTAATACAGCATGCAAAGAAAGACAGTAAAATTGTAGGTATAACTGCAGCTATGCCGTCTGGGACAGGAATGGACGCATTTATTAAAGTTTTCCCGGATAGAACTTTTGATGTTGGAATTGCCGAACAACATGCTGTTACTTTTGCTGCAGGTTTAGCCACAGAAGGTTATAAGCCTTATGCAGCAATTTATTCAACATTTTTACAAAGAGCTTATGATCAGGTAGTTCATGACGTTGCAATTCAAAGTTTACCAGTAAGATTTGCAATTGATAGAGCTGGTTTAGTAGGTGCCGATGGAGCGACTCATGCGGGTTCTTTTGATATTACATATTTATCAACCTTACCCAATTTTATTGTTATGGCAGCAAGTGATGAGGCAGAATTAGTAAGAATGGTTAACACGTCAGTAGATATTAATAATCAACCGTGTGCATTTAGATATCCAAGGGGAAATGGAGTAGGTTTAGAATTACCCGATATCAACGAAAAAATCGACATAGGAAAAGGAAGAGTTATAAGAGAAGGAAAGAAAGTTGCTTTAGTAAGTTTTGGAAACAGATTAAAAGAATGTTTATTGGCTGAAGAAAGTTTAAAAAAAATGGGAATTAAACCCACAATTATAGATGCTAGATTTGCAAAACCTTTGGATGAAAATCTCATGTGGCAAGTTGCAACAAATCATGAAGTACTAATTACATTGGAAGAAGGTTCTATTGGAGGTTTTGGAGCCCATTTAAATCATTTTTTAAATGAAAAGAATTTATTAGATAATAATTTAAAATTTAGATCAATGATTTTGCCTGATAAATTTTTAGACCAAGATAAACCAGAAGAAATGTATAAAGAAGCTGGTTTAGATGCTAAATCTATTGAAGTGAAAGTTTTAGAAACTTTAAATTCCAAAGTTGTAATTAAAAAAACGAATTAATTTCCACATTGAGCTTTATTCATTAAGTAGTGATCAAGGATTACGCAATGCATCATTGCTTCACCTATAGGTACTGCCCTAATACCTACGCAAGGATCATGTCTACCTGTGACTGAAATTGATGTATTTTTTCCAAATTTATTAATTGTTTTTCTTTGAGAAAGAATTGATGAAGTCGGTTTTACTGCAAATGAAACTATTATTTCTTGTCCACTAGAAATTCCTCCTAAAATTCCTCCAGCATTATTTGATTTAAATTTTGTTTTCTCTCCTTTTTGAGACATTTCATCAGAATTTTGTTCACCAGAGAGTTGAGCAGAGTTCATTCCTGATCCTATGTTTACTCCTTTTACAGCGTTAATACTCATCATAGCTGATGCCAAATCCATATCTAATTTAGAATAAATTGGAGCTCCCAATCCGACAGGCACACCTCTTGCTCTTACTTCAATAACAGCCCCACATGATGAGCCAGCTTTTCTTATTCCAAGTAAATATTTTTCCCATAATTTTAAAACTGTTTTATCAGGACAAAATAAAGGATTTTTTGCAATGAATTTGTCATTCCATTTTTCTGTGTCACATCCTAGTATTCCTAAGTGTGTTACTGCTCCAATTACACTGTATTTTTTTCCGATAATTTTTTCCAAAACTTGTTTTGCTATTGCCCCCGCTGCTACTCTTGATGCAGTCTCTCTTGCTGACTGTCTGCCTCCACCTCTATAATCTCTAATTCCATATTTTTTAAAATATGTGTAATCAGCATGACCAGGTCTAAATTTATCTTTAATATTTTTATAATCCTTAGATCGCATATCTTTATTGAAGATAATCATTGAGATAGGCGTACCTGTTGTTTTGCCCTCAAATGTTCCTGATAAAATTTCAACTTTATCATCCTCTTTTCTTTGAGTTGTGAATTTAGATTGACCAGGCTTTCTTTTATTTAATTCTAACTGAATGTCTTTGATATTAAGCTTAATATTTGGAGGACATCCATCAACAACACACCCTATTGCTGGACCATGAGACTCACCCCATGTAGTAAATCGAAAAAATTTTCCAAATGTATTAAAAGACATTATATTATTATATAAATTATTTTGGTTAAATTATGAACGAAAAAAATTCTTTAGGATTAGATAAATGCTTTCTTGAACTTGATAATCCAATACTATTATTCACTGAATGGTATAAAGAGGCAAAGAAAAATGAAATTAATGATCCAAATGCATTAGCACTAGGCACTATTGACAAAAGAGGTTATCCAAATGTAAGAATGGTATTGCTCAAAGACTATGGAGAGGACGGGTTTGTCTTTTACACTAACTTTAATAGCAATAAAGGAAATTCTATAAAGCAGAATCCAAATATTTCAATGTGCTTTCATTGGAAAAGTTTACTCAGACAAATCCGTATAGTTGGAACTGCTGAAAAAGTTTCAGATGATGAAGCGGATAGTTATTATAATTCCAGAAGTTATGGAAGTAGAATTGGTGCATGGGCCTCGAATCAAAGCTCAATTTTAAAAGATAGAGAAGAACTAAACCAATCAATAAAAAAATTCAAAGATCTCTATAAAGATGAAAATAATGTTCCAAGACCTGATCATTGGTCGGGCTGGAGGTTAAAACACCACGAAATTGAGTTTTGGTTAGATGGTGAAAATAGAATTCACGAAAGATTAAAATATATTAAAGAAGATAATGCTTGGAAAAAAATTCTCTTATCACCTTAAAATTTTCTATTAATACTAAAAGCAGTTAAATTTTTAAGTATAGTTTTTTCTTCACAATCTTGAAATATACTTAATGAATTTGATGCTAAACTTATATAGTGTTCCGCTTTTTTGTAACACTCGTTAATTATATTATATTTTTTTACTAACTTAAGCACATAGTCAAATTGTTCTTTAGATCTGATATTTTGTTCAAATATTTTTTTTAAAACTAATTTTTCATCTGAAGACAATTTTTGATTTAATAGAATAATTGGGAGAGTTACCTTGCCCTCAAAAAAATCTTTCCCTATCTCTTTACCAAACATTTTTAATTCTGAGTTATAGTCAAGTGTGTCATCTGCAATCTGGAATGTTAATCCAAGGTTCTTTCCATAGAATTCTAGTGCATCTTTAAATTTATTGCCTTTATAGGTAATTATCGATCCAACTTTTGAAGATGCTGAAAATAAAGCTGCTGTTTTAGAAGAAATTATATTCAGATATGTTTCTTCTAACATATCAGAGTCACCTTTATGTTGTAACTGCAAAACTTCTCCTTGAGCAATAGTTGATGATGTAGAAGATAAAAGTTTTAATACTTCAATACTTCCATCCTCAACCATCATTTCAAAACATCTGCTTAATAAATAGTCCCCAACAAGAATTGATGACTGATTTCCCCAAATTTTATTTGTAGTTTTTTTTCCCCTTCTTAAATCTGCGCTGTCAATTACATCATCATGCATAAGAGTTGCTGCGTGTATAAGTTCAACACATGCAGCTAGGTTCACATCTCTACTACCTTTTGAATATCCACACAATTTAGCACACTCCAAAGTAATTAATGCTCTTAATCTTTTACCTCCACTAGTCATGTGGTAAGCTGTCATTTCTTTAACAAGCTCAACCTTACTATCTAATTTGTAAGAAATTTTGTCTTCAACTAAACTTAGTTTTTCATCAACAGAATTTACTAAATCTGTATATGCATTAGTTATTTGCTTTTTTAATTGAACTACTGAACCCATAAATCCAAAATATTACATTAAGTTTATTAATATACTTATCAATTGACGCACCTATTTCTTCAACTATAAGTAGCTTTATAATTAAGTAAAACTTTTATAATCATTTGTATGTTTTCATTTTTTAAAAAAAAAAAAATTGTTAGTCATTTAAGACTTACCGGCGTAATTGGAAATGTTGGAAAGTTTAAACAAGGAATAGAATATTCCTCTCAAGAAGAAATGATAAAAAAAGCTTTTTCAGTAAAAAAAGCAGAGGCTGTTGCAATTTCAATTAACTCACCAGGTGGTTCACCCGTTCAATCACATCTAATATATAAATTTATTAGAGAACAATCTAAGAAATACAAAAAAAAAGTAATAATTTTTGCGGAAGATGTTGCTGCATCCGGAGGCTATCTAATTGCATGCGCAGGTGATGAGATTTATGCTAATGCAAGTTCTATAATCGGATCAATAGGAGTGATTTACTCTTCTTTTGGTTTTAAAGATTTAATTCAAAAAATTGGGGTACAAAGAAGGGTTTATACAGCTGGAAAAAATAAAAGTACTCTAGATCCTTTTTTAGACGAGAAAGAAGAGGACATTCAAAGATTAAAAAATATTCAACTGGAACTTCACCAAGAATTTATTAATGTTGTAGAGGAAAGTAGATCAACAAAACTGAACAAAACTGATGTTGAACTTTTTTCTGGAGAATTTTGGTCTGGCAAAACATCCTTAAAACTCGGTTTGATAGATGGAATAGGAAATGCAGAACAGATATTGAGAGAAAAATTTGGTGAAGATGTTGAAATTAAAAAATTTGAAAAGTCTAAAGGATGGCTTGCCAAAAAACTTTCGTCTTCAGAAGACCATGCAGATAAATTGATAAGTGTTTTAGAAGAAAGATCTATTTGGCAAAAATATGGTTTCTAAAAAAAAAACAAAAAATCCAAAATCATTTATCTCTTTTCAGGATACAATTTTAAATCTTCAAAAGTTTTGGTCAAAAAAAGGTTGCGTTATTTTACAACCTTATGATTTAGAAGTTGGAGCAGGAACATTTCACCCAGCAACAACTCTAAGATCATTAGGTTCTAAACCATGGAAAACAGCTTATGTTCAACCATCAAGAAGACCAACAGATGGAAGGTATGGAGAAAATCCTAATCGTTTACAACACTACTATCAATTTCAAGTTTTAATAAAACCTTCACCAAAAGATATTAAAAAAATGTACCTTAATAGCCTATCATCAGTAGGTATTAAATACGAAGAGCACGATATCAGATTTGTAGAGGATGATTGGGAAAGTCCAACCTTAGGTGCTGCCGGTCTTGGATGGGAAGTATGGTGTGATGGTATGGAAGTTACTCAATTTACTTATTTTCAACAAATGGCAGGGATGGAATGCAATCCAATATCTGTTGAAATTACTTATGGTTTAGAGAGATTATGTATGTTTATTCAAGGCAAAAAAAATGTTTTTGATTTAATTTGGAATGATGAAGGAGTTTTATACAAAGATGTTTTTTATCAAGCTGAAAAAGAATTTTCAGCCTATAATTTTGATTATGCAAACACAGATAAATTATTTAAGATTTTTGATATGCTCGAAGAAGAAGCAAAATCATTAATTGAAAAGAAAATTTCTCTTCCAGCATATGATCAATGTTTAAAATCAAGTCACGTGTTCAATATTTTAGATGCTAGAGGAGTTATAAGTGTTGCTCAAAGAGCAGAATATATCGCAAGGATAAGAGATCTAACAAGAGAAATTGGAAAAATTTGGGTAGAAACACAAAATTAAAATGTCTGAATTTTTCCTTGAATTATTTAGTGAAGAAATACCTTCCAGATTACAAATCAATGCTAGAAATGATTTAACACAAATTTTTAAAAAATTTTTTGATGATAATGAAATTATAGTTAAAGGTAAAATTAATACTTATTCAACTCCAAATAGGCTCATTGTTCATATAAATAAGATACCTAAAGATGTAATAAAAAAAGCAGAGGAAATTAGAGGTCCTAATATAAATGCTCCAGAAAAGGCTTTAGAAGGATTTTTAAAATCCAATAAAATAAGTAAAGAAAAAGTTTTCAAAAAAAGCACTGAAAAAGGCATATTCTACTTCTATAACAAACCATCACGAAAAATAAAAACATACGATTTATTAAAAGAAAATATTGCAAGTTTGCTTTTAAAAATTTCATGGAAAAAATCAATGAAATGGGGCAATCATGATTTATATTGGGGAAGACCGTTAAAATCAATATTAGCTTTATTTGATAAAAAAATAATTGAATTTAAATTAAACCATTTACAGAGTTCAAATAAAACTTTTACAGATAAAGATCTAGAAGATGAAGTAAAAAGTTTTGTTGATTTTAAATCTTATATAAAATTTTTTAAACAAAATGGAGTAACAATTGACCAAAATAAAAGGAAAGAATTTATAATTAAAGAAATAAACAAGGTAACTAATCAAAATAAAATTCATATAAACGTTAATGAAAAACTTATAGACGAAATAATAAATATTGTTGAAAAACCAAAAATTTTAGTATGTGAGTTTAATAAGAAATTTTTAGAAATTCCACAAGAAATACTTATTATAACAATGCAACATCACCAGAAATATTTTCCTACATTTGATAGTAAAAACAAAATAACAAATAATTTTATAGTTGTGGCAGATTGTAAGGACAAAAAAGGATTAGTTAAATTAGGAAATCAAAATGTTGTAGATGCAAGGTTGGCAGATGCGGAATTTTTTTGGAACAGAAATAAGTCTCAAAATTTAGTTAAACAGGTATCTAGATTGAAGCAAATTAATTATTTTAAAGGATTGGGAAGTTATTTTGATAAAATACAAAGAGTAAGAAAACTAAGCGGAATAATATCAGATGAACTTTTAATAAGTAAAGAGAAGATAGAAATTGCCTCCTCAATTTGTAAAGTAGATTTGATGTCAGATTTAGTTGGAGAGTTTCCTGAATTACAAGGTGTGATGGGTGGATACTTTGCAAGAGAGCAAGGTTTTGATGAAGAAATAAGTTTAGCTGTTTCAGAGCATTACTTACCAAGTGGTATTGATAGTAAAGTTCCAAAAAAACCATACAGCATAGCATTGTCATTAAGTGACAAAATAGACTCCTTAGTTGGATTTTTTGGAATTAATCTCAAACCAACTAGTTCAAAAGATCCTTATGCCTTAAGAAGAATGGCAATTAGTTTATTAAGGTTAATAATTGAAAATCAAAAAAAAATAAAATTAAGAGATTTAATAAATTATTCAATAAATTTATACAAAGATCAAAATTACTCTTTTGACTCAAAATTGATAAATGATGAATTGGGAGATTTTATTTTAGAAAGATTAAAAAATTATTTGAAAGAAAAAAATATTAGGTCGGATATTATTGAGTGCTGCACTAATTCATATGGAATAGATGATTTACTAAAAATTTTTAATAAATCATTAAATTTGAATAAAAATATTAAAAAAGATTTTGGTCTTGATGTTATTGCAATTTATAAAAGATCTGCAAACATTTTAAATAGCGAAAGTAAATCAAAACTAGAAATTGTAGGTTCTGCTGATCCTGGTCTCTTTAAAAATGATTATGAAAAAAATCTTTATAAAAAAATACATATTATAAGAAAGTATTTTTCAAGCATAGGTAGAGACGAGGATTATGATGAAAGTCTTAAAACACTCTCAAGTGCCAAAATAGAGGTTAATGAGTTTTTTGATAATGTAATAGTTAATGATCAAGAAGAAATAATTAAAAAAAACAGACTAGAACTTTTAAAAATGTTGTGTAAAAGCTTCGATAATTATTTTAACTTTTCTAAAATAGAAGCATAAATGCCAAAATTAGTATTTAATTTTAAATCCAAAGACACAAAAAAAATAAAAAACCCAAAAAATATTTTAGGAGGCAAAGGTGCAAATTTATCAGAAATGGGGAGTATGGATTTGCCTGTCCCACCTGGATTTACGATTTCTACTGAAGTTTGTGATTTATTTTATAAAAATAAAAAGAAATTAAAGCCTAAAATCATAAATGAAATAAATAAAGAATTAAAAAATATTGAAAAAGATTCTGGTAAAAAATTTGGAGATTTGAAAAATCCTTTATTATTATCTGTAAGATCTGGCGCAAGAGTATCCATGCCAGGAATGATGGATACTATTTTAAATCTTGGACTAAATGACAAAACTGTTATTGCTTTAGCAAATAAAACATCAAATATGAGATTTGCAAAAGATAGTTATAGAAGATTTATACAAATGTATGCAAATGTTGTTATGGGTGTTGAAAGTTATAATTTTGAAGAATTAATTGAAAATTACAAACTTACAAAAGGTGTTTTGCTAGACACTGATTTAAATGAAGATGATTGGGACGGATTGATTAAAGATTTTAAAAATATTGTAAAAGAAAAAACAAATAAAAATTTTCCTCAAAATATTAACGAACAATTAATAGGTGCAATTAGTGCAGTCTTTTTGTCATGGGAGAGTAATAGAGCAAAGGTCTATAGAAAATTAAATCATATTCCTTCAGAGTGGGGAACTGCAGTAAATGTTCAGTCCATGGTTTTTGGCAATATGGGTGATGATTGTGCGACAGGTGTTGTATTTACACGTAATCCATCCAATGGAATGAATGAAATCTATGGCGAATATTTAATAAATGCTCAAGGAGAAGATGTTGTTGCAGGAACAAGGACGCCCCAACATATAACTAAGAAAGCTAGAAAAAATGCAAAAGAGACATTTCTTTCAATGGAAGAGTACATGCCTAGAGTTTTCAAAAATCTGAAAAATATTCTTATAAAACTGGAGAAACATTATAAAGATATGCAGGATGTGGAGTTCACAGTCGAAAATAATAAGTTGTGGATGTTGCAAACTAGATCAGGAAAAAGAACTGCAAAATCATCAGTCAAAATTGCTGTCGATATGGAAAGAGAAAAACTCATCACAAAAAAAGAGGCTGTGCTTAGAGTACAACCAAATTCATTAGACACTTTGCTTCATCCAACTTTAGATGAAACAGCGAATTTAGAAGTAATAGCCAAAGGCCTTCCAGCTTCGCCCGGAGCAGCTAGTGGAAAAGTAGTATTTACATCTGATGAGGCTGAAAGATTAAATGGAATGATGCAAAATACAATCCTAGTAAGAGTAGAAACATCACCTGAAGACATAAATGGAATGCATGCAGCTAAAGGAATTCTTACTGCAAGAGGAGGAATGACTAGCCATGCTGCAGTAGTTGCAAGAGGAATGGGTAGGCCTTGTGTATCTGGTTCAAGCGACATAGAAATAGATTACCAAAAAAAAATTTTTAAAACAAAAAATAATGAAATTAAAGAAGGTGATTTAATTACAATTGATGGATCAACTGGTAGAATTATGAAAGGAGAAGTTAAAACAGTTAAACCCGAAATTTCAGGAGATTTTTCTAAACTTATGAGTTGGGCTGATAAATTTAGAAAATTAAAAATTAGAACTAACTCTGAAACACCTCTTGACAGTAAAACTGCTAGAGAATTTGGAGCTGAAGGAATAGGTCTTTGTAGAACAGAACATATGTTTTTTGATGAAGAGAGAATTTTATCTGTAAGAGAAATGATTTTATCAAAATCAAAAGAAGATAGGGCTAGGGCTCTAAACAAACTACTTCCTTTTCAAAAAAAGGATTTTATTGAAATCTTTAAAATTATGAATGGTCTACCTGTTACAGTTAGGTTATTAGATCCACCGCTTCATGAATTTTTACCGAAAAATGAAAAAGAAATTAGCGATGTAGCAAATGCTTTAAACATCAAAAGTTCAGAATTAGAGGGTAGAATAACAGAACTTCATGAACAAAATCCAATGCTCGGTCATAGAGGTTGTAGATTAGGTATATCATTCCCAGAAATATATGAGATGCAGTGTACAGCGATTTTTTATGCTTTAGTTGAATGTAAAAAACTCAAGATAAAATCTATTATTCCGGAGATCATGATACCTTTGGTATCTACTGAAGCAGAAATAAAAATAATGAAAGATTTAGTAATTAGAGTTGCAAAAGAAGTTGAAAACAAAACTAAAACAAAACTAAATTTTTTAGTGGGTACAATGATTGAGCTACCAAGAGCAGCAATCAAAGCAGATGATATATCTAGACACGCAGAATTCTTTAGTTTTGGAACAAATGACTTAACACAAACAACTTTTGGCATTAGTAGAGATGATAGCGCTAAGTTTTTAAATGATTATATTGATAATAAAATTTTCGATATTGATCCATTTGTATCTATAGATGACGGAGTAGGAGATTTGATAGAAATAGCAACAAAAAAAGGTAGAAAAGTTAACAAAAAAATCAAACTCGGTATATGTGGCGAACATGGAGGTGATCCGAAAAGTATCGACTTTTGTGCACGTGCTGGTTTGGATTATGTATCCTGTTCACCTTATAGAGTACCTATTGCAAGACTGGCTGCCGCTCAAGCTCAATTAAAAAAATAAAATTAAATTTTAGATTTCCAATTTTAAGTCTAATGCGTAAATTGAGTGAGTTAAGGATCCTATGGAAATTCTATCTACACCAGTAGAGGAAACACTTTTAATATTCGTTAAGTTAATTCCTCCTGATGCTTCGGTTTCATAAAATTTCTTAGACATTTTGACTGCTTTTTTTAAATTTTTTGAGCTCATATTATCTAATAAAATCCTATCAAATTTCAGACCCAATATTCTCTTTAACTGAGATAAGTTATCAACCTCAACTGTAATTTTTTTTCTTCCCTTCTTTTTAATGGCTCTTTGAATTAAATTTTCAAAATTTTTTTCAGAACTTATATGGTTATCTTTTATTAAGTATTCATCACTTAAGTTAAATCTGTTGTTTGTTCCACCACCTAATTTTACAGCATATTTTTGGATGACTCTCAGATTTGGGATTGTTTTTCTTGTACAGCATATTTTATTTTTTTTTCTAACTTTTTTTACAAACATATTTGTTTTTGTTGCTATTCCAGAAATATGAGAAACAAAATTTAACGCCACTCTTTCACCAATTAAAATATTTCTTAGGTTACCATCAATAGTAGCGACCACCTCACCTTTTTTAATTCGAGATCCATCTTTTTTTTTATTTTTAAAATTTATTTTTTTATCTATTAATTTAAATGTCTCTTTAGCAAAATCTATACCACCTAAAATTCCATTTTGGTTACATATCATTTTTATTTTTTTTTTAATATTTTTATCAATTAGTTCTGAAGTAATATCTCCTGATGGATATAAGTCTTCATTCAAAGCCAATTTACATGATGATTTTATAAAATTTTTACTTAATTGAATTTTAGACACAGATTTTATCTGCCTATTTCTGCCATTCTCTCTACAGATTTTCTAGCTTTTTCTATTGTCTCACTGTCCATTATTAATTCGTTAGTTTCATTTTCTAAACAATCTAATATTTTAGGCAAAGTTATTCTTTTCATATGAGGGCAAAGATTACATGGTCTAATAAATTCAACATTTGGATTATCAATTTGTACGTTATCGCTCATTGAGCATTCTGTAACCATCATGACTTTTTCTGGTTGATTATCTCTTACATATTTAATCATACCACTTGTAGAACCTGCAAAATCAGATGCTTGTATCACATCAGGTGGACATTCTGGATGGGCTATTATTTTTATACCTGGATTAGCTTTTCTAATATCATTAATTTCTTGATCATTGAATTGTTCATGCACTTCACAAGTTCCCTTCCAAGAAATAATTTCTATATCGGTTTGTGATGCTACATATTTTGCTAAAAAATCATCAGGTAAAAATATAACTTTTTTTACTCCCAATGATTCTACAATTTTTACTGCATTTGCAGATGTACAGCAAACATCAGTTTCAGCCTTAACGTCAGCAGATGTATTGACATAAGAGACCACTGGAACACCAGGATATTGTTTTTTTAGATTTCTAACATCATCGCCTGTTATAGACGAAGACAGTGAACAGCCTGCCTTCATATCTGGTAATAAAACTTTTTTTTCGGGGTTCATTAATTTTGCAGTTTCAGCCATAAAATGAACTCCACACATGACAATTATATCTGCTTTTGTTTTTGCAGCCTCTACAGCTAATGCTAAAGAATCCGCAGAAAAATCTGAAATGCCGTGATAAATTTCTGGTGTTTGATAATTGTGGGCAAGAATTACTGCGTTCTTCTCTTTTTTTAATTTATTAATTTTATAAATGTAAGGTGCATGTGTAGCCCATTCTATCTCCGGAATTTTTTTTGATACTTTGTTATAAATTGAGCTTGTTGCTTTTTTTATTTCACTAGTAAATTCCATAAAAAAACTTATCAACTTGAAATAGAATTGTCATTCATTTAATCTGCCGCATAGCATGCGGTCATGCTGAAATTGGTAGACAGGCACGGTTGAGGGCCGTGTGGGCCTAGCCCATGAGAGTTCGAGTCTCTCTGACCGCACCAAAACAAATATTTATTAAGGGGCGTTCTGTTGCCAGGTGCCCCAAACCCCGTAACTTAATTAATAAATTAATTAAGCTGCAAGTGCGTAACTTTCGTTAGCATTTATAAATTAGTCCTTCACGGCGGAACAATACCGAACGAAAGAATAACTTTTAGTCATCCGTCGATCCTAATTCACCCCCATAAGTTGAAAATGGTGGAGGTGGTGGGTACTGCCCCCACGTCCGTAATGGTTATTACGAAATTCGTTTATCGTCATAGTTGGAAAACCAACATTAATAATATAAAACCAAATTCAATAGATTCAATAAATTATTCATGAAGTTAACCGACGAACAAATAAAAGAAATAAAAGACCAACAATCTCAGCAAAATTCAACAAAAAGAGTGACAGCACCAGAACTTGAAAAAATTCTGTACGATGCAATTCCAATATTAGACCATGGTTTTATAAGAGTTGTTGACTATATGGGTGATGATACCTCTGTAGTTCAATCAGCAAGAGTTTCTTATGGAAAAGGTACAAAAAAAGTTTCCACTGACTCTGGTTTAATCAAATATTTAATGAGACATTGGCATAGCACTCCTTTTGAAATGTGTGAAATAAAATATCATGTAAAGCTACCAATATTTATAGCTAGACAATGGATTAGACATAGAACAGCAAATGTAAATGAATACTCAGCAAGATACTCGATTTTAGATAAAGAATTTTATCTACCTAAACCCCAACATCTTGCTGCTCAATCACAAAGTAATAGACAAGGTAGAGGCGATATTTTAGACGGAGAAAAAGCAAAAAAAGTTTTGAATTTATTAAAAGGAGATGCTGAACAAACTTATAATAATTATGAAACTTTGCTTAATGAAAGATATGATGGATCAACCATAGATGAAAATGCCGTAGGTTTAGCAAGAGAGCTTGCTAGAATGAACTTAACACTAAATACTTACACCCAATGGTATTGGAAAACAGATTTACTAAATCTGATGAATTTTTTGAGACTCAGAGCAGATCATCATGCTCAGTACGAAATTAGAGCTTACGCAGATGCTATGCTTGATACTGTTAAAAAATGGGTACCAATAACTTATGAAGCTTTTATGGATTATAGGGTTGGAGGAACAGAAGTTTCTGCAAAAGGAAAAGTTATTATTCAAAAACTTATAAAAGGTGAAAATATTTCTATCGATGACACAGGTTTGTCGAAAAGAGAATGGAACGAACTTATGGAAGCTTTTGATCTTAAAGATAAATTGATTTAATTTTTTCAGCAAACTTAAAATATATTTTAGATATCTCATGCTCTGGTTTACTTTCAACAATAGGTGAACCTAAATCCCCTTGTTTTCCAACTTCTGGATCAATTGGTATTTCACCTAGAAAATTTTTTTTAAATTCATCAGCAGTCTTTTTGACACCACCTTCACCAAAAATTGCATATTTTTTTCCATCATCTCCAATGAAATGACTCATATTATCTATAAGTCCTAATATTTTTACTTTTAGTTTATCAAACATCCTAATTCCACGTTTTACATCCTGTAAGGCTATTTCTTGGGGTGTAGATATAATAATTACTCCATCCAAGTTAATTTCTTGTGCAAAAGTCAATTGTGTATCTCCAGTTCCTGGCGGCATATCAACAATTAAAAAATCTAAATTTTCCCATAAAACTTTTTGTGTAAAGGTTTTTATCGCAGAAATTACCATTGGACCCCGCCAAATCATTGGTGTTTGTTCTTCTGTTAAAAATCCTATAGACATACATTGAATTCCATATTTTAAAATTGGCTTTAATTTTTGTCCGTCACTTTCAGGCTTTTCATTTATTGAGAATAATTTTGGCAATGATGGTCCATATATATCTGCGTCAAGTAAACCAACATTTAAGTCCATTTTTTTTAATGCCAAAGCTAGATTCGAGGCAAACGTTGATTTTCCTACTCCTCCTTTTGCACTTGATATTGCAATTGTAAACTTTGTTCCAATAATTGGGTTTCGTCTGAAGGTTTTTGGCTCAGTTTTTGCCTTTGTTGTGTCACTTAAACCTACTTTTTTTTCATCCATAATTTACCATTATCTTGTTTTTACTAATAAAGACACTATATAGAGTGTCTTATTATGAGTGATTTTAGAAATCAAAGCCCATGGGGAACACCTCCAGGAGGAGGTGGTAGTGGAAATGGTGGATTTAGAAAAGGTCCTACACCCCCAAATATTGATGAAGTTATAAGTAAACTACAATCAATAATAAATAAATTTTTAGGTGGCGGTAAAGGCGGCGCTAAGCCAATAATAATTGGTCTAATAATTCTCCTAATTGTTTGGACTTTAAGTGGTCTTTATAGAGTTTTACCTGATGAACAAGGTGTTGTATTAAGATTTGGAAAATTTGTTAAAACTACTCAACCTGGATTAAATTATCATCTTCCTTTTCCAATTGAAAATGTACTGACCCCTAAGGTTACAAAAGTCAATAGAATGGATATTGGATTTAGGTCAGAAAGAGATAGCGGATTTTCCTCAGGCGGAGTTGCAGATGTTCCAGAAGAAAGTTTAATGTTAACAGGTGATGAAAATATAGTTAATATAGATTTTTCTGTATTTTGGGTAATTAAAGATGCTGGTAATTTTTTATTCAAAATTCAAGATCCAGAAGGAACAGTTAAAGCAGCTGCTGAAACAGCGATGAGAGAGGTTATTGCACGATCTGATATTCAACCAATTCTGACCGAAGGTAGATCTCTCATAGAAGCTGATACTCAAGAAATAATTCAAGAAATTTTAGATGAATACACAAGTGGAATTCAAATTACACAAGTTCAAACTCAAAAAGCTGATCCACCAGACCAAGTTATTGATGCTTTCAGAGATGTCCAGGCAGCTAGAGCGGATATGGAAAGATCTAAAAACGAAGCAGAAGCATATGCCAATGATGTAATACCAAGAGCACGAGGTGAAGCAGCGAAAATTCTACAGGCGGCGGAAGCTTATAAGAAAGAAGTTGTTGCTAAGGCAGAAGGAGAAGCAAGTAGATTTTTATCAATTTATAATGAATATGCAAAAGCTAAAAAAGTAACTCAAGAAAGAATGTATCTTGAGACAATGGAAGAAGTATTAGCTGATATTAATAAAATAATAATCGACAAAAATTCAGGTGAAGGTGTAGTACCATATCTGCCATTACAAGAATTAAAGACAGGAACTAATTAAAATGAAAGCTGGAAAATTTTTATTACCAATAATAATACTAATCGTTGCAACAATTTACTTTTCAGTTTTTATAGTAAAAGAGGTTAATCAAACCATAGTACTTCAATTCGGTGATCCTAAAAGAATTATATCAAAACCAGGAATTAATTTTAAAATTCCATTCATACAAAATGTTGTATTCTTAGATAAAAGAATTTTAAATCTTGATACACCTCCAGAAGAGGTTATTGCATCAGATCAAAAAAGACTTATTGTTGATGCATTTGCAAGGTTTCAAATAATTGATCCTCTTAAATTTTATATATCTGTTGGAAATGAGAGAGTTGCAAGATCAAGATTAGCAACAATTATAAATTCAAGAATAAGAAACGTACTTGGTCAACAAGAACTACAAACACTTTTATCAGAAGATAGAACAAAACAGATGTCTTTGATTCAAGAAGGTGTAAATAATGAAGCGGAAAATTTTGGCATTAGTATTGTTGATGTTAGAATTAAAAGAGCAGACCTTCCTCAAGCAAACAGTGATGCAATTTTTAGAAGAATGCAAACTGAAAGGGAAAGAGAGGCAAAAGAATTTAGAGCAAAAGGTGCAGAGATGGCAGTAACAATTACCTCAACTGCTGACAAAGAAGTTACCGTTATACTTGCAGATGCACAAAAAAAATCTGAGATTATGAAGGGTGAAGGTGATGGTTTGAAAAACAAGATTTTTGCTGATGCCTTTGGACAAGATCCTGAATTTTTTGCATTTTATAGAGCTATGCAGGCATACCAAAAAGCTTTAATCGGCGGTGAGACATCAATGATACTTTCACCAGACAGTGAATTTTTTAAATTTTTCGGAAATATTGATCAAAAAGCAGAGTAAATTTCATGAGAGAATTGATCATTGCATTTGGTCTATTTCTTTTTATTGAAGGTATTCTTTACGCCATATTTCCATCAAAAATGAAAAATATGATAATGAAATTAAATGAAGTCAATGATAATCAACTGAGAACCGGTGGATTAATATTTTCAGTGGTTGGTTTTTTTATTATTTGGTACTTAAAAAGATGAGATTCATAAAGATTTTATTATTAATATTATTTTCAATTAATATTCTAAATACTACTAACGCGGCAAATATGCCTGCATCTTTTGCAGATCTAGCTGAAAAATTAATGCCATCTGTAGTAAATATCTCGACAACAACAACAGTAACCACAAGATCTAATCCATTTCCATTTGAATTCCCTCCAGGGTCTCCTTTTGAAGATATGTTCAAAGATTATGGAACTCCCCAAAAGAGACAGACAAGTGCACTTGGATCAGGGTTTATTATTGATGAAAAGGGAATTGTTATAACAAATAATCACGTGATACAGGGTGCAGAAGATGTTTTTGTTAGAGTTAATGGTGAAAAAAATATAAAGGCAAAAGTAATTGGAGCTGATCCTGGTATGGATTTGGCAGTTCTTCAAATAGAGTCTGATAAAAAATTTACCCCAGTTAAATTTGGAGACTCTGATACTGCAAGAATTGGTGATTGGGTTATTGCAATTGGAAATCCATTTGGCTTAGGTGGAACGGTTACTGCAGGAATAATCTCTGCAAGAAACAGAAGTATCGGTCTTTCTAGATATGAAGACTACATTCAAACTGATGCATCTATAAACCAAGGTAATTCAGGAGGTCCGTTGTTTAATATGGACGGAGATGTAGTTGGAATTAATACAGCAATATTGGGTCAATCAGGTTCAATTGGAATTGGTTTTGCAATTCCTTCTAATAGTGCGCAAAAGGTAATTAGTCAATTAATTGAATTTGGTGAAACTAAAAGAGGATGGCTAGGTGTTAGAATTCAAACAGTCACAAAAGATATCGCAGATGTTGAAAAATTAGATGAACCAAGAGGAGCACTAGTTGCTAGTGTAGCTGAAAACAGTCCATCAGATAAGGGAGGAATTAAAGCTGGAGACATAATTTTAGAATTTGATGGCAAAAAAATTAATGAAATGAGTGAGCTTCCGAGAATAGTTGCAGAAACTGAAGTTGGAAAAAAAGTAAAACTTAAAGTATGGAGAAATAAACGTGAAATCACAAAAGAAATTATACTTGGAAGACTAGAAACATCTGAAGATTTTAAGTCTCAAGGTTTAGTGACTGAAAAACCTAAAGAAGATGCAATAGAAGGATTGAAAATAAAAGTAAGATTGCTAAATAAAGACGATATTAAAGAAAGAAATTTACCAAAAAATACAACAGGATTAGTTATCACTGAGATTGATAAAGATAGCCCAGTTAATTATCTTCAAGTAAATAATATTATTGTTGAAGCACAAAAGAAAAAAATCAATACCATTGGAGATTTAGATAACATTGTAAAATTAGCTTTAAAAAGCAATGATAAAAGTTTACTTATCGCAATTTATAATAACAATAACCAAAGAAGATATATTGGTGTTAAACTAAATTAATGGACCTAAAGTCCAAAATAATACTTATTTCAGGACCAACAGCATCTGGAAAATCAAAATTTGCTATTCAGCTTGCAAAAAAAATTAATGGTGAAGTAATAAATGCAGATAGTATGCAAATATTTAAAGAATTAAAAATTCTTACGGCAAGACCTCAGCAAGATGATTTAAAAAATATAAAACATCATTTATATGGATTTAAAAGTGTAAAAAATAATTATTCCACTGGAAATTGGCTTAAGGATGCCAAGAAAAAAATTAATAATGTTAAGAAAAAGAAAAAAATTCCAATTCTTGTTGGTGGTACAGGTTTATATTTTAAAGCACTTATCGATGGTATTGTAAAAATTCCTGATATTCCACTAACTATTCGAAATAGAATAAGAAAAAGACAGTCAAAAATAGGACAAATTAAATTTTATTCTGAACTTATTAAGCTAGACCCACTTTGCAAAAAAAAAATTAACAAAAATGATTCTCAAAGATCAATTAGAGCTTATGAAGTAAAAAAGTTTACAAATAAATCTTTGTTTGATTGGTATAGTGAAACATACTCTGATTTTAATCACGATAGCTTTATAAAGTTACATATCGATTATCCTAGAGAGAAGTTAATAGAAAGAATTTCTATAAGAACAAATGAAATGTTAAGAGATGGGGCAATAAAAGAGGCTAAAATGTTTTATAAATTAAGAGTAAAGAAAGATTTATCATCTAATAAAGTTATTGGCCTAAATGAGATTAAAGAATATCTCGACAGAAGAATAGAGCTTAGTGAACTGAAAGAAAAAATATCAATAAAAACAAGGCAATATGCCAAGAGGCAGTCTACTTGGGCAAGAGGACAAATGTCTGATTGGAAAAAAATAAAATTTAATACTCTTGAATCATTTTTAAAAAAAATTACTAAATCAGCATAGATTGCTTGACCTATTAGCACAACTTCAGCTAGATTGTCTAAATGTCAAAATTATACTCAGGCGCTGAAATTGTATTTAAGTGTATGAAAGATCAAAATGTTGATCATATTTTTGGTTATCCAGGAGGCGCAGTACTACCAATTTATGACGAATTACAAAATTTTAAATCAATTAAACATGTTTTGGTTAGACACGAACAAGGTGCCGGTCATGCAGCAGAAGGATATGCAAGATCATCAGGTAAACCTGGTGTTATTTTAGTAACTTCAGGTCCAGGTGCAACAAATGTAGTTACAGCTTTGACCGATGCATATATGGATTCAATTCCATTAGTTTGTATTTCAGGACAGGTTCCTACTCATTTAATTGGTACAGATGCATTTCAAGAATGTGATACAACTGGAATAACTAGACCTTGCACTAAACATAATTGGTTAGTCAAAGATATAAATGATTTAGCTAGTACAATACATAAAGCATTTGAAGTAGCAACTACTGGTAGACCAGGACCAGTTTTAGTAGATATACCAAAAGATATTCAATTTCAAAAAACAAAATATAAAAAACCCAAAAAAGAAAAAAAATTAAATGGTAAATCTCATAATCATTTTAATCAAAATAGTATTGATCACTTAATTGATTTAATGAGCAAATCTTCAAAACCTATTTTTTATACAGGTGGTGGAGTTATTAATTCTGGACCTAAGGCTAGTGAACTTTTAAGAGAACTTGTTTATGCAACAGGTTTTCCTATTACATCAACTTTGCAGGGTTTAGGATCGTTTCCAGGTGACGATAATCAATTTTTGGGAATGTTGGGTATGCATGGCACATATGAAGCAAATAACGCAATGCACGACTGTGATTTAATGATTAATATTGGTGCACGTTTCGACGATAGGATAACAGGAAAAATTGATGAATTTTCTCCAAAATCAAAAAAGGTTCATATTGATATAGATCCATCATCTATTAATAAAAATGTTAAAGTTGATTTAGCTATTGTAGGAGACGTAAAAACTGTTCTTTCATCTACTTTAAAAAGTTTAAAACAAAAAAAATCAAAATTTTTAAAATCAAATAAACAAAAGACATCAAAGTGGTGGGAAAAAATTCAAAAGTGGAGGTCGGTTAGGTCTTTAGATTATATCGGAAGCGAAGAAACTATAAAACCTCAGTATGCGATTGAAAGATTGTATGAATTAACTAAAGATAAAGATTCTTATATTACAACTGAGGTAGGACAGCATCAGATGTGGGCTGCACAACATTATAAATTTAACAAACCAAATCGTTGGATGACATCTGGTGGTTTAGGTACTATGGGATATGGTTTACCAGCAGCAGTGGGTGTTCAAGTCGCTCATCCAAAAAAATTAGTTATCGATATTGCAGGAGAGGCTTCAGTATTAATGACAATTCAAGAAATGTCTACAGCTGTACAATACAACCTTCCAATTAAAATATTTATATTAAATAATCAATACATGGGTATGGTTAGACAATGGCAAGAACTTTTACACGATAAAAACTATTCAGAAAGTTATACTGCCGCTCTACCAGATTTTGTCAAATTGGCAGAAGCATATAACTGCGTAGGTATAAGAGCAAAAACACCAGAAGAGTTAGACGACAAAATTATTGAAATGTTGAATACAGATAGACCTGTAATATTTGATTGTATGGTAGATAAAGTAGAAAATTGTTTTCCAATGATACCATCAGGAAAGCCTCATAATCAGATGATTTTAGGGCCCAAAGATCAAGAAAATAAGAAGATTACTGGTAAAGGTAAGTCCTTAGTTTAATGTCTAATTCAAAATCAGCGTATAGTTTTTCAAATAAAAAAGAGAAATTTGATACACATATAATAGTCGTTTGGGTAGATAATGAAGCTGGTGTATTAGCTAGGGTAGTCGGATTATTTTCTGGTAGAGGTTATAATATTGAATCATTGGCGGTCGCTCAAGTTGATGAAAAGTTAAAGATATCAAGGATAACAATTGTAACTACTGGAACACCACAAGTTGTTAATCAAATTAAACTTCAATTAAGAAAACTTGTACCCGTTCATAAAGTTGCAGATTTTAAAAGAGAAGATAAAGCAGTCATATTTAAGGAGATGGCATTATTCAAAATTGTTGGTCCAAATAATAAATTAGAAAGTGCATTGAAAGCTTGTAAAAAATATAATCCTGTATTACTAGACAAAACAAAAAAATCGAATGTTATTCAAATAACAGCTTTAAGACGAGAAATAGACAAAATGTCAAAGGATTTAAAAAAATTTGGATTGGTGAGTGTTTCAAGAACAGGAGCCGTAGCTATGACAAGAGGTGCAGATATATTTAAATAATTAATTAGGAGAAAAAAATGAAAATGTTTTATGAAAAAGATACTGATGCTAATTTAATAAAAGATAAAAAAATTGCAATTTTTGGATACGGAAGTCAAGGGCATGCTCATGCTTTAAACTTAAAAGATAGTGGAGTTAAAGAAGTTGTTGTAGCTCTTCGAGAAGGATCATCAAGTATTGAAAAAGCAGAATCTAAAGGATTAAAAGTTATGAACCTTTCTGATGCTGCTGAATGGGCTGATGTTGTGATGATTTTAACTCCAGATGAATTACAAGCAACTATTTATAAAAATCATATTGAGCAACGTGTAAAAGAAGGCACATCTATTGCTTTTGCTCATGGATTAAATGTTCATTATGATTTGATAAAAGCTAGAAAAGATTTAGATGTATTTATGGTGGCGCCAAAAGGACCAGGTCACTTAGTTAGAAGTGAATATGAAAAAGGTGGTGGAGTTCCGTGTTTATTTGCTGTTCATCAAAATGGATCAGGAAAAGCTAGAGACTTAGCAATGTCATATGCTTCAGCAATTGGCGGCGGGAGATCAGGTATAATTGAGACAACATTTAAAGACGAAGTAGAGACAGATTTATTCGGTGAGCAAACAGTTTTATGTGGAGGCCTTGTTGAATTAATTAAAAATGGATATGAAACTTTAGTTGAGGCTGGTTATGAACCTGAAATGGCTTATTTTGAGACTGTTCATGAAGTCAAACTTATTGTGGATTTAATTTACGAAGGTGGAATTGCAAATATGAATTACTCTATATCTAATACTGCTGAATATGGAGAATACGAGTCCGGCCCAAGGATCATAAATAAAGAAGAAACAAAAAAAAGAATGAAAGAAGTTTTAGCAGACATCCAGTCAGGTAAATTTACTAAACAATGGATGGATGAATGTAAAAATGGTCAGAAAAATTTCCTAGCCACAAGAGCAAAACTCGCTGAGCATCCAGTCGAAAAAGTTGGTGCTACTCTAAGAGAAATGATGCCTTGGATTGCTAAGAAGAAGCTTGTCGATAGTGATAAGAAATAAGTTGATGACAAAATTGGGTTAATTCTCTCAAATTATTTTGCAATCTGAGCGAGAGCATGTATTATGCTCGAGCTAAAAAAAACAATGTCAGACAAAGAAAAATTATACATATTTGATACGACTATGCGTGATGGTGAACAATCGCCAGGCGCATCTATGAGTGTCGAAGAGAAAATTCAGATATCTAGAGTTTTTGATGAAATGGGAATAGATATTGTTGAAGCAGGTTTTCCAATAGCGTCACCAGGAGATTTTGAGGCAGTTTCTGAAATAAGTAAAATTATGAAAAACTCAATTCCATGT
This sequence comes from uncultured Pelagibacteraceae bacterium, assembly GCA_902589315.1. Lineage (GTDB taxonomy): Bacteria > Pseudomonadota > Alphaproteobacteria > Pelagibacterales > Pelagibacteraceae > Pelagibacter. The sequence continues at coordinate 67,819 of CACISK010000003.1, forward strand.
GGTCTTTCAAGAGCACTAAAAAAAGATATTGATGCATGCCATGAGTCATTGAAACATGCTCCAAGATTTAGAATTCATACTTTTATTTCTACAAGTCCTTTACATATGAAACACAAACTTGAAATGACAAATGATCAAGTTCTAGATGCAATAAAAGAAAGTGTTACATATGCAAGAAACTTTACTGATGATGTTGAATGGTCGTGCGAAGATGGAACAAGAACGGACATGGATTTTATGTGTAAAACTGTTGAACTTGCAATTAAATGTGGAGCTAAAACAATTAATATTCCAGATACAGTTGGCTATTCTATTCCTGAGGAATTTGCAAAAACAATTAAACACTTAAAAAATAATGTTCCAAATATTGATAAAGCAATATTATCTGCACACTGCCACAATGATCTTGGCTTAGCAGTAGCAAATGCATTGGCTGGAGTTTCAGAGGGTGTAAGACAAATAGAGTGTACAATTAATGGAATAGGTGAAAGAGCAGGAAATGCTGCATTAGAAGAAGTAGTTATGGCAATTAAAACTAGAAACGATTTGATGCCTTACAATACAGGAATTAAAACAGAATTAATAAGTAAAGCCTCCAAAATAGTTTCAAACGCAACCGGTTTCCCAGTTCAATTTAATAAAGCAATAGTTGGAAAAAACGCTTTTGCACATGAGTCGGGAATTCATCAGGATGGAATGCTAAAAAATAGAGAAACTTATGAAATTATGACTCCAGAGAGTGTTGGAGTAAAGAAAACATCTTTAGTAATGGGTAAACATTCAGGACGGCATGCTTTTAAAGATAAATTATCTGATTTAGGCTATTCAGATATTACAGACGATATTATCCAAGCTGCATTTGGTAAATTTAAAGTTTTAGCTGATAAAAAAAAGCATATATATGACGAGGATATAGTTGCGCTAGTTGATGATAGCTTAATTGTAGATAATAAAATAAATGCGATTAATTTAAAATCTTTAAAAGTTTTTGCTGGCACAGGAGAACCACAAAAAGCCGAAATGACATTAGATGTATATGGTGATATTAAAAATACTACAGAAACAGGGGATGGACCGGTTGATGCGATATTTAAATGTATAAAAAAATTATTTCCTCACGATGTAAAATTATCTCTTTATCAAGTACACGCAGTAACAGAAGGTACAGATGCTCAAGCGACAGTTAGTGTAAAAATTGAAGAAAATGATAGGACTACAGTAGGTCAATCAGCTGACACAGATACTTTAGTTGCATCAGCAAACGCATATTTAAATGCATTGAATAAAATGCTTATAAAACGTGAGAAAAAAGCGCCATCTCAAAATATTAAACATCAAAAAGTGAAAGGAATATAATTAAATGTCAATGTTAGCCAATTTAAGAAAGTTTTGGAGCCAAGATATGGCAATTGATCTTGGAACAGCTAACACGTTAGTCGTTTTAAAAAGCAAAGGTGTAGTTCTAAATGAACCGTCTGTTGTAGCAGTTGTTGATAATAAAGGAAAAAAATCGGTTTTAGCAGTAGGCGATGAAGCTAAAACAATGTTAGGAAGAACACCAGGCAACATACAAGCAATAAGACCTTTAAGAGATGGTGTGATTGCAGACTTTATTGTGACAGAAGAAATGATTAAACATTTTATTAAAAAAGTACACAAAAAAACAATTGCAAACCCTAGAATATTAATTTGTGTACCAACTGGATCAACACCAGTTGAAAGAAAAGCTATTCAAGATAGTGCGCTTGCAGCTGGAGCAAGAAGAGTTCAGCTAATTGAGGAACCTATTGCTGCTGCAATTGGCGCTGGCCTACCAATTCAGGAAGCAACAGGATCAATGGTTGTAGATATTGGTGGTGGAACTACAGAAATTGCCGTTATGTCATTGGGAGGCGTTGTTTACTCTGAGTCTTTAAGAGTTGCAGGAGATGCGATGGATAATTCATTAAAAGACTATATGAGAGAGGAATATAACTTGATGATAGGGGACAGTACTGCTGAAAAAATTAAAAAAGATATTGGAACAGCTATTCCAACAAATAATAATACTTATGCGGTTAAAGGTAGAGATTTAAGATCAGGAACTCCTAAAGAGGTTAATATCTCAGAACAAGATACTTCAGAAGCTTTAAACCCGATACTTAAAGAAATTGTATCTGGAATAAAAAAAGCACTAGAAAATACACCCCCAGAATTATCAGCTGATTTAGTTGATATGGGTTTAACAATGACAGGAGGAGGATCACTTTTAAAAAATATAGATAAAAGATTCTCTAAAGAAACTGGATTACCAGTAAATATTGCTGATGATCCATTGTCATGTGTTGCAATAGGAACAGGAAAGGCGTTAGACGATCAAGAAATATTTTCTACTGTACTGTCTGAGTATTAAATATTATGTCAACAGAATCGAGTAGAGATGATTTTATTATAGCTATTCGTTCAGCATTTCTAAAAAAAGGAAATAGACAAAAATTTTCTTTATTCACTCTACTAATAATATCTATTTTAGTCTTATCATTAGAGTATTTTAAAACTGGTCCAGTTAATCAATTTAGGTCAATTACAAAAGATATTATATTTAGAGGATCTTATGTTGTATCTAGCCCATTTAAATATGTAAAAGACAAATATTATCTGTTCCAAGATCATATGAGTATGTATGAAGAGTTTTCAGTTTTAAGAGATAAAGACCTAGATCTTAATTCGCTTAGAAAAGAAGTTGATTTTTATAAATCAGAAAATGCTCTATTAAAAAAATTGATAGAGGAAAGAGACCTTTTTTCTAAAGAATATATGTTAACTAAAATTTTATTAGACAAACAAAGTCCGTATTTAAAGTCTTTAATAATTAACAAAGGTCAAAAAAATGGAGTTAAATTAGGATCAGCTGTTAAAGATCGATTATATTACATTGGAAAGGTTGTAAATGTTAACTTTTTGAGTTCTAGAGTATTGCTGGCTAATGATCTTAATAGCAAAATCCCTATCATTATTGAGCCAAGTGGTATCAATGCAATACTGTCAGGAAACGGAAACGATGAATACGCTGAATTGGAATATCTACCGAAAAATAATGAGATAAAAGAGAATGAAATTGTATATACGTCAGGTTCGGATGGCACTATTCCTGCATCAATTCCCGTTGGAAAAATAATAATTCAAGATAATAAAAAATATGTGAAATTTTACAGTAACTTAAATCAACTAAATTATGTACAGGTAAATAAGTAAGATGGCTAGAGGAGATATAAAAATTTATCAATTTTTACTAAATGGTTTTCCAATTATTTTATTATTTTTTTTTGCTTTTACAGGCTATTCATTTTCATTCCAGATTTTCAAAATTAATATATCTTTTAATTTTATCCACTTAATTGTTTTTTATTGGGTTTTAAGGAAACCAGAAATGCTTGGTTATGGGCTTATTTTTTTTGCAGGTGTAATTAATGATGTTGTACAAAACCTACCAATTGGAGTTTCATCAATAAATTATCTTTTACTCTGTGTAATTGCATCTTTTTTTAGGACTAGAACTTTAGTTCCCAATCTAATTTATGATTGGATACTATTCTTTATCGCAATATTAATTATTAGCTCAATTCATTTCACAGTATTAGCAATTTTCTTCGATGTAAGTATTAGTTACAGGGCTTTAATGTCAACGGCTTTTTTTTCATTTTTAATTTATCCAGCAGTGGCAAAATTATTCAATCAAATTTATTTACTAGGTTTAAAGCAAGAAAATGTTGAATAGAGGGAGAAATATAGAGAAAGGCAGAGTTATAACAAGGAGGATGTTTATACTAGCTGCAGCAAAAATATTACTCTTTGCAGGTATTTCATCAAGATTATATAATTTACAAATTTCTGATAGAGAAAAATATGAAATTTTATCTGATAAAAATAGAATACGTGAATGGAAAACTCCTCCGCAGAGAGGAATAATTGTAGATAATTTTAATAAAGTACTAGCAAGTAACGATAGAGTTTTTCAGTTACACTTAATATTAGATGAAATTAATGATTTTGATGTAACAATATTTAAAATTAAAAATATAATCGGATTAGATCAGTTTGAAATTAAAAAATTATATAAAAAGAAGGAAAGATTAAAACCTTGGGATACATTGGTTGTTTCGGACAATTTAACTTGGGAACAATTCTCAAAAATTAATTTATATTTACATGAATTAGAGGGTGCAAAACCTGTGTTATCGACATCTAGGTTCTATCCTTATGCAAATGACTTAGTACATGTAGTTGGTTATGTTGGTGATGCTAGTCCAAAAGATCTTGAAAAATCTGAGATAAAAGAAAATTTTGTTCCAGGTCTAAAAGTAGGGAAATATGGAATAGAAAATTCTCAAGAGAAAATGTTAATAGGTAACTACGGAATTAAAAGATATGAAGTAAATGCATCTGGTAAAAGAATAAGCCAAATAGATTATATTAAAGAAAGACAAGGTAATAAAGTTAACTTAACTATAGATATAGAAATTCAAAAATATGCCCAAGATCTGCTTAAAGGAAAAGCAGGCTCAATATGTGCAATGGACATATATACTGGTGAAGTTGTTGCAATGGCATCATCACCAACCTATGATCCAAATAAATTTACACACGGAATTAATCAAAAAGATTGGCAAGAAATCAGAAATGACCCCTTAAAACCCCTAATTAATAAGTCTATTGCAGGACTTTATTCTCCTGGTTCAACTTTTAAGCCATTAGTAGCTCTTGCTGCTCTAGAATATGGAATATTAGATCCCAATAAAACAATAAGATGTAAAGGTCATAAGCATCCATATGAACTATACGGAGTAAAATATCATTGTTGGAAAAAAGAAGGTCACGGTTACATGAAGTTAAGAAATGCAATCAAACAATCTTGTGATATTTACTTTTATGAAATGGCAAGATTACTAGGTGTTGATAAATTATCTATAATTGCAAAAAGATATGGGCTAGGGACTAATGTACTCGGAGATCTTTATAACGACGAAAAAAATGGATTGGTTCCGGATACTAAATGGAAGAGACGTGCATTGGAGCAAAGTTGGTATTTAGGAGAAACTGTTATCAATGGTATTGGGCAAGGCTATATCCAAACTACGCCACTTCAACTTTGTCTAATGACTGCACAAATTGCAAATGGAGGATACAAAATAAAGCCTCATATTATAAAAGACAAGTCTATAAATTATAAGGGTGTAATAAGTAAAATTAAATTGGATCAATCCAACTATCCTTTGCATGAAAGGAATTATTTAGATGACATCAATGTTGAATATTATCAGAGAATGTATCACAAAAAGTCTAACATTAATTTTGTTTTAGATGCAATGTTCGGTTCTACAAATGAACAATATGGAACATCATACAAATCCCGTTATGACGATCCCAAATATCAATTTGCTGGTAAAACTGGAACATCACAGGTTAGAAGGATAACTGATCTTGATAGAGAACTAGATTTAGATACTGAACAAATTGAATACAAAAAAAGAGATCATGCATTGTATGTTGCTTTTGCGCCATATAAAGATCCACGATATGCAATAAGTGTTATTATTGAACATGGAGGTTCTGGAAGTAAAGCAGCTGCTCCACTCGCAAGTAAATTGATTAAAAGAATTATTGATAGACATAAATTAAGAGAACAATTTAATAACGGAAATACAAGTTTAGCATAATGTTAAGAGAGAGAATACAAGCTAGTAATTACAGTTTTTTAGATAAATTAAGATCTATTGATTATTTATTAATCTTACTAATTATTGCTATAGGATCAATTAGTGTCTTTGCGATTTACTCTACAGAGGGAGGAAAATTTTCATTTTATACAAAAAATCATATAATTAGATTATCAGTATTTTTCAGTTTATTTTTAGTTTTATCTTTTGTGAGAGTCTCAACCTGGTACAAAAATGCTTACTTATTTTATATTGTTGGATTAATTTTATTAATAACAGTTTTACTTTTTGGAATTTCAGCATCAGGAGCTACAAGATGGATAAACTTATATTTTCTAAATTTACAACCTTCAGAATTAATGAAGATTGCAGTAATAATATGTTTTGCTAGATATTATCATAGAATTCAAAGCTCAGATATTCAAAGCTATAAATTTTTAATTCAACCAATAATACTTTTAATAATTCCTTGTTATCTTGTAATTCAGCAGCCTGATTTAGGGACTTCTATTTTAATTGCAGGAAGTGGTATTGCTATAATATGGCTGGCAGGATTAAACATTAAATACTTTGTTTATTCTGGATTGCTGTTATTAGTTTCATTACCTTTTGTAATCTCTATTCTAAAACCTTACCAAAAATCTAGAATTCTAACTTTTTTCAACCCTGATAGAGATCCTTTAGGAGCTGGATATCAAATAATTCAATCAAAAATAGCTATTGGATCTGGTGGTTTTTTTGGAAAAGGATTTTTGAAAGGGACACAAAGTTATCTAGAATTTTTACCTGAAAAACATACCGACTTTATATTTACACTTTTTTCAGAAGAGTTTGGATTTCTTGGATCAATTATACTTTTATTTTTATATATATTACTAATTTATAGAATTATTAATGTTGGGTTAGTATCCAGAAGTTTCTTTGCAAAATTATATTGCTTTGGTTTTGCCACAGCAATTTTTTTATATGTATTTGTTAACATAGCAATGGTTTTAGGAATGCTACCAATTGTTGGTGCACCATTACCCATAATGTCTTATGGTGGATCATCTTTATTATCTATTATGTTGGGATTGAGTATAGTTATGAGTTGTAAAATTTATAATCAGGAACAAATATCAGTTTATTAGTTATTTTCCATCTATAGCAACAATAGTTAAATCATCTTTTTGTATGTGACCTGCACCAAGAATATCATCAATCATTGTTTTAAGCCTTTCGTTAATTGGAGTTGACTGATATTTCTTTATATAATTTTCAAATCCTTCAGATCCCAACATTTCTCCACTTGGATTTTTTATCTCAGTAATTCCATCTGTAAAAATATACATTGAGCTTTTTTCAAAAGGAATAGTGTGTTCCGGATATTTTGTTTTTGGCATTATACCTAACGGTGGTCCTGCTTCAGAGAAATTACTAAAAGTTCCATCTGAAGACAATATTAACGGTGGTTCATGACCCGCACTAGATAATAATAGCTCTTTTTTATTTGAGTCGTATATTCCTATTAACATAGTAACAAACATACCTCTTGATATTGTTTCACATATTTCATTATTAAGCTGATATAATAGATCTGATGCAGAAAGATTAGTTTTGCTTAAACATCTATAGAGGCTGGATGCTTTTGACATCAATAAAGATGATTTAATACCTTTTCCTGATACATCAGCAACTCCAAATCCGTATTTACCATCTCCTAAATCAGAAAAATTATAAAAATCACCTGAAACAACCTTAGCAGGGATATTTATTCCAGAAATAGGAAAGTCTTTCTCTTTATTTTTAGATAATAAAGATCTTTGAATTTCTCCAACAATTTCTACTTCTTTTTGAATTTTATTTTTTTCAACCATTTCTTTTGCCATCTTTGCATTTCTAATTGCTAGTGCTGCAGGTGCAGAAAGTGTTTCTAAAAGTTTTCTGTCATCTTCTATAAATAATTTGTCTTGAGTTTTCTTATTTAAACAATGAATAACTCCAATACATTCATTTGCAGCAATCAATGGTGAGCACAATACTGAATAAGTTGTAAAATTTGTTTTGTTATCTAAATCAAAATAAAATTCTGCTATTTCTCTAACATCCTTTCTTACATTCCCTACACGAATACATTTTCTTTGGTGCACAGCTTTACCCATAACACCATCTTTTAAGTCCAATTCATACTCGTCCAAATAATCTTGATGTAGAGATGCGATACACTCAAATTTTTTCTTTTGTTCATTAATTAGAAAAATATTTGCAGCCTCTGCATTTAACCTTGCAATTATAACTCTTAATGCATTCATTAGGGTATCGTTTAAATCAAGAGACAAAGCAAAGTCTTGATTCATTTTTGTGACAAGTTCTAAGTCGACGTTAACTTGTTCAGCTTCTTTTTTAGGTTCGATAGGTTTTTTTGATTTAAATAGAAACATTTATTTAACTAGTATTTTAAGCAATTTTTGGTAAATTTTTCAACAATGGAGATTATAATTAATACACCTAATTTATACATCCACCTTCAGGATGCTGTACTAATGGTTCAGTATGTGATTGATGGGTTAATTCACATTACATCAAACATTAAATTATAATCAGTTTCTGTGGATCTAATATTTGTAATTATTCTTGGTGGCCTTTGGGGCAGTTTTGCAAATGTTTGTATTTATAGACTCCCTAAAGGTAAAGGAGTTGTATCAGGAAGATCATTTTGCCCAAACTGCAAAAAATTAATTACTTGGAAAGATAATATTCCAATAATTTCATTTTTATTTTTAAATGGGAAATGTAGAAATTGTAAAAAAAAAATTTCACCACAGTATTTATTAATCGAGTTAATTACTATTGTATGCTTCTTAGTGATTTATTACTTATTTGGCATCACTATAACTACCTTGTTGTTTCTAATTTTAGGACTGTCTTTTATTATAATCTTCTTCATAGATTTAAAGCATTATATCATTCCTAATGTATTAACCTTTTTCTTGATGATAGTTGGTTTTATAAAATCTTTTGATCCAAATTTAAATCCTATTTTTCCAAACTATGTTAATTCGTTAATTGGAGGAATTTTTGGTTATTTAATTATTTGGTCTATAATTTATTTTTACAAACAAATTAGAAAAAAAGAGGGGATGGGTTTAGGAGATGCAAAACTTTTATCGGCAATTGGTTTTTGGTTTGGATGGATATCTATACCTTTTGTAATATTTTTGTCATCCGTAATAGCTCTATTAAGTGTTATTCCAAGTTTGTTAAAAAAATCTAAATCAATGTCTTCACAAATTCCTTTTGGTCCCTTTATAATTTTGGGATGCATTTTATATATATTTTTTTTAGAACAATATAAAAATTTATTATTTGGATGATTGATAGAAAATATATTTATTTAGGTAGTGTTTTTTTATTTCTGACAATAATTAAGTTTATCAATCCTCCCATTATTCAAAAAATTTCATTCATCAATTATGATTTTTATCAAAAAGTATTTAATAGGAGTGAAGTAAAAGATGTAACTATTGTAGATATTGATGAAAAAAGCATAGCTAAGATTGGCCAATTTCCTTGGAGAAGAGATATATATTCTAAGGTTTTAAAAAACTTAAATCTGCATAATCCTAAAGCCATCGCTTTCGATATAGTGTTTAGTGAAGAGGATAAGCAAAATCCAAAAGCTTTATTGTCAAAATTACAAGCAGACAGTGATCAATTAATAGACATAGAGGTAATAGATACTAATAAAATTTTTATAAATAGCATTAAAAATTCAAAAGTAATTTTGCCTATCTTAGGAGAACCTGGGGATAATTTTGTAAATAATAATTCTAAACCTAAATTAAGATTAATTACCAAAGGAGAAAATCCTAAAAATTTTATTTATAAATTTAAAAATAAAATAATTTCTCTCGAGGAAATTAGTAGTGCCGCAAGTGGCATTGGTTCAATTTCATTAATTCAAGGTATAGATGGTGTAATTCGTAGTTTACCGGTGCTTTATAATATAGACGACAAAATATGGCCTTCGTTAGCTCTTGAGACGGTGAGAATTGCAACTGGTCAAAAAAATTTACTGGTAAAAAGTGATAAAAATGGAATTAAACTAATTAAGTCTAAAAAAAATATAATTCCCAGTGACCAAAATGCAGTAATTAATGTTAAGTATAATAAATTTTCCAAAGATAATTATGTTTCTGCTGTTGACGTAATTAACAATGATTTTGATCACAAAAGAGTTGAAAATAAAATTATTTTAATCGGATCATCTGCTCAGGCATTATTTGATATTGTTAAAATTTCAAACGGTAAAACAGTTCCTGGAGTTGAAGTTCATGCTCATATTATTGATAATATTTTAAATAATCAGAGTATTTTAAAAAACATTTATACCCAATCTACTGAAAATATAATCTTCTTATTTTTAATAATATTTCTGATATTTATTCCAATGAAAATCAAACCTAAATTTAGTATTAGTGTTTTCATTGGCTCTGTTATTATAATTAATTTATCGAGTATTATTATTTACCAATTCAATTTTTATATTGACTCGTTATTTTCAAGTATTGCAGGAATAACAGCGTTTACGATTTCATTGTACTTTAGATATTTAGAGGAAAATTCAATTGCAATTGAAAATGAAAAAAAACAATCAATTTTAAAAAAAGAAAGAGAAATAGCTGGTGAGGTTCAAAAGAAATTATTCCCAACTAACAAAAAAATTGAAAAATATATATTTGCAAAAAACACACCAGCTAAAGATGTATCTGGTGATTATTATGATTATTATCAAGTGAATGATAATGAAATTTATTTTATCTTAGGAGACGTAACAGGCAAGGGGATTAAGGCTGGAATATTAATGGCAAATGCTGCTGCAGTATTTAGATCACTTGCAAAAATGAATTCCTCTGTTGCAAAAACTGCTTTATACATGAATAATCAGGCGAAAGACTCCTCTTATCAAGCAATGTTCATTACAGTTATTTTGGGAAGAATAAATTTAGAAAAAAAAGAAATGGAATTTATTAATATGGGTCATGAACCAATGATGATACTTGATCAAAAATTTAATTTTGAGTATGTAAAATCAACTTTGCCTCCAATGGGATTAATGCCTATCAAAGATGAAAGTTTTTTCAAAACAACAATTATGGACATATCTGATAAAACTATTCTGATTTATACAGATGGAATTACTGAGGGATATGTTGATGAAGGAAAAGAACTTGAGGTTGCAGGCCTTGAAAATGAAATTAAGAAATTAAATTCAACCTCTCCTGAAATAATTATTAATCATGCAACAAAAATATTAACAGATAAAGGTTTCCCTTTAAGGGACGATATTACAGCTCTTGGAATAAAAATTAACAATTCAAATTAGGTTTTTAAACTTCAATAATTTAACAAACTCCTTTATAAGTTTTTAAAAATTATTCAATGACAAAAAATATATTTAAAAATTTATTAATTATTTTTTTTTTAATATCTAGTTCAGCTTTAGCTGAAATTTCTTATCGAGAAATTTTAGATAACCCAACAGATTTAGAGTTAAATTTAAATTATGCTAAACAACAAGAAAAAGTTGGTAATATTAAATCAACTATAGCTACTCTAGAAAGACTGAGCAAACTTTATCCAAAAAATTCTGATATCAAGTTATATTTAATTTCAATTTTACTAAAGATGGACTCAAAAGTGAAAGTTGATTTTATGGTCAAAACAATGCTAGAGGATCCTAATACTAATGAAGAGACTAAAAAATTAATAGCTGAACTTCTAACTGGTAGTCAATTTCAAAAAGATAAACAAAAAAAGTGGATTGCTTATTTAGATATTAATTATTCTCAAACAGAAGAAGATAATATTAGTGGAAGAACGAAGTCAGGAAAACTTGCCAAAAGTAATGGCACCACCGACTCTCAAGTGCCATTTCCAGCTAATGATAGTAAACTTACTTTAGAATATGATAAAACTTTTGTTAGAGGCACTGGTTTAACTGTGGGAAGAATTTTAAATGAAAGTTCATCTATATTTATGAACTTGGGTTTAAATGTAAACACTAATAACAAAAAGTTCAAAGGGGAAAGTGATGTTCACTCTGTCTCTTTGAGTTATCTAAAAGCAAAAAAAAATCATTATTTCTCACCATATATTTATTACAATAAATTAAATTATAGAATGCAAGAGGATTATCAATCCAAGGGATTTGGCATGAGCAATACATATTTTTTTAATGATAAATTTAATTTAAATTATGCCTTAAGTTATTCTGACAGCAAATATCATTCAGAACCTAGCCCAACAGATTCTCAAGGAACTCAAATATTTGTAGATGCAGGTGATTTAAATAATAATGAAGTTTACAATGCTAATATAAAATTAAATTATAATTTAACAGATAAAATGCAAATTAGTTCAAAAGTAATTTACAGTGATATTCAACATGCTAAAAATTATGATAGTTATGAATCTATTGGTGCAAATTTATCAATCTCAAGAACTTTTCCCTTTGGAACATTTACAGCTTCCGCAACTCATCTAACAAATACATATGATGCTAGAAAAACAACGGTATCATCTTTAAAAGACAGAGAAGATACTAGTTTAGTAACTAATCTTGTTTTAAGGGGTGATATAAATCAACTTTTACCTTTTTTACAAAAGATAAATAAAGATAATAGTATTTATTATACTTTGAGCTGGAGAGAATCTAATGTAAATTCAACTATATCAAGTTATGAGATCAAAAGATCATTTAAAAAAATTAAAATATCTAAGAGGATAAATTTTAATGATTAAAAAATTTTTTTATATTTTATTTATTTATTTTCTTTTAATTTTCAAATCCTTCAGTACTGAATTTATTGGAGTAATAGGCGTAGCTGTAGGTGAAATAACTAATCAAAATAATGAAAAACTATTAAGTGGCTCTAAAATATTTTACGGAGACACAATTGTAGTAAAACCTAAATCAAACGCACAAATATTGTTCCTTGATGAAACAGTAATGACAGTAGGGGAAAGCACTGAACTAACTATAGATGACTTTATATATGATCCAAAAACAAGTAATGGAAATTTTGTAACAAATATAAAATCTGGGGTCGTAAAGACAATTTCAGGAAAAATTAGTGAAAAAAACCCTGAAAATTTAGAAATTAAAATACCGAATGGTTCTTTAGGAGTGAGAGGGACAGAGTTTATCGTGTCACTAAATGATAAGAAAGAAAGTACAGTTTTATTATTAGGTCCAGGCCCAGAAAATACTCTTGGCATGGTTCCAGGAAATATTAAATTGACAGATGGTATAAACACTACAGTTATAACTAGTCCTGGTTTCCAAGCAATGATCCAAAATGTTGTATCTTTAGCATCACCCGCAAATCCAGATGTATTAACTCAAATTTCAAGTTCAATGAGTCATTCAGTTTTAAATTCTAGTAATATAGTGAATAGCTCTAATAATTTAACAACAAATTTGATAAATTCAGCAGATTTAAAAAATAATATTATAATCACTGCAAAAAAGTTTGATTTAAAAGCAGACGAGAGTGCTTCAGAAATTTTATCGAGCTTATCAACAAACTCTGAGTCTAAAGAAATATTAGTAGCTATGAACGAATTACAAGAAAATATCATAGTAACAGATAATGAGAATTATGTAAGAACTTTAGATAAAGATACAATTTTATACGATTCAGGTTGGTTTGATCTTACAAAAGTTACAACTGGATCAAATGGACTATCATATAGCTCTGACAAAAATGTTTTTGAAGATGGAGCAACTCAACAGGGACGTGCTAAAGTATACGTAAACTTCAATAAAAAAGAAATAAGTGCAGATGTATTTTCTAAAGTAACATTAAAAGGAGCATCTACAGTGGACTATAGTTTTACAACACCTACAGTTACTTTAACCACAATACCAGTTGTTGCATCTGTGCCTAAGGCGCTAGTTCCAAATGGAACAACAAGTTTAGATGAATTAATTGACAGTGGTGGGGGTGAATGTCCAGCTGACTCTTGTACATCTTTAGTTAGAGTTGCAAACACTTTGCAGGATAGTGCTTTGACATTAAATTCTGGAACAACTGAGCAATTAATGGACAAGTATAACCATGACACTAATAATTCAGATGCTGCAAAAGAAGTATTTCAATATGGTAAATTTACCACTGTTGACGGATCTGGTTTAACTGGCCTTGGTACCATGATTTTTGAGGGAGCTCATGATGCAGCTGCAGCTCCTGCAGGAGAAGCTGCTTATGTCCAATCTATCGAAAGATTAGAAGGCTCAACAGTAGTAATTGGTAAAGCGTTAGAATAAACAAATGTTAAAAATGAGGGCAAGAGATATTTTTAACAATAGTTTTAAATTTATTTAAGAAAACCTTTATAAATAAAATTATGTTTAATAAAATAATAGAAGATACATCCAAAGTAATTGTAGGCAATTTAGATAAAATTAAATTAACAATAGCTGCAATTATTTCTGAGGGAAGCATTTTGATTGAAGACTATCCAGGTTCAGGAAAGACTACATTCGCTAAAGCAATAACATCAAGCTTAGGACTTAACTTTAAAAGAATCCAATTTACATCTGATTTATTACCAAGTGATGTTCTTGGATTTAACATTTTATCAGATGATAAGTTAAAATTTCAGAAGGGTCCAATTTTTACAAATATTGTTTTGGCAGATGAACTAAATAGGGGAAGCCCAAAAGCTCAAAGCGCATTCCTAGAAGCAATGGAAGAAAAAAATGTTACAATAGATGGCGAGAGCTATAATTTACCAGAACCATTTTTTGTCATTGCAACTCAAAATCCTATGGATACTTCTGGAACAAGTTCTTTACCAGATTCACAGTTGGATCGTTTTATGATCTCTTATTCACTGTCAGACTTAGATCAAAAAGAAAAAATTTTAATGTTAAAAAAAAATATCACTTTTTCAAATTCTGCAAGAGAAATAATTAATTGGTCTCAAATTAAAGATAAAAAAAATGAAATAACTATAAAAGATGAAATTTATGAATATGTTGTAGAAATTGAACAAATAATAAAATCTTTAGGGCAAAATATATATATTTCAGCAAGGTGCATGAAGCAAATAATTGACTTAGCTAAAGGCTGGGCAATTGTTAATGGAAATGAGTATGTTTCTCATCAAGACATAAAAGATACAATACCTTATATTTTAAGACACAGAATAAAGTTTTTAAATCAACAGGATAAACTTAGTTATGTTAATAAAGAAATCCTTGAAAAAATTAATATTGGATAATGGAAATCCAATCCAGACCTTTTAGCACTAATTTCAAAAGTTTCATTAATTTTAAAAAAGATGCAAAAATTTATATTTATCCCAACCTTAATGGTTTAGGCTTAGGCTTATTTATTTTTTTTTGCTTTTTAATCTCAGTTTTTTATGAAAATAATTCAGGACTGTTAATTTCAATAGTAATTTTCTTTGTTTTTTTTATATCAATATTCATTTCACACCAAAATATAAGTAAACTCGATTTTATATGCAAAGACGAGTATTTAGTTGAAGCAGAAACTATAAATTCAATTAGTTTTCAAATCTTAAATTCATCAAAAGAAAAAAAAATTAATATTGATATAGAATACAATAAAAAAAGGGTTGGTAATTATAATTTTAATGACAGACTTAATTTTTTTAAAATAGACTATAAAAGTAATCTTAGAGGCAAATCATATTTTAATCCAATAACACTTACATCGATTTATCCCTTCGGAGTGATGAGAACTAAAGTTATTTTTAGTCCAAAGAGTGAAATAATAATTTATCCAAAAAAAATTCTTCCGAGCGACGAATTATTAAAAGAATTTAAAATAATTAATATTATTAATGCAGATGAATTTGATGGTATTGATGAATTTAAAAATGGAGATAATTTTTCAAAAATTGCATGGAAAAAATCGATAATTGGCGACAAAAGATATGTAAAAACTTTTAGTGATACTGAAAAATTGTCTAATCTAATTTTAGATTTAGATAAATATCCACATGTTGAATTTGAAAAATTACTAAATTACTCATCTTATATAGTTAATTATTGTTATGAAAAAAAATTGAACTTGAAAATAAAACATAAAAAACTCGAGTTATACCTAAACGACAACAATCAATCTTTAAATCGAATATTAAAATATTTAGCCAATGTTAAAAATTAAGAATTATAATTTATCAGTATTTACTTTTCTGCTTTTAATTTTGTGTACTTTTTCTCTATCAGCGGATTTAACATTAAATAATAAATTATTTTGGTTTTTGGTATTTATTTTTAATATTCTATTTTTCCAAATTAATATAAAATTGAAAAGTTTAATCTTAGGTATTATTGCTATAGGTGCGATTTATATTCAGCTTATTTTTAATCAGTATGTATTTTCTGAGGAATTTTTCCTAAACTGTTTAGCAATATTATTGATTATGAAGTTTTCAGAATTAAAAAATAAAGATAACAAACTTTCATTCAGCTTGATTTGTTTAATAATATCGGTTGCGAGCCTTATTAAAGGCCAAGATATATTAAGCACTATATTAAGTTTTACTATCGTAATACTGGTCATAATAAATATGTATCTAATCCAGCAAAAGGAATTGTTGGATTTTAATATTAAAAATGTATTCAAATATTTAGGATTTGGATTAAGTATTTTTCCTTTTATAATTATATTCTATCTAGTTTTCCCACGTGCAGAAATAAATTTTAGACTATTTAATCCAGCATCGAGCTCTCTTGGAATTCCAGATAGCATTAATCTTGGGTCGTTCAGTGAGTTTTCAAATTCTGATGAGGATGTTTTTACACTTATAAATAACAATTTTAAAAAGGAAGAACTCTATTTTAGAGTAAAAATTTTTGATTACATGGAAGACGACAAATCCTGGAGACCGTCATCAGGTTTTTATTTATTTGATAAATACAAATCATCTTTTAAAGTTAAAGATGGCAGAGATCTAAATCAAACTTATCAGATAATTTTAGAACCTTTTAAAAAGAAATGGATTCCAATTTTAAAAAACTCAAAATTAATCTCTAATAATATTGAAATATCAGAAGATTATTTTAATCAAATTTATGTTAGCAGAGATGTAATTGATCGAAAAAAACAAATAAGTTTTAAAAGATATAAAACTAATTACTATTTAGGGGAGGATCTAAAAGACTATTATACAAAAACTCCATCCAATATATCAAATAGACTTCAAAAATGGGTTTTAAACAACAATACTTCAACACCGACAGAATTTTTAAACAAGTTATACAACAATTTTTCTGATGGATCTTACTATTATAATTTAAGTCCTCAAAATTTTTCTGGAAATGATTATGAAAACTTTTTCTTTAATCTTAAAGAGGGGTATTGTGAATATTATGCGGGAACATTTGTTCTTCTTGCAAGACTTGCAAATATACCAAGTAGAATTGTAACTGGTTATTATGGAGGTGAATTAAATGATGTGGGAGATTTTTATAAATTCAAACAAAAAGATACACATGCATGGGCAGAAGTTTGGCTAGATGATAAAGGCTGGGTAAGAATAGATCCAACCAGTGCAATTCCTGATAGCAATGTCAGGAACACACTTAATAATATTTTTTCAAATAAACAATTTGCATCTAATAGTTTGTTTTCATCTAATTTTTTTAAAAAAATGAGTTATTATTTTAATTACGCTGATTTTGTATGGACTCAGCATTTATTGTCATATGATGATAATGAAAGAAAAAACTTTATTAAAGAATTATTAAATTTTAACTTTTCTAAAATATATATTTGGATATTTATACCTTTATTTTTATTTTTAATATTTAAATTATTTTTCAATTTAAATAGTAAAAATATTATGAAATTTTATTTATATTTAATTTTATTTGGAAAAAGAAAAAAATTTAAGATATTAAAATCTGATACAATTCAACAGATTTACTTAAAGCTACCGGATCTTCAAAGAAATAAATATTATAAATTTTTTAAAGCATTTGAGATAAATAAGTATTCAAACACAAATTTTAATATAATTAAATCTTTAAAATCAATTTTTTAGTAAAAGATTTCTCTCTGTTTTGAGTTTATTGTTTTCTTTAATTAATTGAATAATCATTTCTTTCATTATTCTATTCTCTTCAACTGCTCTACCGGTTATCTCAGCCAATCTTTCATTTTCTTTAGCTAATTGTAATTGATCAAACAATTTTTCTAATTCTGGATCAATAGGTAGACCTTCTATTTTTTTGCTAATATTATTCTGAATTACTTTAGTTAATGAAATACTTACTTGGCTGTCTTTAAGTCCATTTTGTTCATTAAATTCAAGATTAAAGTTTAGGCCAAAATTATTAGTATTTTTGCTGATATTTAAACCAGCTTTTACTGCTAAATCATCATCCATATAATGGGTCATGTCTTTGCTTTCACCATCTGCAACAATGTCAATTTTTTTACTCAAAGTTTGATTCAAAGCTAGTCCTGTATATGGTTTAAGCACAAAACCATTTTCAAAAGATTTTGAATATTCAATGTTAAATCCACCTGATAATACTTGATCCACTGCATCATCAACTGATAGATCCCCATCTGTAAAAGATGTTAGATAAGTTGGAAGTCTTCTTAGACCATATTTACCATCCACTTCAATATTTAAACTTTGACTATCATCAATTTTTATTTCTTTAGATGCTTTGTAATTTACAGCAGCAAACTGACCTAGATTTTCTTTTAAAATTGTTTGTTGTGTTTCAGTTTCAAGATCTAAATATTTATTTTGAGTTAACCCAAAAATTGAAACTACAGAAAATTTAAATTTCTCGTAATCGATTTCTTTTTTTAGACCAATAGCTAAATTTTCACTATCTAAAGCTTCGCCATTATTAAATTTTGCCTGCTGTGATGAATAATTAAGGAAAGGTGTAAAGTTATCATTTTCGATTTTAAAGTCTCCAGTTACACCACTTGTTTCACTTTTATAAATATTATCTCTTTTCTTTACTGAGTAATATCCACTAGATTTTTTTTCTTCTGAAACCGAATTAAAAATATCATTTAAATTAGATAAAAATATTTCAGATCGATATTTTTTGTTATGACTATCAATATCTAAATCTTCACCATAAACATATAAAAAACCATTAGTTTCTGAATTATCTGCGTCTGGATCACTGTTACTATCTAATATTTCATAGGTATCATTTCCACAAAGATTATTTGTGATTACCATATTTGTCTTATTATGAATTTCTATTTTTTGATCTTTTGAAATACTGCAATCTAATGTCATGGTAGTAGTGGTACTATTTAATTCAATTTCACCATTATAAGTACCTTCACCTTTTGTAACTATTTCTAATCCTGTGTTATTTGAATTTGCCATAACAATAGAATTGTCACCTCCTGAAATAGTTCCTGAATTATTAATTGTTAAGTCATCAAAGTTTTTATTGGCGTGATAATCTCCAATTTTAATTCCGTCTGCATCACCATTAATTGCGCTAATTGTTCCAAAATTATTTAGAACTACATTTTCACCAGCTTCGACTGATGTTGAATCGTTACCAAATCCAATTCCAAAGTGACCTGTATTATTCTCACCTGTTGATGTTATCGTTCCATGATTATTTATGGTAAGGTTCTTTGTTCTACCAGCTCCAATAGCAGCTGTTGATGATTTTATTGTTCCAGTATTGTCGATAGTTGTTCCACCAGTGTTTCTAGCTATTTGTATTGCCGCTCCAAACGCCGACTCTATAGTTCCACTATTAGTAATGGTGTGAGCGTCGTCACTATCTCCTTGTCTATCAATAAGAATCGTGCCTGTATTAGTACCTGTATTTGTTGAGCTGATTGTTCCTGAATTTGTAAATGTAACTCCAGAACACTCTCTACAATAAAAAGTATTCCTATCTGAAGTTATTGTTCCACGATTATCTATTGTAATATTTGATCCATTTTCAGCTAGTATACCATATCTACCTGCACTCTCGATTGTTCCTCCCTCATAATTTATGATTTCACTATCTGTAAGATATTTTGCGATAATTGGGTTATTACCTGATGTAGATTTAATTGTTCCTCCGTCATAGTTATAAATTTTAACACCTCGACTTCGTGGGTTTCCTCCTCCTCCAGTGCCTAACAAAATTGTTCCTTGTGTTGCACTAATCATACCGTGATTATGCAATATTAGCCCAACTGCAGTAGAGCCCGAGGATGATAAACTAGATTGACAATTATCGTTATTTCCAGCCTTATCACACCAACCAACATTTCGACCCTCAATCGCATTTCCTGCTTCAGCGCTAATTGTGGCACCCGTATTATTTGTGATTGTTATATTTTCTGCGTAATCTATATAAATTCCTTCATTATTGTCTGAGTTGATAGTTCCATTATTAGTTATTGTTGTATTTAAAGATGATTGAGCATGAATTGCTTTTTGTTTATTGGTTCCATCTTCAGTTTCAATTGTTCCATCATTTGTAATCTGAACTCCAGTTTCATCCTCTAGATCAACAGCCTTATGGTCATTGTAGGTAATAGAACCAGCAGAAGTAACATTTAAAATATCATCATCTGCACAAGCCAGTTGGTTCGTTGATGCACTAGCTATTGTTGTTAAACAAGGACCAGCATAACTTATGGAACTAAATAAAAAGAATAAGACTATACTAAGTAAAATCTTTTTCATAATTAAATATTTGGATTAATAATTATTTTGTCTCCAAGAACTTCTATATCCAGAAACTTGTCCCGAACCTGCTTTAATATTTATTAGATCTTTCTTCTTGCCATCTTCACATTCTTTTCTTTTCTTAGCATCTTTAATTTTGGTACAGTCAACTTTACCCGCAATATTTGCAAACAATGTATCTCCAAAAGTTACAATTTTTGATAGCACACCTTGTCCAACCCATGCACATTTATTACTTTTGCCCATTTCTTGATTTAGTTGTGATGAATTGTTTGTTCCACACTCGTCATCAACCCCACAAATGTATGCATCACCTAAACTACACTTATTTACTGATTTAGTAGGTTCGTATACTGGAAAGTAAACTTGGCCTTGGAACACTGTTGGTTCAGCAGTAACTTTTGCATAATCTTTCAAATTTATATACCAACCTTTGTCAGCATTCTCAGGACATTTAGCACCTGTTGTGTCATCTGTTGTATTTTTACATTCGGTTATGGTGTCCGCCTTAGCTGGAGTTGCAATTTTTTTATAGTAAGGATAATCAACGTCTTTAATTCCAATCATTAAGTTTTGAACACCCGAGGTAGTATCATTTATTCTCTCGTAATCTCCCGTACCTGAGAATAACCACATAGAATTTGTTGTTTGACCAATAGTAGCATCCATTGCGTGATACATATATCTTCCGTTTGCTTTTGATGAACCTGCATTAAATAAAGTAGTTGTATCAAAAATTTTAATAGTATTTCCACTATTGTCATCGCTCATGTTTGTTAAATTTACTTTTGTAATTTTACCCTCTAAGTCACTGACATAAACTAAACCACCTGAATAATTTAATCCAACTGATGTATCAGGTGTTACTAATACTACTGAAGATGGAACTGAATTAACTATGTCACTAGCAGCTGTGTCTTCAATTTGTATTCTCTTATATAAACTTCCAGGGTTTGAATAATCTTCTAAATTTATAAGTGTTAAGTTTGAACCAACGCCCTCAAATTGAGTTCCAAATCCTCCTCCCATTACCGCAACATAAATGTCATCGAGTATATTTGAATCCCCAGCACCAGTATTTGGTATTCTAAATATTCTTGGATCAGACCAGGTTTCACCTAGTTGACTGTAATCATACTCAGGATGAGTTTGAACTCCTGTTGCTTTAGCACCAGCTTTAATAAATACCCCTAAACTTGAAGTTTCATCAGGAACATCTGGATCTGCAGCATATGTCATTTCGGTTCCAAATGTAATTACTGTATCGTTACTTGAATTTGTTGATACAGAAAAATTAGTGTAATCGTTTCCATTGTAAATAACTGATAGGTCCTTTTTTGTGATACCTTGAACAGGGAATGTCCAATTTTTGCTTTTATAGCAATTTGTAGTTAAAGACGAATTACAAGCTAATTTTGTTCCTCCACCATTATAATTATCTGTCACATCTTGAGCTTCTTGAAATGATGCAAGCGAATAAGAATTAGAAATATAATCATAGTTATAAATAACCTGATTATGATCCACTCTGTAAACTCTATTATTTATTTTATCATTGAAAATTGACCACAAGTGTAAAGGTTTGTTTGGATTTGTAACATCTAACACACTCATTCCAGCTCCACCTCTACCATATGGAGCAAAAAGTATAGTATGCCATTTCTTCGATGTATCTAATGGACTTTTAAAGTACATGTCATGTGCAACTATAGATCCGTCAACTCCAAATATTGCATTGGATCCACCACCTTTTGGTAAATTAAGATTATTATTCATCGTCAAAGGTAAATACGGAGCAACTAATGGTGGTACAAATCCCCAAATCTCTTTTCCTGATCCTGCATCAAAAGCATGAAGAACTCCGCTATTTGAACCAGCGTAAATTACGGGCTCCCTAGCACTTAAAGAATTTTTCCATGCGTCATATCCATTTACTTTTCTAAAATATGCTTCCTGATTTATGTTTGTAAATTCTGTATCAGCTGATGGCGCCCCAACAACAAGTAGTTGTGAGTGATATATATCTCCTAGATAAATATTTTTTCCACTTTTGGTTCTTTTCTCAGTAAGATTACAATCTCCATCATAATCAAAATAATCGGTTCCTCTAACAAAATTAATTAATCCTTTTAAGTCATCGTCTGTTCCATCCAGAACTCCTGCTGAGTTTGCACATCTTCTTAACAAACTCGATCCACTCGCTGTATCGGTTTTTCTGTGATAGTCTATTATGTCATTTTCGTACAATGCCATAAC
Organism: uncultured Pelagibacteraceae bacterium; assembly: GCA_902589315.1. GTDB lineage: Bacteria > Pseudomonadota > Alphaproteobacteria > Pelagibacterales > Pelagibacteraceae > Pelagibacter. The sequence goes on from CACISK010000003.1 coordinate 90,477, forward strand.
ATTTCCAATCTCAGTTGCATAGGTATCTCTAAAGTTATTATAGTCAGCTTTATAATCTGTACCTGGAATTACACTCCATATTTTTCTTGATCCTGGAGCTGGAACTCTCTCAGCAGCTGACCAATTGCCAGCATCTTTTTCATCAATGCTTCCATCTGGATTTACTTTTGTCCTTGTTAGAGTTCCAATCCATTCTTTATTTTGTTGGTAATCAAATTGAGCTTGATACAAAGAACCACCATCTTGAATAGTTGCAGTAATAGCAGGTGCCGTAAATGAAAGTTTTTCTGCAATTATTTCACCAATTTTTTGTTTAAGTTGAGCTGTTAAAGAGGCACCAGTTGTAGCAATAATTGCTTTTTCAGTTCCACCTGCTTTTGCAACATCTTCAAATTTTTTATATCCACTTGCACGTATTCCAGTACCAAAAGCTATTGCGAAAGTTTTAATTTTATTATTATTGTAAATATCTTTAACAATTTTAAGACCTCGATTATGTGTATAACCAAACCATTCTCCATCACCGATTAGGATTACATAAGAATTTTGACATGGAGAATTTTTATCTATTGGTGAAAAAGTACTGTTCTTATAATACCTCGAGGCAATTCTCATCGCAGAGTCCAAGTGAGTTCCTCCACCTGGATTGACTGTCCTTATCATTTTTGCGATTTGAGCAGCTCCTCCTTTATATATTGGAACTTTCAGACAATTATAATAGGTACACGGTCTAGCAAAACCTTGACCTGTTTTATGGTTCCCATGCCATCTTGTAAATCCAGATGCACCCGCTGACCAGTAAGCAAAACCAAAATCTACACCTGAAGTTAATGATGAGTCTTTAACTATAGCTTCTATAGCTTCATAAGCTGCTTGCATCCTTGTTTTCGGAGCACCACCAATGGATTTAATCCAGCCACCATTATTATCTAGCACATGAACTTGTCCGTTGTTTAGATTTGCGCCTAAAAGCCTGCTATTATTTTCATCCCAACCCAAACCCCAAGGGTAATAAAAATATAAATTACTTGAATTTGACGCTGACTTACTTCTTCTTCCTTTTGTCCAGTTCGTAGTTGCACCGTTACCTGAGGCATTTACAGTGATCTTTTTTAATCTGCTTTGGTTCCATGATAGAGTAAATAAAACATTTGAATTATTTGGATCTCTCTCCAATCCGAGATAATTACCTTCAAAGAAAGAGAAACTTCCGCTAACACTATTTTGTGGACAAGCTGAGCCACCAGTATTTAACTTAGATCTATAAATTCTACTATTTCGGTAGTAATAAATATAGTCTCCCGTTATTTTGGTTCCATAACTAAGTCTTAAATTAAATTGCACACTACAATTATAAGTTTGGTTAGTATTTAGGTTTATTGTTTTAAAACCATTACTATGACCAACGTAGAGCATCCCATTGCTTGGATTGATTGTCATATTATAGGGACGGCCACCTATATTATATTTTACCATACATCTGCCATCGCTAGTTCTTATGCCTACAACTGCACTCTCGAAATATGCTGTTGTATAATAAATACTGTTATAAGTTTCTCCACTGTATGAATATGATGTTCTGCAGTTGCTGTTACCTTCATATCTAGCATTTCCTTTTCCAGAAACACCTCTATATCCAAAACCAGTATCCATCGAGGCTGTATCGTATAGAAATTTTTTTACTCCATCCCTGTTGTATTGAGAAACAAGTATGTTACCACTGCTATCTGCATCTGCATCGTAAGGATATCTCATACTTGCTAATCCTCCACTCATACGCCAACCCATACTTCCAGATTTATCAAGTAAGATTAAAACGTTTGCTGGCACATCTCCAATTCCAGTACCGGGCGGTAAAGCCTTAGCAAATAAATTTTCTGTATATAAAAATACAAATAAAAAACTAAATATTAATTTTTTTAATTTCATCATTAATTTTTTGTCATCTCCATTTCTTTTTCTGCATAAAACTTCGATAACTTTTCATCTAATTCAGGAGTTGATAAATAAATTTGTTCATCTTTAATTCCATCATCACCTGTTATTCTTTGGTAAACCACAAACAAATTTGTTTTCTCAATTACTTCAACACCTTCATATGAGTTTGGATTTTTTCCAGTGTCGAATTTTTTATAATTATTTTTTACATAATTCATCAATAATAGTTTCTCTGAAACTAAATTTCTATCATCGTTGAGAGCAACAAAATTAATTGCAACCAACTCATTATTTAAAAATCTATACTCGATACCGACATCTTTTAATTTTTGATTTGGACAAATATCATCTGCCAATACAGGAAAAACTTCTAATTCTGGATATTCTAATGGAAATGTTCTTCCTATCATTTCACGTTTTTCAAAAACTTCTTTTTTTTCACCAAATTCAGCTTTTAAATCACACGCAGAATATGAGCTGACTATGGATAAGATTACAATGATAAAAGATTTTATTAATATTTTCATAAAATAATTTTAACTATTACATTAAAATATTTTTTATTTATAAACAAATTTGCCATATTTATTTCGGTAAAACAATTACACTTTCTAGTGCTACTACTAAATTTATATCATCCTTCTCTTTTTTGATGCCACATCCATAAACTCTGTAAGCAATACCATCACTACCTGTATTTCCAGCTTCTTTTTTTACACTTGTTCCTGTGCCTTTAAATGGAGCAGAGCCTACCTGCTCTATAAAATATTGATAGTAAAATTTCTTTAATTTATCGATTTCACTCTTGGGAATGGTTTTTGAACCTATACTGTCATCCAGTATTACCCCAAAGTTCCAACTTTCAGCAACAACGACTTTGTAGTTTTTTTTGTTTACTTGAAAAGAATTATAACAAGTATCAGATTGTGATAGGTAATTATCTGAGCTCATAGATTTGGAATTATAGTTTTTTTGGGTCATATTAGTAGGAAAACTTACTGTATTGTTAGGAAGATTTCTTTTGCTCATATCCCTTTGATGATTGCTTATATTCCAAGGTCCTAAAGATTGATTGAGCACATATCTCTCTCCTTCAAGAAGTGCTGTTTCTGCAACATAAAAGGTTTGTTGATATTCATCACTTCGATTGTTGCTTTGATGGTCTCCAGCAGAAATTACAATAAGAGCACCACCCATCAATGACATTACTAGCATCAAAACTAATGAAAGAACTAGCGCAAAACCTTTTTCATTATTATTTATCATTATAATGTTCCCATGTTTCTTGCATGTGCAGTTACAACTATTGTTTCTCTAAAATATTTATCATTCCTAGTTTTCTTTCTAAGAGGATTATTTAATGTAAACTTGGTTCTATCTTTATCAGATCTATAGAATTTTTTTGTTGATCTTATAGAAAGCGCTATATCAACAGTTTTAATTTTATATAATTTATCTTTTGTTGCATTATTTGTGGTTGGTGGAGGATCTATTAATTTACCTTCGTCATCTATCGGTAAAAAAACTAAATCATCAATATAATCTGCAACTAATTGTTTTTCATAAGTTGCATTATTTCCATCTGTCCTAGGATTTTTCCAATTACTTCCAGTTTCATCCCAAATAACTTTAGTTTTATATACAGCAAATGCATTGATAGGTGGAAATTTATTTCCTGGTAATGGAGGTGCACTTTTATCAGGAAGTTTTGAACGTTCACAGCTATAAGTTACTTTATATCTTTGAAAAGTATATTTTGGTGTTTTGCTTTCATCATATTTCATGTCACCATAAACAATATCTATTGTATCACATGCAGTATTAAAATTTGATGCTTTGGTAATTAGAATTGGAACATGTTCATTTGTAGTTTTCACTGTATCACCATAATATTTAAAACCAGCATTTCTTATGTCAGCCATTATCATCCCCAAAACTACTTTACCTTGATTAGATATTTTTGCTTTATCAGTAACTTGTGAATATGAATTATTTACAACATTGTATGATGTTAACATTGCACCCATCATTATGACAGAAATTACAATACCTAATAAAATTTCAATTAAAGTTACTCCAGATATGTTACTTAGTTTTTTCATTATCTTATTTGAAAATATAAATATCCTTTCTTAGGTTTTTTATTTCCCTGATTATCAATTCTTCCTGTACTGATATTTACTTCCATTCGGCCAATTACCATTTGGTCATAAAGCCTTGTTCCATTGTAATTTTTATTATTATTGTAAGTGCAAACATTACCGGAAGCGGCATTATTGCAAATATCATATACTTTAAGTTCTTTTTTATTTTCTACTCCCTTGCATTTTAATCTTCTTTTAGAAAATCTATTTGCCCACTTATATTTTTTAGCATCTACAGTGTTAGTGAAAGTTTGAGATGTGGAAGATCCAGAATTGCAACTAGGTGCGTTCCAAGAAGTTTTTCCACTTTTTTCTTGGGAAATTAAATAATCAGTTAAAGAAACTTTACTTGTTGGCGATGATGCATTTTTCTCTGATATTAAATCTTCAGCAACCATTGAAATTAGAAGGCCTGATTTGGTTCTTTCACCTGATACATCAATTGAACGTATTGAATATTGAACCATCTGAAAAATAGCAATAAATCCTATTGCAATTATAGCGGTTGATACCAAAGCTTCTAATATAGTTATTCCCTTATCAAATCTATTTTGTTTACATTCGTGTCCAAGCACCACTTTTACTCCATTTAAATTTGTTAACATTTCCAAATCTTGTCCATTCAATCAAGTATGAATGTTTTCCTGGACAACCTGAGCCACTTCGACAAATCATTATAAATTTATCTGTAACATTTGAAGAATTTTCTAAGTTGATATTTTGTTGTCCGTTGAAGATACCATCGGTTCCATAATTTTTTTCTCTCAAAGAAAAACAAATTGACGATTTTTTCGTCAAGTTTGTTGCAACAGAAAAAGTTTGCTGATCAATAGTTTTAGTAAACCATTTCGCATCATTTTTACATGTTACGTCTAAACCTTTATTCAGTCTGTCAGAAAAATTTTTTCTATCAATTCCAACAGTAGTAACACTAGTAGATGATGCAGTGCTTTCAAAAGTAATTTTTACAACTTCGAGACTTCCGTTTGCTGTGCGTGTATTGGCCATATTAATAGCATTTGCAATTTTTTCAGCTGCTGTTCTAACTTCCCTATCTTTTTGCCAACTCATAAAGTTAGGCATACCTATGGCCGAAACCAATGCTACTATTGAAATAACAACAAGCAACTCGAGTAATGTAAAACCTTTAATGTTCTGATCTTGCAGCACCTGGATCTATTTTCCCTGCTTTAGCCAATTCTTCTAAAGATTTTTCCATTGTTATCATACCATCTCTTACTGCAGTTTGCATGATGCTTGGAATTTGATGAATTTTAGCTTCTCTAATTAAGTTTTGTATTGGTGCTGTACATTTCATAATTTCAAATGCTCCAACTCTACCCGCACCATCTCTTGTTTTTAACAATCTTTGTGTAACAACCATTTTTAAAGATGTTGAAATTTGAGCTCTTATTTGCTCTTGTTGTTCAGGTGGAAACACATCAATAATTCTGTTTATTGTACTTGGTGCACCACTTGTGTGAAGAGTTCCAAATACTAAGTGACCTGTTTCTGCAGCGGTTAATGCAAGACTAATAGTTTCTAAATCTCTCATTTCGCCAACTAAAATTACATCTGGATCTTCTCTAAGAGCTGCCTTTAAAGCCGCAGCAAATGTTTCTGTTTGTTTGCCTACTTCTCTATGAGAAACGATACTTTTGTTATCTTGATGAATAAATTCAACTGGATCTTCAACAGTAATAATATTTGCCGTTCTTGTTTTATTTATTTCATTAACAATGGCTGCAAGCGTAGTTGATTTTCCTGAACCTGTTGGACCAGTAACTAAAACTAGTCCTTTGTGAAAGTCGACAATATCATAAAGAGACTGAGGTAAATTAAATTGATCCATTTCAGGAATTTTACTTTCCACTCTCCTACAAACGCATGCTGGACCTTTAATTGTTTTATAAAAGTTTGCTCTAAATCTTAATCCACTTAATGTTACCGAAGTATCTAATTCGTGAGTTTTATCAAATTTATTTAATTCATGTTCACTACAGTTCATTGATAATAAATCTTTTATATCTTGAGCCGTAACCATTACTTCTTGAACCTTAATAATCTCGCCAGTTTGTCTGTAAGCTAATGGAGCTCCAGCCCTTATGTGGAAATCAGAAATCTTCTTGTTATTTTTTGCCAGTTCTTCTAATTTTTCAAACATTCAATATTGTTACTATAATTATAAGTAATTTTTAGTTATTTATTTCAAAAAAACTCATTATGTACTACTCGGGCTTTTTATTCTAGTAAAAGTTGAGTATATAGATAAAATTCAAAATATAAAAATATGAAAAATCCTTTTGCAAATCTTTTTAAAAAGAAGAGTAAAGATGGTGCGCCAGACAAACCTGTGCCAAAACTAGATGCGGGTAACAAGAAAGAAGGTTTTTTTAGCAAACTATTAAAAAATAGATTAGGAAAATCCTCAATAAAGGGTGAAGAAATTTTAGGTGTTGAATTGACACCAAACGAAATTAGACTTGCTCAGGTATCCAGCAATAAAGCAAACCAATGGGTCTTAGATAAATTTTATGTTCATAAATTTGAAGGAGTTCCTGATGGTGGAACAGTTTTAGAAAATCAAGACAAAATTGCTGAAGAGCTAAAGTTATCTTTGTTAAAGTCAAAAGTTTCAACAACCAATGCTGCAATAGCAATTCCTGTCACAAGTGCAATCATTAGGGTTGTGACCGCGCCTTTAATGACTGAAGAAGAATTAAAAAAAGCTATTGATACAGATTCACTTTGGGAAAATTTAGTTCAACTAACAGATAACTTAGCTGAGTATTCAATATTCCATCAAGTCATAAATAAAGACGAAAAAGCTAACACAATGGATATATTATTCGTTGCTTCAAAGCTTTCAGATATTAATAGTTATACAGCAATTATTAAAAAAGGTGGATTAAACGCTGTAATTATCGACGTTAAATGTTTTGCTTTAAAATCTGCAGTAGACCAAATTAATCAAATAGCTGGATCAATTGAAGATTCAAATTTAACAGCAGTTCTAGAATTCGGACTTGACGAAAATTATGTAATGATACTTTATGAAAATAATCCAATCATAACTGATATATTTATTAGAGCTCAAGATAGAAAAACTTTATCTGAAAGTAACAATCAAGAAGAAATGGATGCTTTGGTTAGAAGATATATGACTCAGGTTAAACAAGCTGTTCAAGATTTTGAAACAAAATATGAAAAAAGAATTAGAAATTTAAAAGTAACATCTAATTTACCAAACGTTGAAGATTATTTAGCAAGCTTTAGAAAAAATATGGTTAACACCGGCTATAATCTTTTTAATCCATTTGATGGAATTAAGATACCTGCACAAATTGAAAATGAAACAAAATTAAGTAATCCATCTTATTTTTCAACAGTTATGGGATTAGCTTTTAGAAAGTTAGATGTATTTGGTTATTATAAATTTGTAACTGCAGTAAAAAATATAAATCTTCTTCCAAACAGAGAAAATATGATTGCACAAAAAAAAGCTAAAGCATTTTCAAATTTTGCATTTAAAGGAATTGCTGGAATAGTAGTTGCAATATATGTTGTTCTTTTTGGATTTTCATTTTGGCAAATTACAGATTTAAACAAAAAGATAGCTGGATATGAGGACGTTAAACAAACTCATGAGCTAAGGAATTTGGAAAGAAATAAATACCTTAAAGAAAAAAATTTAATGGATAAAGCCCTTGAGCTAAGCCAGTCAATAAAATCAAATAAGACTATTAGTTTTAAAGTTTTAGCTCAAATTGCCTCTGCAGTACCAAAAAGAGTTAAATTCAGTTCTATTGATTACAACGGTTCAGATTTAATAGTTATTGAAGGTTCGGCTTTTAGCGATCAAGATATTTTAAAGTTAATAAGCAATTTAAATAACAAAAAATTAATTTCACAAGCATCTTTAGCAAGTATGACCTTGCCTAATGACCAACAGAGCTCTCAAACAATGAAGGGCTTCAAGATAGCTTGCATTTTGGAGAGCGCGTAATGGATTTAAAAAATATGACAATGGATGATTTGAAACAAAAATTTTCAACTATTGATAAAAAAACAATAATTAAATTTGGAATTGGATTTGGTGCAATTATTATTTTCTTAATCATTTATTATGCAATTTTAAATCCAATGGTAAAAGAGAGAAAGGCTAAGTTTGATGATAAAATTTTGAAGGAAAATGAAATCAATCAGTTTGAAAATGACATAATTACACTAAAAAAAAATATAAAAAAAAGAAAACCTGAATTTGAAGCTAGTTCAACTTTGTTTCACTCAAAAGCTGAGGTTGAAGGTTTGTATGAAAGTTTGAGCAAGCATGCAGCTGTTAATGGATTGGTTATTTCAAAAATACAAAAGAAAAAACCTAAACCAGTACTAAAAGCTGGAAATGCAGAGCAATCTGAAAACAATTTAACAAAGGAAATGGTTTCGTATTATAAAATTCCAGTAGACTACGAAATAAAGGGTAATTTCCTTGGATATATTAAGTTCAAAAGAGCAGTGTCTAAACAAAAAAAAATGTTAAATTTTGACAAAGAGACGATAAGTGTAGTACAAAATGATTCAACTGGAGCGATAGTAGCAAAAGGTGAATTAACAATTGTAGGAATGCCTGATGAATTTTTTTAAAATAATCTTACTAACTTTATTTTTCTTTATTAGTTCTTTAACTTTAGTTATCGCAGACAATCACGATCAAAAAAAAGAAGTCTTAGAGCAAGTAAAAGAAATAGCAAAAGAAATAGAAGATGACGAAGAGGTTCCATTAAATGATCCTTTTGCTGGAAACGAAGGTACAAGCTCGATGTCAGGAAACATACCTGCTGAAGAGCAAGAAAATGAATTAAGCTTATACAATTTTAAATTAGCAGGATTAATATCTGGAAAAGATCATAGTTATATTTCGATAGTAAACTCTGGAGGAGAAGTTTTAACTTTAACTCTTGGCCAATACTTGGGCAAAATTCAATTAGTAGACTTAAGATTGACTGAAGCGATATTTAAAAAAGATGATGGTAAATTCATGATTATTGATTTTAATAATCAAGTAAGAGAGTCAGATGATTATTAAAAAATATTTCAATATAATTTTTCTTTTAGCTTTAGCTTTTATTTTGAGCGCCTGTGGTCCAAATTCAAAATACAACAAACCATTTAAACACAACACGCCCTTAATTAAAGATAAAAATATTGTTAATTCAGGAAAATCTGAAGTTGCAAAAACACTTGAAATGGGACCCAAGCCTATTGAAGGTGACTCTAGAAAATTAGGAAAAAGAAAGAAAATATCATCTGAAGCACAACGAAACTACCTGATAATTTCTGACGAATACCCATTATTAAAACAAAGGGTAACATTAAAATTCAAAAACTTAGATTACAAAGAAACAATGAAACTAATGGGTAAAATTGGTGAGATTAACATACTTGTTGGGGACGAAGTGGCTGGAGCAATTTCTGCAGAATTAATTGATGTGCCTTGGGATAAGGCTTTTCAAGCCTTGTTAGATATGAAAAATTTTGCATCTGATGTAGATGTAGCAAGTAATCTAATAAGAATTCACTCTCCTGAAACCTTGACAGCTCAAGAAACATATAAATCTGAAAGGGCACAAGCTGTTAAAAGAAAAGTAGAGTTAGAAGACAGTGTTGAACCAATTTATTCTGAAATTTTTAGACTTTATTATATTACACCTGCGCAGGCAAAAGCGACAATTGAGGAATTATTTACACAATCAGCTGGAGATAGTTCTTTTTCTCCAATTCAAATTACTGAAGAGGCAACGACAAGGTCTATAATTGTTAGAGGCAAGGAAAAAGATTTAGATGTTGTAGATAAAGTAGTGAAGGAAATTGATATAAGAACTAAGCAAGTTTTAATTGAAGCATTTATCGTTGAAGCCAATTCAGATTTTGAAAGAGCTTTAGGTTCTAGATTGGGAGGATACTACAATAGAGCTGGTAAAATATCAGGTGGAACAGCTGGAACTAGTAGTGGTAGTGCTTTTGGAACTGATTTAGATACAGCAGCAGGATTAGGAGCAGCCACGGATAGTTTAGCCAACTTTCCTGTAACTGGAGCAACAAGTGGAATTGGAATATTGAGAAGAACTGGTTCGGGGGTTCTTAAAGCAGAGATAACTGCCTTAGAAAGTATGGGTATGGGTAAAACTATTTCTAATCCAAAGGTATTTACTTTAGATAACCAATTAGCAACGGTAACGCAAGGTGAAGAAATCCCTTATCAAACTACTTCTGATGGAACTACATCTACTTCATTTAAAGAAGCTGCTTTGAAACTTGAAGTTACCCCAAGCATTATAGGAGATGGAAATGTTCTGCTAACCATTAAAGTAAACAATGATACTCCAAATAGATCAGCTGGTGGAGATGAACCGCCAATAAATAAAATGGAAATTGTTACAAAATTACTCGTGGCTGACGGAGATATAGTTGTAATTGGTGGAATTAAGAAAAATATTGTTTCTCAAAACAAAAATCAAACACCAGGAATAGGCAATATGCCAGTTATTGGTAACCTCTTTAAAGGTAAGTCAAATTCTGATAATCTTGATGAACTATTGGTATTTATAGCACCAAGAATTTTATAATGATTAACATTAGTAGAGAGTCTGAAATTAATTTAATTAATATCTTGATCGATCAGGATATTATCTCTGGAAAAGATTTAGCAGAAATAAAAAAAATTTCCAGTGATGGAAACAAATCACAATTGGATGCTGTATTTGAATTAAATCTTACTGATGAACAAAAAATATTAGATTTACTAGTTCATGATCAATCTTTAGATGTAGTTGATTTATCAACTGTTGTGGTAACTGAAGAACTAAAAGCTGTTTTACCTTCTAACTATATTAATATGAATTTTATAGCTCCATTTAAAATTGAAGGTAAAGTTCTCCATATTGCAATATCTGATATTTCAAAATTAAGTTTGATGAGAAACTTAAGAACAATTACAAAAATGGATATTGAACTTCATGCAGCTAAAGTTACTGATATTTCAAATTTCGTTGATAAACTTTTAGCAGACGGCGAAAAAACTATTTCAGATATAAGACAAACACAAGCTGAAAAAACTAAAACATTTGATTATGATGTGGATGAACAAGCAGAAGTTTTAGAAAGTCAGCCAGAAGAAGATATTGAAGCAATTGAAAATGAGTCAGAGGTTATAAAATTTAGTACTGCTGTAGTTTCTGAAGCTATTAAGTCCGGCGTTTCCGACATACATATTGAACCATATAGATTTTCCTCAAGAGTAAGATACAGATTGGATGGAATTCTTACTGAGCAAGAACATTTCAAAAAGTTTTTGCATTCTAATTACGGTGCAGTTGTTACAAGATTTAAGATTATGGGAAAATTAGATATTGCCGAGAGAAGATTACCCCAAGATGGTGCAATTCCATTTAAGATTGACGGTAAAGTAGTTGACCTCCGACTTTCTATTTTGCCAACAGCTACAAATGAAAGAATAGTAATGCGGGTACTTAATAAAGATGCTGGAGATATAAGTCTAGAACAATTAAATTTCGAAGAAACAGATTTAAAAAATTTAAGAAAAGCAATTCATGGTACACAAGGATTGGTTCTTGTAACAGGACCAACGGGTTCAGGAAAGACAACTACATTATATAGTATTCTTAAAGAAGTTTCTAAACCGCATTTAAATATATTAACAGCAGAAGACCCAGTAGAGTATGAACTTGATGGTGTTGGACAAGTTCAAATTAAAGATGATATTGGTTTTAACTTTGCAACAGCGTTGAGATCTTTTTTAAGACAAGACCCAGAAATAATTCTGGTTGGAGAGATGCGGGATAAAGAAACAGTTGATATAGGATTAAAAGCAGCGCTTACAGGACACTTAGTTTTCAGTACATTACATACAAATGATGCACCAAGTACAATTACTAGATTACAAAATATGGGAACCCCAGATTATTTGATAAGTGCAGCTGTAAGTTTGGTTTTGGCACAAAGACTAGCAAGAAAAACTTGTACAGAATGTAGAGAGCCGGACAACGACATCACTCCAAAAGCACTAGCTGACTTAGGCTTTACAGTTGAACAAGCCTCAAGAGCAAAAGTACAAAAAGGAAAAGGTTGTCCAAAATGTAAAGATTCTGGTTATAAAGGTCGTATGGGAATTTATGAAATATTAAATGTTACAAAACCAATAAAAGAAGCAATCTTAAGAAAAGCTACGACACCAGAGCTAAAAGAAATTGCAGCAAATGAAGGTTTCAGAACAATGCAAGATATGGGAAGAGAACTTATATTAACTGGAGACTTAAATTTCAGAGAATTTGATAGAGTTCTTTCTATGGATTAACAAATGTCCTCAGAAACATTTACATATAAAGGTATCTCAGCTGGTAAATATATAGAGGGAGAAATAGAAGCTCTCAATCAAGAAGAAGCATCTTATAAACTTAAAGAACAAAAGATAATAATCACCAATTTAGTTAAAACTAAAAAGAAAAAAGCTGCTAAAGAAAAAGGTAAAAAAAGCAGTTTTTCCTTTGGAAAGAAAAAAGTTACGCCTCAAGATGTAATGATTTTCTCAAAACAGTTTGCAACCATGGTTAAAGCAGGTCTTCCAATTTTAAATGTACTTTCAATGCTACGTGATCAGATTGAACACCCTACAATGAAAGAAATTATTGAGGATATTAGGAAAAGTCTAGAAGGAGGTATAACTCTATCAAAATGCTTTGAAAAATATCCAAAGGTTTTTGACAATATTTATATAAACCTAATAAAAGCAGGTGAGGCTAGTGGTAAATTAGATGTTTTTTTGCTCAAATTAGTAGATTCACTAGAAAAAAGAGAAAAAGTTAAAAAGAAAATTAAAAGTGCATTAACGTACCCTGTTGTCATGTTTACAGTTGCAATAACTGTTATGGTATTCATGTTAATTAAAGTCGTTCCAATATTTGCTGAAATGTATGAAGGAATGGGAGTACCTTTACCAACGCCTACAGCAGTCATTATGAATGCCAGTAATTTTATGAGAGGAGCGGGTGGTTTAACTTTATTTTTAGTTTTAGCAATAGGATTTGCTATATTTAAATATACAACAACCAAAATACCAGCAGTGAGATATAAATGGCATTATAGAGTTTTAAAAATGCCAGTATTTGGAGATATGATTTTAAAATCTTTAATTGCAAGAGTATCTCTCATTATGGGTAACCTTAGTTCTGCAGGTGTAAATTTGCTTGAAAGTATAGAAATTGCAAAACAAGTAAGTAACAATGATGTTGTCACTCAAGCTTTAGAAAATGTAAAAAAAGGTGTTTTCTCAGGAGACACTTTAACAAAACTATTTTTAAAAGAACCGGTGTTCCCAGCAACCTTTAGCCAGTTAATTTCTGTTGGTGAACAAACTGGTAACTTGGATGAAATGTTTACATCTGTATCAGCATATTATGAAGAAGAGTTTGATACAGCTGTAGATAATATGTCGAGTTTAATTGAACCGATTATGATTGTATTTATGGGTACAATGATCGGTGGTTTAATGATAGCTATGTATTCACCAATCTTCAATGTTGGTGCAATTATTGGAAGTTAATAATCTATTTTTTTAGATAAGATTAAATGGTTGATCCAAGGCTTTTCGCCTTCTTTAAATACTACCGCATCCATTATTTGTTGAATAAAAAAAGTTCCAAGACCACCTGGTTTGATGTCATCTATTTTTCTGTGCCTAATTTTATCTTTTTCAACTGGTCTTCCTTTATCAAAAAAACCAATTTCTAAATTTCCATTTGCTAAAGAGATTTTGATCTCCATTTTATCTTCAGTATCTTCACCTTGATAAGCATGTTTTACAATATTCTGTGCTGCTTCTGCTATCGCTAATACTAATTCATCTTTTAAATCTTGTTCAATATTTACTTTTTCAAAAACTTCTCTTGAAAAACTTCTTACATCTTTAAGGCTAGATGAACTTACAACAAAATCTCTCTGTTCTGATATTTGAGCAAGATTATTCATTATTTATCCTAAGTTTAAAATTTGCTCCAGTTTTGCCATCATGATTACTTTTAAAACTGACTTACTTATATCTTTCAAAATGACTTTTGTTCCAAGTTCAGTTGCTTTTTGATGACTTTCAATTAGTACAGATATTCCAGAAGAATCCATGTACTGAACTTCTTTTAAATTTAGATGAACTTCTTTTTTTGCCTCTATAAGAGGCATTATAACTTCTTTTGCTTTTTCTGTTACATCCATATCAATTTCACCATCTAGGTGTACAATTGATATTCCGCCTTCCTCTGTGACTTTGTATGACATAAATATTAATATTTATTAAATTTCCCTGTGAAATCAACAAAAATGACCCATTTTGAATATATTATGTATGTAGATATTGACTTTCAAAAGATATAATTATTATGTATATACATATTTTTTATTTAAAATAGGATCATTAATTATGAAAAAAAATAATAAAGGTTTTACACTTATAGAATTATTAGTTGTAGTAGCCATCATTGGTATTTTAGCTGCAGTTGGAGTTGTTGCTTATTCTGGTTACACAAAAGGAGCGAAGAAATCAGCAGTTAAATCAAATCAAGCTGCTATTATTAAATATATAGCTGCAGAATTAAAAAAATGTGAGATTGGTGAAACTAATGTTATGGTTAAAGGTGGTAATCAATTAGTTTGTTCTACTAGAAAATCTGGGACAAATGTTGCAACAGCGGTTAATAACGCATTAGGTTCAGAGTTTAAAAATCCATACAGAACATCTGAGTCGGCTATTCAAACTTCTACGATATCATGTAGTGGTAATGGTGAAGGACAAACTGCAGTAGTACAAAACCCACCAACTACGATAACAGTTACATCTTGTGAAGTCGATGGAGCCACACTTTTATCTGGTACCGTTACCGTAGAATAAATTTAAAATTTTATGACAACCAGGAGCTCAGGTTTTACCCTAATTGAGCTTTTGGTTGTTGTAGCAATTCTCGGAATTATCTCAGCAATAGGAATTGTTAGTTACAACGGTTACGTTGGAGCATCTAAGAAAAAATCAGCAGAAAATATAATGATGCAGATATCATTGGCGCAATCAGAGTAT
Source organism: uncultured Pelagibacteraceae bacterium (assembly GCA_902589315.1). Taxonomy (GTDB): domain Bacteria; phylum Pseudomonadota; class Alphaproteobacteria; order Pelagibacterales; family Pelagibacteraceae; genus Pelagibacter. The sequence goes on from CACISK010000003.1 coordinate 105,699, forward strand.
TATTCTGATAATGATAATTATTTTTTTACCAAAACTTGTAGCATTACAGGAAAATCAGATCCATCAAATGAAATTGAAAAAGAGTTATTGGGTGGAGCAGATGTTATAGTTGAGAAAGTTGGCTATGAGTTTTGTGTTGAAGCTTTTTCAGATGGATACAAGATTAAAACTGAGGAACAAGAAACATCAAAACCTTGTATTATGACTTACACTCATAAATCTGTTCTTGACAAAAACTCTAACTGTTAAATTACCAAAATGGACTTCAATAAATACATTGAACAATTTAAATTGGTCTTTTCAGGAGATCTTTCAAAAAACTTTAAAATTTATGCAACTGCTAGTTTAGCATGGATAATATTTATTGGATATTTAACTTGGTGGAATGGATTGAAAAGTCCGATGTTAGATAAAAGCTTTAGATGGGATGAGTGGTTTTGGTTTGGGATTGTTCCAGCCCTTTCTCCTTATCTGTTTTATTTTATCTGGAAAAAAAAGGATTAACGAACCTATTTTGATCATCTACTTTCTATAATGAACTTTAAAATAAATGTAACCTCAATAGGATGAAATGGAGAACATAAATCTGGAATCAGTAAAGTCATTTGTAGATACCCTTTGGGTTATAGATTGTGCAATACTTGTTTTCATAATGCAGGCAGGCTTTATGTGTATGGAAACCGGTCTATCAAGACATAAAAATAGTATTAACGTAGCTCTTAAAAACGCAGCCGATTTTGGCTTAGCGGTTGTAATCTTTTGGTTATTTGGTTTCGGGTTAATGTTTGGAAAGAGTTTTAACGGCTATTTTGGAACTGATTTGTTCTTTTTTAAAACTGATCAAGCTGAATACATGACATATTTTGTATTCCAAGCAATGTTTGTTGCAACTGCAGCCACAATTGTTTCAGGTGCTGTTGCTGAAAGAATGAAGTTCAACGGTTATTTAATAATCACTATTATAGCTACTGGAATAATATATCCAATTGTTGGTCATTGGGCATGGTCATCAAGTTATTTAAATAATATTGATGCTACAAGACAATTACTCGCAGTAACTGGACAAGTTAAAACAACAGGATGGCTAACAGATATCGGATTTGTTGATTTTGCAGGAAGTACAATTGTTCACTCAGTTGGAGGTTGGATTGCATTATCAGCTGTTTTAATTTTAGGTCCAAGAATTGGAAAATATTCAGATGCTAATAAAGGAAAGTTCACCGGATCAAGTTTCCCGCTTGCTGTATTAGGGACTTTAATTTTGTGGTTTGGTTGGTTCGGATTTAATGGTGGAAGTAATGGTGCTATGGATGAAGCGGTTCCACTAATCTTAATAAATACATTTTTAGCTGCCTCTTTTGGATTATTAACAGGTCTTGGAATTTCTTTTGTGTTATTTAAAAAACCAGATCCTTACTATGTAATTATTGGACCACTTGCAGGGTTAGTTGCAATTACAGCAGGATGTAATTCGATGACATCAGTGACTTCAATATTTGTTGGAATTATAGGAGCAGTGGTTGCTATTTTTGTAAATGAATTTTTAAATAAACTTGAAATAGATGATGTTGTTGGTGCTGTACCTGTTCATTTGGCAGCAGGAGTTTGGGGAACCATTGCAGTTGGATTATTTAGTGACCTTGAAATACTTGGTACTGGATTAACGAGACTAGAACAAATCAAAGTACAGTTTATTGGAATTGTTTCAATTGGTGTATTCTCATTTTTTGGATCATATATTTTATTGAAAATTTTAAATTATATTTATCCGTTAAGAGTAAGTCCTTTACATGAAGAGCTAGGTCTGAATATTGCAGAACACAATGCCACTTCTGTAGAACATGATTTAATTACAATTTTAGAAAAACAATCAGAGTCTGGTGATTTAACAATAAGAGGACCTCAAGATCCATTTACTGCTGGAGGAGTAATCGGTCTTTATTACAATAGATTGATGAGTAAATTAGAAACTAGCGAAGCTGAAAAGAAAGTATGGAGAGATAGAATATCAAATGAGGTAAAGCTTGCAGTAAAAGTCCAAGAAAACTTTTTACCAAAGAGGAATTTAGAAAATTACCCTGTACATGGAATTAACATTGCTGCTAGAGAAGTTTCTGGAGATTTCTTTAGTTTTTATCCTCATAATGAAAGTGTTTATTTTATAATCGCAGATGTTGCTGGCAAAGGAATTCATGCTGGAATGGTCATGGCTAAAGCATCAACTTTATTTGAAATCATGTCTAGAGATCAAGTAGATCCAGACGAAATGATGTTTCATATGAATAATGATCTGTTTTTAACTAAAACCGGCGGTATGTTCGTTACAAGTATATTGGGAGAATATAATATGAGGACGGATGAATTAAGATGGGTAAATGGCGGTCATCAGCCTGCTATAATTAGATCATCATCTGGAAATTATGAACAATTTGAAAGTAATTCTCCACCTATGGGCGTAATACTTCAAAAGGATAAATCAGTTTATAAAACTCACAAAGTTAAGCTAGAAAATAACAGATTTTATGCTTTCACTGATGGTTTATCTGAAAGCTTAAATAGCTCAGGTGAAGAAATAGGAATAGATGGTTCATTAAAAATCATAGAACAAAATTTTAATACAGATTCTAGCAAACAATTATCAGATATATCAAATACGGTAATTAATACAGCTGGGGATAACAAGTTAAGCGACGACTTAACTTTAATATCTATAGGCAAATAACAATTTAAGTTAAATAAACCCGCGATCAAATATCATATATAATAAGTATGTCTTAGAAAATATATTTCCTTTATGGATGAAAAAAATCAAAAAATTGGAATTATTGGTGCTGGTATACAAGGTGTCTGTAACGCTTTGTTTCTACAAAAAAAAGGTTTTCAAGTAACACTTTTTGACAGAGAAGAGCCAGGAAGCGCAGCATCATATGGAAATGCTGGTCACTTTTCTCCTTATGCGTCCGTCCCTTTAAACAGACCAGATGTCATAGCAGATGTTCCTTCAATGTTGATAAGCTCTAGGGGACCTTTAGCTCTAAAATGGAATTACGTTCCAAAGATGATCCCTTGGTTTGCAAGATTTATTTTAAATTGTAGAGAAGAAAAAATGATGCATACAGCTAAAAATATGCACCAAATTTTAGATCAGTCTTTGCCAGCATTTGATGAATTATTTGATGAAATTAATCTTGAAGGATTAGTAGAAAATAATGGAATTCTTTACGTATGGAACGATCAAAATATGAAAAGTAGAGAACTAGAAATAAGAATTCGAGATCAGCTTGGTGTAAAGCAACAGTTAGTTAATAAAAAAGAAATTCATGATTTAGAACCAAACTTAAAACCATTTTATCATGGCGGGGTATTTTATGATTATGCAAGACACGCAAGGAATCCAAGAAAAATTTTAATTAAATTGTTTGAAAATTTTGTTAACAAAGGTGGAAAATATTTAAAATTAAATATTCAAGATATAGATTTTGATGAAGAAAAACCTGTATTGAGAACAGAAACACAAAGATTTATTTTTGATAAACTAGTTATTGCATGTGGAGCATTTTCAAAAAGATTAACTGATAAATTACATGAAAATATTCCTTTAGATACTGAAAGAGGTTATCATGTTCACTTCAAAGATTATGACCATTTAATTTCAAGACCCATTGTTTACGCTAATAGAGGTTTTGGAATGACACCAATGGAACAGGGTTTACGTGTTGTTGGTACAGTAGAATTTGGAGGTTTAGAAAACTCCCCATCTAAGTCGAGAATAAAAAACTTGATATTAAATGCAAAAGATATGTTAGATGGTTTACCAGAACATAAAGATGAGTGGCTTGGATTTAGACCCACATTACCTGATTTTCTCCCAGTTCTAGGACCTTCAAAAAACTATAAAAATGTTTTCTATTCTTTTGGTCATCATCATTTAGGTTGGACACTTGGTGCAATATCAGGAAAAATCATATCTAGAATGATCTCAGGTGAGAATACTAACTTAGATCTGCAACCATACAGTTCAATAAGGTTTAGTTAAAAGTAATCTTTTATAGTACTCTATTTAATGCTTGAAAATAAAAGTAATATCATAATTGCATCTATTTTACTTTTTTTAGCAGCCTTGTTTTGGTCCGGAAATTTTATTGTTGGAAAGATAGCAGGTTTAAATGAAATACCTCCAATATCATTAAATATATTAAGGTGGTCACTGGCTTTTCTAATTTTACTACCTTTTACTTACAAAGAGATGATTGAAAAAAAAGAATTAATTTTTAAAAACATTTATCTCTTATGTTTTTTAGGGATAACGGCGGTAAGTATTTTTAATTCGGCTCTTTTTTATTCTTTGAAAACTACACAAGTTATTACAGGTGTACTTATGATCTCAACTGTTCCAGTTATGATTATCTTATTTTCTATAATTTTAAAAATAGAAAAAACAAATACCTTTCAAGTTTTGGGAGTTATATTTTCTTTATTAGGTGTATTATTTATAATTTCAAAAGCAGACTTTGAAGTCTTTAAAAATTTAGCCTTTGAAAAAGGAGATTTATTTGCATTATTTGCAATGATATCCTGGTCACTTTATTCAGCTCTTTTAAAGAAAAAAAATTATGGATTATCTCCAATAACTTTACTTCAGGTTGTTATTGGTCTTGGGGTAATATTTCTTATTCCAATGTATGCAATAGATTATATTTACATTGGTAATCGAATTACAATTAATACAAATTTTATTCTTGTTTTATCTTATGTAGTTTTGTTGCCTGGCATCATTTCTTTCTTTTTCTGGATAAAAGGTGTTGCTTTAATAGGTGCTAATAGAGCAGGAATTTATTTACATTTAATGCCAATTCTTGCAGCAATTCTTGCAATGATAATATTTGATGAAGTATTGCTATTTTATCATTATATCGGTGGAATATTTATTATATCAGGGATATTACTTTCAAACAAAAAAAATGCTTAAAGTAGCTATACTCGACGATTATCAAAATATCGCAAAAGATTTTATTGATCTTAAAAAATTATCTTCAAAATATGAATTTCAAGTATTTAATGATCCATTTGAAAGCGAAGATGATGCAATTGAAAAATTAAATGAATTTGAAGTTCTTTTTATAATGAGAGAGAGAACAAAAGTAACAAAAAAACTTATAGAGAGTTTAAAAAAGTTAAAATTAATTGTCACTAGTGGAATGAGGAATAAATCAATAAATTTAGAAGCAGCAAAAAAAAATAAAATTGTGGTCTCTGGTACTGAAATCAATAGTAATCCAACACCAGAGTTAACTTGGGCATTAATTTTAGGACTAGCTAGAAATTTCAAAACAGAAATAGATAATATGTACCAAGGCTACTGGCAAAGCACTATTGGAGTAGAGCTTAAAGGTAAGATTTTAGGTTTGCTTGGATTGGGCAGGGTAGGCTCTCAAGTTGCTAAAATTGGTAAAGCTTTTGGTATGCAAATTATTGCTTGGAGTGAAAATTTAAATTTAGATAAATGCAAAGAGCTTGATGTTTTGCCATGTAACAAAGACGATTTAATTCAAAATTCAGACTTTCTGTCAATTCATGTTCAAGGAGGAGATAGATATAGAGATTGTATTACTATTAAAGAATTTGAGAAAATGAAAAAAACCTCATATTTAGTAAATACATCAAGAGGAGAAATAGTTAATGAAGATGATTTAATTATAGCTCTATCAACAAATATTATAGCTGGCGCAGGTATAGATGTTTACGAAAAAGAACCATTGCCCGAAAGTCATAAGCTTAGATTCGTTCAGAATGCTCTTTTACTTCCTCATATCGGTTACGTAACTACTGAAAATTATGTAACTTTCTACAATCAAATGATTGAAAATCTTGATAGTTTTGCATCAGGCAAACCTCAAAGAGTTATAGAATAATAGAAATCTCAGACAATTTTACCAGATAAAATTTTTTATTTTTGTGTATACTATTATTGATGAGCAATGAACTTAAAGCTAATCAAAACCAAAAATTAGACCATCAAGAATTAAATGATTGGCTAGATTCTCTAGATGCAGTAGTTGAAAATCACGGTAGAGAGGGTGCCAAACTAATTTTAGAAAAACTTGAAAAAAGAGCAAAAGATTTAAGAGTATTATATTCACCAGTTCCATATTCACCATACAGAAATACGATTTCTCAATATGACCAAGGAATTTATCCTGGAGATTTAGCAATTGAAGAAAAAATAACAGCAATTTTAAGATGGAATGCTTTAACTATGGTTATGAAAGCAAATAAAAATTATGGTGGTCTTGGAGGACACATCGCAAGTTATGCATCTTTTGCCGAAGTATTTGAAACGGGATTTAATCATTTTTTTAAAGGTGGTGATGAAGCAGATTTAATTTTTTATCAATCACAGTGTACAACTGGAATATATGCAAGATCCTTTTTAGAGGGAAGATTAACAAAAAATCATTTGGAACATTATAGGCAAGAATTAAATGAGCAAGGACTATCTTCATATTGCCATCCCTATTTGATGAGAGATTACTGGACATTTACCACATCATCTATGGGTATAGGTTTAGTTAATGCAATTTACCAAGCTCGATTCATGAAATATTTAGAAAATAGAAACTTATTAAAAACAAATAAAAGAGTATGGGGTTTATTTGGAGATGGTGAAATGGATGAACCTGAAAGTTTGGCTGGATTATCTATCGCTTCAAGAGAAAAATTAGATAATTTAACTTTTATTATAAATTGTAATCTTCAAAGATTAGATGGTCCTGTAAGAGGCAATGGACAAATAATTCAAGAACTTGAGACAATTTTTAAAGCTAATGGATGGAATGTTATAAAAGTGCTTTGGGGGTCTGAATGGGATAAGATTTTTCAACAAGATAAAGATCACTTGTTATTAAAACGTTTTGCTAAAACTGTAGATGGAAAATACCAAACTTTAGGGGCAAGAGACGGTGAGTATAACCTTAAAAACTTTTTTGCAGAAGATCCAGAAGTTTTAAAATTGGTTTCTTCACTTAGTAAAGATGAAATTGATAAATTAAAAAGAGGTGGTCATGATTTTAAAAAACTTTATGCTGCCTTTAATTCTGCTGTTAAAACTAAAGGCAAACCTACAGTTATTTTAGCTAAAACAAAAAAAGGGTATGGAATGGGTAAAGCTGGCGAATCAAAAATGACTAATCACCAACAAAAAGAATTAAATCTTGATGCATTAAAAGAATTTAGAGATCGTTTTCAATTAGATATTCCGGATAACAAACTTGGAAATATGGAGTTTTATAAACCAGATGAAAATTCCGAGGAAATCAAATATTTAAAAAAAAGAAGGGAAGCTTTAGGAGGATCTTTACCTAAAAGAAGCTTTAAAGAAGTTGAATTAGTTACTCCAAAAATTGAAAAACATTCAAACTTTTTATTCGAAGAAAGTGACAGAGAATATTCAACAACAACTGGACTGGTAAGATCTTTAGGAAACGTAATGAGAGATAAAGAGTTTGGAAAAAGAGTGGTTCCAATAGTTGCTGATGAAGCCAGGACTTTTGGAATGGCTAATTTATTTTCACAAATTGGAATATATTCACCAGAAGGTCAGTTATATGAACCCGAAGATGCGACTTCCATTTTGAAATATCAAGAATCAAAAACAGGACAATTATTAGAGGAAGGAATTAATGAAGCCGGAGCCATATCTTCTTGGCTAGCAGCAGCCACATCTTATAGCAATCATAATTTCCCAATGATGCCGTTTTATATTTTTTATTCAATGTTTGGTTTTCAAAGAATTGGAGATTTGATTTGGGCAGCAGCTGATCAAATGCCTAGAGGATTTTTAATTGGTGCAACAGCTGGAAGAACTACTTTGGCTGGAGAAGGATTACAACATCAAGATGGACAAAGTCATATAATTGCATCAACATTTCCAAATTTAAAATCTTACGATCCTTGTTTTGCAAGTGAGCTAGCAATTATTTTTGATGAAGGAATGAAAAGAATGATGACAGAATGCAAAGATGAATTTTATTATATTACAGTTAATAATGAAAAGTATTCTCATCCAAAAATCGATATAAAGAATAAAAATGGAATAATTAAAGGTGGCTACCTATTTAAAGATAATTCAAATGATAAAATAAATATAAATTTATTAGGATCTGGGCCAATCTTTAGAGAATGTATCGAAGCTTCTAAAATACTTAAAAACGAATATGGAATTGGTTCAAGATTGTACAGCATAACAAGCTATTCAGAGTTGGAAAAAGAAGCTAAATCTGTTCTAAGACAAAACACATTATCTCCTGCAAATAAAAAACAAAATTATTTACAGCAGCTAATTTCCAATGAGGATCCTGTAATTGCTACTTCAGATTATGTAAGAGCTTATTCACAATTAATCTCTAGTCATATAAATAATAAGTTTTTAGCAATGGGCACCGATGGCTTTGGAAGAAGTGATACGCGAAAAAATTTGAGAGACTTTTTTGAGGTAGATGGCAAACATATAGTCATTAGTTCTTTGTATACACTTTACGAAGATAATAAAGTTCCATTACAAACACTAGAAAAAGCAATTAGTAAATATAATCTCAATAATAATAAGAATAATCCTTGGGATATATAATCCTCAATAGCATTTATGGAACTACCAGTTGTCAATCATAAAGACTATGAAGCAAAATTAAATGATGACAATAAATTTCCTATAAAAAAATTTGGGGAATTGGCTAGAGTATTAATTAAAAATAAAATTGTTAAAAATTTCTATATTCCTGAGCCATGCTCAGTAGAAACTTTAAAAGAGGCACATACAGAAGACTATATAAATAAAATAAAAAATAAAACTTTAGATAAAAACGAGATTAGAAAAATTGGTTTTCCTTTAGTTGACAGCGTAGTTAGAAGGTCTTTTATTGCAACTGGAGGTACAGTGCTTGCTACAAAGCTAGCTTTAAACTATGGCATAGCGTGTAATACTGCAGGAGGCAGTCATCATGCAACATCTAATGAAGGAGCTGGATTTTGTGTTTTTAATGATGTTGCAGTAGCAGCCAAATATTTAACCTCAAGAGGATTAGCAAATAAAATTTTAATTATTGATTTAGATGTTCACCAGGGTAATGGCAATTCTGAAATATTTAAAAATGATAATCAAGTTTTTACATTCAGCATGCATTCGAAAGTTAATTATCCAGCAAAAAAATCAGTAAGTGATCTTGATATTGAATTAGAGGAAAATTTAGAAGATAAAGAATATATTGATATTTTAAAAAATAACCTAAAATATTTGAATGAAGAAGAGTTTGATTTTGTATTCTATATTGCTGGAGTTGATATTCACTATAATGACAGGTTGGGTAAACTAAATATTTCTGATAATGGTATATTTGAAAGAGATGAATTGGTTATTGATAATTTCTTCTCAAATAAAATCCCTATATGTGGAGTATTAGGAGGTGGATACAACGAAGATTTTAACAAATTAGTAGAATTACATTCTAGTTTACATAAAACATGTTCTAAATTTTTATAATGAAAAAAAATTCAAATCTAACTCCAGAACAAGAAAATATTTTATTTAATGAAGCAACCGAACCTCCTGGTTCAAGCGAATTAAACAACGAAAAAAGAGATGGCTCATATCACTGCGCTAACTGTGATACTGAATTATTTAAATCATCAACAAAATATGAAAGTGGATCTGGGTGGCCGTCTTTTTACAAATCTCTTCCAGATGTATTCGAAACTAAAACAGACCACCATATTGGTTACGCTAGGACAGAGTATCATTGTAAAAATTGTGGCGGACATCATGGACATATATTTGATGATGGCCCTGAACCTAGTGGAAAAAGATTTTGCAACAATGGAGTTTGCTTAGTATTCAAGCCTAAAAAATAGCGTAAATAAAATTTTTATAAAAATCTAAATCATATATAATAAAAATATGAGATTTTTAATATTTTTAGCTCTTAGTTATACAATTTTAAATACTTATGCCTTCTCAAACTCAGTATCAGAGTATATTTCAAACTTAATTCCGGGAGAAGGAGATACGGAAGTTAGTATTGATTTAAGAGAAAATTATTCTCCAGATTACAGCATCCTATTAGTTAGAGAATTAGATAGAAATGAAAATGGTAATTATTTCACTCAAATGTCATTATTTAATACTGAGAAAAATAACGATGAAAGAATTACTGCAAATTTTGGTTTAGGAAAAAGATTTCTTAGTAATGACAAATTTACACTTACGGGATTAAATGTATTTTTAGATTATGATAATGAAGGAAATACTAGATCAAGTATTGGTCTGGAAATGAGAAACGCTGTATTAGAATTTGCATATAATAATTATCTTGGATTAGATGATGCGGATGGAGAAAAAGTTTTAGATGGATATGACTTACGATTAGCTTCTCAGATTCCTTATTTACATTGGGCAGATATATTTTTGAATACATATTCATGGGATGGTGTAAACAGAAACGATATTGAAGGATTAATAATTGGATCTGAATTTTCTTTATCACAGAATTTACAACTAGAATTAGCTTATGATGATAAAGATAGAGCTGGGTTAGAAGATGAATATTTTGTTAAATTAATGTTTATTCATCCTCCAAAAGAAGGACCAACAGCATCTGATGGTATCAGTTCAGATATTTGGAGAAAGAATAAAGATATGTCTGGAGAATTAATTACAAAAGTTAAAAGAAATAATAAAATTATGGTTGAGTTTGATGGCAATGCAACAATATCAAGGACTGATTAATGAAAGAATTTTTTAAATTAACAATATTTCTATTTATATTTGTATTATCTAATAAACTAGCAATTGCTGCCACAGCAACTGGAAATGCTGATGTTTACAAAGTGATTATGAGAAAAGTTGAACTTTGTACTGGTTATACAGTTGTTGACTTTGATGATGTTGGAACTGCTGCTGCATGTCATGATGCGGTAACTATTGGTTCAGGAGATAAAGAAGTAGACATTGCTTCTGTGACAGCTGGTTCTGCTGCTGCTAATTATGGAGATCCCGCACTTTTACCTCTGGGAGAGACTTATACTCATATGAGAGTTACAGTTGATAGAAAATTTATTATAAAATCAGAAAGCGCTCTTGATACAGGTGGAACTGATGATACAGATAATTGTGTTACAGTAGCTACAACTGATGCACAATACGAAAATGATGAGGCAACTGATAAGTATACCCATAAAGTAGCAATAGCCGAAGGCGGCACCAATGCTGCAATGAATTTATATATGACTGATGGTAGACAGGGAGACGAAAGCACAAGTAACAATTATACTCAATGTGAAACAGCTAATTGTGCAAAAAATGATGGCTGGACTTGGGATTATGCAGCCTCAGCTTCTAATCTTTCATCAGCAATCGCAATGACAACAATGAGGTCCTCTGTTACAACTGATGATATTCAACTGGTGTATGCTTTAGCCAAACCTTATACTGTCACATTAACTCCACCAACAATCGATATATCTTTTGGTACAAGAAATGCACTTGGTGTACAAGAAGTTTGCGATAATGGTAGTAATTGTGCTGGACAATCAGATTCACATTGTTCATTCTATCCCGAGGAACCTATTGTAACTATTACGATAAAATAAAATTTATTTTAGACTAGAAATTAAATTACCTGCTTTTTCAAGTTCTCTTAACTCTTGATATCCACCCACATGATAGTCATCAAAAAATATTTGAGGTATGGTTCTTTTACCATTTGCTTTTTTTATCATTTCTTCTCTTAAACCTTCTTTCAATGATACATCTATTTCGGTATAGCTTAAATTATTTCTTGTTAACAAACGCTTTGCAGCATCACAAAAACTACACATTGGTCCAGAGTAGACAATAATATTTTTCATTTCATAAATATAATCTTTGTTTCCTAAAATACTAGAGTGAGTAATCGTTTTTATTTATCTTCGATTTGATTAATTTTCTAGAATATTCAAATTTTTTTCTATGTTTTATACTTTGTGAACTTGCTCTTTTTCTCCATAATCTAAAAGAAGATGGTTTTAAAGATCTTCTCATAATCTTAATAACTTCACTTTCAGTCTTTCCAGTTTTTTTTTCAATTTCCTCAAATGTAATCCGGTCAGCCCATGCTGCCCATATAACCCAATCTGGACTCTCCAATGGAGGCTCTGGATTTTTAACTTTGGTTGTGGGTCTGTGACTTTTTTTCATCAAAATTCAATAAATTACTAAAATTATTTTAATGCAAATACTTAAGGCTATGATATTATCATTTTTAGATAGTCCTATCTAGCCATCTTTAGCTCCCGGTTTTTTAGGACTATCCTAAAAATGCTTCCCTTAGATTTTATCCTCTTTTTACAGATTATCATTTTTATGTTTATAACCCCAGGCACGCCTAGAATCGTAATTATTTCATACTCAATGAACTATGGTGTTCAAAAGTGTGTTTGGACTGCATTAGGAGATGTAACTGCAAACATTATTCAGGCAACTCTTGTAATATTTGTTATTGGATCTTTTTTGTCAGACAATCCAACAATACTTAATACTTTAAAGTGGTTAGGTATCGCTTATTTAACATATCTTGCATATGATATTTATAAATCGAGACCTAAAGATATAAATACGAGTGATATTTCAGATAAAAGTTTTTTTTCTTTTTATAAAGATGGTTTTTTAGTTGCAGGGACAAGTCCTAAAGCTTGGATGTTCTTTCCATTTATATTTCCACAATTTATTGATTTTAATTCTAATTACATTGTTCAGTTTATTATTTTAATTACAACTTACGTTGTATTGGATTTTTTATCTCTAGTTGGTTATGCAATCTTAGCTAATAAATTAATTGTTTGGATCAAAGCTAATCCCAAAATTATAAATACAATTTCTGCTTGTGTGATAATTTTTATTGCAATAATTATTGCATTTACACAAAAATACTAGGTTAAATTGCGCTACTACTCACACTTGCAATTAAATAATTTTTGTTATTTATTTAATTCTTATTAATTAATTAAAGGGGAATAAATGAAAATAAAAAACATTTTAATTACATTTGTTTCTGCAATAGCATTATTATTTTCAACTTCAGTTGTATCGTTTGCAAAAGTAGTTGGAGATAAGATTATTTTAGGTGCTGCAATTTCTTTAACTGGAAAATATTCATCTAATGGTGTTCATACTCAAAACGGCTATAACATGGCTGTTGACAGAATTAACAGCATGGGTGGAGTAAAAGTTGGAGGAAAAACTTATAAGTTTGACATTATTTATTACGATGATGAATCAAACCCAAAAAGAGCAGCTCAGCTTGCAGAAAGATTAATCTCACAAGATAAAGTAGAGTTCATGCTTGGGCCATACAGTTCAGGTTTGACAAAAGCGATTGCACCAGTAACAGAAAAATACGGTGTTCCAATGGTTGAGGCTAACGGTGCTTCTAGATCTTTATTTACTAAAGGTTACAAATATCTATTTGCGGTATTAGCACCAGCAAACTTATATCTTGATGTAGCAATAAGAACAGCTGTTGAATTAAATGGTGGTAAAGGTGTAAGAATTGCACAAGCTTTTGAGCAAGATGCTTTCTCACAAGATGTAAGATTAGGTATTTTAGATGCTGCTAAAGAAACTGGATCTGAAATTATAATCGACGACAAACTTCCAAAAGAGCTTAATGATATGGCTGCTACATTAGTTAAAGTAAAACAAATGAAGCCAGATGTATTGGTTGTTTCAGGTCATACAAAAGGAGCTTTGACAGCTATAAGACAAATTTCAGAAATGAAAGTTGACGTTCCAATGTTGGCAATGACACACTGTGATGCTGCAAAATTATCAAAGCAACATGGTAAAAATTCTCAATATGCATTATGCGCTTCTCAATGGCATAAAACATTAACTTACAAAGATGACTTCTTTAAAGATGGTATGACATATGCGGCAGATTTTGAAAAAGAATTTGGCTATGATCCACCATATCAATCTGCAGAGTCTTCAGCTGCACTGTTAGTATTTAAAGATGCTTTTGAAAGAGCTAATACTTTTGATCAGAAAAAAGTAAGAGATGCTCTTGCTGCAACTAACATGCAAACATTCTATGGAAATATTAAATTTGCACCTGGTGGTCAAAATGTTGACAAACCAATGGTACTTTTCCAAGTAATGTGTGATGATGCTGGTAAGTGTGAAAATAAAGTTGTTGCTCCATTAAAATGGGCTTCAGCTGAGTTAATACACCCAGTACCAAAGTGGTCTGAAAGATAAAAAAAAATAATAAAGCCCCCTAGAAATAGGGGGCTTTTTTTTATAGAAATCAAAATTAAATTATGGATTTTTTAGTCTTCCAATATCCAATGATAACCATTCAAGCATGTCTTGATGGACTTTTACTTGGAATATTATTTGCATTAATTGCTTATGGAATGGCACTCCAATGGGGTGTTATGAATATAATTAACATTGCACAGGGAGACCTTGTTATATTGGGTGGTTACATTGCATATTTTATGTATCTTTATGGTATTCATCCAGCCTGGGGAGTAATTGTCTCTCCTATAATTATGTATTTTGTTGGAATTGCAATTTACAAATTAGTTATAAATAAAGTTGTCGACAGAGATCTTTTCATCTCAATATTAGCAACCTTTGGAATTAGTATTCTGTTTATGCAGTTAATGAACTTTGCATTTGGTGCAGATGTTGTATTGGCTAACTCAGGATATGGAACAACTATGTTATTTGATAATAATGTTGTTCTGCCAAACTCTAAAATATTTTCTGCTTTTATAAGTATTGTCTTTGCAATTTGTTTAGTAGTTTATATGAAAAGATCAAAATTAGGTCGTGCAATTAGAGCAACAGCTCAAAATGCAAGAGCCGCAAAGATTTTAGGTGTTGATACTGAAAAAGTTTATGCAGCAACCTTTGGAATAAATGCAGCATTATGTGGTGTAGCAGGAGCTTTAATTTCAATAACATTTACCATTCATCCTTATATGGGATTACCCTACACTATAAGATCATTTATGATTGTAATTGTTGCTGGATTAGGAAATTTACCTGGAGTAGCTATGTCAGGTATGGGATTAGGAATATTTGAAGAATTTGCAGATTACATTCTTGGTACAGAATTTAGAATTGGTTCAGTATTTTTATTATTAGTTTTAATTTTAGTTTACAGAAGATTTAAACTTTCAAGAAAGAGAGAGTATTTAAAGTGAAAAAAACTAAAATTAAGGATGATAATGGCAACTTGATAGAAGTGGATATTGTCAAATTTAAAAAACATTTAGATCAATATCATTCAACAGGATCAAGTCTTCATGAAGAAAACGGACATTATTTTACAGTTGATAAAGATTTTAGAGATAAAATAGAGAGTTTATATGAACAAAAATAGTTGGATCTTGTACATAGGAATTTTGGTATTTGGTTTAGTAGCGCCATTTATTTTTCCAGCTTTTAAAGTTCAATTATCAATTCTGTGTGTATTAATCGTTCTTGCAACTACTTGGAACATCCAAGGTGGTGAAATGGGTTATAATTCGTTTGGAAATATTCTTTTTTATGGTTTAGGGATGTATCTTTGTGCATCTGTTCAGGTTGGTATGTTTTTTCCATTAGCTGAATGGACTGAAAGTGGAGGAGAAAAAACTTTCGTTCACACACCTTCTCAATTTTTTCAAGGCATGGCAGCTGGACTTGTAGTTGCGGCAGTAGTCCCTACAATAGTTGCAGGATTAATTGGTTATTCAATTTTAGGATTGAGAGGTCATTACTTTGCAATTTGTACATTGGGTTTAGGAGTTGCAGCAGGTGAAATTTCTGGAGGTATTGAAATTATTGGAGCTGGACAGGGCTTTACCACTCCTCCTTTTCCAAACATAGGTGGTTTAGAGGCAAGAGGTGAATTTTTTTATTTTTTAAGTTTCGGCGCACTGGTACTCACATTCATTGCTGTAAGAGCAATTTACACAACAAGATTTAGATTAATTCTGAATGCGATCAGAGATAATGAAGACAAGGCTGAAGCAATGGGAATAGAGACTATGAAATATAAAATTTCTGGATGGATGATCTCAGCTTTCTTTTGTGGTCTTGCTGGTGGAATAATGGGAGGTTTAGTTGGTTACATAGACTCAACTGATGTTGCATTTGATGGAAGAGAAATGGGAGTATTCATGGTTTTGATGGCAATCCTTGGAGGTAAGGGGACTTTATGGGGCCCAATTATTGGTGCAACTTTATTTCACTTTTTTAAAGAAGGTTTTTGGACATTCTTCCTTGGATGGCAGTATGTTGCATTAGGGGTTTTAATTGTTGTTATAGTTATTTATTTTCCTGAAGGTCTGATGGGATGGTTAAGAGAAAAATATCCAGAAAGATTTGGTGAAGTTGTTGATGAAGCTGATCGAAAAGCACAGGTGGAGCTAAAATGAGCATTTTAGAAGTCAACAATGTAAGTAAATCATTTGGTGGTGTTAAAGCTAATGTAGATATTTCAATGTCGGTTGAAAAAGGAAAGATAGTTGGTCTTATTGGACCTAATGGATCTGGTAAAACTACTTTATTTAATTCAATAGTTGGTACTTATCCAATAGATAATGGTTCAATTAAGTTCAATGGAAAAGAAGTATCTGAATTACCGGTACCAGTAATTGCAAAATTGGGATTATTGAGAACATTTCAACAAACTAGAATCTATGGAAAATTAAACTGTGTAGATAACATGCTTATCAGTCACAAAGGTAGTGATGAAAGTTTGTTTAAAATTTTCTCTAAAATTCCAAAAGAGCTCACAGAAAAAGCTGAAAACTTACTTAATTTTGTTGGATTGTATCAAAAAAGAAAACTCAGGGCAGGTGACCTATCTTTTGGTCAGCAAAAATTATTAGAACTTGCAATGGCACTAATGAATGAACCAGAAATGCTACTATTAGATGAGCCAACAGCAGGTATTAATCCTACTTTAATTAATGGAATTATTGATAGACTAATCAAAGTTAATCAAGATTTTGGAATAACATTACTTGTTATTGAGCACAATATGAGAGTGATTATGCAATTAGCTGAAGACATATTTTGTCTTGCACATGGTAAAATGCTTGCAAATGGTACTCCTGAAGAAATTAAAAATGATAAAAGAGTAGTTGATGCATATTTGGGGGCTCAATAATGTCTAATCAATATGAAGTTTTGGGAAAAGCACCTGTTGCAGAAGATTTAAAAAACTTATCTTCTGAAGATATTCATTTAACAATAAAAAATTTGAATGCTGGATATGGTAAAATGGAAATTTTACATAATTTTGATTTATTTGTAAGCAAAGCTCAATCTTTATGCTTAATTGGTCCAAATGGAGCAGGCAAATCAACAATACTTCACTCAATATATGGATTTACAAATATTTTCTCAGGTAAAATAGAAATTGATGGAAAAGAAATAACAAAATTAACCCCAGCTGAAAAATTAAAAACGGTTGGCATAGCTTATATTCTGCAAGATAATTCAGTTTTTCCAGATATGACTGTTGAAGAAAATTTGTTAATGGGTGGTTTTATCAAAGATAAAACAGAAGAGTCATATCAAGAAGCAGAAAAGATTTTAGACAAATATGAAAGATTAAGGAATAGAAGAAATCAACCAGCAAAAGTTTTATCAGGTGGAGAAAGAAGATTACTGGAAATATCTAGAGCCTTAGTAATGAAACCTTCTGTTCTTTTAGTTGATGAACCTTCTATTGGATTAGAGCCAAAATATATTGATATGGTATTTGAAATTTTAGGTGACTTACAAAAAAATGAAAAGAAAACAATTATTCTAGTAGAGCAAAATGCCAAAAAAGGTTTAGAGTTTTCTGATATTGGATATGTATTAGTATCTGGTCAAACGGCAATAGCCGGAAGAGGTGATGATTTACTTAAAAATGATGATGTTGGACGTCTATTCCTAGGCGGATGATTAACACAAAATATTTTTTAAAAGGAATTCTTTGTGCAAAAGAATTTGATAGCCCTGCAATTGCTCTTGGTTTAAGCTTTTTAGCAATTGGTGCTTTATTAAAAAATTTAGGTTTCACAATTCAAGAAAGTATTTTTTCTACTTTTTTAACTTATGCATTACCTGGTTCACTTGTGATGGCAGAATCGATTTTGATTGGAGTTTCGTTACTTAATTTATTTTTTGCAGTTTGGTTAGTGAATGCAAGATTGTATCCGATGACTGTATCTTTAATGCCATTATTAAAACATCAAAGCCAACCGAGATGGAAGTATTATCTTTCATCTCATTTTGTTGCAGTATCTTCATGGTTAATTCTTAAAAACAATTATAAAGATATTGAAAAAAAATATAGAGTCGACTTTTGGATAGGAATTGGAACTGCAACTTGGTTGATAGCAATTTTTTCAACTGTGTTAGGTTATTACTCTGCTGATTTCTTAAATAGAGAAATGATGATTGGACTAGCTATAATTAATCCAATTTATTTTACTTGCACAATGATAGGGGTGATGAAGTCTATACAATTAAATGTTTCAATAATTTTAGGAGCTATCTTAGGACCTTTATTTTATCTTATTAGTCCTGATTGGTGTGTTTTGATTGGTGGGTTTATTGCTGGAACTGTTGCTTTTGTAATAGGAGAGAAAAATGTCAGCTAATGTTGTTTTAATAATAGTTATTACATCTTTAGCAACTTATATCTCAAGGTTTTTAGGAGCTTTCACATCTGAAATAATAGATGAAAATACTAAAATATATAGGTGGTTTAATTATTTAGCGTATTCGACATTGGCTGCTCTAATTTCTAGAATGATAATATTTCCAGCTGGTGCACTTTCTGATAGTAATTATTTATCTAGATTTATTGTTGTATTTTTAGCAATAATAATTTTTAAATTAACTAGAAATAATTTAGTTTACCCAACTTTATTCTCTGCTATCATTATGTTTTTATTAAGTAGCTTTACGATATAAATGAAAAAAATTATTTTACTATTTTTCTTGATTTTAATACCAGGTATTTCACAAGCAGCATGTGACGATCCTTTAACCGATGGTGTTGATTATACTAACTGTAGATTTTCAGATGGACAAGATTTACAAGGCAGTTATTTGCCCAACTCAAATTTATCATTTGCAAGTTTTATACAAGTAAATTTTGATAAAAGTATTATGATGACATCAAATTTGTCATTTGGAACTTTTCCAGAGTCAACATTTGTAAGAGCTAACTTGTATGAGTCAACTCTCGTTGGTGGAAATTTTGAAAAAGCTAATTTTACAGGAGCAAATATGACGAGGGTTGACTTTATGGGCTCAACATTAATTGAAGCAAATTTTCAAAATGCAAATCTAATGGAAGCTAATTTTACCTCGTCAAATATGACCAATGCTAATTTTGATGGAGCAAATTTAATTGGAGCAACATGGACTAACGGTGAAACATGTGGACCAAATTCAATTGGAGTTTGTAATAAATAATTATAATGGATAGCTTAGATACTATTCAAGGGTTTGATATTTCATTTAGTGATTATTCCAAAAGAATAATAAATATTAAAATTGAAGATGAAATTATAGATAAACTAATATTTCCTTTTAAAAAATTTGATATTACAGCTCTTGAATATAAACCTTTTACTAGATTTACACTTGCAAAATCTTTAGATGATTCAACAGGTGGAAAGCTAGGAAAATTTATAAACTCTATATTGAGAGATAGAGATACAGGTTGTTTTATTATAGGGCCTAAAAATAAATCTAAAAAAATTGATAACAATTTTCTTATTAAACTATCAACAGCTGTAACACACTTACTAGGTAATCCAAATTTTGATTCAATGGCTGGAAAATATTATGCAAGATTTCATGTTAAACATGAGGACAATAGCGATTCATATCTTAGAAAAGCATATACAAATATGGATCTTCATACTGATGGTACTTATGTTAAAGAAAAAACTGACTGGTTATTAATGTTAAAAATGGAGGAAGAAAATGTACAAGGTGGAGAAACTGCAATGTTGCACCTTGATGATTGGGAACATTTAGATAGCTTAACTAATGATAAAGTTGGAAAACAAAAATTTATATGGGGTTCTCCAAAAAGTAAAAATGTTGACTATAAAGTAGAACATCCTGTTTTTTCAGAAGACGAAAATGGAAAGCCACAAATTTCTTACATAGACCAATTTCCTGAGCCTAAAAATATGGAACAAGGACTATTTCTACAAAAATTATCAGACTCTTTAGAGGGAAGTCAAAAAAAGATTGTAATGCCATTACCAGTTGGCTTTTCAGTAGTTGCAAATAACTATTTCTGGCTTCATGGTAGAAAACCATTTGTAGAAAATAAAAAATTATCAAGAGAATTACTAAGAATTAGAGGTTCTTTTTTTACTAATTAATTAATTTTAGTGATAATAATCACTTAGTTTATCATGAAAATCGGATTTATTGGTACAGGACATATCTCAAAATCAGTAATCAATGGAATACTGGGATCAAAATTAAAAATTAATAAAATAATTGTATCAAAGAGAAATTCAAAAATTTCAAGTGAACTTAAAAGAAAAAGTAAAAAGATAAAAATATCTGCTGATAATCAGGATATTATAAATCAATCAAATTGGGTTTTTTTAGCAGTAACACCAACAACTGGAAAAATTATTCTTCCAAAACTAAAATTTAAAAAAGGTCAAACAATAGTGAGTTTTATATCAACTATAAAAATGACTGAATTAAAAAAATATATTAAAGTCAAAACTAAGATAATTAGAGCAATTCCTTTGCCTCCAATTTCTCTTAGAAAAGGACCAGTACCAATTTTTCCACCAGATAAACAAGTTAGAAATTTTTTTAATAAGCTTGGCACATCTGTTGAAATAAAAAATGAAAACTTATCACTAAATTTTTGGTCAACTTCATCAATGATGGCACCATTTTATGAATTACTACAAACTCTGAGTGAATGGTTAGTAAAAAAGGGAATTAATAGAAGTGACTCTCAAAAGTATATTACTTCGTTATTTATTGCTTTATCAGAGGATGCAAAAATGAATTCAAATAAAGATTTAAAAGTACTCGTTAAAAATTCACAAACCCCAAAAGGTTTAAATGAACAAGCTGTTAAAGAATTAAGAAAACTTGGATTTTATAAATCTCTAAATAAAACAGTAAATAGCGTCTTGAATAGATTAAAAAAAAGTAAGTAAAATGTCTGACAATATCTTACAGGTAAATAAACTTACAAAATTATTTGGAGGACTAGCAGCAGTTTCAAATTGCTCATTAAATATTAAATCGGGTTCAATCACTGGAATAATCGGCCCAAACGGTTCTGGAAAAACAACATTATTTAATTTAATAGCTGGAAATTTAAAATCTAATGATGGAGAGGTAATATTTAACGATGAAAATATTACTGATATACCATCGCATGAGTTGTTTGGCAGAGGATTATTAAGAACCTTTCAGATTGCACATGAATTTTCAAACCTAACAGTTTTAGAAAACTTAATGATGGTGCCATCAAATCAAAGTGGAGAAAATTTATTAAATGCACTTATTAAACCTGGACTAGTTAAAAAAGAGGAAAAAGTTATTAGAGAAAAAGCCTATGAGGTTGTAGATTTTCTTAATTTAACACATTTAGCTAATGAAAGAGCTGGAAACCTATCAGGAGGTCAAAAAAAATTATTAGAATTAGGACGGACTATGATGGTTGATGCAAAATTGGTTTTACTTGATGAAGTAGGAGCGGGAGTTAATAGAACACTTTTAAAAGATCTAGGAACTGCAATATTAAAATTGAATAAAGAAAAAAATTATACTTTTTGTATGATAGAGCATGATATGGATTTTATAAGCAGAATGTGTGATCCGGTAATAGTAATGGCAGATGGTTCAGTTTTATTTGAAGGAACATCTGAAGAAGTGAAAAAAAACGAAAAAGTAATTGAAAGTTATTTAGGAAAGTCAAACTTAACAAAAAAAGAAAATTAATGGCATACTTTGAAGGAGCAAAAATGACAGCTGGTTATGGGGACGGACCTGATATAATTAGTTCATGTTCCATAACTGCTAATAGAGGAGAGATAGTAGCTATTCTAGGTCCTAATGGTGCTGGCAAATCAACAGCCATGAAAGCGATGCTCGGATTATTAAAATTAAAGTCAGGATCAGTAACTTTGAATGGTGAAGATATTTCAAATATTAATCCTCAAGATCGTGTAAAAAAGGGCATTTCATTTGTTCCACAAACAAGAAATGTATTTGCAGAATTAACTGTAAGAGAAAATTTAGAGATAGGTGGCTTTTTGACAGAAGGGAGTTTAGAAAACAAAATTGAGAGTATTTATAGTTTATTTCCAATCTTAAGTGAAAAAAAATCTCAAATCGTTGGTCAATTATCTGGTGGACAACGTCAGCAAGTAGCGCTTGGAAGAGCTTTGATGAGTGATCCGTCAGTTCTTATGTTAGATGAGCCCACCGCTGGAGTTTCTCCAATTGTAATGGATGAATTGTTTGAACATATAATAAAAGTTAAAAAAACAAATGTTGCCGTTATTATGGTTGAGCAAAATGCAAAGCAAGCATTAAGTATTTCAGATCGAGGCTATGTATTGGTAACAGGTCAAAATAAATTTGAGGGATCCGGCAATGATTTGCTTGAGGATCCCGAAGTTCGTAGATCATTTTTGGGAGCATAATGGATTTCTTAAATGCAATAATTGTACTTTTAAATTTCACAGTAATACCAGCGTTAGCTTATGGTTCACAATTAGCTTTAGGTGCTATTTTTGTTACTTTAATTTATGCAGTTTTAAGATTTGCTAATTTTGCAACTGGAGACATGATGTCTTTTGGAACCATGTTTGCAGTTATTTTAACATATTATTTTCAGTCATTAGGTATTGGATTAGGTGTTTTGCCAACAGCACTTTTAACAATTCCTTTCGCGATCTTAATGATGATTCTATATATGTTAATTATAGACAAATTTGTTTTCAGTTATTATAGGATAAAAAAAAGTCCTCCAGTTCAGTTCGCAATGGTTAGCGTAGGGGTAATGTTTGTCACTCAAGCCTTAATTAGAATAATCATCGGACCATCAGATAGAAGATTTTTAGATGGTGAAAAATTTATACTTAAAGCAACAGAATTTAAAGAAATGACAGGTCTTGCTGAAGGTATAACTTTAAAATCAACACAAGCAATAACAATCATTGTAACTCTAATTGTTGTTTCAATAATGTTTTGGTTTTTAAATAGAACTAAAACTGGAACAAGTATGAGAGCTTATTCAGACAATGAAGATTTAGCATTATTGTCTGGTATAGATCCTAAGAGAGTTGTTTTGATAACATGGGTCATCGCAGGAATTTTGGCTACTATTGGTGGAGTATTATACGGGTTAGATAAAAGTTATAGACCTTTTGTTTATTTTAATAATATGCTTCCAATATTCGCCGCAGCAATTGTTGGAGGAATCGGAAATCCATTTGGAGCCTTCCTAGGTGGATACGTTATAGCTTTTGCAGAAATATTTGTAACTTACGCATACAAAAGATTTATTTCATATCTATTACCTGAACATCTTGAGCCAGACTCTTTACTCCAGTTATTATCGACAGATTACAAGTTTGCAGTTTCATTCTCAATTTTAGTAATTGTTTTATTAATAAGGCCGTCCGGTATCTTTAAAGGAAAAGTAATATGAGGAATTATAAAAATGTCATCGCCGCATATTCAATCATGATATTTTTAATAATTTTGGTTGGGATATTTCAATCCTGGTCTATTGCATTAACTATTTTAAATTATTGTTTAATTTCCGCAGTTATGACAATTGGGGCAAATATACAATGGGGTTATGCTGGATTAATTAATTTTGGGATAATGGGATATACAGCATTAGGAGGATTAGCTGTAGTCTTAGTTTCGGTTGAACCAGTTAAAAAAGCTTGGCAAGTTGGAGGTTTAAATATTTTAGCTTGTATATGGATAATTGTTGCAATTATCTTTGTAGTTAAATTTATACTAAATAGATTTGAAAAATCTAAATTAAGAAATTACTCAGTAGCCTCTGTAATTTTAGGTGGAATAATTTTATTAAGAGTAACTGCTGCACCAGGAATAGAGGCTATCGAATCAGTTGATCCAGCAAAGACAGGATTTCTCGGTGGCATGGGATTACCAGTTTTATTTTCCTGGATTGTCGGTGCACTTTTGGCTGGCAGTTTAGCATTTGTCATAGGGAAGATTGCATTAGGTCTTCGTGCTGATTATTTAGCTATTGCAACATTACTAATAGCAGAAATTATCGTTTCAATTATTAAACATGAGGAATGGTTGGCAAGAGGTGTAAAAAATGTAATAGGATTAAAAAGACCAGCACCATACGAAATAGATCTACAAACTTCAGAATGGTTTATAAATTTAGTTACAAAATTTAATTCATCAAAATTAAATTTAAGTAATTCAATCTCTGATAAGCAAGAAGCTCTAAATCAAATGGTTATTGATGCATCCTCAGTTTATGTAAAATTATGTTTTACAGGTTTATTTCTTACTGTTGTTATTATCTTGTTAATTGTGACTCAGAAAGCCCTTTATTCACCTTGGGGAAGAAAAATGAGAGCTATAAGAGATAATGAAGAGGCGGCAAGTGCAATGGGTAAAAATATTGTTAAAGAGCATCTTCTTATTTTTATTTTGGGATCTGCAATTGTTGGCTTAGCTGGAGCTATGATGGTTACTAATGACGGCTTGTTTACACCAGGTAGCTACAGACCTATGAGATATACTTTTGTAATTTGGGTCATGGTTATAGTAGGTGGAACAGGAAATAATTTCGGAGCAATATTAGGGGGATTTGTAGTTTGGTTTTTATGGGTCGAAGCTGCTCCAATTGCATTATTTTTAATTAATTTGTTTACATCCCATCTGCCAGAAACTAATGCAGTGAGAGTTCACTTAATTGAAAGTGCTCCATATTTTAGATTCTTAGTTATTGGAATTGGTTTACTTTTAATAATGCGTTATAGACCACAGGGAATTATTCCGGAAAAAATTATTAAACAATAATGTATTATATTTTATTAGGTATTGTTTTAGGATTAATATTTTATTTATCTGACAAATATTTATTTTAAAACCCCAGTTAAGAAACTGGGGTTTTAATTTCTAATTATCTTTGCTTTTTGTCTTTAAACTTTCCGCCTTTTATTTCTTTTTCAATAAAAGATCCAAAAGCTTCACCAACATCTGTAAATTCAACAGCTGTAGCACCCTCATAGTTTACCGCTTTACCTTTAGCTAATAAATCAAGTGCTTTCTTTAATTCGCCTGGATAAATTTTTGTTCCAGGAGCATTGGCAACTGACATTACATTTTTTTGAACAGTCATTCTGTCAGCTTTTCCACCAGCTTGTATTGCAAGCGTGATTAATGCTGCTGCATCATAACTTTCACCTGTGTAAGGACCTGATGAGTCAATACCACCAGCACTAGCAACTTCTTTAAATATACCAGCACCTTTACCCATTGATCCAGGCAAAGATCCAAATGATTTATTTAAATCTTTTCCAAATCTGTCAGTAAGAGAGTCACCAATCATTCCATCTGAAAGAACAAAAGTATCGAATGATCCAGAGTCTAATGATCCTTGAATTATACTACCACCAGCTTGATCTAAGTAACCTAAAACAGCAAGAGCATCTCCACCTGCTGCTGCAAGTGTTGCTACTTCTGCACCATAGTCACCTTTACCTTCTTCGTGTGCTGTAACAGCTGTTACTTTAATACCATGAGCTTTAACTGCAGCTACATAAACATCAGCTAAACCTTTTCCGTAGTCATTGTTAGTATGAGTTACAGCTAATGATTTAACTTTTCTGTCCTTTGTAATATCCGCTAAGACTTGTCCTCCTCTAGCATCTGATGGAGCAGTTCTGAAGAAATATCCATTATCATTAAGATCAGTTAATCCTGGAGATGTAGCTGATGGTGAAATCATAACAACACCATTTGGCACGGCAACATTAGTTGCTATTGCACCTGTAACACCAGAACAATCAGCACCCATAATAGCAACAACACCACCTGAAACTAAACCTTCGGCAGCAGTTGTAGCAGCAGCAGAATCAACACAAGTTGAATCAGCTCTTTCTACAGATATTTTCTTTCCACCCAGTAATGAACCAGAGTCCGAAGCTTCTTTAAATGCAAGTTCAGCAGAAGCAGCCATTGCAGGTGTTAGGGTTTCAATTGGGCCAGTAAATCCTAAAATAATACCCATTTTAATTCCATGCCCATCTGAAAAAGCTTTTGAAGTAAAGCCTAAGATAAACACGAATATACCTATTAGTAATTTTTTCATATTTTCCCTTTAATTGTTAACAATTTATATAATTAAAATTAAATCCTATTAAATTATTATTTCAATTAGAAAATTATCAATT
This sequence comes from uncultured Pelagibacteraceae bacterium, assembly GCA_902589315.1. Taxonomy (GTDB): domain Bacteria; phylum Pseudomonadota; class Alphaproteobacteria; order Pelagibacterales; family Pelagibacteraceae; genus Pelagibacter. The sequence goes on from CACISK010000003.1 coordinate 132,186, forward strand.
TTACCGCAGAATATTAATAAATTATTAACAAAAATTTATTTTTTAAAAACTTAAAGACCCAAATAAAAGAAATTCAGTATTTAAATCTCTATCTTTAATATGTCCGATATCATCGGTTATAATAGTCTTTAATCCTAAATTAATATTCTTATTTATAGATTTTTTATAACTTAGAGTTAAATCTTTTTGCCTTCCTGAAGGACTTAAATTAATTTTATGATCTTTAAATGGTATTATTCCATTTTTATTAGATAGACCAATTAATCTTAAATTCATCTCTCCTTTTTCAACTCTATTTGGTTGGGAAAGCGTTAGATTAAACTTATCATTTCCAAAAAAGTTATTTACTTCATAATCAATTTCAAAGCTTGTACTCATTACATCTGTAGAACCTAGAACAAAATTATTATTATTATTTTTAATATTTGAAAAACTAAAAGTATTATTAAATGATAAGTTTTGATTTTTATAAAAATTTTTTATTAAATTTACCCCATAAAAATTTGTAACATTCTCATTTTCAAATCCAAAAGCACCACTAGACTTAGAGAGAAGAAAGCTCTCTTTTTCTTTTAATACACCAGCTGTTAGTGAAAATTTTTCAAACAAATTATTGTTTAAATTTAATGATAACGCAAACGTCTCTAGCGGTAAAATGATATCATGATTTATATTTGTTAAAGGATTTAGTTTTGAATTATTATAACTTAAAAATAAATCATTTCCTGAGATATAAAGTTTCTGATTTAAACCTACTCCATTATTTTCTGATAGAAATGGGTTTGTATAAAAATTATTTTTTGGAATAGTATTTTGAATAGCTAAACTTGGGTTATCTAATGTGATGCTTGGACCATAATTATATTGATTTTTAAAATTAAAAAATTCTCCTTTAAATATATTTTTGGATATTTTGTTTTGGATTTCAAAACTATTCAATTTTTCAATCTCATCTATTAAATTAATTTCAATTTTTTGGCTTTCTAAATTTTCCTCGTTTATAAAATCTGATAAATATAATTTGAAACCTCCATGAAGGGCATCGTAGGCATAGGTATATTTATTTTTTAGTCCATTAGAAATAGAATTGCCTAGTGAGCTAGATGAAGTAAATGATGTTTGTGAGACAGGATATTTCTTCATTGCTGAAAAAGGCATAGCATTACCAGATCCACCACCTCCAGATCCCCCACCTCCAGATCCCCCACCGCCACCGAATGACAAAGGATTCTTACTTGTGGTTATTGGTGACAAGGCCGCATAAAGATCAGGAACGCCGTGACCCCATGTATCATTATAACCGTGTTTAATTGATGCTCCATGAGTAGTAAATGTTGTGTTTCCTGAAGGTGTAAACCATGCATTATTTGCAGATGCTAATAATCTATCAGTTAGTTGTTCAGGTGTGTGATTTGGAAAAGCTTGACCAAGTAAAGCTATCATTCCTGAAACTTGTGGAGCTCCCATTGAAGATCCGCCAAGAGAGGCATACTGACTGGTGCCACCACTATCAACATATCCTGCTGCTCCTATTTCTTGGTCATCAACTACTAAGCACCATTCTTTGGCGTTTCCACAAGGATTACCTAATCTATTAAAATCAGACTCTGTAGCTCCAGTTAAGGATGTACCTGTAAATTCTGCCCACATAACCGATAACCAAGCATCAGATAAATCAACTGAGTCTTGCACTCCATCAAAATATGCTGGCAATCCCCCTTCTAAACCAACATCACTATCATTTACATAATTAGAACTTGCCCAGACAATTACTCCATTATTTTGAAAATTATCCATTGCTGTAATATAACTTGATACAGCCGCTGAACCTCCCCAGTAATTTGCTAACTGCTCTCTAATAGTAACTCCATTATTAGTTGCAGCTGTTTTGACCTCATTAAATTCTAAAGCACTCGTTCTAGCATTATTTTGAATTCCCCAGCTATTATTAACGACTATAGGTGCATGATTAGTTCTCGCTGTATCATAATCAGTAGCTAAATTTGCATAAGAGCTTGTATCAAAAGATGCAAGTACAAGATCTGCATCAGGGGCAACCCCATGAGTTGTCCCATTGATATCTCCAGCAGCTATACTTGCAACATGGTCTCCATGATTAAAAGATGTAGTATTTGGAGTAGTTACATCAATTACAGTAACTGTTTTATTGTCATATGTTTCATGAGCAGGAGTAAATTTATCATCTATAACAAATATTGTTTCACCTTCACCAGTCAAATATTGCCCTCCGCTATCTTTGTAAGAATGAGCTTTGTGTAAATTAAATAATTCGTAAGGGTGCACATTGTTACTAGATTGATCTACAGTGGTCCATGCGGACCTATTCTTGATAGTATTTTGAACCGATGTATCTTCAGAATAAGCAGTTGAATTACAAGCTAAAACATAATCATGTATAGTTATAGTGGTACTAGTATTACCTGTTGAGGATACATCTGTTGTGCTAGCTGTTACTATAACCGTTTCAGATGTTTCATTAGTAGTATCATTTACTGGAGATAGTGTTATTGATGCAGAAGTTCCACCAGCTACAATTGTTGAACTTGTTGATGACAAATTATAATCGACGCCATCAGTTGCTGTGCCTCCAGTACTATAAGTTATTGAAACATTAGATGAATGAGCTTTAGTTAAATTTGCGGTAAAAGTAATGGATGTTCCACATTCACTGATACTACTTGATGATTTGCTATATGAAATGGTGGCTGGCCCTGATGAACTGCTACCTCCTCCTCCACCACCACCACCAACAGCCAATCCAACTACTCCAACTGCTGCAGCAACTCCCAAGCTTGGACTTCCTAATACAGAATTTGAAATAATTGTATCTGGAGCCAAACTATTAAAATATATAATGTCAAAAGAGTTATAAATATTTAAAAGTAACTCTTGTCTTTTGAATTCTGATAAATAACCCATATCAAATGATAAATAATTTATGTCTTCTGTCAGAGCATATATATCCTTAGGGTTATTCCTTATATGATTATTTAATTTCTTAAAATCTTTATCATTAAGATTAAAATTTTTTTCTTCATTATAATTTTCAGAAAATACGGACTTTTTATTGAATATATTTTCTTCTTGAGCAATTTTATCTAAATCCGGATTAAAAATTTCATTTAATTTTTGTTTAAAACTTTTTTTTTTAGCAACAGTTTCTTTATCTGGAAGTTTTAAATCAACAATATCATTAATAATACCACTTTTCTTTTCAATTAATTTTATTGAGTCATTCTTTATATTTATGCCCTGATCTTTAAAACATTTTTTAAGCTGAAATTTAAAGTTAGTAAATGTAACATAATTATCCAAACATTTATCTAGCTCTGAATAATTTTTAAAATTAACTGCTAATGCATTATTTAGATTAATTAGATTAAAAAAAATAAAAAATAAAAATAATTTGACTTTCATAAATTTTATCTATTTGGTGTATCAGTAGCTATCATCTGATTTCTAACCTTTTCTCTGAAATAAATATATACTCCAGCAGTGATAATGATCCCTGCTCCAAAAAAAGTTCGGGGGGTTGGGATGGTTTCAAATAGAATATAACCAGCGATCATAGCAAAAATTATATAAGAATATTCAAATAATGAAATTATGGATGGTGACGCAATACTATAAGCAGAGAAAACACAAAAAAATGATATTGAAGCTACAATTCCCATTACTAAAACATATGGCCATGAAGCCGAAGGGTTAGTAAACCATTCTCTAACAATAAATTGTAAAGTAGGATCAGAAAAATTATTAAATTTCCCGTCTCCACTAACAAGATAAATAATTAAACTTACAGCAACTGCAAAAATATAAAGTAAAGTCATTTGAGTATAAATATTATCTTTATCAGAAGTATATTTTGTGATTGTCATTGAGCACGCATAACAAAGTGCACATCCTACAGGTGCTAATTTGAAAAAATTAAATTCTTCAACTGTTGGATTAAGTACAATCAATACTCCAATAAAACCTACAACAATTGCACTCCATCTTCTAATTCCAATTTGTTCATTTAAGAAAAATTTAGCAAACATAGACATAAAAAAAGGACATGAGAAAAACAAAGCGCTAACCATCGCTAAAGACATAAAGGTTAAAGAAATATAAAAAAAAGCAAATCCAAAAAAGAAACAAACAACCCTAACTAAAGTTAAAAAAGGATAATGAGTTTTAAGAGTAAATTTTTTTTTTGTTATTAAAAAAAAAGATATTAGAATAGTTGCTTGTATTAAAGTTCTTCCCAAATATAACTCAAATAATGCAATATCTTCAAAAATGAACTTTATTAATGAGTCTTGAATGGAAAAAAAGGCCATTCCAGTCATGATGAATAAAATCCCTTTTGTATTATCGTTTGTTTGCATATCGCACCTATATCAAAAAAACTTTAACCTTCATAATTAATAAGATACTCTAAAATTTACTTATGAAAGATTTTGAACCAATTTATGGTGAATGTATTTGTGGGAGTATAAAATATTCAATTAGTAGCAAGCCTCTTTTTACTCAAGTCTGCCATTGTTTAGATTGCAAAAAATTAACCGGGTCATCTTATGTAATGAATACTAGTATTTTTGATAATTCTTTAGAAATAAGTGGTGAACTATTAAAAGCCGAATTGATAGCAGGGAGTGGGAAAAAATGTACTCATTATTTTTGTAAAAAATGTGGAGTTTATATTTATGCTGATTATGAATTTGCAATTAGAAGATTGACAGTTAGAACAAAGACTCTTTTGAAACCGAAAGACTTTCCACCTCAAGCACATATATTTGTAAAAGACAAAGACCCATGGATTAATATACAGGACAAAAATATTTGCTATGATGAAATGTATGATCCAAAAATTGCTTGGCCTAAAGAAAGTTTAGATAGATATAAAGAATATCTCGAGACTAATTAAGTATAAAATGAGCTGCTCTTTCTCCTATCATTAAAGTTGGTGCATTTAAATTACCGCTTGTAATCTCTGGCATAACTGAGGCATCTGCAACTCTTAAGCTTTCTAAACCATGAACTTTCAATTTTTCGTCAACCACTGCCATTTTGTCCACTCCCATTTTTAATGTACAGGATGGATGATAAGCTGTTTCAGCTTTTGATCTTATATACTCTGTGATTTGCTCATCATCGGTTGCACTTTCACCTGGACCAATCTCTTTTCCAGCATAAGGCTTCATTGAGTTTTGACCTAAAATCTTTCTGGCTACACGAACACACTTAATTGTTTCTTTTAAATCATATTCATCTTCTAAATAATTAAATTGAATTTTTGGGTAATCGTATGGATTTGAGCTATTCAATTTAATATGTCCTCTACTTTTAGGTTGGTTCAAACTTGCATGTAATTGATAACCATGTCTGTCAGGATCAACCAATCCATGATCGATTACAAAAGCTGGAAAAAAATGAAATTGTATGTTCGGATAACTTTTGTCCTCTGAAGACTTGCAGAAACCACCTGCTTCTAAAAATGAAGTAGAACATGGACCACTTTTTGAAAGAAACCATTGAATACCTATTTTAAGCATATTTATTTTGTTAACATAAGAATAGAGCGTATCTTTAGTTTTGCACTCCTGCTGAATGTAGGTTTCTAAGTGATCTTGTAAATTTTGACCCACTCCTTCTAAAGAGTGGATAACCTTAATCCCTTTATCTTTTAAATCTTTTTCAGGTCCTACACCTGATAACATCAGTAGTTGTGGTGAATTGATTGAACCTCCACTCAACACAATTTCTTTATTTGCATAAACTTTTGTGACTTTATTTTTTATATTTACTTCTATGCCGACTGCTTTCTTTCCTTCAAAAATAATTCTTTCAGCAAACGAATTTGTAAAGACTTTTAAATTCTTTCTTTTTTTTGCTGGTTCTAGATAATATTTAGAAGCGCTAGCTCTTTGTCCTTTATGAATTGTAATATCATACATTCCAAATCCCTCTTGATCTTCTCCGTTCATATCAACATTTTTTTTATATCCAGCTTCAACAGATGCATTAATAAAAGCACCAAACAATGGATTTTTGTTTTTGGATTGATTTACTGGTAAAATTCCTTTCCCACCTCTGAATTCATTCTCTCCTTCAGACCATGTCTCAATTTTTTTAAAAAATGGTAAAACATTTTCATAAGACCATGATTTTAGACCAAATGAAGCCCATCTTTCATAATCATTTTTGTTTCCTCGAACGTAAACCATCCCATTATGTGCAGAACAACCACCTATCATTTTTCCTCTTGGGCAAAATAATCTCCTATTATTTAAATTAGGTTCTGGTTCCGAATAATATTTATAATTATATTTTGGATCGTGCATTGCATATAGAATTGCCAGAGGCATATTAACTTTCCAAATATCACTAGATCCACCCGCTTCAAATAAAGCAACTTTAAATTTACCATTTTCGCTTAGTCTATTTGCAAGAACACAACCTGCTGTGCCAGCACCGATTATTATGTAGTCAAAATTCATTTACTTTTTAAGTTTATCTGAAAGTACTAATTTTTCTGATTTAAAACTATTTTTATTTTCATTAATAAAATCATCCATAATTTTTATTTTATCTTCTTCAAATTCTGTAACTTTTCTTTTTTCAAGATCTATATAAAGAGATATACTTTCTGTAGTTGCAGCAAGTTTTCTTGTTTTTTTTTCGATCATCTCACATTTTAAATGCAACCTTTTCTTATCATGATCAAAGAAAGTGCAATAAATATCAACTTCTTCATTTTCCTTAACTTCATTGTCATAAGTTGTTCTTGTTTCAACAACCATTGTACTTCTTTTATTTATTTGTGCTTTAGCTCCACCCATCTCAAATTTATTAAGCATGGTTTCCCATGCTTCATCAAAAATTAAAACATAATAAGCCATGTTCATATGCTCATTATAATCCGTCCAATCTTTAATTATTTTTCTCGAAGCTAAATGAAATGTCATTTTATTAGCTTTTGTTTATTTTATCCGCTACTAACAATTTTCTTTGCATTTCTCTTAAAACAGGTCTTTCAATCAATTTGCCATCTATTACAACTAAACCTGTATTTGCTTTTTTAAACTGATCCATAATTTTTTTAGCTTTACTGATTTCCTCTTCAGACGGAGTAAAAATTTCATTTAAAATACTTATTTGTTTTGGATGAATCGATCCTTTTCCAGTGAAACCTAAATTTTTAACAAACTGTGCTTCTTTTTTCATTCCTTCCATATCTTCTAAATTTAAATAAGGAACATCAATAACATCAACTCCTTTACTTGCTCCAGCATGAACTAATCTTGATCTTGCATAAACTAAATTTTCTAATTTGTTTTCTACTCTTAATTCTGCTGCCATATCTTCTCCACCAAAATATAAAGCAACTATTCTGTTACTAGAATGGGCAATATCGTAAATACTTTCAAGAGCTTGATTAGTTTCCATTATGACATGAAGATCGGTTTCTAATCCACAATCAGTAAGCATGTCATCAATAAATTTAATTTCATCTGGTGTTTTTACCTTTGGTAGCATGATTGCTTTAACTTTTAATTTATTTGATGCAATTGCTTCTAGGTCTAAAAGACCGTTTTTAGTTCTTTGACAATTTAATCTAACAACTAATTCAACATCATTTTTAATTTCTAGTGTCTTTAATGCTTCAATGGTATTTTTCCTTGCCTCATCTTTATCTTTCATGGCAATTCCATCTTCTAATTCTATACAAACCATATCAGCCCCTGAAGCTAAGGCTTTTGGAAACATCTCTGGTTGAAGACCTGGTGTAAATATAAAACTACGTCTAACCCTTAGTTTATTTAAGTCCATTTAATTTTTATTTCCTATAATTATTGATGATATGATAATATATTTTTCTAGAAATAAAAATGAACAATAAGGTCTTCATCTCATGTGCAGTTACAGGATCTGGTGATACAGCTAATAAACATCCTGATTTACCTAAAACTCCAGATCAAATTGCAAAAGCAGCAATAGACTCTGCTAAAGCTGGAGCTGCAATTGCCCATATTCATGTTAGAGAGGAAGATGGTACCCCAAGTAGACGACTTGAGCTTTATAAAGAAGTGGTTGACAGAGTGAGATCATCTGAAACTGATGTAATTATAAATCTTACAACAGGTATGGGTGGTGATTTAGATATTGGCCAAGGCAAGAACCCTTTAGATTTTGGTCCAATGACAGACATGGCAAATGTAATGGAGAGAATTGCTAATGCAGAACAATTTCTACCAGAAATATGCACACTTGATTGTGGTACTTTAAATTTTGGAGATAGTTCAGTTATCACAGTCAATACACCTAACGATTTAAGAAAAGCTGCAAAAAAACTTCAAGAAATAAAAGTTAAACCTGAAATAGAAGCTTTTGATTTAGGAAATATGTGGTTTGGCGCTCAATTATATAAAGAGGGATTATTAAGTGATCCGCCTCTTTTTCAAATGTGTTTAGGAATTCCATGGGGAGCACCGGCAACACCATTAGCTATGCAAGCGATGAAAGATATAATGCCTAAAGAAGGTGTATGGTCAGGTTTTGCAATATCTAAAAACGAAATGCCATATGTTGCTCAAACTGTAGTAATGGGAGGTAACCCAAGGGTTGGTCTGGAGGATAATTTATATTTGTCCAAAGGAAAATTGGCAACAAATCCTCAATTAGTTGAGAAAGCCATAAGGATCGTCACAGATCTTGGTGTAGAGATTATGTCACCTTCAGAAACAAGAGAAAAATTAAAGCTTGTAAAACACAAGTAATGTCAAAAATTAAAACTGTAGGAATAGTTGGAACTGGTGTCATCGGGACTGGCTGGATAATAAGGAATTTAGCTCACAACAAAATTGTTCATGCATATGATCAAAACAAAAATCTTAAAAATTATGTTTTAAAAGAAATAAAAAGAACTTCAGTAAGTATAAAAAAACTTTTTGGAAAAAAAATTATAATTAAAAATTTAAAATTCTTTAATTCTTTGGAAAAGGCTCTTTCAAATGTTGACTTTGTTCAAGAAAGTGTATTAGAGAATTACAAAGTTAAAACTGATTTAATCCAAAAAATCTCTAAATACGTAAAATCAAATGTAATTATTTCTTCAAGTTCGTCAGGACTTTTGCCCTCTAAAATTTTTTCTAAGAGTAAAAATCCTCAAAGAGGTATAATTGGACATCCATTTAATCCAGCGTATTTATTACCAGCGGTTGAAATAGTTCCTGGAAAAAAAACCACAAGAAAGTTTCTTTCAGATGCAAACAAATATTACAAATCAATCTCGATGAAGCCAATTATGCTTAAAAAAGAATTACCAGGTTATTTATCGGATAGACTTCAAGAGGCATTGTGGAGAGAGGGTTTACATATTATTAATGAAAATTATGCAACAACACAGGAATTAGATCGTGCAATAGAAGATGGACCAGGTCTTAGATACTCAATAATGGGCACCTTTTTAACCTTTCATCTTGCTGGAGGTAATGCAGGAATGAAACATATGTTAAAGCAATTTGGTCCAGCCTTAAAATTACCTTGGACAAAATTAAAAGCTCCAAAGTTAACAAATAAATTATCTTCTAAACTTATATCAGGTACAAAAAAACAAGCTAAAGGTAAATCAATTAATATGCTTTCAAATATTAGGGACCAATATTTAGTTGATGTATTAAAAATTAGAAAAAAATATGAGAATAAAATTAGAAATTGATGAAAGAAAAAATTTTTATAAATAAAACTGGTGGATGTATCTGTGGAAATATAACTTTTAAGGTTAAGCTTGATGAAGTCCCTTTAGTTTTCAATTGTCATTGTATTGATTGTAGAAAAAAAATAGGAGGAATAATGACAATTATACTGCTTAGAGATGGAGCAATAGATATAGATAAGTCTAAATTAAAAATTTATGAACATGAAGGTGGCAGTGGTAATAAAATTAAAAAACATTTTTGTGGGAAATGTGCTGCTCCTATTTTAACTTATGTAGAAAAGTATAAAAAATACTATTTATATGCAGGTTTACTAGACGATATTAGTTTTTTAAATAAAGCAGAGAACATACACTATAAAGAGTCTCATTTTCCATTTATGGAAATAAGCGAAAAAAATATTAAAGTTTAAATACTAATGCATTTTTAAAGTATTGCCGTCTACAGCAATTACTTGTCCTGATATCCTTGGTGCATCATTCGAAATTAAAAAGCTACAGATTCTTCCAATATCCTCTTCATAGACCCATGTATTCATAGAAGTCATTGAAACAAATTCTTTTTCTATTAATTTTTTTGAAATATTTAAAAACTTCGATTTATCCCTTATTACTCTACCCATTCTATCCCCCTTTATTGTTCCAGGACAAATAGCGTTTACTCTAATTTTAAATTTTCCTAGTTCCATTGCTAGTGTTTTGGTTATACCAACAACTGCCCACTTACTTGCACAGTAAGGGGATCTTAATGGAAATCCAAATATACCTGCGGTTGATGATAAATTTATTATAGCTCCACCTTTATTTTTTTTTAACATTGGAATTGAATATTTTGAAAAATAAAAATGGCTAATAACGTTTACCTTTAATGTATTTTCCCAATCCTTACTTTTTAATTTTTCAAGTGTCCCAGTTGGCCCAGCAATTCCAACGTTATTTATAAGAGCATCAATTTTTTTTGTTTTTTTTAATATTTTGCTAAAAAAATTTTTTACTTGGTTTTCATCAGAGGCATCGCACTGAAATACAAATAATTTTTTATTATTGAGCTTGTGCGTCTTGCATTTATTCAGAAAAGTTGGATTGATATCACAAAGATATACTATTGCACCTTTATCTAAAAATATTTTTGCCGAACTCCATCCAATACCCGAACCTCCTGCGGATATGATTATTTTTTTATTTTTTAAGGTTATGCTCATTTTTAATTTTAAAAGATAAATCAAACTAACAAATCTTCAAACTATTAATATGTCAACTAATAATTGAATTGAGCATTAAATTATTTTATATTGATATTGATTATGCACTCAATTTCAAAAATCTCAAAAAATGGGACTTATCTTCAAGTAATTTGGGATGACGGGAAAGAGAGTAAATTTAATTATATGTGGCTGAGAGATAATTGCCCTACAGCACACGATAAAGATTCTAGACATCGAATGTTTAATATTTTAGATGTATCAGAAAATATAAACCCAAAAAAATATAATCTTAATAGCGATGGTAAATTAGAAATAGAATGGAGTGAGGGAAATCATGTAAGCCATTATGATGTTAGTTGGCTTAGAGAAAATTGTTACACAATTAAAAATAACGAAGAATACAAATCACCTTATCAATTATGGGATGGAAGTTTAGAAAAAAATATTCATAGTATATATATAGATCACAATGAAATTATATCTTCTGAAGAGGGATTAGTTAAATGGTTAGAGCTTCTTCATTATAAAGGAATTGCCATAGTTTTTAATGCTCCAGTAGAAAAAAATTCTGCTTTTCCTGTTTTAAATAGAATTAGTCACACAAGAGAGACATTTTTTAAAACACCTTTTGAAGTTATAAATATACCAAAACCAAATAACTCAGCTTATACAGCTCATGCACTTCAAAATCATATGGATTTACCGTGGTTTGAAAATCCTCCTGGGTATCAATTTTTACATTGTTTGGTTAATTCAGCAAAAGGGGGTGACTCATCAGCAGTTGATGCATTTGCAGTAGCAGAATATTTAAAGAATAACGACAGAGATACTTTTGATACGTTAACAAAAATTCCCCTAAAGTTTAGAGACAAAGATTATACACAAGAAGCTCATAGAAGCTTTTATGGCACTGCAATAAGTCTAACAAAAGATGGTGATTATAATGATGTTAGATTTAGTACTGCAACTATGGACGCCTTAGATTGTCATCCAGATCAAATGGATAAAGTTTATAAATCTCATCATAAATTTGGAAAACTTTTACACGATGACAAATTTCAAATAAAATTTAGGCTAAGACCAGGAGATATATATACATTTAATAATAGAAGAGTACTTCACGGAAGAACAGAATTTGATCCAAATTCTGGACACAGACACCTACAAGGTTATTACATGGATAGAGATGAAATTGTGGGTCGATTAAATTATCTTAAGAAATAAAAAAAAAGGGCTTTGAAAATCAAAGCCCTTTTTATCTAATTTATTTTAAAGTTATTATGGAAGCCAACTTTTCCATTTATCTGGATTATTGTCTAACCACTCATTAACAACTTCTTTTACATCTCTTTTCTTAATATCAACTTCAACTAACATTTTAGCTTGGTCAATATTTTGTAAAGACATTTTTTCAAAGAACTTCTTAGCATCAGCATGTTCTGCACTAGCAAAAGTAGCTGGGTTTCCGTAGTTCATCGTGTAATCTTTAGCCCAACCAGTTGCTGGCCATCCTTTTGTTCCACAATCTTTCCAGTTTCCTGCTTCTGTGAACGTATCTGGATCACAAACTTTATGTTCAGGTAGTTGCACTCCAACCATATCAAACTCTCCAAAGAACCAATGCGGAGACCATAGATAAAGTAGGAATGGTTCTTTTCGCATGTAAGCAGCTTTTGCTTCTGCGATAGCAGCAGCTTCTGTTCCAAGTTCGTCAGCTTGGAAGTCTATTCCTAAGAGATCAAGTCTTTTTTGGTCATGACAGTTCCAACCTGCAACCGGACATCCAATTAGTCTACCTCTCTTACCACTTTCAATAGTTGCAAATTTTGCTTTATGTTTGTTTAAATCTTTCCAAGTTTTTATGCCAAGTTCCTCTGCTGCATATCTAGGTATCCAATAATCAGATAAACCAATTATTCCAGATGTCCCTAAAAGATCTACACTTCCATCACCGTTGTATGTTCCAACGACTTTACCTTCGTATATTAGGTCTTCTTTTAACATTACAGAATCAGCTTCAGCATAACTTGGCCAACTTTCACATGCAAAATCTAGTTCTCCAGCAGCAATAGCTTCCCATAATCCAGTTCCAGATGGGAATACTGTTTGTTTAACTTTATATCCCATTTCTCTTTCAAGGATTGCAACTGCAACTTCACATGTAATTATCCCACCAGTCCAATCTGCTATAGCCGCATGAAGTCTTTTGGCAGCATTCGCATGACCAAAAGATCCAATTAGCAACACTACAGAAAGAATAAGTGTTGATATTTTCTTTGATAACTTCATTTACTTCCTCTCTTTTTAATTAATTAAAGTCCTATTTTAGAACAAATTATAACTGTCTGTAAACCTTGCAAATCACCACTATTTTATTGGTTTATAAACCCAAGGCTTCTCTTTGTTTCTTTGTATATGCAAGTGTAATTCTATCGATGATTATAGCTAAAAGTACAATTCCAATCCCTGCCGCTAGACCTCTACCAGTATCGGACCTTGCTAGACCATTAAATACCTCTAAACCCAAGCCCTTACCACCAATAAGTGGTGTAACTATTTGCATAGCAAAAGCCATAATTACAGTCTGATTAAATCCAATAACTAAACTTGGAACAGCTAATGGGAATTTGACTTTATTTAATGTTTGAATAAGTGTTCCACCAAATGATCTTGATACTTCAGAGTAAGTACCAGAAACCTGTGTTAAACCTAGTGATGTTAATCTAATTATTGGTGGAATTGAATATATTACAGTTGCAAGAACAGCTGAAACTGTTCCACCTCCAAAAAACATTAGAACAGGAATTAAATAACAGAAATAAGGAAGTGTTTGCATTGCATCTAACACAACGTTTTGAATATTTCTAAATCTTTCATTGTAAGATGCAATTATTCCAAGAGGAACTCCTATAACAAAACATAGCACAACTGACACAAGTACTGACGATAAAGTTATCATTGATTGAGTCCATATTCCACATGCACCAATAAATAGAAGAAGGACTGCAGTAATTATTGCAAATCTTATTCCAACAGTTATATAACCCAAAGCTGCAAATACTGCCAATGTATACCACCAAGGTATTTGGGTTAGAAAAACATCTAAAGGTCTTAACAAATTTAAATAAACAAAAGCTCTTAAACCTTTTGCAAAAGAAATAAATCCTGGATTTACAGTCAGGCTTTCCACTGCATTAGTAATTGGTTGTCTTATCGATAATTTCCATTCTTTTGGAAATGTTCCAATTTCTAAAAAGTAATGATCTATAAATGCAATTAGAAATAAAACTAGAAAATAAGGAATAACATAAAATCTTTTACTAATAAATTCACCAATGTTTTCTGCTGTAGATTTATTAAAAACCGAAATTAAGATTCTAAATACTACTGCTATAGCAGATGTAACTGTTTGACATATACTTTTTAAAATCTTATTTCCAAAACTTAGTGGCATTTCTAAAATTTTTGCGATTTGGTATTTTTCCCAACTTTGAGGAAGCAAGTAAAATCTTTGTACATCTGAAGGAAGCCTTTCTTTATTTTTACTAAACGCTAAACTAAATCTATCAAACATTATCGCCATAAATAAAATGCATAACCCACCTTCCATTGCCCAACCAACATCCAATCTTCTTATTGCTTGCCAAACTTGACCACCAATACCTTCAGCACCTATAAAACATGCAAGAACCACTAACGCTAATGCCATCATTATTACCTGGTTAATACCCATCATTATACTTGGTAAAGATAATGGAATTTTAATTTTAAATAACAATTGAAGTTTACTTGAACCAAAGGAAGTTGCAGACTCAATAGTTTGAGCTGGCACTTGTCTTATACCAGTGTTTGTCAATCTAATTATTGGAGGCATTGCATATATCATTGTAGCTAATATTGCTGGTGCACCCCCTATCCCAAAAAAAAATAGTGCTGGGAACAAATACACAAATGCTGGCATTACCTGCATAGTATCTAAGACTGGCTTCATAAAATTTTCAAATCTATTACTTTGTGAACACAAGACACCCAGTATAAATCCAAAAAACACACATAATAAAACTGATAAACCCATTAATGCCACTGTTTGCAAGGATGGTTCCCACATTCCTGTTGCTCCCCAAAAATAAACTACAAAGGAAGAATAAATTCCTAATCGCAAACCACCTGCAATTATGCAGGGTATAACAATTATTGCAGCTATCAAAATCCAAGGAGACTCTAGTAAAAAGTCTTCTAAAAAATAATAAGTTTCTTTTATATAGCTTGCTATAAGTTTAGTTACCCATCTGTAATTTTTTTTTAAATAATCTTCTCCATCATTCACCCAAGCTGTAAATGTAAATTTATCAGTGACTTCTTTAGGAAATTTTGAAGGCCCTTCACTTTGAGTCGATAGCCACAGAGCTACCAAAAAAACAACTCCAATAATTACATAAGTTATTATGTTTTTTGATTGATTTGATTTATCTATTAAATCAGTTCTAGTAGCCATGTTAGCAAGTTAAAATAAATGATTTTACATTTAAAGTAAAATATTGTCTATTTTTGGGGTAATATTATTTATTAAAAATGGCCTTAGAACAAAAAATCACTTGTACAAATATATGGAAGTTATTTGGACCCGACGAAAAAAGAATTATTAAAAACCTTGATAAAAATTTAAGTATTAAGGAAGTTCAAGAAAAGACTGGACATGTTGTTGCTGTTAAAGATGTCAGTTTCTCAATTCAAAAAGGTGAAACATTTGTTGTAATGGGATTATCTGGTAGTGGAAAATCAACACTAGTCAGATGTATTTCGAGATTGATTGAACCAACAGCTGGCATGGTGAAAATGGATGATGTTGAAGTTACAAAAATGAGCGCAAGTGAATTATTAGAATTAAGAAGAAATAAAATGAGCATGGTTTTCCAACATTTTGGTTTATTTCCTCATAGAACAGTCCTAGAAAATATTGGTTATGGATTAGAAGTAAGGGGAACAAAAAAAGATATAAGAACAGATAAGTCAATGGAAGTTTTAAAAATGGTTGGCTTAGATGGTTGGCATAATAATTATCCAAGAGAATTATCTGGAGGTATGCAGCAAAGGGTAGGACTTGCAAGAGCGTTAGCTGTGGATCCTGAAATATTAATTTTTGATGAACCTTTTTCAGCTTTGGATCCTTTGATTAGAAGAGAAATGCAAGATGAGCTTTTAAAGATCCAAGAGAAGCTCCAAAAAACTATGGTATTTATAACTCACGATTTTTTAGAGGCAATTAAAATGGGAGATCACATAGCAATTATGAAAGATGGAGAAGTTTCTCAAGTTGGCACACCTGAAGAAATTGTATCTAATCCAAAAGATCAATATGTTAAAGATTTTTGCGAAGATGTTCCTAAATATAAAGTATTAAGTGCAGGCAAAGTCATGAGAACAGAATGCTGCAATGAAACAAAAAATTTATTTGAGAATGGAAAAGATAATATTTTAGATAATTCTAAAATTGAAAATTTAATAGATAGGCTAATTGATAATGATAAAACTTATCCAGTAGTTTGTAACGAAAGTGGAAAGCTATTAGGTGAAATAGATAGAGTAATAGTCATGAAATCTATGAGATCAAATCAATAAATTTGCTTATTACCCTCTATTGATTTCTTTTTAACATTATCTCTCCATATAATAATCATACCAGCAAAAATAATTACTATCACTCCAGGAAATAGCTGTCCCCATGGAGCTTCATTAAAGAAAATCCAACCAAGAATAAAAGATGATGGTATACCAAGATACTCAAATGAAGCAATTTTACTTGCTGAAATTAAACGGTAAGAGTAAATAAATAATATTGCTGCTGTACCACCCAAAACCCCAGTCATTGTCATCAAAATAAAATCTTTAAAATTCTTAATTTCAACATGTCCTGTAGTAACAAAAAATAATATTAAACCACCAATGACATTAAATATTAACGTGTATAATTGAATTTTAGCAGTTGAATGATTGCCTTGAATGAATTTTAAAATTATGACTGTGAAAGCCCATGCTATAGCGGTTAAAATTGGAAAGATTGAGTATAAACTAAAAATTTCACTTGTTGGTTTCATTATCATAACTACACCAACAAAACCGATTATAACTGCTGACCATCTATAAATACCAATTTTTTCACTCAATAAAACTATTGATAGTATTACTATGAAGAAAGGTGACGAAAAGGTTAGCGTCATTGCAGTTGCAAACTCCAGATTTACTACCGAAATAAAAATAAATACATTCATAGAAAGAAAACATATTCCTCTCAAGCAACTCAATATCAAAAACTTATTTCCTATGTTTTTAAATATTGTTGAAAATTCATTTGTGAATAAGATCAATAATAGCAAAGGTATAATTGCTGCTACATTTCTAAATAAAGTTAATTGAATTATTGAGTATTCATCACCTAAAAATTTAATAATAACCATGTAAAGATCTATACACAAAATTGCTAAGAGCATTGTAGCAATTGCTAAATATGTTTTTTTTAGATCTGTTTTTTCGGATGAAATTTTCATTTAATAATATTGAAATTAGTATAAGTTTTTAAAATATTATGCAAAATTTTAAGCTCAATGAAGAATTTTTATTAAATAATCAGGATTGGACATTTCCAACTTTTACAGCTTATGGTCCTGGAAGATTTAAAGAAATTGGAAATTTTTGTAAAAATTTTAAAATAAATAACGCATTAATCGTTACTGATAGTGGTAGTGTAAATTTATCATTTATAAGTGACTTACAAAATTTGCTTAATGATTCAAAAATCAAATCAGATATTTATTCAAATATATCGCCAAATCCTAGAGATGATGAAATAGATTCTGGATGTAAAAAATTTCGTGAAGGCAATCATGATGCAATAATTGCAATAGGCGGTGGAAGTGCAATGGATGGAGGCAAAGCAATTTCTCTTACAGTTAATAGCGGAGTACCGTTATGGGATTTTGAATTTGAAAAAGAGCCACCAAAATTAACTATGGAAAATCCTTTTCCAAAAATAATTACTATTCCAACTACAGCAGGAACTGGTGCTGAAACAGAAGTTACAGCTATGGTTACTCATCTTGAAAAAGGAATGAAGTTTTGTTTATGGCATCCAGATGCCCGACCATGTTTAGCTTTAGTAGATCCAGAGCTAACTTTAAAATTACCAGCAAATCTTACTGCTTGGACAGGTATAGATGCAATGATACATGCAATTGAAGGTTATAGTGTTCCTATGTTTCATCCACTTTGTGATGGTTCTGCATTAGAAAGTTTAAATTTAATTTCAAAATCACTTTATTCAGCTGTGGAAGAACCCGATAATCTTTTAGCTAGAGGAGGAATGATCATAGGATCTTATTTGGGCGGAATAGCTTTCTTAAAAGGCCTAGGTTTAGTTCATGCAATTTCACATATGGTTGGAGCTGAATATAATACTCATCATGGATTGACTAATGCAATTATACTTCCCGCAGTAATGAAATATAATTTGCCTGGATTAGAAGAAAAAGTTAAAAGAATGTCAGAGGCTATGCAGTTTGAAAATCATTCAATTGAAAGTTTTCAAGACAACTTAAATATAATTCTAGATAAATTAAAAATCCCTAAAGGATTAAATGAATTGGGAGTACCAGAAGATTGCCAGGAGAGAATAGCAAAGAAATCAATGCTAGATCAAGCTTATGGACAAAATCCTAAAAAGGCATCATTAGACGAGGTCAAGACTTTAGTTTTAGAGAGTATTAGACAAGCAAGATAGGTTTAATTAAGTGCTTGAGAATTTTTCTGTCCATCAAATAATTTCAAAAATTAAAGATAGGGAAATTAAAATTGCAGAGGTAATAAATTTCTATTTAGATAGAATAAAAAAATTCAACCCAAAATTAAATGCTATTATTTCACATATAGATGAAACAAAAATTACTGAAGAAGCAAAATTAAAAGATGAAAATTTTAATAGTGATAATGACAAAGATGATATTTATGGACTTCCAATTGCTGTTAAAGAATTATTTGATATTAAAAATGAGGTAACTTGTTATGGATATAAAGAGTTATTAAAAAATATCCCAAAACAGGACTCTTTATTAGTAGATAATTATAGAAAAAACACTATTTTAATTGGTAAAACAAATCTCTCTGAATTTGCTGTTGGTTGTCATACTACTAACAGAGTTTATGGAGCCACTTCCAATGTTTATGACCATAGTAAGTCAGCGGGAGGGTCTTCTGGTGGTGCAGCAGCAGCTGTTGCGGCAAATTTAATTCCTTTTGCAGATGGCACAGATATGATGGGATCTTGTAGAAACCCAGCAGCATTTGCAAATATTTATGGATTAAGACCAACACCTGGTGCGATTGCAGAAGATAGATTTGAAATTAAAAATTTAAAAGATTTTCCTTTAATATCTACAACTGGATGTTTTGCTAGGACTCCTAATGACATGGAATTTTTATTTAACTATATAAAAGGGAAGAATGTAAAGGATAAATTATCTTTCGATCTTGAAGTTATAAATATTAAAAAACTTTCAGATTTAAAAATTGGATGGTGCATTGATCTAAACGAACAATATAAGTATGAAGATGGAATTGTAGACTTATGTGAAAATATTTTAAAAAAATTACAGTCAAATAATTTAAATATTGAAGATTTAAAAACTGAAATTAATTCAGAAGAATTGTGGTATTCTTGGATAATATTAAGAGCCAAATTTTTGTATGAAAACTTTTTGTTATATAATTTAAAAAATTTAAATGAATTACCTTCCCAAGCATATTGGGAATATGAAAAAGGGAAAAGCATCAAAACAAACGATGTTTTAAAAGCAATAGAAATAAGAAATAAATATATGGATAAAATACAAAACCTATTTAAACATTACGATTTTTTAGCATTACCATCGGCTCAACTATTTCCTTTTGAAAAGAACCTAAACAATCCAGAATTTATCAATAAAAATAAAATTGACACTTATCATAGATATATGGAAGTCTATACATTATCAAGTTTGCTTGGTTTGCCAACTATATCTATTCCAGTTGGTTTTAATAATAAAGGGCTACCAATGGGAATGCAGATTATAGCAAATGTTAAAGAAGATAATAAACTAATTAACTTTGCCAAATCTTATGAAGAAATTTTTAACTTTTCAAAATTTAAACCAGAATTATCGGAATAATAATGACCAGACACCCTCATCATTTTAAAATTTCATTTGCATTAGCTATTGCTGCTGGTTCATGGGGAATTTATTGGTTACCTCAAAGAATATTAGAAGATGGAGGTTTGACTGGTGGCTGGGGAACAATATCCCAAATGGCGGTTGGAATATTAATATTATCACCAGTCGCAATTTGGAGAGTTATAAAAGGAAAGTCTATTGGATTGGAATTTCCTCTCACTGGTTTTTTTGTTGGAAGTGGATTTGTTTGTTATGCTCTTAGCTTTCTTCTTACTGATGTAGTTAAAGCATTAATCATGTTTTACATGATACCTGTTTGGACAACAATATTTGAAATTATATTTTTAAAAAAGAAATTTGGTTGGAAGAGGGTAATCACATTAGGTTTGGCACTAGGAGGTTTATGGATTGTATTCAGTCAAGAAAATATAATTCCATTACCTCAAAATGCAGGGGATTGGTTGGCTCTTGCTGGAGGTGCACTATTTGGTGCTGGTTTAATTAGAATGGAAATAATTAAAACAGATGGAGTCTTTCCAATTATATTCACATTCTTTTTTTATGGAGGTTTAGCCAGTATACCTATTGGGTTATTCTTAGTAGATTATTTAGGACCAGTTCCATCAGTGGAGGTTATCATGTCAATGTCCACTTTTTTATTACTTATTTCGATATTTTATTTTATTCCTACAGGAGTAATAATCTTTTGGGCTCCAAGCAAACTAGGAGCCGGCTTATCATCTATTTTATTTTTAGCTGAAATAATTGTTGGTGTTGTTAGTGCTAGTATTTTAACAAATGAACCTTTTGGTTGGAGAGAAACAATAGGTAGTATTCTAATAATTCTTGGTGGTGTAATTGAAGTTGTATATGTTCCAAAGTCAGAGAAGAAATTAGCATAATGGATATTAATGAATTATTGAAATCAAAAAAAAAAGTCTTCTTAGATGGTGGAACAGGTTCAGAAATTCAGAGACTTGGTGGAAAAATGGGACCAGCTTTTTCTGGTTTAGCAAATGTTTTCTCACCAGAAATAGTAATCAAAGTACACGAAAGTCATATAAAGGCTGGATGTGATATGATAACAACCAATACTTTTGGAACTGCAAGACATTGTCTTGAGCCTTCAAATTTAGGAGATCAGACTATAAAAATTAACATTGATACAGTTAAGTTAGCAAGACAAGCAATTAAAAATTCTGGAAAAAAAATTAAAATTGCTGGAAGTATGTCAACATATTTAGCTTTGGCTGAAAATGAATTTAGACCTGACACAAAATTTGTACCATCATTTGCAAAAGAAGAAAAAAATTATAAAGAACAAGCGAAGGTATTAAAAGAAGAGGGAGTCGAAGTGCTTATTCTTGAAATGCTTTTAGATATTGATCACGCTAAAATTTTGTTAAATTCCGCTTTAGAAACAGGTTTGCCTGTCTGGGTTGGATTAAGTTGCTGCATAAGTAAATTTGATGAAACCGTAGTAGGTAGAAATTTTAGAGCAGAAAAAGAGAGATCTATTATATATGACCCTTTAAAATATCCTGATGAGCCAAAATTCCTTCCTGAAGATAAAATTATTAATTTTGCTGAAATAATTAATTCACTCAAATCTATCGGTGGAGATGTTTATGGCATAATGCATAGTTGGTTTATTGATACAAAAGAGGGAATGAAAGTTTTAAAATCAAATTGGAATGGGCCAATTATGTTCTATCCAGAGATTCATAAATTTGACACTAGTACTATGCAGGCATTAATAACTGAAAATGAAATTGAATTTGTTGATAAGTGTTCTGAGTTAATAGACGATCAGGTAAAAATTATTGGGGGGTGTTGTGGCGTCACAGATAAACATTTAAAATCATTAATAACTAAATTTTCTTAATTTAGTAATCTTTACTAATTATTTGGTCTATCATATTTACCATATCTTTTTTATATTTTTCATTTGTTGCAGATTTAGTCTCTAAGACTGAAAAAAAAGCAGCAACAACTTTTGTTTTCAAATTTATTCCTAAAAATTGGCCCCCATAACCAGAGTGACCAATCCAGTTACCACATTTCATCAAAGAATTAACATAACAGACAAATTTATCTTTAGATAATTGAATGTATTTGGGTCCCTCACTATTAATAGTTTTACTCAAAAAAGTTTTAGAACCAATATTTTTTCCATTTATACCTTTTCCAAACCTAGAAAAAAGTAAACCCATTCTTAAAAAATCTCTTGTAATTAAACTTCCACCTCCAGACATCCACGGTGTTCCAAATCTATCTGTTCCTATATACAATCCTTCTTCAAATCCTGTTGCTTCAACTGTTTCCAACAACCATTGTCTTAAACTTTTTTTACTTACTTTTTCTACAATTAACCCAATAACATCGGTATTAGCTGATTTATAATGCGCCAGATCGGTATAATTTTTTAAATCTCTGCTTTTTAAAGATTTAATTGAATTTAAATATTGTTCCTGGCTTTGAATGTTTTTACCTTTAATAGGCAATCTCCATCCTCCCACAGGCTCATGTAAAAATGAAGACGAATAAGCTTTTGTATAATCTTCGCTATATAGATTTACAATGTTCATGTCTAAAACGTCTTTTACTTTTGCATTTGCATAACCACTGCCAATTTTTGGCAAGTAAAATGAAATTTTCTTATTTAAGTTTATTAGTTTTCTGTCTATCAGCTCTCCCACAAATAAATGTATAAACATTTTTGTAATTGACATAATTGTTTGTGGCTGATTTGTAGAAAAGTCCTTTGCATACTGCTCGAATAAAATATCCTGATCTTTACCAACTATTAAAGAGCAAAAAGCTTTATTTTTAGTTACCTTTTTTACAGAAGATAATTTACCAATTTTCTTATTAATTTTTTTTTTTAATTTTAAAACAAAATCTGATCTAAGGTATATTCCATATCTATTAATTTTATATAAATTTCTAAAACCCAACCTTCTTTTATTTGGGAGATTCCATTCAGCTTTATTATCTTTTCTTGTAACTAATTCTGGATTTTTTTCTGAAATAATTTTTTTCAAATTAGTATTTTTTATCCAAACTTAAGAGATTTATTTTTCTCGTAATTTTGATGATAGCCTTCTGCTTTACAATAGTTTTTTTCTTTGGAAATCTTTGTAGTAACTTTTCCATCTAATTTCTCATTCATTTCTTTTAAAATTTTCTCTGCTGTATTTTTTTCATTATCATTATTATAAAATATCTCAGACCGATATTGAATTCCTACATAAGTTCCTTGTCTATTTTTTTGAGTTGAGTCATGGAGTTTAAAAAATAATCTGACCATATCTTCATAGCTTAAAATATTTTCATCATATTGAACTTTAACTACTTCTATGTGACCTGTATCCCCACCACAAACTGCTTTGTAAGTAACATTAGGATCATCACCTCCGCAGTAACCACATTCTGTAGATAGTATTCCTTTTATACCATCGTATTTAGTTTCGTCCCAAAAACAACCAATACCACCAATAAAAGTTTTCATAATTTTACAATATATTATTACTTCAAAATTGAAACAGCTTTTATCTCTTCAACTCCTATACCACAACAACCACCAACAATTTTTACACCTTTGCTAACCCATTTTTTTGCAACTTCCAAATAATCATTGGGTGAAAAATTATCTACAAACTTCCAATTTGGTTTTTCGTAATAGCCTTTATTAGGGTAAGCACCAATAACTCCATTATGATTTTTTAATGCAGTATCTAAAGCTGCACTCGTTGTTTTAATATCTGAGTGAGCAATTAAAATTGGCCCCTTATGTAATTTACTAAAATTTTTCAACGATACTTCTAAATCCTCGTAAATTTCAGTTTTATTCTTCACATCATCATAACCAAGTGTAATATTTTTTGTATTCTGATCTATTACACAGGAGATAGAAAGCCAAACAGGTAACTTTATATTTGAAGAACACTCAAGCATAGTCTCCACGATTTCTGCTTGAGATGTCATTGCTTCTAAAATTATTAAATCAACACCCTCATTTGATAAAATTTTAATATGTTCATTAAAACATGGCTTCATGTTCTTTGTTCCAAGTTTAAGAAAACTTCCATAACTCGAAACACTTCCTGCTAAACAGATGTTCTTTTTTGAATTATTAATTGCTTGTTTTGCAATTTGAACTGCTTGTTTATTAAATAATTCAATTGAGTCTTCATATCCGTGTTTTCTAAGAGAAATTGGAGTTGTAGCATAAGTATTTGTTGTAATAACATCAGCACCTGCATCAATATAATTTTCATGAACTTCTTTTAGAAATTCTGGGCTATCTACCGAACATTTTCCACACCAGAGGTTTTGATCCATTTTAGCTCCTTTTTTTTCAAGCTCAGCACCTATACCTCCATCAAGTAAAATAATTTTTCCTTGATCAATTTTTTCTTGAATTATAGTGTAAGACATTAATTGTTTGTGAAAGCACAAATTTTATTATTATCAAGATCTCGAATATAAGAATAGTAAACTCCAGAACCTTCTGGTCTTTCACCTCCAGCTCCTTCACTTTTTCCTCCTGCCTTTAGTCCAATCTCATGAAACTTATCAACTATATCTCTTGATGATGTAATAAATGAAACTTGCGTTCCATTTCCATTTGTTGCCTCTTTCATATTGACAGGTTTGGTCACATAAAACTCTATAGTTCCATTGCCATTTTTTTCTGTGTAACCAGCGCAAACTTCATCTTTATAATTTCTTTCTAGATTTAAAACTTTTAAGACTTCATCATAAAAAATTATTGCCTTTTCTAAGTTATTAGTTCCTACCATTACATAACCAAGCATTTTAATTTTTCCATTCAGTAATAGTTTTTACCTCTAGATATTCATGCAATCCCCAAGTTCCACCCTCACGTCCATTTCCGGATTGTCTATAGCCACCAAAAGGAGTTCCAGAGTCTGCTGCTTTATGATTTACATACACAATTCCAGATCTTAATTTTTTTGAGACTCTTTTTGCCTTTTCTTTATCCTCTGTTTGTAAATAGTTTCCTAATCCATATTCTGTGTCATTTGTAATTTGGATAGCTTCCTCTTCATTCTCAAAAGGAATGATTGACAATACTGGTCCAAATATTTCCTCTTTAGCTATTCTCATATTATTATTAACATCAGTAAATACTGTCGGCTTAATAAAATAACCTTTCTTTAAGTCTTCAGGTTTATCAGGACCGCCTGCTACTAATGTAGCACCTTCTTCAATTCCACTATTTATTAAACTCTGAATTTTATCAAATTGAGTTTTTGAAATTACAGGTCCTATGTGATCACCAGCTTTTGAAGCAAGATCAACTTTAATTTTATTAGCTTCGTCTGCAGCTTCTTCAACAGCTCTTTTATAAATTGATTTTTCAACAAGCATTCTAGTTGGAGCATCACATGATTGACCTGAATTACTCATTACGTTTCTAATGCCATCTCTAACTGCATCAGGATATGCATCAGCAAAAACAATATTTCCACCTTTGCCACCAAGTTCAAGACAAACTCTTTTTATAGTTTCAGCAGCATTCTTTGTAATTAATTTTCCAGCTCTAGTAGATCCTGTAAATGAGACCATATCAACATCAGGATGCCCTGACAGGTCAGTTCCAACACCAGGCCCATCACCATTTACCAAATTAAATACTCCAGCTGGAAATCCAGCCTCATCAATCATCTCTGCAAAAAGCATACCCGACAATGGTGCAATTTCAGATGGTTTAAGCACCATTGTACACCCAGTAGCAAAAGCTGGAATTACTTTTA
This sequence comes from uncultured Pelagibacteraceae bacterium, assembly GCA_902589315.1. Taxonomy (GTDB): domain Bacteria; phylum Pseudomonadota; class Alphaproteobacteria; order Pelagibacterales; family Pelagibacteraceae; genus Pelagibacter. Next base: position 158,095 of record CACISK010000003.1, read on the forward strand.
AAGCAATTTGGTTTATGGGCCAATTCCAAGGTGTAATTAATCCACAAACTCCAATTGGCTCATATACAATATGATTAGTAGATCCTTTATCAAAACCTGGTTCGAATTCGAAATCTTTTAATCTTTTTATAAAGTCTTCGATATGACCTGCTCCAGAAGATGTTTGATTAGCTGAACACCAATCTTTGGGACAACCAAGCTCTGTAGTAATAGCATCAGTCATATCATCCCATCTAGAATTATAAATTTTTAATAATTTTTCTAATAAATTTAACCTTTCTTCTTTTGAAGTTTCTTTCCAAGTCTCAAATGTAGATTTTGCTGCTTTGACTGCAGCATTTGTATCATCAGAGCTTCCAAGACTTATAATTGCACAAACCTCCTCTGTTGATGGATTAATAACTTCACAATCATTCTTGCTTACTGGCTCAACCCATTTGCCATTGATATAAAACTTTTTTTTATCTAACATTTTTATTTCAAAATTAATTTTTCTTATTATACGTTTATTTACTCTTGCCATTCAAGAAATTAGATGCAGTTTTTAAATTTTAATGATTAATCAATAAGTGGTGGTATATTATATTTATGAAATCACAAAAAATAGAACCAAAGTTTGAAAATAACCAAAATCCACGTATTGGGCTCATCGCTTTAGCAACCGATCTAGTGATTGAAAAAGATTTTATAAGTGTAATTAAAGATAAAAAAATAGATTTTTTTGTAAATAGAATAGAATGTTACAACCCCTTAACCAAAGAGAATTTGATCAAAATGTCAGAGAATATTACTAAAGTAACAAAAGATATCTTGCCAGAGCAAAAATTAGACTGTGTTGTATATGCTTGTACATCAGGAACTATAGCAGCAGGATATGATAATATTAAAAATAAAATACAAGCAGCAAAACCTGAGGCAAAACTTTCAACACCAAGTACAGCAGCTTTGAAAGCATTGAAAAAATTAAATATTAAAAAACTTTCTATATTCACACCTTATAGTAAAAAAGTTAACGATGATGTTGTTGATTACTTTAAAGCGTCTGGTTTTGAAATCACCTCAAATTCATACTTTGATATTCATTCTGACATGGAGATTGGTAAAGTAGATCAAAATTATTTGTTTGATGTTCTTATAAACTTAGATGTAAATGGGTCAGATGCTTTATTTGTATCTTGTACTGCTTTACCGGTTCTTTCTCTAATACAAAAATTAGAAGATAAACTTGGAATACCAGTTCTTTCAAGTAATCAAGCTTTAATCTGGGAGTCTTTAGAAAACATCGGCGAAAATAAATCTGTAAAAGGGTTTGGAAGACTGTTTGATTAATTTATGTCTTTTTCAAAAGAGGAATACAAACAAAGACTATTAAAAGTCCAATCTCTGATGAGAGAGAAAAAAATTGATTTAATTATTTCTCACGACACAAATAACATGAATTATCTTACAGGCTACGATGCTTGGTCTTTTTATTATGCACAATGTGTATTAGTTCATGTTGATTCAAAAGAACCAATTTGCTTTGTTAGAGATCAGGATTCAGGTGGGGCGTACATAAAAACCTATTTAAATAAAGATAATATTATTGTTTATGATGAGAGTTATATTCATACTTGGCCAAAACATCCCTATGATTACTTGACCAAAGTAATTAAAGAAAAAAAATGGGATAAATTGTCTATTGGAGTTGAAATGGATGCTCATTATTTCACAGCCTTTTGTTATGAAAAAATTAAAAAGGGATTACCAAATGCAAACATTATTGATTCTGATCGACTAGTTAATTGGGCCAGATTAATTAAATCTAATGCAGAGATAAATTATATGAAGTCTGCTGCTTTAATTTCTCAAAAAGGAATGCAAACTGCAATGGAAGTAATTAAACCTGGTACAAGACAATGTGATGCTGTTGGAGAAATTCAAAAGTCTTTATTTTATGGTACAGAAGAATTTGGAGGTGAATATTCTAGTATCGCAACGCTTCTTCCAACTGGAAAAGGTACATCTGCTTCACATTTAACAGCAACCCAAGATAAATTTATTGAAGGTGAAGTAACTATAATTGAACTTTCAGGTGTTTATAAAAGATATCACGCGCCTATGGCTCGAACAATTTTATTAGGTAAACCTGATCAATTAAAAATTGATACAATGAATAAAACTATTGAAGCTTTACAAGCTGGAATTAATGCTACGAAACCTGGAAACACAGCAAATGATGTTGCCCAAGCTTTTTGGAAAATTTTAGATAAATATGGTATCGATAAAAAATCAAGAACAGGTTACTCAATAGGCATTGGATATCCACCAGATTGGGGAGAACATACTTTTAATATTTATAAAGGTGATATGACAGTGCTTGAACCAAATGTTTGTTTTCATATGATTGCAGTAATGCAGTTTGGTGATTGGGGAGTAGAAGTATCAGAAGCAATCCGAGTTACCGACCAAGGTTGTGAATTATTCTGTAATTTTCCAAAAGAGCTACATATTAAGAACTATTAGCTATTGATAATTAACTTCTTAAATGTTTTAAACACTGAATGTCTAAAAATACAGAATTCGTTAAGTTCGATAAAGTTGATAAAAGTTACGATGGTAAAGTCTTAGTAGTAAAAGATTTAAATCTTAATATCTCCGAGGGCGAGTTCATCACTATGCTTGGCCCATCTGGTTCAGGAAAAACAACTTGTTTAATGATGTTAGCTGGATTTGAAACCCCAACTAATGGCGAAATTTATTTAGACTCTAATCCTATTTCAAATATTCCACCACACAAAAGAGGAATTGGAATGGTTTTTCAAAATTATGCATTGTTTCCTCATATGACAGTTTATGAAAATTTAGCATTTCCCTTAAGAGTAAGAAAAGTTCAAAAAGATGAAATTGATAAAAAAGTAGATAAAGCTTTGTCGATGGTTTCTCTTTCAGGATTTGAAAGTAGGATGCCTGCACAATTGTCGGGAGGACAACAGCAAAGAGTAGCTGTTGCAAGAGCTCTCGTATTTGATCCAGCAGTAGTTTTAATGGATGAGCCCCTTGGAGCTTTAGATAAAAACTTAAGAGAAAGTATGCAATACGAAATTAAACATATTCATGAAAATATTGGTGTCACTGTGGTTTACGTTACACACGATCAAGGAGAAGCATTAACAATGTCAAATAGGATTGCAGTGTTTAATGATGGTAAGGTTCAACAATTATCAAGTCCTGATAAATTATATGAAGAGCCAGTTAATTCGTTTGTAGCAGAATTTATAGGTGAAAATAATACTTTTGGAGGAGAAGTGACGGACATTTCAAAAAATGTTTGTAAAGTTAAACTGCAAAATGGTGAAATTTTAGCTAATCCAATTTCAGTTAATTCCAAAGGTGACAAAACAACAGTTTCAATAAGACCAGAGAGAGCATTGATAAATCCAAAAGATAAAATGGATAATAATCAAACTGGAAAAATTGAAGAAGTTATCTACCATGGTGACCACACTAGAGTAAGATTAGATCTTTTAGGCAATAAAGAATTTATTTTAAAAGTTCCAAATAGCTCAAACGAGTTAGATTTAAAATTAGGTAACGAGATTAAAGTAGGATGGAATAGTCAAGACGCTAGAGCTTTAGATCCTAAGTAATTTCTCAAATAGCCTAGTATTCCTATAACAAAATGGCCTGTTGACTCTGAATATCCTTTTTGTTGTACTTCGCTTATATAAATTAATTTATATTAAACGTTTAAACGGAGGATAAATGAAAAAATTAAGTAAATTATTACTTGCTCTTTCTTTTGCTCTTTCAATAACTTCATCTGCATTTGCGGTTACAGTAGCATCTTGGGGTGGAGCTTATACAGAGTCTCAAAAGCTAGGGTATGGTGATCCAACTGCAAAAGCTCTTGGTGTTGATATCAACTGGGTAGACTATTCAGGTGGATTATCTGAGATCAAAGCTCAAAAAGAAGCAGGTGCAATTACTTGGGATATTATCGATGTATTCGCATTTGATACTATCAACGGATGTGACGAAGGAATTTTCGTTGAATTCGATTTTGACAAAGACTTCCCTGCAGCTCCAGATGGAACACCTGCAAGTGAAGATTTCTTTGCTCCAATGCCAAGTAAATGTGCTGTAGGAAACATTCTATATTCATGGAACTACGCATACGATACTAGAGCGTTTGATGGAAAAGCACCTTCAACTATTAAGGACTTTTTCAATACAAAAAGATTTCCAGGAAAAAGAGCTATTTACAAATCAGCTCTTACAAACCTTGAAATCGCTTTAGCTGGTGACGGTGTTTACATGGGTAAAGGTGGATCTGAGATCTACAAATTACTAGAAACAGAAGCTGGAGTTAACAGAGCAATGAATAAAATCAAAGAGCTTTGCACAGATCCAAATGGCGGATGTGTATTCTGGTCAGCTGGTGCTCAACCACCAGAATTATTAGTTGCTGGTGAAGTTGTAATGGCAACAGGCTGGAATGGAAGATTCTTCAACGCTGAAGTTGGTGAAGGTGCTCCAATTGCGCAAGTATGGGATGGACAAGGTCTTGACTATGAATATTTCGCACTTGTAAAAGGTGGACCGGATGAAGCAAATGCTAAAAAGGCTTTAGCAATGATGACTAACACAGAAATGTTAGCAGGTAGTGCTAAATACATTGCATACGCTCCTTACAGATTATCATCTTTAGAAATTATCAAAGCAAATGAGCCTTGGTACAAAGATGGTAAAACTGAAATGATGCCACAAATGCCAACTGCTCCTGCAAATACTAAAAAATACTTTTTAGTTGATCCATTTTTCTGGGCTGATAACGGTACAGAACTTGGTGAGAAGTGGGAAGCTATGAAAGCTGGTCTATAAAAGAGTATAAAAGACTAGAATAATATAATATATATGGGGCGACTTTTTTAAGTCGCCCTTTTTATTTATGAGCAGTGAAACAAAACAAATACTTACAACTGACGGAATTCCTTTAGAGATAAGCTTAAAAAAAGCTGAAAGGAAAAACAAAATTAAAGCATTTCTACTTGTTGCTCCATTATTACTTTTTCTGATTATCACTTATATTTTTCCAATCGGGGAAATGTTTACGAGAAGCATTGATGATAAAATGATTACAAACATGCTTCCAAAAACATTTAAGTCTATGGAAACATGGGATGGTAAAGAGCTTCCACCAGAAGAAGTATTCGCTTCATTCTTATCTGACTTTAAAATTCTTGTTGATAAAAAAGAACATGGAAAATTAGCTCAAAGACTTAATAAAGAAAAAAATGGGTTCAACACCATTACAAAAAAATTATTCAGACAGGTAAAAAGAAATAAAATTGACGAGACACAAAGTATTAAAGAACAAATAATGAAAGTTCATAAGAGATGGAGAAATGTAGAATATTGGCAAGCAATTAAAAGAACTGCACCTCCTTACACTTCAGCTAAATATTTAAAAGCTATGGATATGTATTTGAATGAAGATAACAAAATCACTCAGGTTAGTGAAGATAGAAGAATACATAGAATTTTATGGTTGAGAACCGTAGAGGTAGCTTTTTTTGTTACTGTATTCTGTTTTCTAATGGGTTACCCCATAGCACATTTACTTGCAACACTCCCGATGAAGTACAGTAATTTGTTGATGATTTGCGTTCTACTTCCATTTTGGACGTCACTATTAGTTAGAACAGCTAGCTGGATGATTTTACTTCAACAGCAAGGAGTAGTTAATGATTTCTTTGTAATGATTGGACTTGTGGCTGACGGTAATAGGCCAGAAATGATGTACAATAAAGTTGGAACTTATGTTGCAATGACTCAAATTCTCTTACCGTTTATGGTTTTGCCACTTTACAGTGTGATGAAAACTATCTCACCAAGTTTAATGAGAGCAGGTAAATCTCTTGGCGGAACACCTTTTGTGGCTTTTTGGAAAGTATATTTTCCATTAACAATACCAGGAATTGGTGCAGGGTGTCTTTTAGTTTTTATTTTAGCAATAGGATATTATATTACACCAGCATTAGTTGGGGGAGCATCAGGAACCTTAATAAGTAACCAAATTGCTTATCATATGAAGACTACTTTAGATTGGAGTTTTGCTTCAGCGATGGGACTAATGTTATTAGGAGGAGTTTTGGTTATCTATTGGCTTTATAATAAATTAGTTGGAGTTGATAATATTAAGTTAGGTTAGTATGGCATTACCAAAGTATACAGAAACTAGATATAGAATTTGGCACTACTTTTACATTGCTATATGTACTTTTGTTTTTATTTTTTTAATAGCACCTTTGTTTGTAATATTTCCATTATCATTTAATGCAGAAGAGTTTCTTGTTTTTTCAGAAGGAATGAAGAATTTAGACCCAGATGCTTTTTCATTAAGATGGTATAAAGATATGGTTTACGGTACAAAGAATCCTTGGGGTCTTGCTGCAAAAAATAGTTTTATTATTGCTATATTTGCAACTTTAGGGTCAGTAATTTTAGGTACGGTTGCTGCATTAGGATTGAGCAGCAGACACATGCCATTTAAAGGGATAATAATGGCAACTTTGATTTCACCTATGATAGTTCCACTTATTATATCTGGTGTTGCAATATTTTTCTTTATGGCAAAGGCAGGTTTAGCGGCAACTCATACAGGAATAGTTTTAGCTCATATAATTTTGGGAACACCTTTCGTTGTAATAACAGTTACTGCAACGTTATCAGGTTTTGATCATAGTGTAACAAGAGCAGCAGCTAGTTTAGGTAGTAACCCAGTAAATACATTTATGAAAGTAACACTTCCGTTAATTTTACCTGGAGTAATTTCAGGAGGTTTGTTTGCTTTTGTAACCTCTTTTGATGAAGTTGTAGTCGTTTTATTTTTAGCTGGTCTTGAAAACACAACAATTCCAATTCAAATGTGGACAGGTTTAAGAGAACAATTAAGCCCGACAATTCTAGCAGTTGCTACATGTTTAATCGTTTTATCAACCCTAATATTGATTAGTGCAGAATTATTGAGGAGAAGATCAGAGCGTTTAAGAGGAATTAATAGATAATTAATTTACCGACTCGATTACTGTCGCAATACCCATGCCTAAACCGATACATTGAGTAGATAAAGCGTATTTCTTATTTTCACGTCTAAGCAAATCCGCAGCTTTGCCGGTAATTCTAGCTCCTGTTGCTCCTAGAGGATGACCAAGTGCTAAGGCTCCACCATCTAAATTAGCTTTCTTTTGATCGATACCAAGATCTTTTAAACATGCTATTGATTGAGATGCGAAAGCTTCATTAATTTCTACAATATCAATATCATTAATTGATAAATTTGCTCTCTCTAATGCTTTTTTAGTTGCTCCTATAGGTCCAAGTCCCATCACATCAGGCTCACACCCTTTAACTCCAGTTGCAACAATTCTACCTAAAATCTCTAATCCATTTTCTTTTGCATAGCTTTCTTCACATATCAATGTTGCTGCTGCTCCATCGGTAAGAGGCGAGGATGTTGCTGCTGTAACAGTTCCTTCTTGATCAAATGCAAGTTTTAAACCATCTAAAGTTTCTTGATTGCTTTTTGGACGTATGTTTCCATCTTTTGTGCAGCCAGCGATTTCAACTATTTCATTTTTAAATTTACCATTAACTTCAGCTTCATTAGCTTTTTGATGACTTTGAATTGCAAACTCTTGTTGTTCAGTTCTTGAAATATTATATCTCTTGGCAACATTTTCAGCAGTTATACCCATTGAAAAATAAACATTTGGATTTTCTTTATCTGTGTAAGGATAGGGTATTGGTTCAAAGCCAGTTGTAACTCTAGTCATACTTTCAACACCTCCGCACACAAAAACTTTACCTGCGCCCATTGCTATTTTACCGGCTGCAACATGAATAGCTTCCATAGATGAACCGCACCATCTATCAACAGTCATTCCTGATGTATGTATTTCCATTCCAGATAAAAATGTTGTGAGCTTCCCAATATTAAAACTCTGCTCTCCAACTTGGAAGGCACAACCAACAACAATATCTTCTATATCAGCAGGATTTACTTTTGTTTTAGACACAAGATTTTTAACTACTTCTGCAAACATATTTACAGGCTTAACGTCAATTAATTCACCTTTTCTTGCCATTGTAAAAGGTGATCTTGAATATCCTGCTATAACTGCTTTTTTCATATAAGTCTTATACTCACTAATTATTATTTTGAAAATGGTAAAGAGGACACAATTCCTTTTCTTAATTTGTTATCTGGAGTGTGCACTAAAACTTCTGACCCTATTTTACAAAATTCATTTAAAATCATGGATAAACCAATATTTTTTTTGAATTTTGGTGAATAAATCCCTGAGGTTATTTTACCAATTAATTTCTTATCTTTTGAATAAAGCGGAAAAGGAATTGAACATGGAGGACAATCTACACCATCAAATAATACTCCTTTTAATTTTTGTTTTACACCTTGTTTCTTAATTTTCTTTAAAGCATTTTTTCCAATGAAATCATGATCGCTCTCGTAATTACAATATTTTTCTAAGTTACATTCAATTGGATTGTTTTCTTTTGTAAAATCATTTCCATAAGACATTAATCCCGCTTCTATTCTGTCAATTAAATTCGGGCATCCTGGAGCAATATTAAATTCTTTGCCTGCTTTCCATATTATATCCCAAATTTTTTCTCCCATTTCATTTTTGTCGAAGTAATCTTCAAAGCATTTAAAATAAATTTCAAATCCATCTTGTTTGCTATATCCCGATCTTGCAATAACCTGTTTTGTTCCCAAGAAATCAAATATTCTAAAATTAAAAAATTTTAATTTTCTAATATCTTCTCCAAATATTGATGCCATCAAATCTTCAGACTTTGGACCTTGTACTGCAAGAGGATATACATCCGGTTCTGTTATATTTACATTCAAATTTAAACCAACTGCAATACCTTTTGCCCATAGCAATACATCTGAGTCTGCTATAGAAATCCAAAACATATCGTCATCTAATTTTAACAATACTGGATCATTTATCATTCCAGCATTTTCATCAATCAGAGGAATATAAAAACATTTTCCAGTTTCCATATTTTTTAATGATCTTGGTGTCATTTTTTGAACTAATAAGCTCGCATCTGGACCCGATATCTGAACTTGTCTTTGACAAGAAACATCCCATAATTGAACATGTTCATTTAAATGCCAATAATCATCTTCAACAGATTTTTGAAATCTTTTTGGTAAAAGCATATGATTTACAACAGTAAAATCAGTTACACCACACTCTTCAACTCTCTTGGTGTAAGGAGTTCTTCTTATTCTCCTAGACATATTTAGTTTTGTGCTAATTTTGCTTTGTATCAATGAAGCCATATATTATTTAGACCACCATACTGTATAGCTGTTAGGAGAAATTATTATTGGCAAATGATAATTTTTTTTATTATCAGTCATTTTAAATTTTATAACTATTTCACCCACAATTTTTTTCTTTTTAAAGTATCTTTTAATATCACAAATCATTTCATAATCGCATTTACAATCTTTTTTGTTAAGATTGAATTGCTGATTAATTCTACCATTTCCATCCGTCTTTGTATTCAAAAAAAGCTTTTTTAATTTTGAGGTTTGTATTTGATAAATCTTTACTTTGACATTACTTGCATGAGTTCCATCAGAACCATTCAATAAATGTGAGCTAAATTTTGCCATTTTACTCTATTGATGATTTTTCTCTCTTGCTGGCCACAGCAGCAACAATTGGACTTAATACTGGTTTAGCTTTTACGTTTACACAAGCAGTTTTACCGCTTGTAATAGCTCTTTTTAGTGCTGGACCCAGTTCTTCTCTTTTCGTTACTAATTCTCCATGACCCCCAAAGCCTTCAAATATACTGTGGAAAGGTATATCTCTAAAGTCTGTTGCAACTCTTTTTCCGCTTTCAAATAATCTCTCTTGTTGTTGCCCAATTGATGCTAAGCCACCATTATTGTCAATAACAACAACGATTGGTTTCTTTTCAAAAAATGCAGTTTCTATAGACATGCCTCCAGATAAAAAAGCACCATCTCCACTAATTAAAATTACATTCGATTTAGGGTTATTATTTTTTGCAGATAATGCAAATGATACACCGACACCCAGCATACTAAATGTGCCTGGATGTAAAATTCCACCCAATTTTTTTCCTTGAGCTCCTGCTAAATTTATTGCGATCTCCGACCAGAAATGAGTATTTCCTCCATCAATTATAAGCCAATCTTTCTCATCCATTACGTCTTGAACGTCTAACGCTAATTGCAGTGGATGAATTTTTCCACCATTTTTTTTTGCTTTATCAGCTTCAATCTTTAATTCATTTAAAGATTTATCTACCCAATCTTTCTTTTTATTTTTATTATCTTGAAACCAACTATTTCCTAAATTCCATTTATTATTTTTCTTTAAATTACATAGAGTATCCAAAAATACTCCTGGGTCACATAAAAGGTTATGATCAGCAGCTCTATTAAATTCAATTTCTTCATGGGAACCGTTAATACAAACTAAAGTTGTTGTTTTAGGAATGAAAGGAGGGTTACCAAAATTCATTTGGTTATCTAATCTTGCACCAATCATCAAAACTAAGTCTGAATTATGTAATGCAAATTCCGAGGGTGGATATTGGTGAATATCTGCTAAACCCATGTATGCATTTGCCTCTTCTCCTAAAAGTTTTTGATGGTAAGGCACATTAAAAACTGGAATATTTAAACTTTCACCAGCAGTCTCTAAATTTTTTTCTGAGTTTGACCACCAAACACCGTGTCCTCCAATTATGACAGGTTTTTTTGCATTACATGCTAACTCAAGTATTTTTGATAGAGCATTTGGATCTGGCCATGCCTTAGCAACTGGCTTTGCTTTATGTGAAAATGGTCTTTCTTCAAACCCAACATTTTCTTCAAATGAAGAAAACATTATATCTACTGGCAAACTTAGATGAACAGCTCCAGGATATCCATTCGTTGCAATTCTGTAAGCTTTATCAACAAATTCTCTAATTCTTGTTCCATCTGTAATGCTTGCACTATATTTTGTAAGAGGAGCAGCTATTGAAACATCATCAATTTCTTTAAAGCCACCTGACCCTTGTCTTTTTAAACTACTTGATCCGGTTATATAAATTATTGGTGTTCTTTCTCCCCATGCTTCCATCATGGATGGCACTGCATTTGCAAAACCTTCTGGCCCAACTAAACATACAGATGGTTTTCTTGTAATTCTTGTGTGTCCATCTGCTAAGTGTCCAGCTATTTGTTCATGAGGACAATTGACTACATCAATTTGACATTCCATGAAACCTTCAATTGCAGGATTACAAAATCCACCAGATAGAGTAAAAACTTTATTAATACCTTTATCTTTTAATGCTCTTGCAATTAATGCTCCACCTCTTATTTTTTTTTCCATATTAGTAAGTTGTATTCATAAATAGTTTCTGTTCAATTATATCAGAAGAAATTTCATTAATATCATTTAATCCAACCAAACCTAGCGTTGTGCTTGTTTCTTCTTTGATAATATCTACAATTCTTCTTAACCCGCTTGCTCCATCAGCTCCCATTGCATACATTACTGGTCTTCCAATCATTGAAAAATCTGCTCCTAAAGCTAATGATCTTACAATATCACTACCACTTCTTATTCCACTATCAAATATAATTGGAAAATTATTTCCTACTGCTTCTCTAATAAAAGGTAAAATATTTATTGCTGCTGAGGCACTATCTAATTGTCTACCTCCGTGATTTGAAACTTGTATGGCATCAGCACCCATTTCTTTAATTTTAATTGCATCATCAGATGACATGACACCTTTTACAATTAATTTACCTTTCCATTTATTTCTTACTCTTTTTAGAGTTTCCCAATCTGTTTTTCCTCTACTTTCTTTTCTTTTAAAAATACCTTTTCCACTTTTTGAAGTTTCGTAATTCATTGGCTTTGGTATTCCATTAAGCAATGTAGATATTGACCAAACTGGATGAGTTGCAAAATCAAAAAATTGTTTAGGTCCAATTTTAAATGGATATGAAAATCCATTTTTATCATCTCTAGTTCTCCTAGATAAAACTGGAACATCAACAGTAAGTATAGCAACTTCATAACCAGTTTTTTCTGCTCTATCGAGCAATTCCATAACAAAAGCTTCATCCTGAAAAATATAAAGTTGAAGCCATGAATGACCTTCAGAAAGCTCATACATTTTTTCTAAGGTTGTTGTTGAAGCCATCGATACGCAGGTTGGTATGTTATTTCTTGCACTCTCTTTTGCCAACATAGAATCTGCACCTGGCCATGAAAGATTTGTCATACCCATTGGGGCAAATCCAAAAGGATAGTTATAGTTAAATCCAAGAATATTTTTTTTTAGTTTTCTTTCCTCTACATTTCTTAGAACTCTTGGCTCAAGACGTATTTGATCTAAAGCAAAACTATTAATTTCTGATAATTTTTCATCTCCTGATGCGCCATCAATAAAATCATAAACTAGCTTTGGTAATCTTTTCTTTGATAGTTTTTTTGCGTCTTCAATGCTAAAAATTTTATTACTGGCTTTAATATTATCCATTTAATTTCTTTATATAAGTTTTTAAACTAATCTTATCATGTTTAGTCACATAATAAGCATCATGATTAATTCTCGAAGAATAAACCTCTGAAGGAACTCCGTCAATAAAAAGCACAGCTACACCATCATCAATAGCTATTCCATCTGGCAAATTTCCATCTTTAATTTCTGAAATAAATTGTTGAAGTCGATTATTATCTGACGAATGAGGTGTGCAACTTCCATCTAAAAAATTTATTCCTTTTAAAGGACTTAGCTCTTCATTGACTGAGTCTGACAGTATCCAATCAAACCAACAGACAGCACCTGCACTTATTCCACTCAGAATTATTCCTTTTTCATATGCATCTTTAAATACTTTGATAAGATCATATCTCTTCCAAATATTAATCATTTCAGAGGTATTGCCACCCCCTACATAAATTATATCTTTGCTTAACATCCATTCATTAAAACCTTCCACACTTGAACAGAGATTAAAATGAGATAATTTAAATTTTTGTGATTTAAATCTTTTATAAAAAAGATCAGTCTTTTCTTGATTATCATTGCTAGCTGTAGGTAAAAAACCGATATTGATATTTGATTTATTAACTTGATTTAAAACATATTCATCCAAGTCTTCATCAGAAGAATGTGTAAATCCACCACCACCAATTGCTATTATTATTTTTTTATTCCTGACCACGGAGAAGGACCTGTTGGAATATCGATTTTTAGACCTCTTACAATTTCATTTTTAAAGTCATACATTGGCAAGGTGCATATTTCACCTTTATGAATTTTATTATCACTACAATTTACGTCCACTATTAATCCAGGTTTATGTTTTGTAGAATTCATTAAAACTATTCCAACACCACATTTTTGAAAAGGCGACCAAGTACTTGATGTAATTTTTCCAATTATTTCATTATTGAATTTTATGTAAGTTCCTTTTAAACCTGTTCCATTTTCTACCCGTATTCCCCAACATCTTTTTTCTTTATCAGCAGTCATCAATGCCGCTTTTCCAATAAAATAATTTTTTTTTAAATCGACATATTTACCTAAACCAACATCATATGGATTTGTTTCATGATTAAAGTCTTGTCCAGCTGATAATAATCCAGATTCTATTCTTTTACATCTGAAACCAGGGGTACCTGTGAGTATCATTCCCATTTTTTTTCCTTCTTCAAGAATGTAATCTCCAACTTTTTCAGTATTATTATTTTTTCTAAAATAAATTTCCCAACCAAGTTCATTACTAAATCCTGATCTACTTATGATTACTTTTTCATTTAGTATAGTAACTTCTTTCCAATCAAAATATTTCCAATTATCAGGAAAAGTCTCTTTACTTAAAACTTTTAAAAGATCCATAGATTTTGGCCCCTGAATTTGACTAACCCAAACATCTGGGTCAGAAATTTTTACATTAAGATTATCAGTGTGAGCTTTGTACCATGAAAAAAGATCTCCATCAGCTTGAACAAACCAAAATTTATTTTCTTCAAGTCTTAGCAAAACTCCATCTGTCAGCATACCTCCATCATTGTAACAAGCAAATTGGTATGAGCATCTTCCTACTTTTACTTTTGAGATATCTCTTGTGAATATTTTTTGTAAAAGTTTTTCTGCATCAGGACCAGATATTTCATATGGATGTTCACCAGTATGACGAAAAATTACCTCTTGTCTTACTTTCCAATACATTTCATCAGCAGTAGCATGTGAAAGTACTTCTGGATTTAATCTTCCTGCATAAAATGAATACTCAGGATCATAGGGAAGTTCTTGATATGCTAGAGGATGTATCCCGACAGTTCGCGCAAGCTCAACAACTTTATTATCATTGGATTTTAAAGGTTTTACAGAAAATCTGACTTTGTTTAATTCGTTTTGCATTTATAAATTTAGAAAAAGTGTATATTAATTAAAATATCTATTCAATTAGTAGATGAATCACTACATTTTGCATGTTGTTATCTAGTTCTGGAATTGTTATCTTTTTGATTATTTAAACAACGAAAGAAAAAGAGGGAACTTATGAAATACATACTTAAAGTTTTTTCAGCGACTTTTATGTCACTGATATTATCTTTTTCTATTGCCAATGCATCAAGTGGAGTATTTAAAGTATCACATGATCTTGGATTTGGAAAAGATACTAACTTAGATGCCATAACAAAAGGGCGTTTATTTCAAGTTGTCATCAAAACACAAAATAGATTAGTAAGACCTGATATGAACGGTGTTCCATCACCTTCATTATCAACAGATTGGAGCGCTAATTCTGATGCAACTGAATGGACATTTAATTTAAGAAAAGGAATATATTTTCATGATGGATCAGCATTTGATGCTCCAGATGTAAAATATTCTCTAATGAGAGCTAAAGATCCTGATATCGGATCTCCAGTTAGAAAAAGTTTAAATGTAGTTGAAGATATTGAGGTAGTTGATCAGCATACAGTTAAAATGAAGTTATCAACTTCATTTGCTGACTTTCCGTTATTATTAACTGACTACAGATTAAGAATGATACCTGAAGGATCAGGAGATACTATAGGACAAACCGGAGTTGGTACTGGACCATTCATGGTTGATAAATTTGATCCAGAAGGAACTACAATTCTAAAAGCTAACCCAGAATATTGGGAAGGTGCACCAGGAGTTGCAGAAGTTCATGTCATTGCGATCCCAGATGCTCAAGCAAGAATTCAAGCTCTTTTAACTGGTCAAATTGATATGAATAGATATGTACCTTTCAATCAAAAAAAGATATTTGACAGTAATTCTAAATTTACAACAACTGTAATTCCAACTGGAAACTGGAGAGGTGTGGTTATGAGAACTGATACTGCTCCATTCGATAATCCTAAAGTAAGAAAAGCTTTTAGGTTAGCAGTTGATAGACAAGAACTTGTAGACTTAGTGATGGGTGGTGCAGCAACTGTATCTTGTGATACACCTGTAATGCCTTCTGATCAATATCGTTTACAAATGGATTGTCCTCAAAATATCAGTAAAGCAAAAAATTTACTAAGAGAAGCAGGATTTCCAAATGGAATTGAATTGACTGTTTACCCAGCGACTTTAGAACCAACTTGGCCTACGATTGCAGAAGTTGTTCAGCAACAAGTTGCAAAAGCAGGAATTAAAGTTAATATTGAGATGGTACCATCTAAAGGTTATTGGAATGAAGTCTGGATGAAAAAGCCAGTTTCAATGACACGTTGGAACCAAAGACCAGCAGACACAATCTTACATGAAGCATATCATAGTGGAGCAAAATGGAATGAGTCTTATTTCAAAAATGCTGACTTTGATAAAAATTTAGCTGATGCTAGAAGTGAGTTGGATTTCAATAAAAGAAAAAAAGCATATCAAAATGCTCAAATGACTTTATGGGAACAAAGTGGAACAATGATCCCATACCACGTATCTAGACTAGTAGTAACTTCATCAAAAGTTAAAAACCTTGATGCTGTAGATCACTTTTCTATACAGTGGCACAAAGTTAAAGTTGACTAAAAGTATTTAGATAAAGGCCGCATATAAGCGGCCTTTATTTTATTTCTATTTAATTTATTTTTGTTAAAAAGTTCTAGTTAATCTTATGCTTTTATTAATTTTAAAAAGAATTGGACTAGGGCTTATCACTTTATTTATAGTTTCATTGATTA
The DNA here is from genome assembly GCA_902589315.1 of uncultured Pelagibacteraceae bacterium. Lineage (GTDB taxonomy): Bacteria > Pseudomonadota > Alphaproteobacteria > Pelagibacterales > Pelagibacteraceae > Pelagibacter. The sequence goes on from CACISK010000003.1 coordinate 174,369, forward strand.
CATTTGTAGGTGTTGAAGTTTTACCTGGGGATGCATGCACAACATATTTAGAAAGAGAAGCTTATGGAGCAGCTCTTGATGCTTGCATAAAAAGACTTGGTCTAGATGTTCCTGCTTATGAAAGATACTTAGACTGGGCATCAAATGTTATAAGAGGTGATTTTGGTTACTCTTTAAGTGGAGAAATGCCAATTAATGAAGTACTAGGTCCAAGAGTTAAAAACTCTTTAGTTTTAGCCTCTGTTTCAATACTTATAGGAATTCCTTTAGCAATCGTATTAGGAATAATAACTGCTCTTTGGAGAGATAAGCTCCCGGATATTATGATCTCTACTATCACAATTTTTTCAATGACTATTCCTGAGTTTATTAGTGCTACTTTGCTTATTTTAATTGTTGCAATTTGGCTTGGTTGGCTACCAGGCATTGTGATTATACCATCAGATGCAACTTTTTATGAATTACTCTCAAATATAATTTTACCTGTTGTTGCAATTTCAATGATTATGACTGCGCACATGGCAAGAATGGTACGTTCAAGTGTAATTCAAGTAATGGCTAGTGATTATGTACAAATGGCAATTTTAAAAGGTGTTCCATATTGGAAAATGGTATTTAAACATGTATTGCCAAATGCATTATTACCAGCAATAAATGTAGTAGCGTTAACAATTGCTTGGTTGTTAGGCGGTGTTGTTGTTACAGAAGTTGTCTTTAATTATCCGGGTTTAGGCAGATTGGTAATTGAGTCTATATCAAATAGAGATTTACCTGTTGTTCAAGCATTAGCAATAATATTAGCATCTATCTATGTGGGAATAAATTTAATAGCAGATTTAATGACACTTATGCTTAATCCAAGATTAAAAAGTTTACAGATAAGAAAATAATATGGAGAGTAATTTAATTACAGAAAATAAACAAAAAAATAAGCTAGAAAAGGCTTTTGAGATTTTAAAAACTATGGCCTCCAAGCCTTCTGGATTAATTGGACTTACAATTGTTTTATTTCATGTAGTCTTAGCATTAATAAGCCCTTACATTGCACCATACGATTACAAAGCAATTAGCCCAAATACCATGTTACTTGCACCTTCGGCAGAGCATTGGTTTGGAACAGATAGCTTGGGTAGAGATGTTTTCACAAGAACAATACTTGGAGGGAGAACAGCTCTTACTGTAACTTTCTTTGGATCACTTATAGCTCTTCTGTGGGGAGGATTACTTGGAATTTTTTGTGGTTTAGTTGGAGGTAAAATTGACGATGTTGTAATGAGAGTTGTTGATGCATTTCTTTCTATTCCTTGGATACTTGCAATGCTATTAATTGTTTCTCTTTTAGGAACATCAACAGAGGTTTTAATTCCTGCACTAGGTTTTTTTTATGGTAAAGGAATAGTAAGAGTTGCTAGAGCTGCTACTCACGATGTTATTGCTAAAGACTTTATAATTTCAGCTAGAGCTCGAGGTCATAGCAATTTGTCTATTATATGGAATGAAATTATTCCAAATGTTAGAGACGCTATATTAGTAGAAGGAGCAATGAGATGGTCTTGGATGTTATTAGGATTTAGCTCATTGTCATTTTTAGGTTTTGGTGTAAGTCCTCCAACACCCGATTGGGGCTTAATGATCTCCAATGCCAGAGGATTGATGTCGTTTGCATATTGGTCTGTAATTGCTCCGATAGTAGGATTAAGTTCATTAATAATTGGAATAAATTTAACGGCTGATGCATTTGCAAAAGCTTTAGGAATTGATCGTTCAACAAAGGCACCTGTTTAAATGAATGAAATAATTGAAAGCGTTAAAAATTTATCAATTGGATTTAGCAGTCAGAAGGGCAAACAAATTTCAATACTCAGAAATGTTTCAACCAATATAAAAAAAGGAGAGACTGTAGGGATCGTGGGGGAGTCAGGTTCTGGAAAAAGCACATTAGCACTTGCTATGATGGGCTATATAAAACAAGGCTTATTTCCTCTTAAGGGTGAATGCCTCTTTAAATCTGAGGATTTATTGAAAATGAGCAGTAGACAGCTGGAAAAAATTAGAGGTAGAAAAATAGCTATGATACCTCAAAATGCAGGACAAGCTTTAACACCGAATTTAAAAATTGGATACCAAATTGATGAAGCATTAAGATTACATACAGATCTAAAAAAAACAGAGAGAGATAAAAAAATTTCAGAGTTACTGAATAAAGTTAGACTTCCTTCACCTGAAACTATGGCTTTTCGTTATCCACACGAGCTTTCTGGAGGGCAGCAACAGAGAGTGGCCGTTGCAATGGCATTGGCTGGCAAACCAGATTTACTTTTATTAGATGAACCAACAACTGGATTAGATGTTACAACACAAGCACATGTATTAGAACTATTAAGATTTATAGCAAAAGATACCGGAACATCTATGATCTATGTTAGTCATGACCTTGGAGCTATAGCACAAGTCAGTGATAGAATAGTTGTAATGTATGCGGGAGAAATTGTTTTAGAAGGACCAGCAAGAAAAATATTAAAAGAACCTATTCATCCTTATACTTATGGATTGTTAAAATCGATACCTAAACTTTCACTAGATGGACTTCCAGCTTCTATGCCAGGAAGCCAACCTCAACCTGGAAGCATAAATGAAGGTTGTAGTTTTTATGATAGATGTAACTTAGCAACTGATCATTGTAAAAAAAATTCACCAGATCTAGAACATATTAAAGAATTAGATACAAAGGTAAGATGTTTCAATCATAAAGAATTAATAAACAAAAATAATAATTTACAAACTTCAATAACAAAAAAATCAAATAATAGTGAAGCAATTGAAGTTTTAAAATTAAAGGATGTTTCAATAAGTTATGCAAAGCAGAAATTTTTTGATCAATTATTAAACAAAATCTCTGATCAAAACCCAACAGTTAAAGATATAAATATAGATATAAAAAAAGGAGAGACTATTGCCCTAGTTGGAGAATCTGGAAGTGGCAAGTCTACTATCCTAAAATCAATTGCTGGGTTACTCAAAACAAAAGATGGTCAAATTAAATTTGAAAATGATCGTATATTATCTTCTGATTTAAAAATGAGAAATCCAAATGATCTTCGAGCAATACAACTTATATTTCAAAATCCAGACGAGTCATTAAATCCCAACCACACAGTTGAGCAAATACTTTCTCAACCTTTAAAGTTGTATTTTAATTTATCAGGAGAAGAATTAAAAAAAAATATTATCGATCTACTAAAAAAAGTTAGGTTAGGAAAGTTTTATATGTCAAGATACCCTAGACAATTATCAGGTGGTGAGAAACAAAGAGTTGCAGTTGCAAGAGCATTTGCTGCTAAGCCGGATATAATTTTGTGCGATGAGGTTACATCAGCTTTAGATGTTTCGGTTCAAGCAGCTGTTTTAAACTTATTACAACAATTGAAAGAAGATCTAGGAACAACTTACGTATTTGTTTCTCATGATTTGGCTGTTGTTAGAGCAATTAGTGATAGAGTTGCAGTTTTATATCAAGGAAGATTATGTGAAATTGGTCCTTCTCAAAATGTCTACAAATTTCCATCACATCCTTATACCGAAGTATTATTAGGTGCTGTTTTGGAACCAGATCCAGATATAAAACCAAAATTAGTAGCCGAGGATATAGTAGAGGAAAAACCCCCTGAAAAAGGCTGTTCTTTTCAAGGAAGATGCCCCAGGAAAATAGGTGATATTTGTAATTCAGAGGTTCCACCATGGCAAATAGGTGAAAATGGTAACGCTATTAGATGTCATATTAATATTGAAGAATTAGCAAGTTTACAGCAGTAGTTATGACATTTATTTTATTTCCTACTCAGTCTCAATTTAATATAAGAAATCTTCTTTATGAAAATAAATAATGTTGTTGTAATTGGTTCTGGAACAATGGGCAGCGGTATAGCTGCACATTTGTGTAACGCAAATGTTCCTGTCACTTTGTTGGATTTAACTACAGAAATTAGTCAAAAGGCTAAAGAGAGAATAGGAAAATCTAGACCTCCTTTATTAATAGATAAATCAAAATTAGATAATATACATGTGGGAAACATTGAAGAAAACTTTGATGTAGTTTCGAATGCAGATTGGATTGTAGAAGCTGTTGTAGAAAGAATAGATATAAAACATAATATTTACGAAAAAATTTTTAAACATAGAAAAAAAGAGTCTGTTGTTTCATCTAATACCTCATCTATTCCAATAAGTGTTCTATCAGAAAAATTATCTGATCAAGACAAAAAGGATTTTTGCATAACTCACTTCTTTAATCCTGTTAGATACATGGATTTACTTGAAATAGTAAAAAGTAATGAAAGTGATTTAGATAAAGTTAAACTTTTAAAAGACTTTTGTGAAATAGACTTAGGTAAAGGTGCAATTATCTGTAACGACACTCCAGGATTTTTAGGTAATAGAATTGGAGTTTACGCAATGCAAATTGCAATGACCGAAGCAATTAATATGAAACTTAGTGTAGAAGAAGCTGATGCTGTATTTGGCAGACCAATGGGTATACCTAAAACTGGAGTATTTGGATTGTATGACCTAATTGGTATTGATTTAATGGCAGATGTATTGAAAAGTTTTATTAAAGAATTACCTGAAAGTGATCCATTTCAACCTGTAGCAAGAGAAATGCCACTTGTAAAAAAATTAATAGAGACCGGATATACTGGTCGAAAAGGAAAAGGTGGATTTTATAGAATGAATAAAGAGGGTGGTAAGAAAATTTTAGAGGCCATCAATCTTGAAACTGGGGAATATTCTCCTTCAAAAAAAATAGATATTAAATCTGAAAAAGTTGATTTAAAAAAATTAATTAATCGTGGAGATAAATATGGGGATTATGCTTGGTCAGTAATTTCTAAAATAATAAAATATTCTTCTTCATTAGTTCCAGGTATTACAGATAAATTTAACGACATTGATGAAGCAATGAGACTTGGCTTCAATTGGTCTAGAGGGCCTTTTGAAATGTTAAAAGAAATTGGAGTAAATAATTTTTTTGAAAAAATTGATAATTTTGAAGGAAATAAATTTTTAGAAAATTTGTCAAAATCCAAAGATGAAAATTTTTATGGTGAAAGACAACAATATACTGAAATTGAAACTTTAGGAAAAATTAAACCAAGAGCCCTTAAACTTGATAAAAATAATTCTGCTGAAATTTACAGATTTCCTGAATTTAACATTGTCGAATTTACAACTAAAGCAAACGCTTTGGATTATGACTCAATGGACTCTTTAAAAAACGCTACAGACAAACCATTGATAATTATTAATGAAAGTATGCAGTTTTCTGCTGGTGTTAATTTAACATATACTATGAATTTTGCAGATAAAGGTGACTTTAAATCAATAGAAAAATTTGTCGGTTATTTTCAAGAAACATGCAAACACTTAAAATACTCAAAATTTCCAGTAGTTTCAGCACCATCAGGTCTTACACTTGGAGGGGGTTTTGAAGTTTTAGTTCAAAGTAACTTTGTTGCTTCGCATACAAATATTGTAGTTGGATTAGTTGAAACATTGGTTGGTTTAGTTCCAGCTGGAGGAGGATGTAAAGAAATGTTATGGAGATGGTCTCAAACAGACGAGGCAAAAAATGATCCAGATTTTGCACCTTTAAAAGTTTTTGATATCATTGGTTATGCAAAAACTGCAACATCTCCAGTAGAAGCTGAACCTCTAAAGTATTTAATCCCTGAAAATAAAAAAATTATGAGCAGAAATAGCTTATTAAACGAAGCTAGAAAAATTTTGGATCAAAATAAAGAATTTACTCCTCCAAAAGAATGCACATTTAATTTATCTGGCAAATCTTTAAAAGACAAAATGGTTGGTATGTTAGAAAAACTGTATAACGATAAAATTATATTAGATCATGGAATGATGGTTGGAACAGAGCTAGCAAATGTTTTAAGTGGTGGTGATACAACTATAGATAAAACGCTTACAGAAGATCAGTTGTTAAAATTAGAGTTAGATGCTTTCATGAAATTAATCGAGACAAGTAAAACCCAAGATAGAATTAAACACACATTATCAACTGGAAAACCTCTATTTAACTAATAACTTTAGATTTTTAATATAATCAGGCTTTAATACGTAGGTTGATTTATTTCCCGCTTTAATTTTTTTTAAAGAATCCATTCCTGCAATTACTCTTCCAATTGGAGTAAATTCACCTTGATATATTGGTATATCTATTAAAGTAATAAAAAATTCACTATCTTCTGTGTCGAATTGATCTTTCCTAGCAAAAGCCACAGAGCCAGCATTAAATAAAAAATTACTACTAAGTTCAGATTTAATTGTTCCTAAACCAGACTTACCAGTTCCTACTTTAGAATAATTTAGATTAGATACATTTCCATATTCAATATCTCCAGCTTGTATTAAAGTATTTTCTATTACTCGATAAAAAGTTGAACCATTATAGGAACCTCTATTTATTAACTTCTTAAATCGATTTACAGCTTTAGGTGCAATTTTAGGATCTAATTCTATTAGAACGTTACCACATTCAACCTCCATAATTACAATATTCTGCTTATCTTTAAAATCAATGTTATTTAAATCGATTTTTTTTACAAAAAGACATTTATTACTTAATACATAAAATGAAACTAAAGTTAAAATAATAAGCAGAATAAGAAAAATAAATAATATTTTTTCAGATAGTGATGGTTTAATTTTTTTTATCATTCAAAAAATAAACTTTTCATCTATTTCTTTAAGACCGTTTATTAAGAAATTTTTCTTCTTAGTTAGAATATTATCTTTTTTAATTAATAAATCTATTTCTTTAAAGTTTGTTTTTAATAATGAATAAATTTCAGCCATATCTTCTTCGGCTGTGCTCATTGAATATTCTGTTAAAAAGCCTTTCGTAACTTCTAAATCTAAACCTAATAAATCAGTGCATGTAGAACATTCTGCGTATGAAAAATCTTTATTATTAAGTTCGCTCCACTTATTTTTTTCAAAAAGCTCTGGAAAACTGTTGTCAATCATATGAAATATTTCATGATGGATCATTCTTTCGAAATAGTTTTGGTTAAATGTTAAGTCTAAGATTAAAGTCCTGAATTTATTATCTGGTATACCTCCTGTATTAATGCCTGAAATTTGTAAGTTTCTGCATAGAACTACAAATTTCAAATTTATTTTCCTTAAGAAATTTGAGTTATAATCCCTCAGATTATTTTGAATTGTGTTAAATTCACGATCCAAATCACTATTATTTATGCCGTTACATTTAATATTATTTGTATCACCTATTACAAAACCTCTTTTTGATACCAAATATTTGATACCATTTAAATTATCAACCTTATAAACTTCTAAATTAGGAATTTTAATCAAATTATATATTGCATCTGCATTTACATAAGAAAAATTAAAAAATAATAGAAATATTAATATAATGTATCTCATTTTAATAATTTTGATGATATTAGATATAATATGAATGTGATAGGATTTATTTAATGAAAAAAAGAAAAAGAAAAAAAAATATTAATAGAGATCATGAGTCAGTGCCTAAGATGTTTGCAAAAAAATACATATATTTTTATTATCCCTTTTTCTGGATCATTCTAATAATATTCTTATTACTAAAATGACAAAGTCTAAAAAACCTATTCAGCCTGTTAGTGGCACAGAAGTGCCAAGATATGCTGGCCCTTCTACATTTGCAAGATTACCTGAGCTAAGAGATGTAGAAAGTTGTGATGTTGCTATTGTCGGAGTTCCATTTGATTCAGGAACTAGTTATAGACCAGGTGCAAGATTTGGCCCACAAAGTATTAGACAAGCATCTAGACATTTAAGGATTAATTATCATCCTAATTATGATGTAGAACCATTCAAAGTACAACAAGTTGCAGATGCAGGTGACATTACTTGTAATCCATTTAATATTGATGAAGCCATCAAACAAATTGAAGTAGAAGCAACCAATTTATTAAATAAAGTTGGAGGAATAATAAGCCTTGGAGGAGATCACACAATTGCTGTGCCTTTGCTTAGAGCAGCCAATAAAAAGAATAATGGACCCGTATCACTTGTTCATTTTGATGCCCATTTAGATACCTGGGATACCTACTTTGGAGCACCATATACGCATGGCACTCCATTTAGAAGAGCTCGTGAGGAAAATTTATTTTTAGATGATGCCTCTATGCATGTAGGTATAAGAGGTCCACTTTATAGCAGAGATGATATAAAAAATGATGAAAGCTTTGGATTTAAAATTATTCATTGTGATGAATTTCAAACAGAAGGAATTGATAAAATCGTTGAAAGAATAAAAAATAGAGTAGGTGATAATGCATTATATTTGTCCATTGATATTGATGTATTAGATCCAGCATTTGCACCAGGTACAGGAACACCTGAAATTGCAGGAATGACCACAAGAGAAATGGTAAACGTCCTCAGGGGTTTATCAGGCTTAAATTTGATTTCTGCAGATGTAGTTGAAGTTGCACCTGCTTATGACCATGCAGAAGTAACTTCTCTTGCTGCAGCAACAATTGTTTATGAATTAACAAATTTATTTGCAAAATCATAAAGAAAGGATAATTTGCGCGCATGATTGAAAAGAGAAATTTTTATATTAATGGTTCATGGGTTCCCCCAAAAAACCCAAAAGATATTGAGGTCATAAATCCAGCAACAGAAAAAAATTGTGCAGTAATTTCTTTAGGCAGCAAGGAGGATATCAATGATGCAGTTTTAGCAGCTAAAGAAGCTTTTAAAACCTGGGGATTTACCTCTAAAGAAGAAAGATTGTCATTATTAGAAGTTTTTTACTCATTATATAAAAAAAGATGGAATGATATTACAGAAGCAATTATTCAAGAGATGGGAGCACCAAAAGACTTTGCGTCAAAACTACAAACAGGAACTGGTGCGAGTCATACAAAATCATTTATTCGTTATCTAAAAGAATTTGAATTCGAAAAACCTTTGGGAGATCATGCAAAAAATCAAAGAATAATATACGAGCCTAAAGGAGTGTGTGCATTAATAACACCGTGGAACTGGCCAATAAATCAAGTTACTTTAAAAGTCATTCCTGCATTGGCCTCTGGTTGTACTATGATTTTAAAACCTTCGGAACTTGCACCTTTATCGGCAATGATCATAGCTGAGTTAATAGATGAAGCAAAATTTCCGAAAGGTGTTTTTAATTTAGTAAATGGAGATGGGGAAATAACTGGAGATGCATTAACAAGTCATCCAGATGTAAATATGATTTCATTCACTGGCTCTACAAGAGCAGGGGCTTTAATTTCTCAAAATGCCGCAAAGGACTTTAAAAGAGTAAGTCTGGAGCTAGGAGGAAAAGGTGCAAATATTATATTTGAAGATGCTGATGCTGAAGCAATAGAAAGAGGTGCATTTAGATGTTTTAGAAATTCAGGACAATCATGTAATGCCCCTACAAGAATGCTTGTTGAAAAATCAATTTACAATGAAGCGATAGAAAGATTAAGAAAATATGCAAATGAATTTAAAGTAGATGATCCAAATAAAAATGGAGAGCATATTGGTCCTGTAATTTCTGAAACTCAATTCAATAAAATTCAAGGTTTAATTCAAAAAGGAATAGATGAAGGAGCAAAATTAGTTGCAGGTGGAGTTGGAAAACCAAACGGATTAAATGATGGTTATTATGTAAAACCGACAGTTTTTGCAGATGTAAAAAATGAAATGGAAATTGCAAGAACAGAAATATTTGGTCCTGTTTTATCTGTTATTCCATTTGAAACTGAAGAAGAGGCAATTAAAATTGCAAATGATACTGATTATGGATTAACAAACTATATTCAAACTCAAGATAAGGAAAAGGTACAAAGAGTTGCCAGAAAACTTAGATCTGGAATGGTTGATGTAAATGGTGCTGGTATTGCAGTTGATGCACCTTTTGGAGGTTTCAAACATTCTGGAATTGGAAGGGAAGCGGGTAAAGAAGGATTACTTGAATTTCTAGAAGTTAAATCTGTAGGTGGTTGGAATTAATTTATAGATTTATCTTTTACACCTTTTAAAAAGTCTAGACATTTCTTTAATTCACTAAGTTCTATATATTCATCAATTTTATGAGCCTGTTCAATCGAACCGGGCCCACAAACTACAGTGCTAATACCAACTTCTTGAAAGAGTCCAGCCTCTGTTCCAAATGAAACAGCTTCTCTTGAATTGTCACCAGTTATACTAGAAACAAATTCACAAGCTTCGGAATCGTTCAATCTATTAAATCCAACTACTTCGCCTATAATTTCTTTTTTAATATAAGCATCTGAAAAAACTTTTTTCATTTCTGGCAAAAGTTCTTTATCAACATAATCGTCTATTATTTGATTAACAAAATCTCCATCTTCTCTGACCACTGGTCTAGTTTCCCATTCAACTTTACATTTATCAGCGATAACATTATGAGCTATACCACCTGAAACTCCACCAACTGATAATGTAGAATATGGTGGATTAAATATACAATCTTCAGGAGCTCTATCTTTTAGTTTTGATCTAATTTCTAGTAATTTGTTTACATACCTCGATGCATATTCAACTGCATTAACTCCTTGGCCTGGTTTAGAACTATGACCAGCTAAACCTCCAAAGTGAACTGTATATTCATTCATACCTTTATGGGCATCAATGATTTTCATATTGGTTGGTTCACCAATAATGCAAATTCCATCTTTAATATCTCTTTTTTTCAATTCTTTTATTAATAATGGTGCACCGATGCATGCGGTTTCTTCATCGAATGTAAATGAAAAGTGAATGTCTCTATCTAAATTATTTTCTTGAAATACAGGAGCATATGCTAGAGCACATGCAATAAAACCTTTCATATCACAAGAACCTCTCCCAAATAATTTCTCATTTTTTATAGTTGCAACAAATGGATCAGTAGACCAGCCTTTTGAAACCGGGACTACATCTGTATGACCCGAAAGAATAATAGGTTTTTTACCATTTCCATTTTTAGATTTTAAAGAAGCAAAAAGATTAACCCTTTTTTTATCACTATCAAAAATTCTAAATGAA